>NZ_CP128233.1:1958534-2621551 GCF_030344915.1 Neopusillimonas aromaticivorans | reverse complement strand
CGCAGCAGATCCGGATACTTGTAATCTGGCGACAGTCCAACCACAACATCTGAAACGGGTCGGCAGACCCAAAACCCTGCACCGAAAGTACAAGTCACCATCCGTTACGACAGCGATATTCTGGAGGCTTTCCAGGCAAGCGGGCCGGGCTGGCAAACGCGCATGAACAGTGCCCTGAGAGACTGGCTGGAAACGCATCGCTCCTGACCGCCGCTCCAATATATCAAGCCTAATCGCCAGGCAAACATCACAACCGTAACGCCCACAGGCCAGTACAAGGCGCCACCGCTTTCACAGGAAACATCGCTGTCGCCTGTCAGACAGACACAGCTACAATCGGTGAAACATCACAATAATTCCACAGGAGCATGGCATGTCCAAACTGATCCCCGTTGTTGACCCCGATGGTTTGCTTGAATATTCAGTGGTGTACACCGACCGCGCCCTGAACCATATGTCCAAGGTTTTTCAGGGGGTCATGAACGACATCTCGGCCACCTTGAAAAAGTCTATAACGCCCAGGCCGCGATTGTCGTGCCCGGCAGCGGCACGTTCGGCATGGAGGCCGTCGCCCGTCAGTTTGCCACCGGCAAACGCTGTATGGTGCTGCGCAACGGCTGGTTCAGCTACCGCTGGACCCAGATCTTCGACATGGGCAATATTCCTGCCGAGTCCTTCGTTCTGAAAGCCCGCCCCATCGAATCCGGCACCCAGGCGGCCTTTGCGCCAGCGCCCATCGATGACGTCGTCAAAGCCATTCACGAACAAAAACCCGATCTGGTTTTTGCCCCCATGTGGAAACCGCTTCAGGCATCATGCTTCCCGACAGCTACCTGAAGCAGGTTGCTGACGCCGTACATGCCGTGGGTGGCCTGTTTGTGCTTGACTGCATCGCCTCGGGTACGGTCTGGGTCGACATGAAAGCTACCGGTGTCGATATCCTGATCAGTGCCCCGCAAAAAGGCTGGACCGGGGCCGCATGTTGTGCCCTAGTCATGCTGGGTAATACCGCCCTGCAACGTATCGAACACACCACCAGCACCAGCTTTGCCTGCGACCTGCGCAAGTGGTTGCACATCATGCAGGCTTACGAAAACGGCGGCCATGCCTACCATGCCACCCTGCCCACCGATGGCTTGGTCAAGCTGCGAGACGCCATGGCCGAAACCCAAGCCAACGGCTTTGACACCATGAAAGCGCGTCAGCTGCAGTTGGGGCAGGCCGTACGCAAACTGCTGGCGCAATACGGTTTCAAAAGTGTTGCTGCCCCCGGCTTTGAAGCCCCCGGCGTTGTGGTCAGCTACACCACTGACGACGGCCTGCAGTCTGCACGAAAGTTTCTGGCTGCCGGCCTGCAAGCGGCGGCCGGTGTACCGCTGCAATGCGACGAGCCTGCCGACTACAAAACCTTCCGCCTGGGGCTGTTCGGGCTGGACAAACTCAACAATATCGAACGAACCGTGCAATTACTGGAAGACGCGCTGAAAAAAATCGACGCGTAATCGTTACTGATTAATTCTGCCGCTCAACGGCTTCAGCGATCAACCCGCTGAAGCCGTTTTTTTCGTTCTCGCACACCACACCACGGCACGGCACAAAATTATCCCACATCCTTTTAATAACCTAAGGAAATAAAGATATTCTTTTATATTCGTTTTGATTCTATATATGGCTCTTTAGAATAAGCGGAAAGTTTTTTGATAAACGTCTTTCCGAGAGTATCCATGAGCCGCCTGACCATCCATTCGATCGAAACCGCCCCCGAAGCTTCCAAAGAGCGCCTGGAAACCGCCAAGAAAAACAACGGTTTTCTGCCTAACCTGATCGGTGTACTGGCAAACGCTCCCACGGCCCTGGAAACCTACCAGGTCGTCGGCGCCATCAATGCCCGCACCGGTCTTACCCCTGAAGAACGTGAAGTGGTGCAAATCACTGCGGCTACGCTGAACGGTTGCGGCTTCTGTGTCGCAGGTCACACTGCACTGTCACGTAAAAAACTGGGCATGCCTGAAGAAATCATCCAGGCCCTGCGTAAAACCGAGGCACTGACCGACCCCAAACTCAATGCCCTGGCGCAGTTCACCATCGCCGTCATCGAGAACAAAGGCCAGGTCTCCGACGACGCTCTGAACGCATTCTTCAACGCCGGTTACACCCAGGCGAACGCGCTGGAAGCCGTCTTGGGCGTCAGCCTGGCCACACTGTGCAACTTTGCCAACAACCTGGCCCAAACACCCATCAACCCTGAATTGCAACCCCACGCCTGAATTAATCTGGCATCGGGGTCTGACCCCCTTAACCGGTTTACCGCCGCCCCCATCGGGGACAGACCCCCGGGGTCTGCCCCCGTAACACCCGAAACATCGCACCAAGGAACATTGTCATGACACATTCGGCGACCACCCTTCTGAACGCTGTAGATACCCAGGCGACGCAAGAACTTGCACCGCTGGTGAACGCGATTGATGAAGGGCAGTACCCGCAAGCGTATCTGCAGAACCTGGGTGCCATGGGTGGCTTTTCGGCCAGCGTACCCGTTGACCAGGGCGGTCTGGGTCTCGATTTGTCCACCCAGGTCAATGTCACCACCCGGGTCTCACGCGAGTGCGGTTCCACCGCGTTCATGGTGTGGTGCCAGTCAACCTGCGCCTGGTATTTGCTGAATGCCGCCAACGCCCCCGTTCGCGAGCGCTACCTGGCCCAGGTGGCCCGTGGCGAACTGCTGGCAGGCACCGGCATGTCCAATACCGTCAAACACTTGGCCGGCATCGAGAAAATCAATCTGCGCGCCACACGCACCGAAAACGGTTACGAAATCAGCGGTTCGCTGCCCTGGGTGTCCAACATCGGGGAAGACCACCTGGCGATTGTGGCGGCCCATGTCGAGGACGAGGGTTACATCATGTTCGCCGTGCGTGGCAACACCCTGGCCTGACCCTGCGTCGCTGCCTGCCCTTTGCCGGCATGGAAGGCACCCAGACCCTGACCGTACGCTTTGACAAGGTCGTCATCAGCAATGACGACGTTATCGCCCATCCAACCCAGTTCAAGGCCTACATCCAGCGCATCAAGCCCGGTTTCGTGCTGGGCCAGACCGGCATGGGCCTGGGCATTATTGAAGCCAGCATTGCCTCGATGCGAGCCACCAACAAAACCCACAGCCACGTCAACGTTTTCCTGGATGACCAAGCTGATGACCTGGACGCCGAACTGGAGAACCTGAAACAGACTATCAGCGACCTGGCCGCGAAAGCACAGAGGGGCGATGCCCCGCTGCTGGACGTCCTGAAAGCGCGTCTTGCAACGTCAGAGCTGGCCTTGCGTGCCACCCAGTCGGAAGTGCTGCACACCGGCGCCAAGGGCTACCTGATGAACCACGGCGCACAGCGCCGCCAACGTGAAGCGGTTTTTGTCGCCATCGTCACGCCCGCCCTGAAACACCTTCGCAAAGAAATCAACGACCTGGAACAATTGCAGGCCAAAGCGGCCTGATCAACGGCTCACCATCATGACCCAAACTGCCCAACGCCCCACCGTTCTTGAAGCCCGCGGCATCCAGCTGAGCTACGCGGCGCAGGGCAAACCGCGCAACACGGTACTGACCGATTTTTCGCTGCAAATCGCGCAAGGTGAAATTGTCGCCATTCTTGGCCCCAGCGGGGTCGGCAAATCGTCATTGCTGCGCGTACTGGCCGGGTTGCAGCAACCTCAGGCCGGCAGCGTACATATCCACGGTGAGCCGGTCAAAGGCCCCCACCCGCGTCTGGGTTTCGTCTTTCAAGACCCCAGCCTGTTGCCCTGGCTGAATCTTGAACAAAATGTCGGCTTCGGGCTGGATTTCAAACACCAGCCCAAAATCGACAACACTCACCGGCTGGCGCGCATCAACAACGCCATCAACGAAGTGGGGCTGGCTGCGGCCCGACAGCGCTACCCTCGGAACTGTCGGGCGGCATGGCACAACGCACGGCCCTGGCCCGCTGCCTGGCCCGTGAGCCCGAAATGCTCCTGCTCGACGAGCCCTTCAGTGCGCTTGACGAAATCACCCGCACTGAAATGCAAGACCTGTTGCGCAGCATCACCCGCAAGCACCAGGCTGCAGCCGTCATGGTGACCCACGACATCGACGAAGCACTGGTACTGGCTGACCGCATCATTCTGATCGGCCAACAGCCCGGTCGCTTGATCGGAGAATGGGCCATCACCCTGCCCCACCCGCGCGAAGACGCCATCGACGAACTGGAAAGCATTCGCCTGGAAATCGTTCACACCTTGCACAAAGCACGCCAGAAATCTGCGCAGACCCATTAAGTCGCTGCGCAATACGACACCGGACCCTACGTTACAGAGCACGACATGAGCACATTCAAACCCTCCGACGCATCACTTGACGCCCGCCGACAGTTCCTGAAACTGTCATCGCTGTTCACCGCCATGGGCGCACTGCCCCTGCTGGGCATGCAACGCCAGGCCTTTGCGGCCGACCCCAACGCGCCTCTGCGTATCGGCTACCTGCCCATCACTGACGCCACGCCGCTGCTGGTGGCGCATAACAACGGTTTGTTCGAACAGCAGGGCCTGACTGTTGAAAAACCACGCCTGTTTCGCAGCTGGGCCCAATTGGTTGAGGCCTTTCTGGCCGGCCAGGTCAATGCAATTCACCTGCTGTCACCCATGACCGTATGGGCCCGCTACGGCAGCCAGTCAAAAGCCAAAGTCGTGGCCTGGAACCACATGTCGGGGTCAGGCATTACGGTGCGCAATGACATCAATGATGTCGCACAACTGGGCGGCACCACCGTCGCGATTCCATTCTGGTACTCACTGCACAATGTCGTGTTGCAGCACTTGCTGAAAAGCAAAGGTCTTGAACCGATTGCCGACGGCGAACCCAACGAAAAGCAGGTCAAACTGGTGGTCATGGCACCATCGGACATGCTGCCTGCGCTGGCCAACCGCCAGATCGCCGGTTACACCGTGGCAGAACCGTTCAACGCTTCGGCCGAACTGCTGAAAGTCGGCAAAGTCCTGCGCTTTACCGGCGACGTCTGGAAAGACCACGCCTGCTGCGTGGTCCTGATGCATGAAGAAGACACCGTCAACCGCCCGGAATGGACGCAGAAGGTCGTAAATGGCATCGTGCAGGCCCAGGCCTGGATCCAGGACAACCGTGACGAAACTGCACGCATCCTGTCCAAAGACCATGCCCAGCGCTACACACCGCACCCGTACGACACCCTGGCCCAGGTTCTGGTGCCCGAACGTCTTGACCGCGCCCGCTACGAAGCCGATGGTGCCATCGTCAACAAAGACTGGCAGGAAAAGCGCATCGACTTCCAGCCCTATCCGTTCCCCAGCTACACCGAAGAACTGGTGCGTCGACTGAAAACCACCTTGGTGGCCGGCAAGAATGAATTTCTGGAAACACTGGATCCGGCATTCGTGGCTAGCGACCTGGTCGATTCTCGCTTTGCACGCAAGGCCATCGAAAGCATTGGTGGCATGCCCGTCTTCGGCATGCCCGCCAGCTACGAGCGCCAGGAAATCATTACGGTTTAAGGTTAAAGCATCATGCACAGAATCCTGCATTTCACTGCCTCTGGAAAGCGTATCCTGCTCGGGGCTGCCGGCCTGCTGACGCTGGTGGTGCTTTGGGGGCTGGGGATCCAGTGGCTGCAACAGGATATCGGCATGGCGGCGCTGCTCAGCCCGGCAAAAACCCTGTCCAGCCTGCACACCTTGCTGGTCGACAACCAGCTGACCGTACATACCCTGACCAGTCTGAAACGGGTTCTGGTTGGCCTTACCGTGGCGTTACTGATCGGTATCCCGGTGGGCCTGGCCATTGGCAGCTCGCGCATGTTGGAAAACAGCACCAGCAGCGCCTTCCAGTTCCTGCGCATGATTTCACCGCTGTCGTGGATGCCGATTGCCGTGATGATTTTCGGCATTGGCGACGCCCCCATCTACTTCCTGCTGTCATTCGCTGCGGTATGGCCGGTCATCCTGAATACCGCTGCGGGCGTCAAACAGCTTGACCCCAAATGGCTGATGCTGGCCAAAAGCCTGAGTGCGACCCGCACCGAAGTGTTACTGCGCATTGTCATTCCAGGCGTGCTGGGCCACATTTTGACCGGCGCACGCCTGGCCATCGGCATCATCTGGATTGTGCTGGTACCGTGCGAAATGCTGGGCGTCAGTTCTGGCCTGGGCTACTTCATCCTGGACACTCGTGACCGACTGGCGTATTCGGAACTGATGGCAGTGATCGTATTGATTGGTGCCTTGGGTTTCTTGCTGGATCTGGCGGCCCAGAAGCTGTACCAGCGATGGACCCACAGCAATTGACAGATAACACGTTATCGTCGACTTTAGCGCTTTACCGCACCGCGCTCGTGAATGTTTTCAAACCCCATCGAAGGGGCTGTAGGGCAACGCCCGCTTATGGGCGGTTGCCCGGTAAATACCCGCAATTTTTTCAAAAACGTCAACTGGCACGACTTTACCTTCAAGAAAGTCGTCCAGTTGATCGTAACTGAGCCCGAACGACTCTTCATCGGGTTTAAGCGGGGTCAGCGATTCAAGATCGGCTGTCGGCACTTTATACACCAAGGCATCCGGCGCCCCGAAGCGGGTCGCCAATGCGCGCACACGGCGCTTGTTCAGCCCGGTCAGTGGCGTGACGTCAGCCGCACCGTCACCAAACTTGGTAAAGAAACCGGTCAGGGCTTCAGCCGCATGATCGGTTCCCACCACCAGGCCATCATGTGCACCGCCCACGGCAAACTGCGCCACCATGCGCTGACGGGCCTTGATGTTGCCATGCAAGAAATCTTGATGTGCGGCATCCCGAAACACGGCCCCGATTGTTGCAAGGTGTGCAACATGGCATCGCTGGCGGGTTTGATATCGACCGTAACCAGCGCATCGGGGCCAATCACCTTCAAGCCAACCTGGGCGTCTTCCTCATCTTTCTGCACGCCGTACGGTAATCGCATCGCAATGAAGCGCGCATCATGCCCTTGCTCACGAACCCGCTGAACGGCACGCTGCGACAAACAGCCACCGACCAGTGAATCGACACCACCGCTGATACCTAGCACCAGGGCCTTGCGACGCGTCGATAACAGATAGTTGGCAAGAAAACTGACCCGACGCTCAATTTCAGCATCCACGTCAAAATCAGGATTGACACACAGTTCTGAAATGATCTGCTTCTGCAAGGCAATTTGTTCGGGCGTCAACACGGCAGTTCCTTTTATGGCTAAAGCGACATCATATCGCCCACATTAAACAAGGCCAACAGGCCCAGTACAGCAAAAATTGCGGCGGCAATGCCATGCACCAGTCGCATCGGTATGCGCGCCGCAAACCGGTCGCCCACGAATACCGCCGGCACATCGGCAATCAGCATGCCCAGTGTCGTACCGGCAATCACCAGTAATGGCGCAGCATAACTGGCCGCCAGAGCCACCGTGGCAATCTGGGTCTTGTCACCCATTTCGGCCAGAAAAAACGTGATGAAGGTGGCACCAAACACCCCCAGACGCTGGGCAACCCGGGTTTCTTCTTCTTCGATCTTGTCTGGAATCAGCGTCCAGACCGCCATCGCCAGGAACGATAACCCCAGGATCCAGCGCAAAACGTCAGGGCTCAGCACCGTTGTCACCCACGACCCGACAGCACCGGCAAGACCATGATTCAGCAACGTCGCCGCCAGGATTCCCAAAATGATAGGCACCGGCTTTTTGAAGCGTGCCGCCAGAATAAACGCCAACAGCTGGGTTTTGTCACCCATTTCCGCCAGCGCCACAACGCCGGTCGACACCCACAATGCTTCCATGAAACGGCCTTCACCTATAATTGAGAACGGGAGAGGATTTTACATGCTGCGTGCCGCCATTGCCCGATACATCCGTACCCCTTCAAGGCCATGTGCCCATGCGTACGGCGTTGCACCCTCCCTCACATTCAGCACCGCCCCGCACCATGAACCGGCAGGAACCCATAATGCCCATCGTCCCTATTCAGCACACTGAAACCGTCACCCAACCGCGTACCGTCGAACAACGGGTACTGGGCCGTGCCACCACGGATGGCGCCGGCGTCAAGTTAACCCGGGTCGTGGCCGGCAACCTGCAACGTCGCCTTGACCCCTACCTGATGCTGGACGCCTTCGGCAGCGACGACCCCGATGATTACATTGCCGGGTTTCCCAACCACCCGCATCGAGGTTTTGAAACCATCACCTACATGATCGCCGGTCGCATGCGCCATAACGACAGTGCCGGCAACGAAGGCATTCTGCAAAATGGCGGCGTTCAATGGATGACTGCCGGAAAAGGTGTCATTCATTCTGAACTGCCCGAGCAGGAAGAAGGCGTCATGGAAGGCTTTCAGCTGTGGCTGAACCTGCCGGCCGCCGACAAAATGTGCGCCCCGGGCTACCTGGACATCCAGACCGATGATATTCCTGAAATAGAGCCCGCCCCTGGTGTGCGGGCCCGCGTGATTGCCGGCACCAGCCATGGAGTGCAGGGCAAAATCCAGCGCGAAGCCACACGACCGCTGTATCTGGACATCCATTTCGATGCGGCAGGCACATTTCACCAGCAACTTCCCGCCAGCGCCAATGCGTTTGTGTACGTGTACCGCGGTGACGTCACGGTCGGCAACACCCCGGTGCCACGCACCCACATGGCCATTTTAAATAACGACACGGGTAGTAACGGTGTCACCATTCACGCCAGCGGCCCTGCCAAGGTTTTACTGATTGCCGGCGAACCGCTGAACGAACCTATCGCCCAGTACGGCCCCTTTGTCATGAATACCGAACAAGAACTGATGCAGGCCGTCAAAGACTTCCAGGCCGGTTTGTTTGGTCAGCCCCGATAAAACGCTTTTCCGCATTCACGAACAAACACATCCACTCATGACCAACCCCTCGAATTTCCACGACCTGCCCCTGTCAGACGCTCTGCTGAACACCCTCGACAGCCTGGGTTTCACGGAAATGACGCCCATTCAGGCACAAACCTTGCCGCTAACCCTTGAGAGCAAAGACCTGATCGCCCAAGCGAAAACCGGTTCCGGGAAAACAGCAGCATTCACGCTACCCCTGCTGACACACCTGAACCCACGGTTCTTCGGCACACAGGCCCTGGTGTTGTGCCCTACCCGGGAACTGGCCGACCAGGTCAGCGCCGAAATCCGTCGTTTGGCTCGAGGCATGGACAACATCAAAGTACTAACGTTGTGTGGCGGCAGCGCCATCAAACCGCAAATCGAATCGCTGGCTCACGGCGCGCACATCGTGGTGGGCACCCCGGGTCGCATACGCGACCACCTCGAGCGCGAAACCCTGATCTTGCCAGGCTTGAATACCCTGGTGCTGGACGAGGCCGACCGCATGATCGACATGGGCTTTTTTGATGACATGGTCGCCATTGCGTCGCACTGCCCGCACAAACGTCACACCATGCTGTTTTCGGCTACCTACCCCGACAATATCCGCAAGGCCAGTGCCCGCTTCCTGAAAAATCCCACCGAAGTATTCACTGAATCGTTGCACAGCAGCCACCACATCGAACAGCATTTCTTTGAAGTCACCGACGACCAGCGCCTGGAAGCCGGTATTCGGCTACTGTCCATGCACCAACCGGCATCGACCCTGGTCTTTTGTAATACCAAGGCACGAGTCATGGACATGGTTGACCTGCTGCGTGAACACGGTTTCAACGCCCTGGAACTGCATGGCGACATGGAGCAGCGCGAGCGCGAAGACGTCATGATCCAATTCGCCAACCAAAGCTGCGCGGTTCTGGTCGCCACCGATGTCGCCGCGCGTGGCCTGGACATCAAGACACTGGACGCCGTACTGAACATTGATATTTCACCCGACCCGGAAGTACACATCCATCGCATCGGCCGTACCGGTCGCACCGACCAGCCCGGGCTGGCGCTAAGCCTGGTGGGCCCCAAAGAGCGACACTGGGCCGAACGTATCGCCGAGTTTCAGAAGTCGCCGCTGGTGTGGAAACCGCTGGCCCCCGTACTGAAACAGGCCATAAAGCCCATTTCCGCACCGATGGTGACCCTGTGCATCCAGGGCGGCAAAAAACACAAGCTGCGCCCTGGCGACCTGTTAGGGGCCCTGACCAAAGACGCTGGCCTGAAATTTGAAGACGTCGGCAAAATCAAGATTATGGATTTTGTGTCGTTTGTCGCCCTGCGCCGCGAAATCGCGGAACAGGCCTACAGCCACCTGATCGGCAGCCAGATCAAGGGCAAACAGTTTCGCATGCGATTCATGAGCTGAGGCGGTAAAAGACAAACCGTTCAGCCCGAATGCGTTGCGCTGCCGTCATACCAGCCAGCAGTTATTCCTGCTCGTCAACCGGCGCCGGATGCGTGGCGAACCAATGGCCAAGCTTGGCTGCCTTGGTTTGAAGATACCCTTCGTTGTACCGGTTGCGGTTCACTTGCAAAGGCAATCGTTCGGCCACGTTGAGCCCGACCTGGGTCAGGGCGTCTACCTTGCGCGGGTTGTTGGTCATGAGACGCAATTGCGTAATACCGAAGTGATCAAGCATGGGTTTGCAAATATCGTAACGCCGCATATCGGCAGGGAAACCCAGGCGCACATTGGCTTCGACCGTATCCGCCCCCTGATCTTGCAACTGGTAAGCCCTGATCTTGTTGACCAGACCAATGCCGCGCCCCTCTTGACGCAAATACAACAGCACGCCCCGCCCTTCCTTGGCGATGGCTTGCAACGCCGTTTCAAGCTGCGCACCGCAGTCGCAACGCTGGCTGAACAGCGCATCACCGGTAAGGCATTCAGAATGCACCCTGGCCAGCACGGGCTGACCATCATTGACTGAACCCAACGTCAGCGCAACGTGCTCTTTGCCGGTGTCGGGCGAGACGAAGGCATGTAGGGTAAAAACGGCCCAAGGGGTGGGCAGTTGGCAAGAATCGACGTAATCCACTTTGTAATTCTCGGGGGAGCGCGAAACGGACGCGAAAATAAAAGATTAACACTCTTTGGGCAGACAAACCCGCCACGAGCCGCCCGGTTTGACCCGCCACACCCGCGTAATGAGGCCCGGCGCGTGATCAGAGCAAGCTCTGGAAATCAATTTCACCAGAATTTTCATCCCAGGCGCCCCGTGCCAGCGCGGCGCGAATCCGCGTGATGGCCTGCGAACGCAACTGGGAGACACGCCCCTCGGTAACACCCAGAACTGCGGCGATTTCTTTCTGGTTCAGGTCTTGTTCAAACTGTAACGATAACAGCAACGCCTCGCGTTCAGGTAACTGACCAATTGCATCGACCAGGGCAGCGCGCAAGCCTTGAGACATCAGCGCCTGCAACGGGTTTGACCACTGACTGCGGGCGTCGTCAGGATCTTCAACATTTTCGCCCGCATGCCCGGCATCATTCTGATGACGGGCAAGATCTTCGTAGTGCACAACCTGCACCCCATGCGCATCTTCAAGCATGTCGTGGTAATCGTCCAACGAGATATCAAGCTCGGTCGCAATCTCGGACTCGGTTGCCGGCCTTAACAGTTGTTGTTCGAGCTTGTGAACTGCCTGTTCGATAGTGCGCGCCTTGGCGCGTACGCTTCGGGGCAGCCAGTCCTGGCTGCGCAATTCGTCCAGCATGGCCCCCGGATGCGCGTTACCGCGTAGGTCTCGAATTGCGCCTCGGGCATTTGCTGGTACCGACGCACGGCGTCCAGCAGCCCCATCAAACCGGCCTGAAGCAAATCATCAAGTTCAACGCTGGGTGGCAGCCGCGAAATAAGCTGTAACGCCAGGCGCCGAACCAGGGGGCATATTCGCCAACAAGCTGATCTTCGGTAAGCGGCATACCTTGTCTTATGCAGTGTTCCGGTAAATAATACGCAAGCACTATACAACGAAACTCGTTGCCAAATAACAACAAAATAAGGGTTCCACGGCAATTTCAGCGGGGCACTCCACCCTATTGACCCTTTCACTAAACTTTTACCAAACTCTGCCGTAACCCCGTTACCTGATAATAATAACCTGCCCCTACCTGACTGCCCGGGAGTAATTCTCATGATTAACCCGCTACATTCATCATCCCAAACCGCCGGCATCACTGTCCAGATGGCCGATGCGGTACGCGTCGTGAACCAGCCCGAACCTGCGCGGGCAGTCACCGCGGCCGAAACCGCCCTTGACGCCCGGCTAAATTCGCAAAATGCCCAAAAAGGCCCTCAACAAGCCGAACCCAAACAGCTGGATGACACCCTGGAAGAGCTGAATCAACGCATGCAGGCATGGTCTACCGGCCTCAAGTTCTCTATGGATGAAGACGCACAGCGTCTGGTGGTGTCTATTGTCGATACAGCAACCGGCGACGTCATCCGGACAGTACCCAGCGATGCAGTGCTAAAAGTGGCAAAAATGATCGTCCAGATGCAAGGTCAAATGGTAGATACCAAAGTTTGACGTCCTGCCGTACACCAACAACACAAATCGGGCATTCCTGGGCATAGATCAGGGTGCCGCAAGGGTTTACACTAACCCTAAACCAGTAAAAACATTCTGAAGGAGTTTCAAATGGCTATTTCATCAATCGGCGTTGGTTCGGGGTTGCCCGTGACGAAGTTACTCGACGACCTGCGCACCAATGAAAGCCAGGTGCTCAACACAATTTCGGCCCGCCAGAAAACCGAACAAAGTCGTGTATCGGCATATGGCACGATCAAAAGCGCGGTTGAAACTCTGCAAACATCGTCACGCAATCTCGCAAAAGCAGAAACCTTCGGAGCCATGAAGGCCTCCGTGAATGGCGACGGCATTTCAGCCAGCGTAGACGCCACAGCCATTGCAGGCAACTATGCCGTCAAGGTTGAAACATTGGCTACCTCTCAATCACTGGTCACCGCCGGTGCTGCAAGCCGTACTGATACCATCGGCAGCGGCGGGGCCATCACCCTTACGCTGGGTGACGGGTCGACCAAAACACTGAATCTCGGCAGTGGCGATACGTCAATTAACGGTCTTATTGCAGCTATCAATGGCGATGACTCACTCGGCGTCCAGGCCACCGTAATCAACGACGGTGACCCCTCGAACCCTTACCGGCTGATGCTCACCGCAACCGGTACGGGCACCGAGGCTGCCGTCACTCAAATCGAAGTCACCGGCAACACTGATCTGGCCAATCTGCTGAACTTTGATGCCAGCAGCACCGACCCCCAATCCGTGTCCGAGCAAGCAGCAACAAATGCCAAAATCTCCATTAACGGTATTGATATCGTCAGCCAAACCAACACCATCGAAGACGTCATCGAAGGTGTCACGTTAACGCTGAATACCGCTGACCCGGCGAAAACCATCAATCTGTCGGTCACTCGCGATGATAGCGCTGCCAGCAAGGCCATCACCAATTTTGTGAATGCCTACAACGCACTCCAGGGCACAGTACGTTCATTAACCTCGTACAACACCGAAACCCAGCAAGGCAGTGCCCTTACGGGTGACGCGGTTGCACGTCGCGTTCAGGAACAAGTCCGCGGCATTCTCTCGGTAAACTCACCTGACGGTGACATTCGCTCGTTGGCTGATCTCGGCATTGAGTTCAACTATCAGAATGGCGAACTGACGCTCGATAATGCAAAGCTGTCCGCAGCCCTCAAAAACAACCTGTCAGACGTCACCAGCTTCCTTCAGGGTGCGGGGGCGTGACTGAACGCATGGGGCAAATCACCGGCGACTTGCTCAGCGCCCGCGGGCCAATCAACTCGGCCAGCAACGGCGCATCAGAAACCGTCAAAGAACTGGCGCGCCAGTACGAAACAACGTCCTTGCGTATTGACGAACGGATGGCGACGTATCAAAAGCAGTTCGCGGCGCTCGACACCATGATCGCGCAAATGAATTCGGTCAGTGGTTACCTCACCACACAGCTTTCGATGCTCGAAAATCTCTCCAGCCAGAAGAAATGACCTACTCCATGCCCCGCGGCCCTCGCGGCAATCGTTCTGTTCAGGCGTACGCCAACATCGGCCTCGAAACCGAAGTGCTCAGCGCACCACCCGAACGCCTCATCACCCTGCTTTATGACGGTGCGTTGGCGGCCATCGCAAAGGCGCGCCTCTATATGGACAGCAACAATATCGCAGGCCGGGGCACGTCCATTTCCAAAGCCATCGACATCATTGAATCGGGGCTCAAGGCCAGCCTTAATCTCGAAGCCGGCGGCGAGCTGGCCAAGAACCTGTCCGAAACTTACGATCTGATGGTCAGAAACCTGCTTCTGGCCAATCTGAACAATGACAAGGAAAAGCTTCAACTGGCCGAAACCATGCTGAAGGAAATCGCCGATGCCTGGAAAACATCTGTCGACCGGCCCAAAAGCGCTACACCGGCCACCTGATGCCGTACGGTCCGCTCACCCGGCCCCCTGACAAAAGAGTTCCTATGCTTGCAGCCCGACCTTTTATGACCCAGACTTCGCCCACGTTACGCCAATACGAGCTGATTGCCTCGCTATCAGACAAAATGGTGCGCCTGGCACGCCAGAACGACTGGGAGTCCGTGGTCTCTGTCGGCCAGCAATACATCAATGCGGTCGAACACCTGAAAGCGCTAACCCCGCTTGACGATGACGATCGCCTGGCGCGCAAGCCTTACCTCACCAAAATATTGAATGACGATGCCCGTATCAGGCATATGGTTGCCCCTGAGCTTGAGCGTCTGGGCGGCCTGTTGGGCACAATGAAACGTCAACAGCATGTGGCTGATGCCTATCTGGCGCCACCCAAGATTCGCTCATGAGCGTTAATGGCCCAACCCTGGGCACTTTACTGGTGCAACGTATTGATGCTGCACTAGGCATCGCAACGTCCCAGCAAACCAACATCGCGAACGGGGCTCGCCCCGATGCAGTCTCACAGGCGGCCGAAGCCGCCAAGCTTGATCCGCTCCAGAATCCGGTAAGCCGCGAACCGCGTGAAAATGTCGACCGTGCACAGCTTCAGAATGAACAACAGGTTCGACAAGCCATTGAGCGCGGCAAACTGGATGCCCAGAAAGGGATGCTTAAAGGCACCCGTGAAGGCCCCAACACAACCACAACGCCCTCTGCGCCGACCACATTAGGTAATGCAGCGCGCACCATTTTGTCTTTACTGACGACGTTCCCGCAACAACCTGCGCCAGTCCAGGGTCGTCAACCGCTTGTCTCGCCATTCGGCGAAGGCAAACAAAACACAGCCACTCAAAACCAGAACGCCCCTTCAGGCACGGCCTCCGGTTCCGGCAGCAGCCCGGCCGCCTCAACCGCTTCTGCAGCCAACCCGGGCAGTGCCACAAGCACCGGCAACCCGGCCGGGCAAACTGGACAAGCCGGTGGCTCACAAGGCAGCACTAACGCTACAGCGAACAGTCAGGGAAGCACACAGGCCACTGCAAACGCCCAAGGCAATCCGGTCATTTCAATGGCCATGACCGCACAGCGCACGTCACCTCAAGCGTTCATGCAAGCTTTGGGCAATGCCCTGCAAAGCAGCGGGTTGTTTTACGAATCGCATTTGGCTGATCTTGCATTCGGCAAGACCCAGGCCCAGACTGTACGTCAGGAACCCCAAGCCCAGCTGCACCTGGCGGCACAAGCACGCCCGGCTCAACCACCAGCTGCCACCGATGCCACGCTACAAAACAACACGGTCACGTCACGTGCCGAACCTGCAGGCGGGCCATCAGCAAGTTCGGGCAGCACCCAGGCATCCGCAAACGCACCCGGCACAGGCGCGCAAACGGCAGCACAGCCTGGGGCCAGCGCCACAACGCTGGCCGGCCTTCACCCTGAAAGCCACCTGATGGTTCGCCAGCAGCTTGAAGTCCTGGCCAATCAAACCGTGGCGTGGCGAGGCGAGGCCTGGCCGGATGCAAAAATGGATTGGGAAATACAACGGCGCGAGCCCGACCACGATGCCGACCCTGAATCACAAACGCATTGGGCGACACGCCTGAAGTTGCAACTGCCGCACCTGGGCGAAATCGATGTCCGTATCAATCTGGTCGACAACCGGGTGCTGTTGCACGCGGTAGCCCCCAGTCGGCGCAAACCCTGTCAGAACACCGCGATATGCTGCGCAGCAGTTTCGACGCTTCTGGCCTGACCTTAAGCCAGTTCGTTATCGACCGTACCGCTGCTGCAAAAGACAATCATGACTAAATCTGGTGTCTCTGATGAATAAACCCGGCGTCTCTGACCTGCATCGCAATCGCCCCAGCGCTGTCGCGATCAAGTACGACCAGGCTGACTCGGCCCCACGGGTTGTCGCAAAGGGGTACGGCTCTTTAGCCGAACGCATCATCAAAACAGCCAAAGAAAACGATTTGTACGTTCACGAATCGCCCGAGCTGGTCGGGCTGTTGATGCAAGTTGACCTGGACCAGCATATACCGCCGGAACTGTATCAGGCGGTAGCTGAACTTCTGGCCTGGTTATACATGCTGGAATCGCGCCAGGATGAACTGCCAGCCGAATTGGGCCCGGTCATCTGAAAGGCTTGAAAACATCTGACGGGATTAAATAGCAACCCCGGAATATCGAGTTGCCTGCGACCTGACGCACAAACGCGCAGACACACGATCAGATTGGCATGCTGGCAATTTCCTGATAGGCCGCAACCAGACGATTACGTACCTGCACCGTGGTCTGGAAAGCAATACTGGCTTTCTGCATATCAATCATGACATCGTTCAGCGAAACGTTGGGGTCACCCAGCTGGAACGAACGCGCCTGTGCCGCCGATGCATTCTGCATTTCAGCCACTTGCTGAATAGAACGTTGCAACTCTGCCGCAAACCCGCCCGGCTCGGCGAGCGACACCTTGTCGGTAACCGAACGCCCCCTGCCGCTTCGGCGACAGAACGCAGTTGGCCCAAAATATCTTGCAGCCCCGAAATTTGCTCAATTGCCATAAATCCAGACACTTATAAAAAAAGTTTGTGCCAAACAGAAAAACCAAATAATACTTCAGGATGCTACTATACGTCTCGATTTAACCCGGCAAGGCGGGTAATAACCCTTGACTTTCCAGATACTCCTGCCCTTTCAGAGTCCGCAAATTGTTACAACGCTGCACCCGCTGCCATAAAGAACAGCATATCCATGCCGTTAACCTGAAAAAGCACCCAAAAGAGGGGCTTTTCGGCGCTTGCAGACCAGAAAAGAAACGTAATAATTCACGGTCCGCCTACTAACGTTTAGCTGAATGCGTATCTTGCAACCCTTTTGCTCAAACCCCTGCCTGACGCCAGCACGCGTGTGCCCAGAGGTTATCAATGAGCCAGGCTGCCGCATTACTGGCTCGCTACCCCTTCCTGTCCAAAATAGCCAATGTGCCCAAGCCGGCACTCATTGGTGCTGCCTCGTTGCTGATCGCCTTGGTCGTGGTACTGATCTTGTGGTCGCGCCCGCCCGAGTACCGTGCGCTGTTCACCAACCTGCCCGACAAAGAAGGCGGTGCCATTGTGACCGCCCTTACGCAAATGGGCGTGCCGCATCGCATCGCCAATAACGGCACCGCCATTGAAGTACCGGCCGACATGGTGCATAAAACACGGCTGCAACTGGCCGAGCAGGGGTTGCCCCGCTCAGGCGATGCCGGCTTTGAACTGCTGGACAACACCCGTTTCGGGGCCAGCCAGTTCACCGAACAAATTACCTACCAGCGCGCACTTGAAGGCGAATTGGCCAGTTCGATCGAAGCGGTGCATGCGGTGCAATCAGCCCGGGTTCACCTGGCCATGCCACGGGAAAGCCTGTTTGTACGCGATCGCCAGCCTCCAACGGCATCGGTGCTGGTCACGCTTTACCCCGGACGCTCGCTCAGCGAGGCGCAAGTGTCGGCCATCACCTGGCTGGTTTCATCCAGCGTACCCAACCTCGCGTCGGACAATGTCTCCATTGTCGACCAGAATGGCCGTCTTCTTACTTCGCCCAGTGGTGATGCCGGGCTTGAAAGCTCGCGTCGGAATCTGGTCAACGACATCGAGCAGCGCACGGTACAACGCATCATGACCCTGCTGACTCCCTTGGTCGGTGCGGGTAATGTGCGCGCCCAAGCCAGCGCCGACGTCGATTTCGCCGTGCGTGAGCAAACCTCCGAGGTCTATCGCCCCAACCAGAACCCAGTGGATGCCGCCGTTCGCAGCGAACAACGCAGCGCCTCTGACCAGTTTTCCGGCGGCCTGCCCCCGGCGGGCGTACCGGGTGCCCTGACCAACCAGCCGCCAGCCAATGCGCAGGCTCCTATTGTCGTGCCTCCGGGTGACAACGCCAATGCAGAGGCGGGTCAGCCCGCGAATGCCGGCAACCCGAATCCTGGCGCCCAGCCTAATGCAGCGGCCCCTCAAAACACCAACGCGGCCCAAACCACAACGGGCCCGGCAAACGTGCGCCGTGACTCAACCATCAACTACGAAGTTGACCGCACCATCAGCCACGTCAAAGATCCGGTCGGCCAACTGCGTCGACTGTCTGTGGCGGTGGTGCTCAACTACCAGCCCAATACTGAAGGCGAATATGTTCCGCTGCCGCAGGAAACACTCGACAGCCTGAACAGTCTGGTACGTGACGCCATGGGGTACTCGGCCGAGCGCGGTGACACCGTCAGCATCATCAACAGTCCGTTCAGCGAAAGCATGATCCCGCCACCGCCGGTCTGGAAGAACCCCGAATACCATGCCCTGGCGCTCAAAGGCCTGGAATATCTGCTGATTGCAATTGCCCTGTTCATTTTCTGGCGCAAAATTGGCAAACCTGCAGTCGAAAGCCTCTCCAGGAAAACAGAAGAAACCCTCGAAACCGTGGTCAGTACCACCGAAGACGAAGACGAAATCCTGCAGCGTGCTTCCGATATCACGAAGTACGAAGACCGCCTGAAACTTGCCCGCGAAATGGCCGAGAAAGATCCTCGCGCAGTGGCCATGGTGATTCGTTCATGGATGGAAAAGCAACATGGCAAATCTTGATGACCCTATTGAACGCTGCGCGATCCTGATCATGTCGCTCGGCGAAGACGCCGCAGCCGAGGTCTTCAAACACCTGTCGCCACCCGAAATCCAGCAAATTTCGGGGGCCATGGCGGCCATCAAACAACTGACGCGGGCCGACGTCGACAAGGTGCTGTCAGATTTTCGCGATGAAGCCGACCAGTTCATGGCGGTCAGCCTGGGCTCTGAAGACTACATCCGTTCGGTACTGACCAAAGCCTTGGGCACCGATCGTGCCGCCGGTCTGATCGAAGACATTCTTGACGCCGAAGCCGGCTCCGGCGGGATCGACGCCCTGAACTGGCTGGACGCCAACAGCGTGGCCGAACTCGTTGCCGATGAACACCCCCAGATTATCGCGACCATCCTTGTCCACTTGCAGCGTGACCGGGCATCTGCCGTACTGGAACTGCTTAACGAGCGCCTTCGCAATGACGTCATGTTGCGTATTGCCACATTTGGCGGCGTACAACCGGCTGCGCTGGCCGAGCTTACCGATGTGCTGAACAATCTGTTGTCGGGCCAGAGCGCAAAACGCAGCAAGCTGGGTGGCGTACGTACCGCGGCCGAAATCCTGAACTTCATGACGTCAACCGAAGAAGACGCCGTCATGAATACGCTGCGCGAAATCGACGCCGACCTGGCCCAGCGCATCAGCGAAGAAATGTTCGTTTTCGACAATCTTCTCGACATCGAAGATACTGCGATCCAGCTCATTCTCAAAGAAATCAACACCGACAGCCTCATTATCGCTCTCAAAGGGGCTCCGGAAGAGCTGCGCGAGAAATTCCTCAACAACATGTCAAATCGTGCTGCCGAAATGCTGCGCGACGACCTGGAGGCCCAGGGGCCGGTTCGCATGTCCAAAGTGGAAGAAGCACAAAAAGGCATTCTGTCGGTGGCGCGCCGCCTGGCCGAAACAGGCCAGATCAGCCTGACCCGCCTTGGCAACGACGAGTATGTCTGATCCCAAAAGCGACAATCTCGATCCGGAGGCGTGGCGACGCTGGGAAATGGCTGACCTGGGCAGCACCAAACCCGCCCGGCCGGCGCCGGGCAGCAAACTCTCGCGACGCCTTGCCGAACAGCAACAAACGCCACCCGCCTCATCCGGCACCGACCCCGCCACAACGAACCTGCACCCCATACCTGACGACGTCCTGGCTCATGTCGCCCAGATCGGGAAAAACGTGCGCGAAGCGGCCCGCACAGAGGGCTACGCCGAAGGGTTGAAAAAGGTCACGCCGAAGGCTTCGCAAAAGGCAAGGCCGAAGCGCAGAAAATCGGACACGATGAAGGTTTCCAGGCCGGCCATCGCGAAGGCTACGAGAAAGGTCTGGCAGAAGCTCGTGCGCTGGGAAATGCCGAGGCTCAGCGCTTGCAACAGCTGGTCAATGAGTTCACCGCCTCCGTCCAGGCCCTGGACGCCCAAATTGCTGATTCCGTTGTAGATTTGGCTCTGAACATCGCCCGCCAGGTCATACGCAGTACACTCGTGATTGCCCCTGAAAAAGTGGTGGAAACCGTACGCGACATTCTGCAAGCGGACACCAACAGCGACACCCTGATGTACCTGCGTCTGCATCCCGAAGACATGGCGCTGCTCAAACGTCACTTGTCCGACGATCCGCGCTTGCACAAGTGGCACCTGGAGCCTGACGAACGTATTGAACGCGGCGGCTGTATTGCCGAAACATCACTGGGTGATATCGACGCGACACTCAAAACCCGCTGGGAGCGCGTTGCCGGAACGTTAAGCGATCACGCCCCTGGATCAAAAACCCATGAGCAATATCGGCGTCAAACTCCCGTCTTTGGCCAGCCGATGGAACAACCGGCTGCTGAATGCATCGCGTCGCGTCTCCACCATCGAATCCTGGAACGCCAGCGGAAGGGTCACGCGGGCTACCGGGCTGGTGCTTGAAGCCACCGGCCTGCGCCTGGCCGTCGGCGCCGCATGCAAAATTGAAATTTCGCCACGACACGACCACTGGGCGGATGCCGAAGTGGTCGGCTTCAACGGCAACACCCTGTACCTGATGCCCCAAAGCGATATTTCAGGCCTGCCTCCAGGGGCGCGTATTGTGCCTGCCGAGACGACCGTCGCACCCATAGATGACCGCCCGTTCGACCCCATCGACGACATGCACATCACGACCCAGGCACGGCATTTGCCGGTCGGTGAAGGCTTGCTGGGCCGCGTGCTGGATGGCGCAGGACGACCCTTGACGGCTTGGGCGCACTGACACAGGTTTCCCAGGCTTCCTGACCGCCCACACCATCAACCCGCTGGCCCGCGCTCCCATCAAATCCGTCCTTGACGTCGGCGTTCGCGCCATTAATGGCCTGCTGACCGTTGGCCGTGGCCAGCGGATGGGGTTGTTTGCCGGTTCCGGGGTCGGTAAAAGCGTACTGCTGGGCATGATGGCCCGTTACACCGAAGCCGAAATCATCATCGTCGGCCTGATCGGTGAACGGGGCCGCGAAGTGAAGGAATTCATTGAGGAAAACCTCGGGGCCGATGGCCTGAAACGCGCTGTTGTCGTGGCCGCGCCGGCCGATGTTTCACCCCTGTTGCGTATTCAAGCCTGCGTATACGCCACACGGCTGGCCGAATATTTCCGTGACCAAGGCAAAAACGTCTTGCTGATCATGGATTCACTCACCCGCTATGCCATGGCACAACGTGAAATTGCCCTGGCCATCGGTGAGCCCCCGGCCACCAAGGGCTACCCACCCTCTGTTTTCGCCAAACTTCCCGCTCTGGTCGAACGGGCCGGTAACGGCGCGCCGGTTGGTAACAAACCTGCAGGATCCATTACCGCGTTTTATACTGTGCTTACAGAAGGTGACGACCAGCAAGACCCGATTGCCGATTCGGCGCGTGCCATTCTTGATGGCCATGTCGTCTTGTCGCGCAAACTGGCCGAGTCAGGCCACTACCCGGCCATCGATATTGAGGCCTCAATTTCCCGCGTCATGTCGGCCGTCGTTCCTCAAGAACAAGTCAATATGGTGCACCAATTCAAGCAAATGCTATCGCGTTACCAGCGCAACCGTGACCTTATCGCCGTCGGCGCTTACCGGCCTGGCAACGACCCCCGCATCGATGAAGCCATCGAAAAATACCCGCGGCTTGAGGCTTATCTGCAGCAAAGCATTAACACGCGGATTGACTACACGCGGGCGCGGCAAGAACTTGACATGCTGCTGACCACACCGGCAAGGGCAGGGAACATGAATGGCAACCGATAATCCGCTTAACACACTGATCGACCTGACCAAAAATCAGGCCGACGAAGCCGCGCGACAACTGCAAGCCATTACTGCTTCGCGCGACGGCGCCCAGGAACAACTGGCCACGCTTCATGTTTACCGCCAGGATTACATCGAGCGTTTTGAAAAGGCCTCTGTCGAAGGCATGTCAGCTGCGAACTACCATAATTTTAGGCAGTTTATCGCTACTTTAGATGAAGCCATTTCACAGCAAAATAAGATAGTATCCCAGCTTGACCTCAAGCTTGAGCAAGGCAAACAGCAATGGTTTGATCAAAAGCGGCAACTGACCTCCTACGAAACGCTGTTATCGCGCCAGGAAAACGAGCGCCAGCTTCAGCTTAACCGCAAAGAACAGAAGTTCAACGACGAGATGTCCATGCACCAGTACCGTCGTCATCAACCCCATGCAAAGGGTAACGGGTAACACCATGAATGCACAACAAACGACATCGGTCGTCAACCTTATTTCAGCCCAGCCGGCCAAAGTGTCGGCTTCAAGCTTTTCCGACGCCAACGCTCAAAATTTTGCTGACATTCTGGGCAACCAGCGTACCCAGCAGGCCGCGCCAGCGCCGCAGTACCGCAGCCCAGCACCCGCAAGCAATAACAGTGCGGCACAGTCAGGCAACAGCGCGGCACAAAGTCCTCCGACCAATACGCAACAGGCCTCTTCCACCCCGGCGCCGCAAGCCTCTTCCGCCAGTACGACCAACACTCAGCAAGCCACCTCAAGCGCTGAAACCTCACAAGACCCAACCACCGCGAATGGCGCTGTGGCCTCTCATACCAGCAGCTCGGGGTCAAACGACACCAGCAGCTCGGGCGCTCCCGGCACCGACGCCTCCCCACACGCCAATAAACAGGCTGTCACTGAAGACGAGCCCGCCGCCAACCCTGTTGCGCTGGCCATGTCTGACCTTGCTGCAGCGGTCGCACAGGTCTTCATGGCGCGTAATGCGTCGGCCACCTCTGCATCCGGGGCTGAAGCAGCACTTGTCGCAAATGACACAACGGCAACGGCTGACCTAACCAGACAAAATGGGGACAGCCTTGCCCAAAATGGCCAGGCTCTCAAAGGTTTTGCGCTGGAAGATGCTAGCGGCCACGGCAATCAACGTAATTTCACAGAGAACAGCCTGCTGGCCAATCAACGGGCTGTCGCAGAACCAGTCGCGAATGACCCGCGTCTTGCGGTGTCAGGCCGGGCTCGTCCTGCCTCATCGGCAAGTTCTGATGCCAGTCAGGGGAAAACCCTGACTTTGCGGTTCAGGCCACAACTGACGCTGCCCGTGAGAATGCCGATAGTGCATTGGCCCGGCTTAACCAGCGCGTTCAGGCCACAACTGACGCTGCCCGTGAGAATGCCGATAGTGCATTGGCCCGGCTTAACCAGCGCGCTGACACCCTCGATCGCGATGCACGCCTGGACGCGAATTCACGCCTTGCCCTCGAAAAAGCAGCCGGGCGCAACGCCAACGGCACAGCCTCTGGAACTGAATCTCGTGCATTCAACACACTCTCTGAAAGCAGCCTGAAGGCTGATGCTGACCTGAAATCCAATTTCATCGCTGCAGCCAATAGCACTTTTGGGCGTGGGTCTGCACAATCTCAACCACAGGTCGCAACACCCTTGACGGAAGCCAGCATCGGGCTTGCCCCGACCCCCACCAGTTTTGCACCTGGGTCCATGGCCACGCCGCTGGTCAGCACGCCGTTGGGCCACCCCCAGTGGGGCAATGATTTCAGCCAACAGGTAGCCGGCATCAGCCAGACGCTTAAAAACGGCCTTCAAACCATTGAAATGCGGCTCGACCCCCGGATCTGGGCCCCATCCGCATTTCACTGAGCATGAACGATGGCGTCGCGCAGGCCATGTTCATTTCCCCGCACGCCAATGTACGTAATGCGGTAGAAAATGCGTTACCCCAGTTGCAGCAACAGTTGGCCCAGGCCGGTATTTCGCTGGGCCAGACATCGGTCAGCGATCAAGGTCAAACCGGGCAGCAGGCCGGCGAAGACAGCCCGTCGGGCACCAAAGGCAATAATTCACTTGCTTCAGCGAGCGTCGTAGCCGAAAATGCCCTGCCTGCGTCAACAGTGCGTGCACAAAGCGCGCATAATGGCCAGATCAATACGTTTGCCTGACCACCTGCAACCCAACAACGCTTCCCTGATTGATGAAACTGCTGAAACTCGCGTTACTTGTTATCGCCATTATGGCTGTCACTCTGGGCAGCACGTTCTATTTCCTGCAATCTTCCGGCATGCTGGCCGGTGGGCAAGCCGACGCCGCACCCGTGGTCGAGGTCGCACCGCCGCCCAAGCCCATTTTCTTGCCGCTCGACCCATTCACCGTAACGTTGCGCGAAAACAACAGCACGCGTATTCTTTATGTGGAAATCACCCTGCGCGTTAACAACGATGCCTCGCGCGAACAACTGGTTGAATACATGCCTGAAGTACGTAACCGCGTTATCAGTGAACTCACAAAAAAGACACCCAGCAACCTGCAGTCAAGCGAAGGCCGCAACGAACTCGCCCTTAACCTGGTCAAATCCTTGTCAGAGGCCTACTACCCAAACCCTAACCGCCCCGCTATTTCCAACGTTTTATTTACTGCGTTCGTAATTCAATAAATGTCGTATTCCAACTTTCTCTCTCAGGATGAAGTTGATGCCCTCCTGGCCACTGTGTCAGGCGAAGATGATGCGCCCTCCAAGACAGCCCTGGAAGAGCGCTCGGGCGTGCGGCCCTACGACCTCAGCTCTCCAGATCGTGTCGTGCGTCATCGCATGCACACGCTCGAACTCATACATGAACGCTTCGCACGACGCCTGCGTACCGTATTGCTGAACTTCATGCGCCGTAACGCCGACATCACTGTATCGGCCATCAAGATTCAGAAATACTCTGATTTCGAACGCAACCTACCCGTTCCGGCCAACCTGAACATGGTCAGCATGAAGCCCTTGCGCGGCACGGCACTGTTCACCTACGACCCGAACCTCATTTTCCTGATTATTGACAGTCTTTTCGGGGGCAACGGGCGCCTCAACACGCGTATCGAAGGAGAGACTTCACCACGACCGAACAGCGCATCATCGGTCGTCTGTTAACCGCAACCCTTGATGCCTACCAGAACTGCTGGGAAAACATTTATCCGCTTGAGCTCGAATACATCCGTTCAGAAATGTATGCAAAATTCGCCAGCATTACCAGCGGCAATGAAATCGTGGTGGTGTGCTCATTCAATATTGAACTGGGGGCTACCGGCGGCAACCTGAACATCTGCCTGCCCTACTCCATGCTCGAACCTATCCGCGATGTACTGTCACGCCCATTGCAAGACTCGGCGTCCGATGACATTGACCGTCGCTGGACGAAACAGCTGTCACTCGAAGTACGCAGCGCCGATGTCGAACTGGTGGCTGAATTTGCGCGTGTCAACTCTACCATCGGCAAGCTCATGCACATGAAAGTGAACGACGTGCTGCCACTCGAGCTATCGCCGACCGTCACCGCGTCTATCGGGGGTGTACCTGTTCTGGAATGTACCTACGGTAGCTTCAACGAAAAGTATGCCCTGCGTGTTCAGAAGTTTCTGGCGCCGATCGAACCTGAATTAAAACGAGTAAGAACCCCATGACCGATCCGACCCAAGATCCCGATAAAGCAAACGATCTCAACGACGATCAGGGCACTGATCCCGCATCCATTGATACCCCCGCATCTGCAGAATCGCCCGACAATACCGATTTTGGCGACATGTCTGCCGAACTGGATGATGATTGGGCGGCCGCTCTGGCAGAGCAGGCATCAACAACACCGGGGTCAACCCAGTGCTGATGGCCTGCAGAACGAAATGGATGACTGGGCTGCCGCAATGGCAGAACAGACCGCCACGACACAGCCTCAGCAAGCCACCGAAATGGACTACGCGGCTGAACCTCAACCTGTTGCCATGCCTGCGACACAGCAGGTTTTCCAGCCGCTCATTGGTTCAGGCAGCGCCGGAAACAGTGACATCGACATGATCATGGACATTCCTGTCCAGTTGTCTGTCGAACTGGGGCGTACCAAGCTGACGATCAAGAACATCCTGCAGCTGGGGCAAGGCTCGGTTGTCGAGCTTGACGGCCTGGCCGGCGAGCCCATGGACATTTTCGTGAACGGTTACCTGATTGCACAGGGTGAGGTGGTTGTCGTCGACGACAAGTACGGTATTCGCCTGACCGATATCATTACCCCATCCGACCGTTTGCACCGGCTTAACAGCCGCCGCTAAGTTCATGGATGCGCCCGACGTTCTGCAACCCATCGTTGCGTTATTGTTCATTCTGGCGCTGATTCTGGGCGGGGCGTGGCTGGCCCGGCGTACCGGTTTAATCCGTGGTCGCAGCCAAAACGATATCAAAGTTGTTAGTTCGTATAGCCTGGGTGGACGTGGCTTCATTACCATCGTTGAGGTTGAACAGGCTCGCCTGGTGCTCGGCGTTACACCCCAGCACATCACGCTGCTTCATCAATTGCCGCCACACACTCATTCCGCCAACGTGCAGTACGACAAGGCACAGGCGTTTGCCAGCGAGCTGAAGTCATGACAGCATTCATGACGCAACATGGCTGCCACACGCGCCGTCTGAAACAACTGCTGGTCGTTCCCGTCCTGCTGATCATTGCCGCCCTGTTAGGCGGCCAGGCCGTTGCGCAAGGGCTGCCGGCCTTTACCGCAACCCCGGAGCCAACGGGGCACAGAACTATTCACTCAGCCTGCAAACACTGTTGCTGCTGACGATGATGTCGTTCCTGCCCGCCATGCTGCTGATGATGACGGGATTCACTCGCGTCATCATCGTGTTGGGGCTGTTGCGCAATGCCATGGGTACCGGGGCCTCACCCCCAATTCGGTCCTTATCGGCCTGGCCCTGTTCCTGACGTTTTTTGCCATGGCCCCGGTGTTTGATCAGGTCTATGAACAGGCCTATTTACCCCTCAGCACGGGTGAATTGGCCTTTGAGCCGGCATTGGCGGCCGCTGCAGAGCCCATGAAAGCCTTCATGCTAAACCACACGCGTGAAACTGACCTGTCTTTGTTTGCCAACATGGCCGGTATCACTCAGCTTGAAACGCCTCAGGATGTCCCGTTACGCGTACTGGTTCCGGCCTTTGTCACCAGCGAGCTGAAAACCGCCTTCCAGATCGGTTTCACCATTTTCATCCCTTTTCTGATCATTGACCTGGTGGTGGCCAGTGTGTTGATGGCGCTGGGGATGATGATGGTGCCACCGGTAACGATTTCATTGCCGTTCAAGCTAATGCTATTTGTTCTGGCTGACGGCTGGCACTTGCTGCTCGGGTCGCTGGCCCGCAGCTTCGCGGTCTAGCGAACGATACCCAGGAAACCGCCATGACGCCTGAAACCGTAATGTCCATGACCTACCTGGCCATGAAAGTAGCCCTGACCATGGCCGGGCCACTGCTCTTCGTTACCCTGGTCGTCGGTCTGGTGATCAGTATTTTCCAGGCCGCCACACAAATCAATGAAATGACGCTGTCATTCATTCCCAAGTTATTGGCTGTCGGTGCAACCTTGGTACTGGCCGGGCCGTGGCTGATCAGCGTCATGGTCGACTACATCCGCCACCTGATCCAGTCATTGCCTACCCTGGCCGGCTGACAGGGTAGGAAATGATTTCAGTTGATGCGGCACAACTGTATGGCTGGCTGAACGCTTTTTTGTGGCCTTTCGTGCGTATCGCCGCCTTCATGGCCACGGCGCCAATCCTGGGTGAGGCCTCTATCCCGGCACGCGCCAAAGTCGGGCTGGCCGTATTCATAGCCCTTGTGGTGGCCCCGACACTGCCCGCTCCACCCACCTATTCTCCGGCATCCTACGAAGGGCTGTTCATTGTGCTGCAACAGTTCCTGATCGGCGTACTGCTCGGTCTGATCATGCGGGTTGTGTTTGCCGTCGTACAAACCGCCGGGGAATTCATCGGGCTGCAAATGGGGTTATCGTTCGCATCATTCTTTGACCCGCAAACGGGCGCAAACACCGCCGTTCTGGCGCGAATCATGAACATGGTTGCCATGCTGCTGTTCATTGCCATGAATGGCCACTTGCTGATGCTGGCCGGTTTCATCCGCAGCTTCGACCTGCTGCCCATTAGTGCGAACCCCATCAACAGCGCCGGTATCGCCGTCTTGCTGGACTGGAGTTCGCAGGTACTGGTGTCAGGCATGCTGCTTGCCCTGCCGCTGATTATTGTTCTGCTCAGCATCAGCCTGGCGCTTGGCATTCTGAACCGTACCGCTCAACAACTATCAGTTTTTGCGGTCGGCTTCCCGATCAGTTTGATGGTCGGATTGATTTTATTGTGGATTGTCCTGCCGCAAATCGCGCCATTTTTTGAACGCTTGGTAGACTCGGGCATCCAGACTATGGGGCGAGCGATCAACGCGCTATAAAGACTGTTTCAGTAAAGCGAGGCGCTTCAAAGGTAATGGCTCAAGTATCAACAATGCACTTTAGCGGTGGTAGTGACAGGTTCAAGACCAAAAAGGTGCTGCTTTATTGTCGTCCAGTCGGCACAGGATAGGTCACTACCGGGTTTGGCAGCGAGTTTTCCAATGTGTTTGAAGGACGATAGGCCTGAGACGCTGGCGGTGTTGCCGGTACAAGCCCGGTCGACGATGGCGAGCCACCACCCTGCCCCACTGGCGCAAGCCCTGAGGTTTGCCCTGCAGCATCGATGATGATGATCCGCTCGACTTCCTGCACCTGGGTTTCCTGAATGACTTCGGTGGTTTGCCGGGGTGCCTGAACCGTTGCCGGCGACTGCTGTGACAGGCTTTGACCTGACTGCGCGTTGGCCTGCCCATTCGGGTCACGCGGCGGAATTAGAATATTCACGGTATCGACAATACCCACAAACCGCCCCTGAGGATCAAAGCGCAGCGTCGCTTCCTGACGGAAATAAATCGCATCCGTCAAGATGGACCCTTTATGGGCCCACCGTGCCAGCATGGCCCCATTCAGTTGAGCATACGTGTTGGACGGTTCGGCGCCCAACATCCGGACCGCATCAGCAAACGTGGTCTGACCCGGTACAAAATCAGCCAACGCCTCGGTTATGAAGAATTGCCCGGTTGTCGTGCAACCTGCCAGTGCGACAACGGCTACGACAGCAGCCGTACGTGAAAACAGGCTGACGAAACCAGAACATGCCATTAAAACTACCCTTATTGAACCAATATCAACTTGTTATGTATTCTGGATCTTGTACATAACCGCTGGAGATCCGGGACAAACCAGTAAAAAACTGTAAATACCCGTTGGCGATCTGTGATTAACCGTTCGAGATCCGGAACAAGCTAGTGGCCTGGATCTGCTTGAACGCCAGCGAAGCCGCTTCAAGTGCTGCTGTTTGCTGCTGCAACTGCGCCGTTGCCTCATACCAGTCAAGTTCTTCAAGACGGATCAACTCTTGGGCATAACTGAGATTACGCAAACTGGCGTTATCATCAATCGACTGGATTTCATTCAAACGTGTACCCACCGATGAACGAACCGTCAGCACCTGATTGTAGGTGACATCAACGCGTTGCATGGTGGCATTGAGCTGATTTTGAAAACTTGCCGCATCTGCGGGCGTAAGTGACGACGGCGTGTTCAGAACTGCAATTAAATTATCCAAAGCATCAAAAACATTATGCTCTGGCGCTGAAACCAAAGGATCAGTACTAAAAGAAGGCTCAATCGTAAAGACGTCACCATCTTCTGGGACCCCGGAAATCTTGACTTTTACCTGGCCTGAAATATCAAGCTGTGTCATAGCTTGAGAAATTAGAGTCTCAGTACCGAATGTAGCCCCATCATCGGTAGAAACAGCATACGTGGTCTCATCTGTAGCTGCATCCTTGGTAAACCTTACCGTAAACGTTTTTCCGATATCCGCCCCCTGCGCATTTGAAATGCTAGGTGAACCAATAACCATAGTACCTGTATTCGTCGCAGCAGCCGAGGTTAAATAGTTTCTCGTTCCAGGAGCAGCTTGCATGAAAATTTCTCTACCTGTATCTGCAGAATCAAGTTGCCTCGTTTGATCAACCTGAATCTTGCGTCGACCATCATCACCGTCATACTCTATACGCCCATCGGCTGCCGCGGAAAACGGCGGTTGAGTCCCTTTATGGCCCGAGAACAAGTACTGGCCGTTGCCATCGGTAGAATTTGCCAACCCCAGCAAATTATCGCGTGCATTCGACAGTACGTTACCCAAAACGGCGCGGTCAGCATCGGATAATGTACCGTTACCGGCCTCGACCAGACGCGTTTTGATGCCAACCAGTAACGACGTAACAGAAGTCAAGGTATTTTCTTCAGACGACAACGCTGACTTGGCCACCTGACGGTTTTCGGTATAGCGCAGGTTCATGGTTTGCGACTGCGCAATATTGATGGTTTGCGCAGCGGCCAGCGGGTCGTCTGACGGATTGATCATCCGCTTGCCGGTACCGATTTGCTGATACAACTTCATCAAACCGGCCTGCTGGCTGTTGATGGTGTTGACCCCGGTCTGAAAAAACAATGATGAACTGATACGCATGGCAACCGCCTTTATTCAATCTGGGTAGCCGGTGCGCCACAACGGTTGCGCACCCGGACTCTACATGTATTACTGCTTCAAGCGAGGCTTACTATTGTTTCAGGCTAAGCAGGGTGTCGAACAGCGTAGAGCTGACGTTGATAAGACGCGAAGCCGCCTGGAACTGTTCTTGATAGCGCTGCAGGTTAACGTACTCTTCGTTGAGGTTAACCCCGGAATACGCCTGCTGGGCCGCATAGGTTTGCTGAACCAGCGCCGCCTGCGCCTTCTGGGCGGTCTGGATTTGCTGCGTTTGCACACCGACATTGTTAACGATTTGCGAATAGGCTTCGTTAAAGTTCATCGCACCGTTGCCCAGCGTCTTGGCAGTTTGCAACTTGGCCATTTCAAGGGCGTTGGCGTTATCACTGACGCCGGTACCCGGGCCCGCCGCAGCAAACTTGGCAGGGTCAGTCATTGCCATGCTGAGGTCAGAAGCCGCCATGCGAGTTGGCGCTACCGACCACGAATCGCCAGCGTTAACATCGGCAGAATTAGGAAAGTTGAATGTCAGGCCATCGTACTGACCTGGCGCATTCACCGGATCATCAGGTGCCACAACAGTCTGCTCGGGCAAACGAACCACTTTGTACGCTGTACCATCAAAAGACACCTGATAGTTGGCGCCTGTCAATTTATTGGCATCCGCAAACTGAACCGTCACATTGCCGGTACTGGCCGGATTATTGCGTGGAGAAGCCAGCACTGTCGGGTTAGCAATCGAAAACATGTCGGCGCCTGTATCGCCGTTCAGGTCTTCGCCATTGGCCTGCGCCTTATTGATTGACATGGCCAACCCCACGGCCAATCGACCCAGATCATTTTGCACAGCATCAAGCGAATCGGTACGATAGGACAACAACCCACCCAGCTTGCCGCCCGTAATGTACTTGTCGTCAAGCTCGATTTGCACAGAACTGTTATTGCCAGCAGGCAAGCTATAGGCCACGGCGGTACGACGCGGGTCATAATCAGAGGGCTGGGCCGAAAGCGGGTATACAGTATCACCACTCAGCAATACCTGACCGGCACCAAAGGTCAGACCGATACGGTCACCTTGCTCGATAACCTTGACACCGACCAGTTCGTTCAGTTCGGCAACGGCCTGGTCGCGCTGGTCGAGCAGGTCATTCGGAGTAGCCCCGGAACCTGAAGCGCGCGCGCGCACGATCTGGTTGTTGAAATCATGAATACGCTCGACATAGCTGTTGACCTGGCGAACCACGGTGCTGATCTGGGTATTGATATTGCCGCGCTGCTCTTCCAGAAACGCATTGGCATCATTCAGTTGCCCAACCAGACTTGAGGCCCGACCAACAAGCTCTTTGCGCGCAGCCGGGTCGGCGGGCGACGATGCCACCGCCTGAATCCCATCGAAAAACTTTTGCAACGCCGGCGACACACCTGCCGTACGGTCAGCAAACAAATTGTTGATTTGCGTGATTTCAGTGCCAAACGAAGCCAGTTCAGCCTGCTTGCTCTTGGCATTAACCACCTGACGATACAGGAAGTTGTCGTAAGAGCGTTCGATGGAATCAACGCGCGCACCCATACCAATATACCCGCGCCCCATGTTCTGGGCCCCTTCGGTCGACACCTTGACCTGCTGGCGGTTGTACCCATCCGTATAGACGTTATTGATGTTGTGACCTGCAGTCTGCATACGGTTCTGTGCAACATTGATGGCTGCAAGGCCAAGATTCGCTAACTTCATAAGGTTCCACCAAAAAATCAGGGTGCTGTACGACTATATTCGTACGCTGTAATTCGTTAACGGCAGAAAGGCCAGAATATTTAGGTATACGCAATCACAAAGACAAGCACTTGCACTGCCGCAGCCAGCCCCACCTTATCAGCGCCGTGCCATCGTCGCCAGGTTGCGCGGCGCATTTCCAGCGGTATTACCCAAGCGGTCATCAAAGTAGCCCATAATCGAAATGAGCTTGTCGGCATAGGCCGGGTCTGTGGCGTAACCAGCCTCCTGGATACGCACTGCGGCTGCTTTTGCGTCCGGCGCGGTCATCACTTCACTGTAACGTTCGGTCTGACTGATCAGACGGGCGTAATCGGCAAAAGATTCAGCGTACGAGTTATACGCCCGGAAAGGTTGCATCATTTTTTGGGGCTCACCATCCACATATTCGGTGGTCATGATATTGACCACCTTGCCCTTCCAGCTTGAAGTCGCCTTGATGCCAAAAAGATTGTAGCTATTGCTGCCATCTTCACCACGGATTTCGCGCTTGCCCCAGCCAGACTCAAGCGCCGCCTGGCTAAGAATCAACTTGGCAGGAATCCCGCTTTTTTCGGCGGCCTGGCGGGCCGGCTCGGCCATCTGGGCCACAAAATCCTCAATGTGCGACGGTGCGCCTTTGATGGCAGTAAACACCGCATCAGAGGACGAACGCACCCGTTGGCCCACTTGCGTTTTACCCAGCAGCTCCAGCAAATCGGAAATGGAATCGAACGGTTTGCTTGTGCCACCCGTCCCTTGCACGGAAGCCCCGGAAAGGCCGGGCAACCCGCGATCTGCCGACAGACGGGCATCAACACTGGCCACCAGATTGCCGCGCAACTGGTCGAGCAATGCCTGGGCCAAGCCCAAACCGCCCGCTTTACCCAGCGACTGCGCAATCTGCTCGTCTGACATGCTTTGTGCCAGCTTCATCTGCTGGCTGCCCATAATGTTTTCAAGACCGGGGGTAGACTGACGGGCCTGCTTGAGCAACTGTTGCAGCATCAGGGTTTCGAATTGCTGCGCGACATCACGCAAAGCCTCTTCATTTTGCGCCCCATCGCCTTGAACGCTGCGCTTGAGCCGGTCAAGATGGGAGAAATCCATCGAAGACGGCGTTAATTCAGTCGGGCGGGGCAAAAAATATGGCGTATTCATGATGACTGTGGCCCAAAAGTGTTCATGATGACCAAGGTCGAAATCGATTCAGAGCGACCGAGGCCAATAAGGATTCAGGAGGACTATGGCCGAATCTGGCGATTAAATGATTTCAAGATCGGCACGCAAGGCACCGGCGCTTTTCAGGGTTTGCAGAATCGACAGCAAGTCTTGCGGCGTCGCACCCAGCGCGTTCAGCGCATTGATCACATCCGTCAGGCGCGCACTGGTCTGAATACGCTGCAACGCCCCCTTCCGAACGCATTTCGATCTGGGTGTTATTGGTGACCACGGTTTCACCACCCGCCAAAGGGGTGTCGGGCTGGTTCACCTGCTCCTGGTTACTGATGGCAATCGACAGATTGCCGTAAGCCACGGCGGCCTCTTCAATCGTGACGGTGCGGTTCATGACGACCGAACCGGTGCGGGCGTTGATGATGACCTTGGCCCGCGCAGGCGGTAACTTGACCTGCAGGTCTTCAACCTGTGACAGGAACCGGGCCTGCTGCTCGGGGTCAAGCGGACCGCGCAACTGGACATGACGGCCATCCACCACCGACGCCGTACCGGCACCGAACTTGCGGTTGATCGCCGTAGCAACGTTCTGCGCAATACCAAAGTCAGTCGTATTCATTTCAAGGTTGATAAAACCATCACGCACAAATGTGGTAGGCACCCCGCGCTCGACAATGGCCCCGTCAGGGATCGTACCCCCGTTCAACTGGTTCACCTGAACGCTGGAGCCCCCGACGATGCGCCGGCACCACCCACCAGCAAGTTACCCTGAGCGATGGCATAGACTTGGCCGTTCGCCCCTTTCAGCGGAGTCATCAGTAGCGTGCCACCACGCAAGCTTTTGGCGTTACCCAACGACGACACCACGACATCAACCGACTGGCCGGGGCGTGCGAACGCCGGCAAACGGGCCGTTACCATAACGGCCGCTACGTTCTTGACCTGCATGTTCGTGCCTTGCGGCACGGTGACACCCAGCTGCGACAGCATATTGGTCAGACTTTGCTGGGTAAACGGCGACTGACGCACCTGGTCGCCACTGCCATCGAGCCCGACGACCAACCCGTAGCCAATCAACTGGTTCTCGCGCACGCCCTGAATGGAGGCGAGATCCTTGATACGATCCGCGTGGGCAGGCAGCGCCAGCAACAGAGCCAGCGAAAACAAAACAGCGCGGAAGGTAAACGTGATGGGCATGAGCTATTGGTTAACTGAAAATAAGAAAAGCTATTGGTTAACTGAAAACAAGAAGAGGTATTGGTTAACTAAAGATGAAAAGAGTCGTTGGATATTAAAATGTCATGCAGAGCTTCGGCACAACACGTGGGCGTCAAAGTAATGTGCAACTGCCTCAGCCATACCCAAGCATCAGAACGGTGCAATATTCAGGAAGAAACGCTGCAACCAACCCATTTCCTGCACTTCGTCCATGCGACCTTTACTACGGTATTCCATACGCGCATCCGCCACCTGGGTAGACGGTACCGTACCGGACCCTGAAATCGAGCGCGGATCAACCACACCCGAGAAGCGCACATATTCAGAGCCGCGGTTAATGGCGATCTGTTTTTCACCAGCCAGCTGCAGGTTACCGTTGGGCAATACACCGATAACGGTCGTGGTCAGGGTGCCGGTAAACGTATTGTTGGCGGCACTGGAACCCTGACCCGACGCCTCGTTGGCACCGGTCATGTCAAAATTCTGCTGCGGCCCGATATTGGACGGCAAGAACGACGAGACCGCATTCAACCCCAGATTGGCACTGCCTGAGCGAGTGGTTTCGGTAGACACCGTTTTGGCCGCGTTGGTCTTTTCCTGAATCAGGATAGTCACGATGTCACCCACATTACGCGGGCGGCGGTCTTCAAACAGCGGGTAGTTACCGTACGCTGTCGGCTGATAAATAGACCCGTTGGGTTCAGGCATGACCGTGGGCGGTGGTGGGCTGGCGGTCAATGGCCCCGTTACCACAGGCTCGGGGGGATCATGGCACAGCCCTGAACCACCAAGGCGCAGAACGCAACGACAGCAATGCGTAACGACTTCAACATGCGTTCATCATTCAGAAAATTACAGCTGCGTCAAACGCGCCAGCATCTGATCGGATGTCTGAATGGACTTGCTGTTCATTTCGTAAGCGCGCTGGGTCACGATCATGTTGACCAGTTCCTCAGCCACGTTCACGTTGGAGGTTTCCACGAAATTCTGGAGCACCAGACCGGCGCCATCAAGCCCGGGCTGGGCAAAGTTGCCAGGGCCAGACGCATCGGTTTCGGCGTAAAGATTTTCACCCAGGCTTTGCAGGCCGGTGGGGTTGATGAAGGTGGTCAACTGCAACTGGCCGATCTCAACGTTGGCACCCACCGCACCCGGCTGGGTCACCGACACCGTACCATCGCGCGCAATGGTGACGCTTAGCGCGTTGTCGGGGATATTGATCGGCGGCTGAACGGGGTAACCACCGGCCGTCACCAGCTGACCGTTCTGATCAACCTGAAGGCTGCCGTCGCGCGTGTAGGCAAACTCGCCATTCGGCAACTCAACCTGCAAGAAACCACGCCCCTGAATGGCAATATCCAGCTGATTGCCGGTTTGTTGCAGGTTGCCTTGTGAATGGATCCGTTCGGTAGCCACCGTACGCACACCCACCCCCAGCTGCAACCCCGAGGGCAACTGGTTGGCCGCACCCACCTGCGCCCCTGGCTGACGGATGGTTTGATACATCAGATCTTCGAATACCGCGCGACTGCGCTTGAAACCCGCCGTACTGACGTTGGCCAGGTTGTTCGAGATCACGTCCTGATTGGTCTGCTGTGCTTCGAGGCCGGTTTTACCGATCCAGAGAGAACGAATCATGGTTTTCCTTGCTGCCGCCTGTTTGATGCGACATTGACTAAATTTAACTGGAAGCCGCTTTTAATTCGAGGCCGACAAGATACCGTTGGCACGCTCGGCATTGCGGTCGGCATCTTGAATCACTTTCATCTGCATTTCAAACATGCGGCCATTGCGAATCAGGCCGATCATCGACTCAGCGGCGCTGACATTGCTTTTTTCAATGAAGCCTGCCGCGATACGAATATTCGGATCAGCCGGTGCTGCCGCTGGCGCGTTACCCTGAACAAAACGGAACAGACCGTCGTCGCCACGCTGCATGGCCTCGGGCGGCGGGTTGACCAGCTTCAGCTGACCAATGTTCTGGATATCGTTCGGGTTGTCACCCGCACCCAGCGCCGTAATGGCGCCATCGGGCGTGAAGGTGATGCTACCACGCTCAGGCACCTCGATCGGGCCACCCGCATTCGACAAAATGGGGAAACCCGCCTGGTTAACCAGTTGGTTGTTCTGGTTGACCGCCAGATCACCGGCGCGGGTGTAGGCCTCCTGGCCGTCAGGGCCCTGCACGGCAAACCAGCCGTCACCCATAATGGCTACGTCAAGCGCATGCCCGGTTTCCTGCATGGGGCCTTGACCAAAGTTACTACCCGGCGTGGACACGACCGTACCCACCCGGGTAGGCGATGTTCCTTCAGCCACGAACGGCACCGCCCGGTAGGCCGACAACTGTTCACGAAACCCCGAGGTACTGACGTTGGCCAGATTATTGCTCAGCACAGCCTGATCTTCCAGTACCCGCGCAGCACCACCGGCAGCGATATAAGCGATACGATCCATTTCAGTTCAAACGCTTTTAGTGATTAACGCAACGTAATCAAGGTCTGCAGGATCTGGTCCTGGGTCTTGATGGTTTGTGCGTTGGCCTGATAGAAGCGCTGCGAAATAATCATACGAACTAGTTCCTGGCTCATGTCGACGTTGGATTCTTCGACGGCTTGGCCGCGGATCAGGGCAAGGCCATTGGTGCCGGGGCGACCAAGGATGGGCTGGCCGGAAGCACCGGTTTCAACCCAGGCGTTATCACCCACGGGACGAAGGCCAGTCAAATTATTAAAGTTGGCCAGTGCGACGTAACCAGTAACACGACGTTCACCGTTGGTGTAAACAGCGTTAACAGCACCATCCTGCCCGATTTCAATATTTGAAAACTCGCCTGTCGGAAAACCGTTCTGAGTAAAATTGTACCCAAACTCACCACTAAAAGAAGTTGTCCCGGTATAGCTGACCGCTATCGCCAAAGGGGCAGGGGTTCCGGGCAGAGTAGCCGCAGGAATGTTAAGCGTAAAATCGGGTGGAGGATTCGGATTAGTAACGCCGGCATCAGTAAAATTCAACGTAGGACCAGCAATCAAAGTAAAGGGACTTGCTGGTGGAACCGCCGCTGGATTTGGAACAGTGTAATCAACGCGCCAAGTCTTGTCAGCCGTTTTTGTGAAGTACTGAGTAAGCTGAACAGGGCTACCCAGCGAGTCGTAAGCGGTGACAGGAAGCGAATGAGTGTAAGTTTCCGGCTTCGTCGGATCAAATGCTACCGTAACATTCGGCGCTTTTGCATTTAAGTTAGCTGCCGTAGTAAGGGTAGTGGTAGCAACTGGTTGAAGATTCCCGACAGGTACTTTAATAGGGTTTGTATCCGTGCCGGTTACACCGTATCCAGTCAAACGCTGACCCTGTGCATTCACAATGAAATTGTTGGCGTCCTGGAAAAACTGGCCGTTACGGGTGTACATAACATTACCGAGCTGATCCTCAACCCGAAACATACCTGCCGCCCCGTCGACCGCGAGATCAAGCTGGTTACCTGTATTAGTGATGGTACCTACCGTAAAGCGTTGGTTGATTGCAGCAACCTTAGACCCTAAACCTACCTTCGACGTCGCATAAATATCGCCAAACGCCACAGTGGACGCCTTAAACCCCACCGTATTCGCGTTGGCGATGTTGTTACCAATAACGTCGAGCTCTTGTGCTGCCGAATTAAGCCCGCTTAAACCTTGACCGAAACCCATGATTGAATCCTTGCGTGATCTTTAAATAACTGAATACCTGAAATTCTGAAGTGCCGACCGGCTTACATGATCTTGCGCACGTCGAACAGCGAACGCGCACCGCCCAGGCCCAGGTCTAGCTGCACGCCACTGGAGGCGTACGACACGCTGGACACCTGACCATAGGTAAGCGCCTCGGCACTGACCGGGGCGCCTTCTGCACCCGAAGCCGCCACTTGTACGGTATAGGCACCATCGGGAACCGCATTGCCGGCGTCGTCAAGGCCGTCCCATGACAGCGACAGCACACCCGCTTCTGTGGGGCCCATTTCCATCTGGCGCACAGCTTTGCCACCACCATCAAGCACCGAAACCACAACCTTCTGGGCCGATGAAATAAGATCGACACCAAACGGGGTTGCGGTTTTGGTGGTTACCCCATCGACCGTACTGCTGCCCAACGAAATTTTGTTGCCCGTGACCAGAACACCCTTGCCAATAAGGTTGGCCGCCTGCATGGATTGCGTCATGTCGAGCTGACCCGACAACGCCAACAGCGTATTGTTCAGTTGCGTAATGCCGTTGACGGTTTCCAGTTGCGCCAGTTGCGATGTGAACTGGGCATTGTCCATGGGGTTGAGCGGGTCTTGATTACGAATCTGCGTAACCAGAAGCGTCATGAACTGGTTCTTGGCGTCTTCGGCACGTTTGGCCGACTCGGCATTGGCCATGGCCATTGCTGCCGCGTCGGTATTGGCGGTTGCTGCGGTAATGGCAGATGCGGTGTTGTTTACTGTAGCCACGAGAGAGTCTCCGTGTAAAAGCGGGTAGCGAAGGAGCCGTTACCCGCCCGAAAAATGATTACTGCCCGATGGACAAGGTGCGAGTCATGAGGCTTTTCGCCGTATTGATGACTTCGACATTGGCCTGATACGAACGGGAGGCCGACAACATATTGACCGTTTCGGCAACGACATCAACGTTCGACAACGTGACATAGCCTTCTTCATTGGCCAGCGGGTTTTTAGGGTCGTACTGCATGCGGTGCGGCGCATTGCTTTCGATGACTTTACTGACCTGAACCCCACCCACTGCCGCCGCACGACCGGCGTTTTCGCCACCCTGCGGAGTCATTTCAAACACCACCTGACGGGCCTTGTAGGGCTGACCATCGGGGCCTGCGACGCTTTCGGCGTTGGCCAGGTTGCTGGCGGCCACGTTCATACGTTGTGACTGCGCTGCAAGGGCCGAACCGGCAATTTGAAAGATACTGATAGAAGACATGATTTAACCCGAAGATGACCGCTGAGACCGCATAAATTACTGCCAAAAAATGGCAAACAACTACTGGAACCAAGCAAACGACAACTGAAACCCGGTAAATTACTGCTGAAGCGCTGTTTTGATGCCGTTCAGACGCTGCGAAATAATGGCCAGATCGGCCTGGTACTTCATGGTGTTGTCAGCAAACTGGACACGTTCGAGATCCATATCGACCGTGTTGCCATCAAGCGACGGCTGCAACGGCTGGCGGTACATCAGGCCGGCATCTGTTGCCGATTGAGCCGTACCCTGAATGTGCCGCGCCGACGTTACCGCCAGCTTGGTAGCGGGCAACTGCATGCCGCCCTGCCCGGTTGCTTCTTTAAGCGCAGCGGTGAAGTCAAAGTCACGCGCCTTGTAATTGGGCGTATCGGCATTGGCAATGTTGGCAGACAGAACTTCCTGCCGCTGTTGACGCAGCTTCACCGCTTCCTGGTAGAACTTGAAATCAGACTCGAGTCGGTCAACCATGACAACACCTGTAAAATAGCCCTGCTCGATGAACACGCAAAAACCGGCGGCACATCACCACAAAAAGCCGACACACAAAATTTTTCGAAGTTTGTGCTTTGAAACCTAAACTTTAACAAAGTTCAGCCGTTAAACCTCAAGATAAATAGTATTCGGGCGGCTTGCAACGCAAAGTTCAAAACAAGCCGCTAATTATCGGTCAATTCCTCTTTTGGCGTAACGGGCGGCTTACTACAATCTGCTGATGCCAAAGCTTTTTGCGCTCCTTCTTGTCGTTTATGTGTGTGTAATGCCACGTTTGGCGTCTGCACAGCCCGATGCCCAGACAACTGCCCCCGCAACGGCCCAGACCTCCCCGGCACTCCCCTGCCTCGCCGCCGCCTCCTGCAGCACCCGACACGTCCACACCTGGAACATCCGCGCTTTCCCGGCCAGAAACACCGGCCACACCGCCAACCGAAGCACCCGCCCTGCCCGACACGGTTGTTGCAGCAATGGAACAGATTCGCTTTTTTATTGAAGACATGGCGGCCAGTTGGCCGGGCGAGCTGTCAATGACCATTACCCCCGACTTTTCCCGGCAGGCCGAATGTCACGACTTCGAAGTATTCATGTCAGGGCGACAAGGGTTGCGTCAGCGCATGAATATCGGCATCCGTTGCACCACACCCTCGACCTGGACAGCCTACACGCCCGTCAGCGTCAAGCTTTCGGGCGTTTACTATGTCACCTCGCGCAGCGTTAATGCCGGCACCCTGCTGTCACTGGATGATCTCATCCCCGTTGAAGGCGACTTGCTGACGTTACCCGCCGGAAGCCTGCTCGACCCTGGCCAGATTGTGGGCTACATTGCCACTCAACGGCTGGCCGCCCGCCGCCCCATCCGGGCAACCGCGCTGCGCAGCCCTGAATCGGTAGAACGCGGCCAACGGGTACGCATCGAAGTGCGGGGTACAGGCTTTGTGGCGTCAAGCGATGGCCATGCCATGCAAGGCGGTGAACCCGGGACGCAGATCCAGGTGCGCACGGCATCAGGGCAAATCGTGACCGCTACCGTATTAAATGCCCAGACCGTACTGATCCCGATGTAAACTTCGAAAGCTAAAGTTTTGGGGCCTGATGCCGTAACCCCTTTACAAGAGGCATTCGTCACGCCTCAGCCTACCGGAGCACTTCGTGAAAATCACCCCGTCGTTAAACAAACCTGTTGTCAGCCCGGTCGCACCTGTGCGTCAAGGCGGTAACGTAGCCAGCGCAAGCTCGGGCGCATCAGGCAAAAGCCCGGTCGACCTCAGCAGCACTGCACGCCACCTGTCCAGCCTTGAAAACGGCGACAATGACATTGACATGGCCAAAGTTCAGCAAATCCGCGATGCCATCGCGGCAGGCCAGCTTAAAGTAAACCCTGAACGCATTGCCGACTCGCTGCTGTCCAGCGCGCGCGAACTTCTTAAGTAATCTGTTCAAACACGACCATGACGACTCTGCAAAACGTTCCGGAAGCCTTGATTTCCTGCATTAACCAGGAAATCGCGCTTGTTGCGCAGTTCATCAAGGTTCTTGAAGACGAAGCCAAAATCCTTGAGTCTGGCCAGCCTGACGAGCTGGTCGCCTGCACTGAAAAAACAGAAATCGGCAGACCAACTGGCCGCTGCAGCCCAAAAGCGTGACCAGGCACTGAACAACTCGGGCTATCCGGCCGACACGGCAGGCCTGAAACACGCGGCGCACGACACCCCTGACGTTTCCCTTGCCGTCGATAAATTATTTGACCTTGCCGTTACAGCACGCCGCCTTAACGAGGCCAATGGGGCGGCAATTTCATTGCTGCTGCGTCATAACCAGCAATTGATGGAAACCATACAACGCCTGGCGACGGCAGGCGAAAATGGCGGCCAGGTGTATGACGCCAGCGGGAAATCAAAAACAGTGTCTGCCCCGGCATCCCAGCCCAGACTGAAACCGGTTAAAGTCGGTTAAAGCTTGTAGCTTGGTGCATCACAGCAATCAGAACAGATTAACGCAGTTCTCAAACCAGGGTTAGAGCCAGTTAAAACTTCCGTACGGAATATGGCGAATCTGGCTATTGCAGGCTATCGCGAAAACTGCAAAAAGCCAGCGCGCAAAACTGGATTAACCGGCGCATATCAGCTAACCGGCTTGAAGCTTCGCGATGTTTTCTGGTTTGGCCATTCAAACCGTCATGTCTTTTAATGTGAACAACTTCATCATGGCCGACACCGCCGCCAACTGCGTCGGTTTCTGGGTGCCTGCCAGACCGTAAAGTGCCTTGCGCAACATGGGCGTATGGGTGTTCTGAAGCGCATGCCAGGTGGCAAAGCCCACCTGAACCGCCGTCATGGCACGTTTTTGTGAGGCATCCGCCCACTGCCGCGGGGCCAGCATGGGCCACCAGCGCGCAGCCAGTCGCAAGGCGGACTTCTGCTCTGCCGACACCAGCAACGCCATGGCCAGCCGCTCGGATGTCACGCTAATGGTGGTGGCATGGCTTAAACCATGTACCGTGCGCAGAACGGTACCTTGCTCACGGTCAACCACACGCGCCGCCACCAGCAAAACCGGCAACGTACCCGCCTGACGCGACACCAGTTCAACCGCATGAACGGCGACCCAAACGACCAGGCGACCGCGTTCAACACCTTGAATATCGGCCAGATCAAGCAGGTCGGCCAAGGCACCGACCGGATGGTAATCAAGCACTTTCGAAGCGGCACCAACCGTAGTGGCACAGCCATCTTCATAAATTTTGGTGGTTGCCGGACACGGTGAGATCCAGGCCGCACCTGCCGCCGAAACAGCACGCCACACGGCCTGCGACGACTGGTCGAACACATGCAGCACCGGCAAGCCTGGCATCGCATCAGCGACCCAGCTGATCTGATCAAGCAACGCTTCCACGCTGCCCGGCGCCTGCAGTGCAGAACTGCCGTCCGAGGCACGCCAGCCATCGGCCAGTGTCAGTTGCTGGTAAGGCGAGGCCCACGGAGTCCCCCGTTGGTTGCACAACACGGTAGCACGCAAACGGCCCGAAGTCCGGTTGTCGGCTTCGCGCAGGGCAATCTGGTCGTGTACTGCCATGATGTAGTCGCCTTGCTGGCTGACAAACTCATTCTGGGCCGCACGTAGCAGGTGGATACCCAAAGCCTGGATGGTATCGGTGATTTCGCCTTTGAAGTAACCCCGCCATAACGCCCAGGTTTCCGACGCCAGCAAATCGTCGTCGATCTCAGCGCAGGCGTTCTCGATGTCGGATACATCGACGGCGTCGCCCATGCCGCCGGCAACGGTCAACAATTGAGGCAGTAACTGACGACGTTTCTTTTCTTGCTCTTCAGGCGTTTCCTCGGCAGGCTTTGCCACCGACATCAAGGCGGCAAAATCAGCCTCGGATGGGGCGTACAAGGCCTGCGATTGCTGCGGCTTGACCAGTGCCCTATCGACCAGTTCGGAGGCCGACAGGAACGCCAGATTCTGTGGCACTTTCTGACCATCTGAAATGTAGCAAACCGGCAACTGGTAACGAATGGCGGTGTCCAGCGACGCCCCCAGACGAGTGGCTTCATCCACCTTGGTGATGATGCAACCACGCAATGGCGTACCACCGTCATTGGTATAACTGCGCGCCACCTCATCGAGGGTATCACCATGGCTGGACGCATTCAGTACCAGCAAGCGCGAGATTTCACGCCCCGCCTGAGCCAGCATGGCCGCCTGCTCGGACACATAGCGGTCACGCTGACTGATCCCGACATTGTCGACCAGAATGGTTTGATGGCGACCCACCGAGGCCAGAATCCGGCGCAATTCGGCGCCGTCTTGTACCACATGAACCGGCACGCGCATCATCTGGCCATAAATTCGCAACTGCTCATGCGCACCGATACGATAGGTGTCGGTGGTGAGCAAGACCACGTTTTCAGGCCCCAGACGCTTGACGCAGCGCGCCGCCAGCTTGGCCACCGTAGTGGTTTTACCCACACCAGTAGGCCCTACAAGGGCAATGGCCGCACCGGGGGCAAACAGAACATCTTCGCTTTCCAGAACAGGCAGCGTACGGATCAATTCTGAACGTACCCACTGGAATGCCGCTTTGGCCCCGAGATTCTCGGGCAGACGCGTGAGCATGGCCCTTAACAGGGCCGTACTGAAGCCAAAACCCAGCAGGGTCTGGAACAGCGTAATCGCCTGCGGCGCACGACGTAACTGGCTGCCCCATAACAATTCATCAATGCGGCTTTCAAGCACGCCTTGTAAATGATCAATGGCCCCCAGAACATCGGTACCTGGTGACGCCGCCTGCCCCCCAGCGCAGAAGACACCGCTGCCGCAGCAGGGTTCAAACCCATTGCCGGAGGCTGACGCAAACCGGCGGCCGGCGCAACAGCCTGTTGCCGCGGCATTTGCCCTTGCTGTTGCGGCATTTGACCTTGCGGGTGCGGCATTTGGGCCGGTGTGATGCCTGGCTGGAAGCCGGCAGGCGCCCTTAGACCTGAAGGCGGCAGACCCTGATGAGACGGCGCGCCCATGGGACGTTGAGGCATGCCTTGCGACGGCACGGGAGACTGGGCAGACGGCGCACCAGGACGCTGCAGATTGCCAGACCCGGGCATACCAGGCCCGGGGCGCTGTGCATTACCGGGTGCCGGCGTGGCCGGGCGTTGCGGCATGCCGGCACCCGGGTACTGGGGCACCCCGGTTGACCTGGGTATTGAGGCGCAGAGGCTGCCGGCGGCATATCCGGACGTCGATAAGCATTGCGCATGGTGACCGGCGGCTGACTGGCCGCTGCAGCGGCTTCTTGCGCAGCAATTTGTTCAGCCAGACCATCAGGCAGTGAAGTTTGATCAGTCGCCAGGATTTCAACCCCGCCATTGACGCGCCGATTGGAAATGATCAGGGCATCAGGCCCAAGCGCCAGACGTACCTGACGCAGGGCCTCGCGATTGGTCGCACCGAAAAATCGACTAATGTTCAACTAGGACTCCCGCCAATAACTGTTGTAAACCGGAGTATACGTTCTTCAGGAATTTCGAAGTTGGACAACACCCCCATTTGAGGGAAGTGGTGACGCAAGAAACGTGAAAGCGGGGCACGCAATGCCGGCGGCACCACCAGCACCGCCGCATCACCACGGGCTTCCTGCGCCGCAACGGCACGCTGCGCATCATTCAGCAGGGTATCGGCCAACCCGGGCTCAAGGGCACCACTGGTCGTCAACGCCTGGGTCAGTACACGCTCAAGCTTGGGCTCAAGGCCAATAACGCGCAGCTCACCTTCACCCGGATACCAATGCTGTGTAATAGCGCGGCCGAGGGCGATACGGACCTGCTGCAGCAGCTCAGCCGCATCGGGGCCAGTGCCTGCAGGATTGAGTGCAGCCAGGCGCGGCGCATGTTCGGCAATGCACTCGACAATGGTGCGGACATCACGAATGGCCACCTCTTCATCAAGCAGCCCGCGCAACACTTTCTGCAGCAAGGTAAGACTGATGGTTTTGGGCACCAGATCTTCGACAAGCTTGGGCGCATCGCGACCGACGTGATCGAGCAGCTGCTGTACTTCCTGGCGCCCCAGCAACTGGGCGCCATAGCGATGCATCAGGTGGTTCAGATGGGTTGCAATAACGGTACCGGCATCAACCACGGTATAGCCGGCAATCTGGGCCTGTTCGCGCAGCGATACATCAATCCAGACCGCAGGCAAACCAAAGGCCGGATCGGTGGTGGGCGTGCCCGGCAGCTTCATGGCCACCTCGCCCGGGTCAATGGCCATCCATTGGTCAGGCATGGCCAGCCCACGGCCTACCTCGACGCCAGACAGCAAAATACGGTATTCGTTAGGCTTGAGTTCAAGGTTATCGCGAATGTGTACAACCGGCGGCAAGAAGCCGACATCTTGTGCAAATTTTTTCCGCAAGCTGCGAATGCGATGCAGCAACTCGCCATTTTGGGAATGGTCAACCAGCGAAATAAGCCGGTAGCCCACTTCGAGACCCAAGGGGTCAACAAGGGCCACGTCATCCCAGGTGGCCTCGGCCGCTGCCGCTTCAGCGGCCACTTGCTGCTGCAGCGGATCTGGCTCGGCGGCAACCGCCTCTTTTTGCTGCTTCTTGTAAAGCATCCAGCCGGTGCCTGCCAAAGTGGCTGACAACAATAGAAAGGCGAAGTGCGGCATGTTGGGAATGATGCCCATGATGCCCATGATCGCCGCCGTGATGAACAAAACGGTCGGGTTATTTAATAGCTGCCCCACCATCTGCTGACCGATGTCTTCATCGGTAGCCACCCGCGAGACCACCACACCCGCTGCAGTCGAAATCACCAACGCCGGAATCTGTGCTACCAGACCGTCGCCAATGGCCAGAATCGTATAAACCTCGGCCGCATCCCCAAAGCTCAGACCATGCTGACCCACACCCACGATCAGGCCGCCCACGATATTGATGACCATGATCAGAAGCCCGGCGACGGCATCGCCACGAACAAACTTGCTGGCACCGTCCATCGAACCATAGAACTCGGCCTCTTGACTGACTTCGTTACGGCGACGTCGTGCATCTTCCTCGCCGATAAGCCCCGCGTTAAGGTCGGCGTCAATGGCCATCTGCTTGCCCGGCATGGCATCCAGCGTAAACCGCGCCCCCACTTCGGCGATACGGCCTGCACCCTTGGTAATGACCATGAAGTTGATGATGACCAGGATGATGAAGACAATGATGCCCACGGCAAAATTGCCGCCGATAAGAAAGTGACCAAACGCTTCAATGACCTGACCCGCCGCATCAGCGCCTTGATGGCCGTTCATCAGCACCACCCGCGTTGAGGCGACGTTCAGGGCCAGCCGCAACAAGGTTGTAAACAACAACACCGCCGGGAACGCTGCAAAATCAAGCGGCTTCTTGGTGAACATGGCCACCAGCAACACCATGATCGACATGGCAATGTTGAACGTGAAGAACAGATCGAGCGCAATCGGCGACAGCGGCAAGATCATCATGGACAACACCATGATGATCAGAATCGGGCCGGCCAGCAATCGGGCGTGCTGTGAGCCGTTGGCTTTGAATAGAGCGAGTAATTGATTCATTCAGTGACAGATTCAGGCGGACGACGCCAACGGATCGAGTTCAGGCGGTACAGGCAGGTTTTCAGGCAGCACAGGCTGATGGCCCACCCCTCATTCCAGTTACGCAGCTGGAATACCCAGGCCAACACTTCAGCCACCGCTTTGTAAAGTTCAACAGGTATTTCTTGCCCCAGTTCTACGTGCTCGTGCAGCGCGCGCGCCAACGGCGGCGCACTGAGCATCGGCACGTTGCTTTCCTCGGCCACCATCCGGATACGAGCCGCGACCAGGCCGGTACCTTTGGCCAGCACACGCGGTGCCCCACCCGACCCGTCTTCATACTTGAGGGCCACCGCGTAGTGGGTCGGGTTGGTGACCACCACATCGGCCTGGGGTACCGAAGACATCATGCGCTGGCGTGCCATGGCACGCTGCTGCTGGCGAATACGACCCTTGACATGGGGGTCACCATCGCTTTCTTTGTGCTCTTGCTTGACGTCCTGCTTGCTCATGCGCAGCTTTTTATGGTGACTGTACAGCTGCCAGGGCGCATCAATAAGCACCAGCAACAGCAAAGCCGCCACAATCAGTGCACTGCACAAGGCCACCAGACGCATGCCGTTGGCCATGGCCGCAGACGGTGAGGCATGCATCAGGGCCAGCATGTCGCCCCGATACGACCAGATCACCCAGGCGGCAATGCCACCAATAACGGTGGCCTTGAGCAGGGTTTTGATGAGTTCGACCAGCGTTTGCATCGAAAACATGCGCTTGACCCCCTCAAGGGGATTCAGGCGGCTGAATTTCGGCTCGAGCGCCTTCGTTGAAAACAAAAGCCCCCCAACGACACCGAAGAAAAGACCGCCAGAATGACCAGCATGCCAAAAATGGGTAGCAACACCAGCAGTGCATTCCAGGCGGAACTAATGGCCTGTTCGGTCATGACGCCCGTATCTTTGGTTACGCGCAGATCAAACCACATGCCCGCGCGAATCACGCCTGTAAGGGTGCGATAGAGTTCGCCCCCCATGACCCACAAACCAGCCACCCCTCCGGCCAACAACATGAACGTGTTCAGCTCACGCGAACGCGCCACCTGCCCTTCTTCTCGCGCCTTTTCCAGGCGCCTGGGGTGGCGGATTCGGTTTTTTCGAGGTCGCTATCCTCTGCCATGAATTGAAACGCTGCCGGAAAAAATTAAAGGTAAAACCTGCCTGCCCGGATTGTAAAGCAGACTTGTTTCACCTAAGGATGAAGCAGCGCGGATAAAATCGCTTACTTCTGATTTAAAAACCGAGACTTGAGAGCAAGTCATCGACCTGGTCCTGGTTGGATACCACCTCAGGCTTGCCTTCGGGCTTGATTTGCGGACCATTCACCAGTGTTTCGATTTCTTTCTTTTTGGCTTCGCGCGTTTCTTCCGGCAGATAGGTGATCAGCACCTGGATCAGTTCGGTTTCAATGGAATTGATCACGGCCAGCATGCGCATGATGACCTGACCGGTAAGGTCCTGAAAATCTTGTGCCATGATGATTTCCAGCAGCTTGTCTTGCGACACCCGGGTCTTATCGGGGATGTCGCGCAACAACTGACGCGTGTCATCGACCAGCTGTTTGGCCTCGGTGAGCTCGGCCGGGTGGTTGAACCACTCTTGCCAGCGAGCATCAAGGGTTTCAGCCTGACGCTGCATTTCTTCCTGAAGCGGGCGCGCCTCTTCGGCCGCATTCAACACCCGGTTGGCCGCCTGTTCGGTCATGCGCGCGACGTAGTCAAGACGCTCGCGTGCATCTGGAATGGCATCGGCCGCCTCGCTGACGGCCTGATCAAGCCCGAGTTCACGCATGCCCTCGCGCAGCATGCGCGTTACGCTGGCAATGCGGTGGATGAGTTCGGGTTGCGGCTCGGGTGTTGCTGGCGCACCCTGCGCTTCAGTCGTCATGCCCGGCCCCTTACGCGTTGATCTTTTCGAAGATTTTGTTCAGCTTTTCTTCGAGAACGGCGGCAGTGAATGGCTTGACTACATAACCGCTGGCACCGGCCTTGGCCGCCGCCACAATATTTTCTTTCTTGGCTTCAGCGGTTACCATCAGAACCGGCAAACTGGACAGGTTCGGATCAGCCCGGATTTGCTGCAACATGGTCAGACCATCCATATTGGGCATGTTCCAGTCAGAGACGATGAGGTCAAAGTTGCCATTACGGATCTTGTCGAGCCCCATCTGGCCGTCATCGGCTTCATCGACGTTCTCGAAACCGAGATCTTTTAGCAGATTCCTGATAATCCGGCGCATGGTCGGGAAGTCGTCGACCACCAGGATCTTGATGTTTTTCTGAACCACGTTTTATTCTCCTGAATTTTTATCGTCGCACCCTTGGGCGACTTAAACACGATGCCCGTAGGCACCTGCGCTGGCTAACAGTTTTTCACTCATTTGGGCCAAAGGCACCGCTTCGTCGGCAGCGCCGATCAGCAAGGCTTCGCGCGGCATGCCGAACACGACACAGCTGGCCTCGTCTTGAGCAAACGTGGCGGCGCCGGCCTTTTTCATGGCCAGCATACCCAAAGCCCCATCTTTACCCATTCCGGTCAGCAAGGCACCCACGGCATTCTTGCCAGCCACTTCAGCCACTGAATTGAACAGCACATCAACGGAAGGCCTGTGCCGGTTGACCGGATCACTTTCTTCAAGACGCACGACGTAATTCGCGCCTGAACGCGCCAGTTTCATGTGCGCCACACCCCCGGGGCCAAATACACATGGCCGGGCAGAACCCGCTGGCCGTCTTCCGCCTCGTGCACACGAAGCGCGCAGAGGGTATCAAGACGGTTCACGAATGACTTGGTGAACCCGGCCGGCATATGCTGCGTAATCATAATCGCGGGGCTGTTGGCTGGCAACGGCATGAGTACCTGCTTGATCGCTTCGGTACCCCCGGTGGAGGCCCCGATGGCAATGATTTTTTCAGTGGTTGAAAACACCGGATTCAATCGTCGCGCGGGGGTCTGTGCCGTTTGTGCCGGACGCGGACGCGGCCTGGAACTGGCCGCGGCACGAATTTTATCAGCAATGATGTCGCCATATTCCATCAGGCCGTCGCGCAACCCCAGCTTGGGCTTGGTGACGAAATCAACCGCACCCAGTTCGAGCGCACGCAACGTTACTTCAGAATTACGTTCGGTAAGCGACGACACCATCACCACAGGCATGGGACGCAAACGCATCAGCCGCTCGAGAAAATCAAGACCATCCATGCGCGGCATCTCGACGTCAAGGGTGAGAACGTCGGGGTTATGCTGTTTGATCAGCTCGCGCGCGACCAATGGATCAGGTGCGACAGCCACAACCTCCATGTCAGGTTGCTTATTGATGATTTCGGTCATCAGGCCGCGCACCAACGCCGAGTCATCGACGCAAATTACACGGATTTTTTCATGCAAAAACCTTTCTTGTAGAGCGGTTACGCAGGGCGTGTTCGCTTAGCGCGAAACGGCATACACCGTTTGCCCTTGTAACTTGAACGCATTGGTCAGATAGGTGAAGTTTTCGGAATGACCGGCGAACAACAGACCTTCCGGCTTCATGAGCGGCGCAAAGCGTTCAAGAATCTTTGTCTGGGTTTCCTTGTCGAAATAAATCATGATGTTTCGACAGAAGATGGCATCAAATTTCTTGTCAGTCGGCCAGCGTGGTGACAGCAGGTTGAGCGGTTCGTATTTGATCATGCTCTGCAAGACGGGCTTGACACGCACCAAGCCGTTTTTTCATCTTTGCCACGCAGAAAATACTTGCGCAACAAAGGCTCGGGTACCGTCTTGACCCGATCAAAGGTGTAAACCCCCGCTCGGCCCTGGCAATGGCTTGCGTATCGATATCGGTTGCCCAGATAAAACACTGACTGGCCGCGTTCGGCAACGTTTCGAGCAGTGTCATCGCAATCGAATACGGCTCTTCGCCTGTAGAAGCGGCACTGCACCAGATATTGATGGGCGCCTTGCGTGTTTTTACGAACGTTTTAAGCGTTTCGAAGTGATGCTGCTCGCGAAAAAATGCCGTGTGATTGATCGTGAACGAGTTGACAAACTCTTCCCACTCAAGACCATCGGGGTTTTGCGAGAGATAACCCAAATATTCGGCGACCGTCTGAACACCCAGTTTGCGCGCGCGCATGCTGAGTGTACGGGTCGCCATTTCTTTTGTGCTCGCCAACGACAATACCGGTACGCTGGTGCAACAGCCGCGCAGCACGCGCGAACTCTTCCGACGTCACCGGCATTACCGATGGTGCCATACGCTCGAATACAGAAGTAGTCAATTCAACGTCTTCTATGCAAGAGCCTGCTCGACCAGCGCCATTTCACTGCTGGACATGAGCTTTTCAATATCAACCAGAATCAGCATGCGCTCACCCACTGTACCAATACCGGTCAGGTACTCGGTAGAGAAGGCCGTACCAAACTGGGGGCCGCACTGATTTGGGAGGGGCGTAACATCAGCACGTCGGAAACGCCATCAACCACAACGCCAACAACCCGGGCCTCGAGGTTGAGAATGACCACCACGGTCTGGCTGTTGTACTGGACATTTTCAAGGTCAAATTTGAGGCGCATATCGACAATCGGCACGATCACGCCACGCAGGTTGGTAACCCCCTTGATGAAAGAAGGCACATTGGCGATACGTGTCACGCTCTGACTGTCGTAGCCTCGAATTTCCTGCACTTTGAGGATATCAATACCGTATTCTTGCGAAGCCAGCGTGAAGACCAGGAACTCTTTCCCGGAGTCATCAATCTGTTCGCCGTTGTTGTCTTTGTGATCATGCATTTTGCTCTCCGAGAACTTTCATGGCGGTGGATTGGGGACCCTTGCTGCATGTCATGCGCATCAGGGCAAATACGTCGACAATTAGGGCGACACTGCCATCGCCCAGAATGGTGGCCGCCGAAATACCCGGAATCTTGCGGTAATTTGACTCGAGGTTCTTGACCACCACCTGCTGCTGTCCAACCAGATGGTCTACCAGCAACGCAAAACGGTTTTCTTCTGCCTGCAAAATAACGGCAATCGATTTGGTCAGGTCAGTTTGTGCATTTTCGACACTAAAGACGTCGCGCAGGGCGACCATGGGCAGATATTCACCCCGGACATACAGCACCTGCTCGGTTTGGGAAATGCTGTGGACCTGATCCATGGTGGGTTGCAACGACTCAGTAACATGACTGAGCGGCAACACAAAAATTTCCTCACCCACCTGAACCGACATACCGTCAAGGATGGCCAGCGTAAGCGGCAGGAAAATACGGGTCGTGGTGCCTTGACCCAAGCGGGAATGCAGCTGGATATGGCCACCCATATCCTGAATGTTACGACGGACGACATCCATACCGACGCCACGGCCCGAAATCTCGGTGACTTTTTCTGCCGTCGAAAAACCGGGTGCAAAGATAAGTTGCCAGAGCTCTTCGTCGGGCGTATTTTCGTTGACCGGGAAACCCGAGGAAATGGCCTTCTTGAGAATGCGCTCGCGATTCAGCCCCGCGCCATCATCGGATACCTCGATGACGATCTGGCCACCCAGGTGCTGGGCAGACAGGGTCAGCTCGCCTTCGGGCTTCTTGCCTTTGGCAACGCGCGCCTCGGGCGTTTCAATACCGTGGTCAATGCTGTTTCGCACCAGATGCGTCAGCGGATCGATGATGCGTTCGATCAGGCTCTTGTCGAGTTCTGTCGCAGCACCCTTGGTCGTGAGACGAATGTTTTTGTTGAGCTTAGACGCGCTTTCGCGCACAACCCGGGGAAGCGACTGAACACGTAGTCCATCGGCATCATGCGAATGGACATGACCGCTTCCTGCAGGTCACGGGCGTTACGCTCGAGGTGCTCGATGCCATTGACAAGCCGGTCGTGCACAACCGGGTCGAGCGTTGACGCGGTCTGCACGAGCATGGCCTGGGTAATGACCAGTTCGCCCACCAGATTGATGATTTGATCAACCTTTTCAACCCCCACCCGCAACGTACCGCCATCTTTGCTGGCAGCGGCCTTACCCGCGTCTTTATCTTTGGCCGCGCGTGGCGCAGCAGCCGCATCAGGTTCTGAAGCAGGTGCGGGCTGGGCAGCCGCCTGAGATTCGACAACGGGCGTATCAATGACCGGGGTTTCTGCGACCGGTGAAGCAACAGCCTGTGGCGCAGGCGACGGGCTGGCCGAAGCCGCCTGTGCAGCAGGCGCTGCCTGACCAGGCACGGCTTCTGGCGCAACCGTTACCTGCTTGCCATCGACCACGAAACAGCATACGGCTTCAATATCCTGAGGCGACTCGGTGGTGTCTACCCACAAATCAAGGGTCTTTTCACCTTTGATTTTGTGCAGAATCTCGCCCATGAGTGACATTTCGGCGAGCAAAACCTCGGCATCTTTTTCATCGAGATCAACAAGACTGACATGCAGCGGCAAACCGTCAGTATTGGCTGAAGCAACCGCAACGGGCGTTGCAGGCTCTGCCGCCGCAGCCGGTTCGGCGGGCGGAGCAACAGGCGAAGCAGCCACGACAGGTGCTGGTGAGGGTACTGGCGCACCACCTGCCTTGGCCTTTTCGTCGAGGGCCAACTGCCTGAGTTGCCCACAAATTCGTTCGTAAACTTCAGCATCGGGCTGCTCGCCGTTACGATAGGCTGCGACTTGATCAGAAAGCACGTCTTTTGTTTCTAAAAATAGATCAACCATATCTTTGCGCAGAGTCATCTCGTTGTTGCGCAAGGCATCAAGCAAGTTCTCGAGCAAGTGTGTTGTTTCAGCCAATTGGCCAAAGCAGCCAAACGTGCCGGCCCCACCCTTGATGGAATGCGCTGCCCTGAAAATGGCATTCAATTGGTCAATGTCGGGCTGGTCAATGTCGACTTGAAGCAACGTTTGCTCCATGTCGGCCAAAAGCTCGTCAGCCTCATCGAAAAACATGTCGTAAAACTGGCTTAGGTCTACCCCTTCGCTCATTTCCGTTCCCTTCTCGTTGTACCGTTTTTGGTTACGCCTTATTGATTGGGCGGCGTTTCTGTCACTACTGATTCTGCAGCCTGACCAGGTACTGAACCGGAGCCGGGTGCAGGTACTTCTTCCATGACCTGCTGAACCATGGATTGCACATTACCCTGGGCATCAACCTGCAATTCTTCAGTGGAGCTTTCGAGGTCCATGCGACGTTCTGTGCGGGCATTGAGCACCACAAGGCTGATACGACGATTTACCGCCGCGTAAGGATCATCTTGTACCAGACTGATGGTGGAAGACAACCCGAGAATACGCTTGACCTTGCTTTCGTCCATGCCCCCTGCGATAAGTTCTTGACGTGCTGCGTTGGCGCGATCAGCCGAGAGCTCCCAGTTACTATACGCCCGCTCGCCACGCGCATATTGCGTTGCGTCAGTGTGTCCTGAAATTGTCAGGGAATTTGGCAGCTTGTTGAACAACGGCCCAAGCTCGCGAAGGATATTACGCATGTAGGGCTGAACCACCGCGCTGCCTGTCTGGAACATGGGGCGATTCTGCTGGTCGACAATCTGGATACGCAAACCCTCGGAGGTCATGTCAAGAATCATCTGTGGCCGGAACTGGCGCAACACCGGGTCAGTGTTGATCAATTCTTCGAGTTCGCCACGCAAATCTTCCAGACGTCGCGTATCGCGCTCATCGGATTCCCTGTTGTCTTCCAGCGGCGTCGGACGGGAAGGCGCCGGGTTGATGTTGGGAATCAGGCTGGGTGGTTTGCCCGGAATCAGGGACTTGTCTTCACTCATGCCGGTACCCCCGGTGACCGCTTCAATGAGCGGCCGCTTGAAATACTCGGCGATGGTGCCCAGGCCCTCTTTGGGAATAAGCGACAACAGCCACATAACCAGAAAGAAGGCCATCATGGCGGTGATGAAGTCAGCGTAAGCGATTTTCCATGCACCACCGTGGTGGGCCGCATGCCCACCCTTCTTGCGACGAATAACGATGCGCGGCGCGTCGGAGTTACTCATGACCCGCCTTCATCATGCTTTCTTGGGGGCCTTGCCGGCCTGCCGCACATGCTCTTCAAGCTCTGTGAACGAGGGGCGTTCGGTTGAATACAGCACCTTGCGGCCAAACTCGACAGCCAATTGCGGTGGGTAACCGTTCATGTACGCCAGCAGAGTCACCTTGATGCATTCGAGCACCTTGTGCGAGGTTTCATTGCGACGTTCAAGCGATGATGCCAAAGGGGACGCAAACCCGTACGCCAGCAAAATACCCAGAAACGTACCCACCATCGCCTTGGAGATCAGGTCAGCCAGAATGGCGGGTGGCTGATCAATGGCTGCCAGCGCCTTGATAACCCCGAGCACCGCCGCCACGATACCAAACGCCGGCAAACCGTCGGCCACCACTTGCATGGCACGCGCCGGCACATTGGCCTCGTGGTGATGGGTTTCAAGTTCCTGATCCATGAGCGTTTCAATTTCAAAAGGGCTCATGTTGCCGCTGATCATGAGACGCATGTAGTCGGATATGAAATCGACCATATGGTGGTCTTTGAGTATGCGGGGATACTCGGCAAAGATCGGACTTTTTTCCGGTTCTTCGATGTCGGATTCGATGGTCATGAGACCGTCGCGGCGGGCTTTGTTCAAAAGGGCGTACAACAACGCCATCAGTTCCATGTACAACGCCTTGTCGTACGGGTCTTTTTTCAGAAGGGCCGGCAGGGCCTTGAGCAAAGCTTTGATCGAGTTGCCATTGTTTGCAGCAATGTAGGCACCCAGGGCACCGCCACCAATGAGCAGCAGCTCGAGGGGCTGAAACAATGCGCCCATGTGACCGCCCATGGCGACATAGGCACCAAATACGCACACCGCTACGACAACGTACCCAATAATGATCAGCACAAACGAACCCTTGTTTTACTGTTTTTCTTCAGGCCGACAGAATCGTCGTAGCCTGCTGCGCAGCCAACCGCCTTCGAACATTCCGGCATTTACGCTTCGGCGCTAGCATAACGCAGTTTGAAACGCATTGGCAGATTTGGAATTATCGTGCAAAAACGTCACAACGCGTCGCCTGCAACAACACTTTTTCTGGATGCGCGTTGGCTGCGCGTTTTGCCTGCCCTTGGTGGCGGGCGGCAAATCGCACAAACAAAATCCTGTTGCGGGTCGTGTGCATGCGCAACAAACTGACCCGTACACCGCACACATCGTGACAACTGCAACAGCCCGCTTTCAAAAAACGCACCAGCATCCAGGCCCGCGTAAAGCTGAGGACGGGCTCGGCATCATCGCCGGAAACACGCCCGGCAGATGACTGCTCGGCATATAACTTGTAGGCTTCGATGAGCGCACGAGTCTTCTTGGCCGGCGTGAGACGATCAAGCCAGACATAAATGTTGTAGAAAAGACTCGCATGGATGTTGGGAAGCCAGGTCATGAACCAATCGACCGAAAACGGCAGCATGCCTTTGGGCGGCGATGCGCCCTTGACCTCACGGTACAATCGGGCCAGGCGATCGTAACTGAGCGAGGTTTCAGCCTGCAAAACTTGCAAGCGGGCCCCAAGCTCGATCATTTCCGAAGCCAACAGTATTTCTTCGGCCTCTTTGGCAACACTTTTTTGAGCCATACGTCAGCCGTTTATGAACTTAGACCGATTGGGTTGAACGTTGGGATAAAAGGATAGTCGTGTGCGCTTGCTGCAACACACCATCGAGCACATCACGGGTCAGGGTCGACAGCAGGCTGTAATCATCAAGACGAAACCCGCAGATCAGCGAGCTGGAACTGGCCAGCTTGACCAGTTGCGCCGGTGAAAGTTCAAGCAAGATGCCCGCAACATCTTCAGTGACACCCAGACGAAACATGCCGGCTGCGAGGTTTTCACGCAACAACCGCTGGGCGAGCATCAGGTAAGACAGGTTAACTTCCTGGATGTCTTGCAATAACGCATGAGATTCTTTGGCAGACACTGTCAGATTCCTTGGTAATTTTTTACAAGCGTACAACGGGTTTATTAAGCGAATACGAACGACGTTACAGCAAAGCCCAACACCGTCAAAAAGCCTATAAAAAGTTAACTAAAAACTACGAATAGAGTACCACATTGACCCCAATTCAAGGGAAAGAAGAATACGCGCCGCAACATTCTGACGCATCGCAACACGGTAAACTGGCGTAACCCCTACTCCTGTTCAGCCAACGTCCCACATGCCCACACCTCCTCCTATTGCCGCACCGGAACACACCAAACGCGCAGACGATCAATGCAGTGTCAAGGCTGCATTCGAATGGATATCCCAGGGAGGCAGTCTGATTTTTGACGGCACCTACAACAACGCACGGCAACTGCTTGCCGCACTGGCACGCCACATCGACGCGCGAACCCGCAAGCGTAAACCCGCCGAAGCACCCGACCCTCGCGATGCGTTTAACCGCTATCGTCAGCAACAGTCACAGCGCACCAGTCTCTTGAACCGCGTGCTTGTCGAAGTTGAGCCCGGCTATCGGCTGACATTAAACAAAGCACCCGACGTATCGGCAGCCTGCATGGCTGCCTTCACGCCACTCACCCAAAATGCGCTGTTACCGCTACGACAAATTCTGGGTGCAGTCAGCGCATGGGAATGGCGAAAGAAAGGGATTAACATCGACGGGCTGAATCAGCCCCTCAGCGTGCACTACGGTGTGTTCTCACCCATTCGCGGCGAGTATCTGGATTTGGTCCGAACCGCACCCCTGCCTTCAGGACCCATCCCGGCCGCCGTTGACCTGGGAACCGGAACCGGTGTCATCGCCGCCTTGCTTGCACAACGAGGCATCCAACACGTGATCGCAACCGATACCAACCCGGATGCCATTGCCTGTGCCGCCGAGAACTTCGAACGTCTCGGTCTTACCGAACGCGTCACCCTGCTTCCGGCGGACACTTTCCCGCCCGGGACATTCAAACTGATTGTTTGCAACCCGCCCTGGTTGCCAGGAAGGCCGACCTCGGCACTTGAAAGTGCCATTTACGACCCGGACAGCCAGATGACACGGCACTTTCTGCACACGCTTGGGCAGCATCTGGACACCGGCGGTGAGGGCTGGCTGATCATGTCTGATCTGGCCGAACGACTGCAACTGCGTGACGCCGGTGCGCTTGAAGCCTGGATCGAGGCCGGAGGCCTGCGCGTCATTGAAAAACACTGCACACAGCCCACCCACCCCCGCACGCGGGACACCCAGGATGCCCTGCACCAGGCACGCGCAGCGGAAATCACCTGTTTATGGCGGCTGACCAAACGTTAAGACAAATGCACGGCACCGTCGTCATTGCAAACTCGCAGTACAGCCTCGCAGAAACCCGTTAAACTCCCAGCGAACCGGCCTGAACGCCTTATTTGACGTAGTTTTTTCTGACATGACACTGCCATGCTGCAAAAAGCCCTGATACCCATCGCTGTATTTCTCGTTGTTCTTATCGCTTTAAGTTTTGGCGAGACCGTCGGCCGTGAGGTACTTTCCTGGATTGAATCAATTACCGGACTGGTGCTGGAAAACTTTGCGGATGTCTACTACGCATTGCATGACTATGTCAGCCGGCACACCAACAAGATCATCCTCGCGCTGGTGCTGACCATACCTATCAGTATCTGGCTTCTGCGCAACCACGGCGAATCGCTTGCCAAAAATGCCAGTCAACGAAAAATCGCCATTGTATTGGCCATTTTTCTGGGTTGGCTGGGTGCCCACCGCTTTTATCTGGGCCAGATCGGGTGGGGCATCGTCTACCTGGTTATCTTCTGGCTTTTCGTACCGCTGGTTGTGGTGATCAGCCTGATCGATGCGATCCGTTACTTTTTCATGACGGAAGAAGAGTTTCGCCCCGAACGCTAGCAGAAGACATGTGTTGCTCTGACTTCCGCCAACGCCGTTTCAACGCGGCTTGAATGCAGCTAGGGCGCATGCCCTGAAGACCCGACCGGTTACCTGTGGCTATCGTAAGCCGACCGCAGAATATTTCAAAAGAATAATATGGAAAACAAAACCGCACGCCTTACCGTACTGATCGACCCCCGCAAAAAAGAAGCGTTTGAACAACTGTGCGCCTCGAAAGACCTCACGCCGTCACAGGTTGTACGACAACTGATTCGCGGGTATCTGGCCGAACATCAGGTCAATTATCTGGCTGAAGAGCCTGGGCAAAAGAAGGGCTCAGACTAACCCCCGAACCCGCCTCGGCCAGGCCCATTTTGCGTATTTTCGCCTGGACACGCGTATTGGCCTCGGTCAGTATGACCTGCCCCCTTGCCCAACCAGGCCGCGCACCACCTTTTCAAGCGATTGCAACCCGGTCGCATCAATGAATGGCACCCGGCCCAGACGGATAACCACCGTGTCGCCGGGCCCGTGAGCCTTGATATCGAACCGGTCAACAAAGTGCTCGGATGCGCCGTAAAACAGCGGCCCTTCCACCCCATAGACAAATAGCCCTGCCGGCAGGACGTCTGCGGCAATCGCCAGCTCTTGCTGGATGGATGCCGCCGATTGCCGCGAAACAGTGACGCTGTCGGCCATGCGTCGCAGAAAATGCAGCATGGCAACCACGACGCCGATATTGACCGCAACCACAAGATCGGCAAAAACAGTGAGCGCAAAGGTCAACACCAGAATAAAGACATCAGCGCGCGGTGCACGACGCATCAAACGCACCACATGCGGCAATTCACTCATGTTCCAGGCCACAACAAACAAAATGGCCGCCAGGGTGGCCAATGGCACATGACGTGCGTAAGGCGCCAGAAAAAGAATGATCAGCACCAGCGTCACTGCGTGAACAATGCCGGCCAGCGGACTGGTTCCACCATTTTTGATATTGGTCGCCGTACGTGCAATCGCACCCGTAGCGGCAATACCGCCAAACAGTGGAGCGGCCATATTGGCCAGACCCTGGCCGATGAGTTCCTGATTGGAGTTATGTCGCGAGCCCGACATGCTGTCAGCCACCACGGCCGACAACAGTGATTCGATGGCCCCCAGCATGGCAATGGCAAACGCGGGGCCGATCAGCTCAACCATACGGGATACCGTCAGTTGCGGCCATTCAAAACCGGGCAAGCCACGAGGCAGCTCACCAAACACGCTACCGATCGTCGGGACACCCTGGAATTGAAACATGGACTGGAGCAGCGTCATGATGACCAACGCCACCAAAGGCCCGGGAACACGCGAAAGCCTGGACACATGAGGCGTAGCCAGGATAAGCGCCAGCGAACACAACCCGAAGAGGGTCGCCGGAACACTGAGGTCGGGCAACGCGCCCAGCATCTGCAGCAACTTCTCGTGAAAATGTCCTGAAGGCTGTACCGGCAAGCCGAAAAAATCTTTCCATTGGCCAACAAAAATGATGACACCGATACCCGCTGTGAAACCGACGATCACGGGCTGCGGGATAAACCGGATCACCGCGCCCAGGCGTGCAAGACCCAACAACAGCAAAATGACCCCGGCCATCAAGGTGGCAATTTGCAGCCCTTGAATGCCATGCGTTGCCACAATGCCCGACAGAATGACAATGAATGCTCCGGTGGGGCCGGCGATCTGTACACGACTACCGCCGAAAACCGACACACACAACCCGGCCACAATGGCGGTGTAAATGCCTTGTTCTGGCTTGGCCCCGCTGGCAATCGCAAACGCCATGGCCAGCGGCAACGCCACAACACCTACGATAACGCCCGCCACGATGTTCCTGGCCCAATGGACTCGACCCAACAACCCTGCCCTGTACGCTTCCAGTAACGCAAACATGATCTCTCCAGACCGCAAACCGGTCACAATCCTGCATAAGGAACAACACCATGAAATTATAATTAGATGATAATAATTGCACCTGGAAAACTGGCTTCCATTCATCAAACATCAACTTTATTGATGTTTGATGGCACAGATTAACTCTGCGGCGACTAAAAAAACTACAATAACAAGTTGTTCAATTCATTTTCCCGAGACCACAGTGAGAAAAGTAGTCGCCGGCAAACTGCATGGCATTCGTGTCACAGGCGCCGATCTTGAATATCATGGTTCCATCACGCTCGACCCCGACCACTGCGAAGCGGCCGGCATCCTGCCCATGGAGTTCGTCGACATCTGGAACAAACACTCCGGGGCGCGCATCAGCACCTATGTCATTTATGGCGAGCGCGGTTCACGGTGCTGTATCCTGAATGGTGCTGCTGCCCGCACGTGCCAGAAGGGGGACGAAATCATCATCTGCAATTCGGTGTACGTCACTGAACAGGAAATCGAACAGATCAAGCCTGTCGTCCTAACGTTTCACCCCGACAACGAAATCAAGGAACGCCTGGGCTACGACGTTGGTCGTGATGAACAGAATCGCCTGAGTTTCAACATCATCCAGTTCGACTGACCCATAACGTCATTCGTCGTCTACGGCAAACGCACGACTGCACACCTGAAAATGCCACTACCGATGCAAACGGAGTGGCTTTTTTGTGGAACAGGTACAATCTGCCCGAATCGCTGGGGGTGCCGCACAAGCGGCTGAGATAGTCCCTTTGAACCTGTTGAGATAATGCTCGCGCAGGAAAGCGAACCGGCACCTGCCTGTCGCGGTTTCTCCATCCCGCTCTGGTCAGCATGCTTGTCGCCCCTGCTTTCTACTGGCACACCATGACAAGCACGACCGCACCAAAAATTCCGCCCTTACCCCCGTTTCAGCCGCCGAACGCGTCTTCAGCTGGCACGAGCATGCCTCGCTCTGGTTCAGCCTGGGTGTGGGCCTGCTGGTCATGCAAGTGGGCGCTTATCTGGTGCCGTCCGTGGGCACCCAAGACGCCGTCATCGCCATTTTGCTCGGCTCGCTTGTCGGATCCGGTTTGCTGGCCTGGGTAGCCCGCACCGGCTGCGTAACCGGTCTCTCCAGCGCAGGGCTGATTCACTGCACGTATGGCAGCGCCTTTGCGCGGCTACCCGTCATACTGAATATTGTGCAGTTGCTGGGCTGGACCACATTCGAACTGGTCATTATGCGGGAAGGAACCACCGCGATCAGTCAACAGGCCTTCGGGCTGGATTTCAGCGGTCCGCTGGGTATCGTGTTGATTACCCTGTTCTGGGGCGCGATCCTGATGGCGCTGCTGGCCGGCTCAATGATTACATTGGTACGCAAGTTCATTGCCCGATTCGGCCTGCCTTTGGTCGTGCTGTCGCTGATCTGGCTAAGCTGGCAGTTCCTTGAAAGCTGCAGGCTCAAGGTTTTGAGGTGCTCTGGAGCCGACCCGGCAACGGCACGATGGGCCTGTTTTCGGCCATGGATCTGGTCATTGCCATGCCCGTATCCTGGCTGCCGCTGGTGGCAGACTATGCCCGCCATGGTCGCTCGGGGCGTGGTGCGATGGGTGGCACATGGCTGGGCTACACCATCGCCAACATCTGGTGTTACGCCCTGGGCGTCGTTGTCATCAGTGTTGCCGAACCCGGCATGGGTCTGGTCAGCGCCCTTTTACTGGCACAAGGCGGCTTGATCGCCCTGGGCCTGATCATGATTGATGAACTGGACAATGCCTATGGCGATCTGTATTCGGGTTCAGTCTCGACACACAGCCTGTTTCCGCGCTGGAACATCCGGCGCTGGGGCCTGACCCTGGCGGTCATCAGCATTGTGCTGGCCACGCTTTTGCCCATGCACTCGCTGGAACCCTTTTTGCTCACACTCAGTTCTGTGTTTGTGCCGTTGTATGGCGTCATTCTGGGTCGTCAGGGGTTTGCGACCGGTGAACAGCGCCCAGGCGGCAAGGCAATCAACGGATCTGCTGCCGCTCTTTGGCTTCTGGGAATTGCGCTGTACCACAGCATCGGCCACTGGGCGCCCGGTTACGGCTCAGCGTTGCCAACACTGGCCATCACCTTTGCCCTGGCGGCGGTCAGCCGGCCCGGACCGGCGCGTTAAGGCTGCATTTGCAGCCCTACCGAGCCAAGGGCAAACCCTAGCGACCAATAGAAGCGGCAGTCTTACCCCCGGCAATACCCACATTAGTGCTGGGGATTTCGACCATCCATACGCGGATGTCGTCTTCAGAGGTACCCGTTGCCGCGTGAGCTGCCTTGCTTAACGCGGCAATCAATGCCGCTTTTTGCTGATCGCTACGCCCCGCGATAAGGTCTACCCGAAAATTCACTGCGGGCGAATCCAGCTGTCCCGCCGCCATGTAGTGGCCGCCCGGCAATTCATGTAACATCACGCGCACCGACGTGATGGCTGACCCCAGGGTTTCAACAACAGCATCACTGGTTTTCTGAACCAGCGTTTTTTTGCTCATGGGTAAAACTTTGGGTTGCGGTAATGGTAACGAAGGGCATAGAACACCTTTATTCAAATTTAGGGTCAAACAATATCCCGGGCATTATCGCTGTGCCCGGCAACGATTGACAAGCCGGAAGCCATACCCGACCGGTCTGGCCGCAAAATGACATGAACTGGACACAAGAACTGATCAACAGCGGGCTCTGGATCGCCAAGGCCTACTCAATTACCCTGATTTGCTTCGGGGTTGTGGCTTGGGGCTCGCCCGCCGCACCGTATGGGGCCGACAGTTCTGGCAACTGTCCGGCGGCTATTTTTCACCTCGTCGCAGCTGGCGCCCCCTGCTGACGGTCGCCCTGATCCTGCTGCTCACGCTGGCGGGCGTACGTCTTCAGGTGCTGTTTTCAAACTGGTACAACACCATGTACAGCGCACTCCAGGATCTGAACGAAGCCGGGTTCTGGTTGGCCATGTGGCTGTTCGCTGCACTGGCCACCGTCCATGTCGTCCGCTCACTGCTTGACTACTACGTGCAACAGGCGTTCATTATTCATTGGCGCTCATGGCTGAACGACCAACTGCTTGGACGCTGGGTGGATGAACGGGCCTATTACGGCACCCAACACCTTGAAAAAGGTATCGACAACCCCGACCAGCGCATCCAGTACGACGTCACCGTCTTTGCCGAATCCTCACTCTCCCTTTCAATGGGGGTTGTGGATGCCCTGGTCTCAACCGTAGCCTTTACCCTGATTCTGTGGGGGCTGTCAGGCCCATTGGCCCTGTTCGGCACCGAAATTCCGCGCGGCATGGTATTTCTGGTGTTTGCCTATGTACTTGTCGCTACGGTATTTGCCATAAAAATTGGCCGCCCGCTGATTTTGCTTAACTTTCTGAATGAACGCTTTAACGCTGACTACCGTTACGCACTGGTACGGCTACGCGAATATGCCGAAAGCATCGCGTTTTATGCGGGCGAAAAAGTAGAAGCCGCCCTGCTACGCCACCGGTTTGCCCAGGTCATCAGCAATGCATGGGCCATTGTGTACCGATCACTGAAATTCCTGGGGTTCAACTTTACCGTGACCCAAGCGGCCGTCGTGTTCCCGTTCATCATCCAGGCCCAGCGTTTCTTTTCAAAACAGATCAGCCTGGGTGACTTGATGCAAACCGCCCAGGCCTTTGGCCGGCTGCAAGAAAACCTGTCATTTTTTCGCAATGCATACGACAATTTTGCCGCTTACCGGGCCACACTCGACCGTTTAACCGGGTTTTGTACGGCCATTGATCAAGCGGCCCGATTGCCCCACCCCGACATTCGTCCTGACGGCCGCCACCTGAGTCTTGAAAAACTGTCTGTCAGCACACCCGCCGGCGTGACACTGATCACCGACCTGTCGCTTGACGTGTCTCCTGGCCAGGCCCTGCTGATTCGCGGCCCATCAGGATCCGGGAAAACCACCCTGCTGCGGGCCATTGCCGGACTCTGGCCCTGGTGTAACGGCACCATCCGGCGTCCGGATGCTGCCATGCTGTTTCTGGCACAAAAGCCGTATTTACCTTTGGGCACCTTGCGCGAGGCCTTGCACTACCCCGAGCCCACCTCGCCGGCCGACGGTACGACGCCCGTCGCTGACGCGGAAACACTCGGCGCGGTCGCCTCGGCCAATGTCGAGGACGCGCCGAAGAATCTTGACCAGGTTCTGACTTTCGGCCCCCTTCACCCCACGATTGCCACGCCTTCACAACCCACCTTTTCAGATCAACGCGCACACGAAGTGCTGGACCTCGTACAATTGGGTCATCTGAGCAGCCGACTGGATGAAGTGGCCGACTGGAGCCGGATTTTGTCACTGGGCGAACAACAACGGCTTGCATTTGGCCGTATCTTGCTCGCACGCCCCGCCGTTGCATTCCTGGACGAAGCCACCTCGGCGATGGACGAAGGGCTTGAAGACGCCATGTATCGTCTCATCAAGCAGCGCTTGCCCGATACCCTTCTGGTCAGTGTAGGGCACCGAAGCACACTGGTCAGACACCACCCCGTCCAACTTAATCTTGAAGGGAAAGGCGCCTGGAAAATCAGCAACGACTGATTCCGGGAACCGCATTTACCATGTCTTATATCGCACTCAAACACCTGCACACGACGGCCGCCGCATTGAGCCTGCTTTTTTCATTATCAGGGCTTACTGGTCAGTGATTGAATCTGCCGTCCTTCAAAAGAAAGCCGTACGCATTGCACCCCATGTGATCGACACGATTTTACTGGCCTGCGGTCTGGCCATGGCCTATACCATCGGCTTCAACCAAGGCTGGATCTGGGCCAAGCTTGTGGCGCTGGTGCTGTACATCGTCGTGGGCACAGTCGCCATCAAGCGTGGAAAAACACCCACTACCCGGGGCATTGCCGCGCTGGCTGCTGTTGTCATTTTCTTTTACATCGTCGGGGTCGCACTGACCCGCAACGCCTGGTCGTGGTTGGCGTAAGCCACCTGACAGCGTCCGTCATTCAAAGCCGGTCAAGACGTTATTCCTGACCGGTGCCCTGCCGGGAGAGGGTCAGCGGCCTGAGGGCGAAAGGTCAATGGCCTGATGGGAAGGGGCTGGTGGGCTGATGAAAGACTCAGGCCAGAAACAGCACACACGACACCACCAGAACCACGACATACAGCACAGGGTAAATACCCCGCAACCAGCGGTGCAGCCATTGGGCGCGTGGCACCGAAAAATCGGTGAACAGGCTGGCCACGACACATGACGCCAACATGCCAAAACTTAACATCATGATGGTCGTGTTGAATAACACATCGGAAAATGTCAGGTAATGCACTACAGGCAACTCGCGGTTCAAGACAAATTTCAATGCAATTGACGTCAGAATCAGCGTAATGATCCCTGCTATGCGTGGCGACGAAAACGCGGGTTGTACCGTGAAGTTCACCCACATCAACCCCCACGACGCCAGAGCGATGATCAGCAACGGCAACAACACTTTATGAACGCCGTCGATAAAGTCATGCACAACCTCGATTTGCAGGCTGATTTGTGGAAAGGCCTTACCAGGCAGATCTGGATATTCAACCGTGCGGGTTACCCAGGCCATGCGCACGGGATGCCAGTTGCCATGCAGCACCGTGTCTAGGCTCTCCATACTGTCTGAAGGCGCGAGCTGCCCCAGTTCGAATTGCATATGCCGCGCATCAACCGCCATGCTCGATATATTCAGATCGAGCATCAGACGGCCAAACGGAAACCAGATCAATTCGCCAATGAATCTGGGCCGCGTCGTGAATTTTTGCCGTGTCACCACAGTACCATCAGGGTGTACCGTCAGTGCATAGACGACCGCCGACGACAACCCTTTTTCACCACTGATATCCAGCACCGGATGCCAGATTTTCTCGAGGTGACGCTCGGCACGCACACCCATCCATGAACGGGGTGTGTCGTCAGGAGAACTGAACGCCAGACGCTCATCTTTCCATTTGAGCACCAGCTGTGCCGTAGCATCGAAGGTGCCGGTATCCAGACGAATGTCGTTGACATCCTCAAGGTACAGGTAAGCCCGCACCGTAGTAGGACCGTCAAGACGTGGAGGAGGAATGTCGGCCAGCACAACCCCGGAGGAACCGAACCAAAGCAGTACGGTGGCAAATAGCGCGAACAAAACTGACTTAATGCGCACGATTATCCTTTTTATACCGGGCAAGCCCTTTTTCCATCGCCTCAACAACTGTACGCAACACCTCGATGCGCGCATGGTTTTTATCGTTGGATGAAACCAGATGCCAGGGGCACCGTTCGGTGCTGGTTTCCCGAAACAGGTCATTGGCAGCTTGAACGTAGTCGTCCCAACGTTTACGGTTACGCCAGTCTTCGTCGGTAATTTTGAAGTTCTTGAACGGTGAACGCTTGCGCGCTTCAAACCGTTCGAGCTGTTCGTCTTTGGTGATGGCCAACCAGAACTTCAGGACGATGGCACCATGGTCAACCAGTTGATGCTCAAATTGATTGATTTCAGTGTAAGCCCGACTCCACTCGGCTTCGGTGGCAAACCCTTCAACACGCTCAACCAGAACACGTCCATACCAGGAACGGTCAAAAATACCGACTCGCCCCTTCGGCGGCAACTTGCGCCAGAAGCGCCACAAATACGGACGCGCAAGCTCTTCGTCGGTAGGTGCTGCAATAGGGATGGCCCGGTACTGACGCGCATCAATTGCGTGGGTAATGCGTCGGATCGTCCCCCTTGCCTGCCGCATCCTGGCCTTCAAACACCAGAATTAACGGAAAATTGGCAAAGCGCGGGTCTCGCACCAAACGGGCCAACCGTGCCTGCAATTGGGTCAACAAGGGTTCATAGTCCCCTTTTTCAGCTTGGCGGTGTAGTCGATGGCGTCGAGTGACAACACCCGACCATTGTTTGCAATGGCATCAGGATTGGTCAGCACTGCGCCTTCGGGCAGAAACGGGGTATCGTCGGCCACCAGCGACGGGATCACGGGTGGCCGTGGGTGACGTCGCAGCGTCGACAGCACAGCCTGACCCGTACAAATATGACGTGTATTGTCGTCAGCCGACGGGATGACCACCCAGGGCGAGTATTTATCATGCGTAAGGGTCATGGCCAAGGCCCCGATAGCACGGGCCCGATCAAATTTCTTGCGGACTTCGAGATCAAGCGGATTGACTTGCCAGGATGTGTCAGGGTTCGCCAGCAAGGCATCTACGCGCTCTTCCTGGCCTTTTTTGGACATATGGAACCACAACTTGACCACTTGCACGCCGTTATGCGTCAGGACGGACTCGAATTCGCGCACTTCCTGTGCCAAGGCCCTGACCCGGCCTTCATCGGGTGTTTTCTGTGCCAGCTCTTCGAAAAGATCGCGATACCACGACCCGAACACAACACCGGTAGACCCTTTAGCCGGCAGGTGACGCCAATAACGCCATAACGGAGGCACCCCTGGAGCTCAGGCCCGGGAGGGCCGTACGCCAGCGTAATGATGTGACGCGGATCCATCCATTCATTCAGCATATTGATGCAACCACCCTTACCCACCCCATCAAGACCGGCAATCACAATGAGTACGGACTGATGCGCCTGCTTGAGCAACGCATACTGTGCCTTGAGCAAAGTGACACGCAAATCGGCTATTTGCTCTTTAGCCGCTTTCTTGTCAAGAACCGGATCGGATTCAGCCGCGCCAAGCGCAACTTCAAAATGATGGGAAGGAGTAAGTTCTTTTGTCATACTGGCCTTTTATTATGCTTGTGTTTGTTACCGTAGCGTTTCATTGTATTTCAATATTTACCTGACCAAAACCAGGCGCACGACCGCATCACCCCCTGCCCACAAGAACGCATTTTGCTCAAACGCTTGTTGACGCCTTTCATTTTCCGCGTCATCAAAACGCTGGCTGAACGGGTTACTTGTCGATATGAATGCCGCGCAGCGCACACCGTGGGTATGATAGAGAGCCAACAGTTCGGGGCTGAACGTGTCGATGCACAGCCTGAAGGGCCGCTGGCCCAGCACGGTATATTCAGTGGCAAGATAGGCCTGCAATAACTGCGGATCAATTGCGCTCGCTTGCAGCGACTGCGAGTCAGTTTCGGTCATACGCCCCATGCACATTGGTTTTTAATTATGCAGTTTATTGTGAAGGAGTATGTTTTTGAACCCGCTGCACCCAAAAAAATTGCTGAAAAGCAAATGGACGGCAATCAAGCCGGTCGCAAAGAACAAGCACTTTCTTGTCACCAAGGTCATTCAACCCGAACCGCCTGAATCCCCCATTCAGGGGGTCGAAATAGAAGCCGTGTATTCCGGGAAAAGCAAGATCATTGACTGGCGCGAGCTGCGCGACGAGACGCTGTGGCGGCAGGGGTGGGTTTGATACCCCGGGAAACCAGGATGTTCCGGCATCCACCTACGAATCGATTGGTCTGCGCGCAAAGCAGCGGCAAACCCCGGCGGCCCGGATGATCCCCATTCAACGAAGCTTTGGGTGGATGGCTATGCCGAGCTGATTGCAGCTTTGTGAGCGATAGCGCTGAGCCATATTATCGCTATCACTTGCACTATCAAATGCAGAAAAATGCATGGTTGTGACGGAAAAAAATAACGCCTCGATTAAGAGGCGTTATTTATAAAGCACTTCGAGCTTTGAATTCTTGGCTCCCCGAACTGGGTTCGAACCAGTGACCTGCGGATTAACAGTCCGTCGCTCTACCGACTGAGCTATCGGGGAATTGAAAGAACATAACTATAACACATTTATTTTTTACTGCGCAAGTTATGTCTTAACTTTTTTGTTGCTGCTGCAAACTTTTTGCAGATGGTGTGCGTATTAGCACACACCGCACACCTGCTTTGCTTACCTGGCTACTGCCTTGCAAGCGTCTGTTGGTGGCAACGCGCCGTATTGTACCGTAAAAACCGGACTCGTGTCAGACGACCACTGCTGGGTGAATTGACCCTTGATCGGCATGCGTTCATACAGTGCCATCAGCTCTGCCGACCAATAACCCCGACTGTCGGGACTGTACAAAACCATGACGCCACAATCGAGCGCGGTCTCAGGGTCAAGCCATGGTGACTGAAAATAGTCTGCACTAATAAAGACCTGGGTTTGCTCGGAAATATTGGTGGCAATATTGCCACCAAACCACGTATCGGATGCCACCAGCAACAGAGGCTGATCAGGCACATGTGAAGACCAGATTTCCTGCACTTTCGTCGCCAGCTCGGGGCCGGGAAAGGTTGAACGCGTCATGCGCCCCGCCTCGTAAGCTAAAGGGCCACGTGCCACGGCATAACCAACCGCCATCAGTACCTGTAATGCAATAGCCAATACCGCTGTGCGCTGCAACCAAACCTGATCACTGCCTTTCAGGAACCAGAACGAATAAAACCCGAAAAGAATGAAAAACGTCGTACCCCAGGCAGAAACCAGCTGGGTTGCCAGTACCACCGCGATCAACAGCGTCACAACCAGCGGCCCAAGCCCTATCCACCACAGAAAGGCACGCGCCTGAGGGCCGATTGCCTGCGCATACGTTTGCGTGGTCATGGTGTGCAACGTGGGAGCAGCATCGCGACGCTGCCACCACCACAGGGCAATCCACAACACCAGCATCGGGCTGATACGTGCCAGCTGGTCAAGTGCAAAGTCAACGGCCCCGAGGACGATCTGCACATACGTTGCGTCCGTTTCCATCGAACGATCGGCATAACGCAAGGGGCAAAGTCATTGCTGACCAGCCAGATCAAATGCGGCAAAAAACCAGGGCAAATACCAGGGCCGCCAGTGCGATGCCCTTCCAGACCTCAGGTCGGCGCAAATAGCCATGCACCAGCATGAAAACGAAAAAAGCCGCAAACTGGACGAGGGCACTGTACTTGGTCAACATGGCCAACCCGGCAACCATCCCAAGCCATACCCAGTCAAGCCTGCGGCCGTCACGCAAGGCACGAAACAGCAACCAGGTCGACGCTGCCACTGACCACAGCTGCGCTGTATTATGGTTATAAATTGTGCCTCGCAATGAAAAGTACAAAATCACCGAGACCATCAGCGTCGCAATCAAGGCGCGACGCGGCGTCGTGAACTCACACCCCAGCAGGAACACAAACCACAAGGCCAGGGCCGAGACTATCTGGCCGGCAAAAAACGTTAGCCAAAGCGGTCTGCCGAACAACTCGACCAACCCCCACATGAACCAGGACGGCAAAGGCGGGTGCTTGGAATAGCCCCACTCGAGACTGGAGGCCCAGACCAGTTCTTCCATGCCATCCAGATCGGGGGCTTTATGGCTGACGGCACACAATACCGTCCAGAGCAGCACCATACCCGCCAGATAAACAAACAAAAACCGCTGGGCCGAGGCACGCGAACCGGCATCTGGAAAAAGGGGGCTGAAAATACAGTGGAGGTCATAAAACGGCTGAAACAAAAGGGTTGCTGACGATGGTTTGAGGGTATGATGCTTGTCTGATTTCTACCGGATTTTATGTGAATCGCGGAGCCTGCATGACCAGTTCTGGAATTTACTACCGAAGCTTCATTACCCTGCTGATTATCGTATCAGTGGCATTCGGCTGGCTGCTGCTGCCATATTACAGTGCATTGTTCTGGGGCTTTGTCTTCGCCATCAGCTTTACCCCCTGCACCGGCGCATTCTGGCGATCATGCCGCGCCACCCCAACACTGCGGCATTGTCCACACTGGCACTGTGCCTGCTGGTCGTCATTTTTCCGCTTATTGCATTGACCAGTGCCTTGATTCGCGAAGGCGCAATGATCTACAGGCGCATCGAAAGTGGCCAACTGAATCTCGGCTTGTACTACGAACGTATCATCAATGCCTTGCCCGAATCGTTGCACCGTCTGGTTGAAGAACTGGGTATTGCCGACATTTTCAGCATCCAGGAAAAACTTTCGGCAGGAGCACTCGAGGGCAGCAAGTTTCTGGCCAGCCAGGCCGTCAATATCGGTCAAAATACAGCGGGTTTTCTGGTCAGCATGGCCATCATGCTGTATTTGCTGTTTTTCCTGCTGCGTGATGGTGCCGCCCTGGCGAAAACCATCAATCTGGTCATCCCCTTGGGTGACGACCACAAACATTTATTGATCCAGAAATTCATTACCGTCGTCCGTGCGACCGTCAAGGGTAACCTTGTCGTCGCAGCAACGCAGGGGGCACTGGGCGGTTTCATTTTTGGGTTCTCGGCATCGAGGGCGCGCTGCTTTGGGGCGTCATCATGGCCTTCCTGTCACTATTGCCTGCAGTGGGCTCAGCGCTGATATGGGCACCGGTTGCGGTTTATTTCATGGTCACCGGCAATTACTGGGATGGCAGTATCCTCATCCTGTTTGGCGTGCTGGTCATCGGGCTGGTTGACAATGTCCTGCGCCCTCTTTTGGTTGGCAAAGACACCAAAATGCCCGACTATGTCGTACTGATATCCACCATTGGTGGGCTGGCCACGTTCGGCCTGAACGGATTCGTCATCGGGCCACTGCTGGCAGCGCTGTTCATGGCGGTCTGGTCACTGTTCCCTGCTGCCATCAAAGCCCAGCAAACCCCAGGCAAACCATTAACTAGGCGCTGTTTCTACCCAACGCTCTGACAGGTACAATGTCACAATCCGACACGATAATCACAATAGTTTTGTGTCATGGCTCCCCATACTGCATGGGGCCAGCGCGCAACCAAAGCAATGGTTAGTGCCCCCAATTACACGTTTTAGCGGTTTTTTCCGCATCTATTCTGACAACGACCATGGTATTTTCCAGCACAACAGAACCGTCGACGTCTCACAGCGTTGACGCCAACGACCCGCACACGCTGACCGCGCCGCTCGAGATTCAGTCCGTGCTGCGCAACGTACAGCGCCAGCGCTCGCTTTTGCACGTTCATGTACCCAACAGCGTTACGGCCATGATCAGTACGGTACTTGACGTCAACGCCGAACAAAACCTGCTGATTTTCGACATTTCTGCAGACAGCGCCACCAACAAGCGGGTACAAACCGCCAGCCGCATCCTGGTCGAAGCCTCACTCGACAAAATCCATGTGCGATTCTCGTGCGGGCAGGTCAGCCCCTGTGATTTTGAAGGTAAACCGGCGCTGTGTGCGCCGCTGCCACAAGCGCTCAGCTATCTTCAACGGCGTGATTTTTACCGCATCAACACGCCGATTACCAACCCCGTGCTGTGCAAGGTTCCGGTCCAGGAAAACAACCGGGCAAAAGTGGTTACATTACCCTTGGGCGATATCAGTGGCGGGGGTATTGGTGTATACGATGACAACCAACTGCCCGATATCTCGATGGGTGCCTTGTACAACAATTGTGAAATCAACTTGCCCGACGTCGGCGTAATTACCGTAACGCTGCGTATACAACACGCATCCACCCAGGAACTTCCCAGCGGCAAAACACGTGTGCGCCTGGGTTGTTCGTTTGTACGCCCGTCGGGGCCCACGCTGAATATGGTGCAACGCTATGTGGGCAAGCTCGAACGCGAACTGATCGCCAAGCGCCGCGGCTTTGGCTGATGACTTTTTCAGCGCGTGAAAAGCCGGTATAATTTTGCGCGTGCGAAAATGCCGATGTAGCTCAGTTGGTAGAGCAGCGCATTCGTAATGCGAAGGTCGGAGGTTCGACTCCTCTCATCGGCACCAATACTTGCAGAAGGTTGTATCAACAACCAAAAAAGCACCCCGGTTCCCCTATGAACGTGGGGTTTTTTTACGTCTATTGGTTCAACCTTGCACAACATTCCGCTACTTGTTTTAGGGGTAGGCTTGGGGGTATGCTCATTGCCATGGGGGTGGACTATACCTGCACCTCCTGCCCATCGGGGCCAAGAAATGGCGGCTGAAATTTCGGGGTTCAAGAGCTTCGATATCGGTAAATTGAACGCACTCCCCGGTAGAAAAGCCATCACTAGCCCGGACTTTTCATCAGCCAAGTGATCCGAGCGTTTTTTGGCCGCTCTGGCTGGAGTCGTTCGCAGCGAAGACAAGATGATGGCGCGGATGGTGTTTTTGATGCCACAGGCGCAATTGCCCCAACCCCCATGGCTTTATAGCGTGCCGGGGACAGCACTTTTTCAGAACTACGGGGCCATGGCGTGTGCCGCGTGGGCGAACACGTGGCGCAAGGGATGGTGTGAGGCCAACAGGATTCGAACGCGCCGGGTATTGCGCACGATGGCCGCCCCGATCTTGAACAGTCGCACGCGGATGGTGGCGGCGCTGGCCCGTTCCAGTTCTGTGCCGCGCAAGGCCAATTCGCGCAGGCGCTGCATCAGGGTGTAGGCCAGCGCAGCCAGCAGCAGCCGGAATTGGTTAGCCGCAAATCGGTGGCAACTGGCGCGGGTGCCGAACAGGTCGAGCTGAGCTTCCTTGATGCGGTTCTCGGCCTCACCCCGGGCACAATACAGCTGGTCATACAGCTGTACCGCATCGGCCTCAGAACCCGCAATGTTGGTGACGACGAAGCGCGGGTTCACGCCCTGGGCGCCGTATTCCAAGCGGGTGAGTACGCGTCGCGGTCGGTTCCAGGAGGCGGCCGCATAGATGAATTCGCTGACCAGGCGCTGTTTGGACCCGGTGCGTCGGTAGTCACGCTCGAGTACCTGTTCGGCCAGTTTTACACGCGCCTGAAGGCGGGTGTTGCGAGCCAGGCCGATGATGTACTGCACATTGGCCCGTTCGCACCAGCGCAGCAGCCGCTGACGACAGAACCCGGAGTCGCCCCGGATGATGATCTTCACCTGCGGCCAGACTTGACGCAGCCGCGTCACCAGCAGCCGCAGCACGGCCGACGCATGCCGGGCACCATCAATGCGGCTGGGTCGCAGCAGGCAGGCCAGCATCGACTGGCCGCAGAACACGTACAGCGGCAGGTAGCAGTGGTGGTCGTAATAGGCATGGAACTGTTTGAGTTCCTGTTCACCATGTAACGGGATATCCGAGGCGTCGACATCCAGAATCAACTCTTGGGGTGGGCTGGCAAAGCTGGCAATGAAGTGCTCGACCAGAACCTGATGCAGCGCCCAGGCATCGGCGCGGCTGGCACCGGTCTCGAGCCGACTGAGTGTGGGCGAGCTGGCCAGTGTCTGATCGCGCCCGACGGCCGTTTGCATCAACAGGTCCGAGCGCAGCGTGTCGTGATCGTTCAGGTCTTCGTAGCCGCAGCACAGGCCATACAGGCGCTGGGCGATGAGATCGCGCAGGCGGTGGCGAATCCGACCCCCGGCACGCCGATCGGTCAGGGCCTTGGCGGCCAGACGCGACAAACCGGTGCGTGCATCAATCTGTCGCAACAGCATCAGCCCGCCATCGGAACTGAGGTCTCCACCCTGGAAATTGGCCTGCAAATGACGGCGTCCAAGGCGCCCAAAGTTCAGCTCTTCAGTGGTACGATTTGGCATCGGCGCTACCTTCCCAAAATCTTGTTTCGCACCTCGATTTTATGCGGGCTTAAAGGTATGCGCCGATTCCTTTTGGTGAAATTTCCGGGCTAGGCTTCCACGGGAAAACAATGGCAGAAAAGTGCGATGACGCTTTCCCTGCAGGACAATCACCAGCATGAATTTTTATCGTTCCCATGCTTGCTACTGTATCAATTAGATACAGGTGACTATACCAACAAAGACAGCCACCTCATAGGGTTGCAATTCTTGACCCCCACGTATCCATTCGGATACTATCCCTGAATGTACACAATCAACCGCACTTAAGCGTTTTCCAGTTGGCTGGCAGGCCTAAAGGATCTGCGAGCCAGAGCAAAGATCATCATCCGTTCCCAACAAGCCAGTCAGGGGAACTTCGGTGATGTAAAACCCATCAGTGATGGGGTCTGGGAAATGCGCATTCACTTCGGGCCAGGCTATCGGGTCTACTACGCCCGAGAGGGCCGCACGGTTTACTTGCTACTCACGGGGGGCAATAAGTCCTCACAAAAGCGTGACATCGAAACAGCAGTTGCCATGTGGAAGCAAATTCAAGAGGAACAGCCATGAGCACCATCAAAATCGCCCCCTTCGACGCCGCCGAATATCTCGACAGCGAAGAAGCTATTGCCGAATACCTCTCAGCCGCCCTGGAAGAGGATGATCCATCGCTATTTTTGGCAGCACTTGCTGACGTTGCCAAGGCTCGTGGCATGACCAAAATGGCAAAGGATGCCGGCGTAGGGCGGGAAAGTCTCTACAAAGCCCTGGCCCCTGGCGCCAAACCACGTTACGACACTGTATTGAAGCTGGCGCGTGCTGCTGGCGTAAAGCTCACCGTCGAGCCAATTCACGCCTGAAGCAAAAGGGCGTGCAATCAATACACGCCCTTACTGGACCACTGTGCTGCGTCTTCAGCACTGAGCGGCCGGGCAATATGAAAGCCTTGTGCAAAATTGCAGCCGATATCCCGCAAAAATCGCAAGGTATCTTCGTCTTCAACACCCTCGGCGGTCGACTGGATACCCAGTGCTGCGCCCAAGCCCAACAATAGCTTGCACCACCTGTCGCGACTCTGACGAATTGGCGGCCGTCATGACAAACGATTTGTCGACCTTTAATTCAGAAAATGGCAACCGTACCAATTGCAATAGCGAAGAAAACCCGGTTCCCAGATCATCAATCGACAAATGCATGCCTTTCATGCGCATGCGTGTGAGCAGGTCGAGCGACGCGACCGGGTCTTCCATGGCACTGGTTTCCGTCAGTTCAAAGATCAGTTGCCCTGGCGTCAGGCCACAACGCTTGCAGCGCTGGCTGATATTGTCAATAAACCCGTCATCAAGACGTGAGCGTGCCGAGATGTTGATCGACAAGCGGATGGGGGACTGGCCAAAATGCTGTCCAAACCAGTCAAACGACAAATCAAACATTTTTTGAGTCAAATCGTCGATGAGGCCTGAGTTTTCGGCACAACCAATAAACGAATCGGGAGGAACCAGACCATGGTCGGGATGATTCCAGCGCATCAGCGCCTCGAAACCAACCAAAGCGCCATTCACACAGGAAATTTTGGGCTGATACTGGGCGTAAAACTGGTCATCTTCAAGCCCTTTGCAAATATCGGCTGGTGTGACCAAAAACCGTTTTGCAACGCCGGGCGAAGCAAACGACGACGGGGCAACCGCTTCTGTGGCCGATACGCCCCCTGCACCAACGCCGGAAGCCCCGCCGGGTACCTCGGGGGCAAACATGCGCCGCAAGGTTGACGGCATAAAGGGCTTGGGCAAGACACCCACGATGTCAAGACCGCGTTCGGACGCTGATCGGCCAGCGGCATCGAGTACGCGCCCGTCAACACCGCTGGTTACGATAATGCGAGCCCGACAGCTGCGCCGTGCCAGTTGAGCCAGGACCTTGACACCATCCATTTCCGGCATGACCAGGTCAATGGCAATATGGTCGGGCAACCACTGATCGAGCCATTCGAAAAACTGCACGGGGGATGATGTGAAACGCGTCTCAAGGCCCGCCGTACGCGCGATAAGCTCTATCGTCTGGCCTACGCCCGGGTCGTCATCAAGAATCAGCAAACGCCGCTGTGCCACAGAAATTACCCCTTGTTCTATTTATTTGGCAATGATGTGTCTGCCGGAGAAACAACCCGGGGCAAAAACAATTTTATGGTTGTCCCTTTGCCCGGTGTCGAGTCGATGTCAATATGCCCACCCGACTGCTTTGTAAAGCCGTAAACCATCGGCAAGCCCAGACCCGTACCCTGACCACCCGTTTTGGTGGTGAAGAACGGTTCAAAAATGCGATCGCGAATATGACCGGGAATACCTAACCCCTCGTCAGAAACCGCGATCATGACGTAATCGCCGGGCGACAAATCTGGCTGACCCCGCACAAATTCGTCGCTGAACCAGATGTTTCCTGTTTCAAGGGTAAGTGCCCCGCCATCGGGCATGGCATCGCGTGCATTGAGCGCAAGATTCAAAATAGCATCTTCAAGCTGGAAAACATCGGCCATCGCGTGCCACAACCCATCGGCAGCCTTGATGCGCAAGGTAACGTGCTCACCCAAGGCACGGCCCAGCAATGGCCGCATGCCGTCAATCACCTGATTGGCATTGACCGGCTGCGGGTCCAGCGGCTGCTGACGTGCAAAGGCCAGCAGCCGCCGCGTTAACTCGGCCCCTTGCTGCCCGGCATTGGCAATGCTGCGGGCAGGTGCCAGCAGCGCCGGCTGAGACTGCAGTGACTCGGCGAGAACCTCGGCATTGCCAAGGATCACCGTAAGCAGGTTATTGAAATCATGCGCCACGCCACTGGTCAACTGACCAATGGCGTCCATGCGCTGAATCTGGCGCAAACGCGCTTCCAGCAACTTGCGCGCATTGATGTCACGCTCTACCGCTACAAAATGCGTACAGCAACCGGTATCGTCGACCACCGGAACAATATCAACTTCAAACCAGATTTCATCGCCCGCCTTGGTGTAATTGAGCAGCTCGACACGCACGGGTTCGCGCTTTACCAAAGCGGCACGAACCCGGTCAAGCTCACGCCGCTGGGTACCCGGGCCCTGCAGGAATCGGGGACTGCGACCGATCACTTCGTCACGCGCATACCCCAGCCGGGTCACGAACGCATCATTGACAAAAACAATGCGCGGTCCAGGTTCGGACAAGGGCTCGGCTTCCGTAATGATGACGATATCGGTCAGGCGTGAAATGGCCAGCTGCAACAGCCGAACCTGCGCTTGTGCGGCCCGACGGGCTGAAATGTCCTGAAAAAAGACCGTGAGCCCTTCGGGAGATGGGTAGGCGTGAACCTCGAACCAGACCTCAAGCGGCGCATAGAACTGCTCGAACACCACCGACTGCTGTTCGGCCATGGCCCGACGGTATTCGGTTTCAATCAAGGTGCCCAATGTCGGGGCAAATTCGACCCAGACGCATTTGCCCAACAGATCGTCGCGCTGGCGTCGCAGCAGGCGTTCAGCCTGGCGATTGAGGTAAGTGAAGTTCCAGTTGGCATCAAGGGTGTAAAACGCATCAGTGATACGCTCGAGTGTGGCGGTAAGGCGTTCGGCCAAACGCGAAATGTTTTGCAATGATTCTTTCTGGTCGTGCACATCGGTCAATGAACCAAACCATTTGGTTCCAGAGGCCTCATTGACCTGCTGCGCACGGGCCAGATGCCAGCGATAAATGCCATCCCCCGACGCAGGCGCAACTCAACCTCATACCGCTCGCCCGACGCCAGGCAGCGGGACCAAACTGCCATCACCCTTTCTTTATCGTCGGTATGGACAAAATTGATCCATTGATCAACACCCATTGAGCGCCCGGGTATGCCCGCATAATCGAAGAACAGGGGGTCACATAATCGACGCGCCCATCAGGGGTTGCCGTCCAGACAATAATGGGCATGGATTCTGCCAGCTGCTGGAAACGTTGCAAACTAACCCGCACCACCTGATCTGCCATTTTTCGGGCTGTAATATCTTGCAAGGCCCCCTCAATGCGAATGACGCGCCCGTCAGCATTAAGCACCGGCTTGCCCACGGCCCTGACCCACACACGACGCCCGTCCAGGGTATTGATCTGGGCATCAACCTCGACGGGTCGGCCCTCGACACGCGCCGTATGAAATGCTGTTTTGACGTAAGTGCGGTCACCTTCAACAAAGAAATCCAAGGCGTCATCAATGCTTTCGGGGGAATATCCAAGGGGTGCGCCATGCATTTCAGCAACGTCATCAGACCAGGCTACCTGCCCTGATACCAGGTCAAACGACCAACCACCCAGGCCACCCACCGCACTGGCCGCTTCGAGCAACTGTTGCTGCTCGGTCAGCTCACGACTGATCAGCCGCAAACGCTGGTTGCCGGCCTGCAACTGCAATGCAGCCTGAGTCCGGTCAATGACCAGCCAGGTGGTAATGCCAACCACCGCCGCAGAAACCAGCCGGTTGATCCAGACATACAGGATGGGGAAGCCGCCCGGTGCCGGATCAGAGAGGATAAACCCGATACCAATGGCCAGCAGTGCCAGTGCCCCGAGCCATGTCGTGAACTGGGGACGTTGAAGCAACGACGAATACAGCACGACCGGCGCGTACAAGGCGCCGGCCGCCAAACCCAGGCTGGTGGACACATCGACAAAAAAATGGCCAGAAATGCCGCAATGACTACGGCGACGTGCCCCTTTTCCAGGGTAGAAAATGCAGCAGGATCGGTTGAATTACTTTGAGACATAAACATTCATGGTCATGGAGCGTCGTTAATTCAATACGGCAGAACCCGGAAAGGATCCGTGCGGATCCTTTCGGAACGATTGACGCCCGCCCAAAGAGTGCCCCAACCTTTTCTCCAACCCGCACCCATGACCACAACGCCCCGCGACAGTAAGCCACACCCCTGGTTGGCCAGAACCCGTGGTGTGACGGCAACAGTCGCCGGCATGCGCGGAACAGAGATGCAAGCCATCTACAGCAAGATACAGAAGAAAATCGCAACAAGGCAATGAGGGCTTCCGAGAATACCCGTGCAATCAAAAACCATGTCACGAATTTGACAGCATCAGGACCCGGTATGGATTTTCTTGATAGTTTCAACGGCAATCACAAGCTCTTCATTGGTGGGTATCACCAGTACCGTAGCAGCACTTTCCGGGGCAGACACTACCGAGGCATTGCGCGCATTTTGCCCGGAGTCAAGCTGAATACCCATCCAGGCCAGATGCTCGCAGACGGCGGCGCGAACTTCGGGGCAGTTTTCACCAATGCCTGCGGTAAACACCAGGGTGTCGATCCCTTTCAGGGCCACACACAACCCCGCAATGCTTTCAGCCGTGCGATAAGCGAAATAATCAAGCGCAAGACGGGCCTGCGGCAAATCACTTTGCAACAGGTCTCGCACATCACCACTAAGCCCTGAAATACCTTTAAGACCCGACTCTTTGTAGAGAATGCGCTGGATCTCATCGTGCGACAGCCCCTGCTCGAGAAACCAGAGCACCACGCCGGCATCCAGACGGCCCGGCCGGGTTCCCATGGGCAAACCGTCAAGGGCAGTGAACCCCATGGTGGACTCGATACTGACCCCGTTCAGCAGACCGCACGCCGACGCACCCGACCCCAGGTGCGCAACCACCACCCGGCCCAGGGCGTGATCGGGGTAATAGCGTTTCAGCGTATCGGCGATGTAGTGATAGGACAACCCGTGAAAGCCGTAACGGCGCACGCCCTGATCGTAAAAGCGTTCTGGCAGCGCAAAACGTTCAAAGACAGGTGAGTGGTGCCGATGAAACGCCGTATCAAAGCACGCCACCTGCGGGACGCCCGGCCATTGGCGGGCAATGCCGCGCACTGGCGACAAATTATGGGGCTGGTGCAGAGGTGCCAGCGGCACCAGGGCCTCGAGTTGCGCAATGATTTCGTCCGTCAGTACTACACTGCCCGAGAAATTCGGCCCGCCATGCACAATGCGATGCCCCACGGCAACCGGCTTTGCCGGCAGTTGCTCGTCAAGCCAATTCAGCAAAATGGCCTGAGCCGATGGAGGATCAGGCACCTGATCGGGATCCAGCGCTCGATTGACGCGCTGGATCTGCTGATCGTCAGTAACTTTGAAATGGGGACGTTCGGTGCCAATGCCCGAAATCTGCCCCCCATGACTTTGGCAATCGTGCGAGGGCTGTCTTGCTCGAACACCTGGAACTTCAAGCTTGAGCTACCCGCATTGATAACCAGCAACAACGGGGTCATGCCGCCCCCTTCACCAAAAGCTCTTCCCGCCAGCGAGCCACCAGAACACCCACCGCGCAAGACGCCAATCGGGTTTCGGCTGAATCGGCGCGACTGGTAAGGATGATGGGTACTTTAGCCCCCATGACCACGCCTGCAGCACTGGCTCCCGCCAGAAATGACAGGTTTTTGGCCAGCATATTGCCGGCTTCCAGATCGGGAACAACAAGAATCTGCGCATGACCGGCAACGGGTGAAACAATGCCTTTCATGGCCGCAGCTTCCGGGCTGATGGCATTATCAAGCGCCAGAGGACCGTCGAGCACCCCCTTGTATCTGGCCACGATCAGCCATCTTGCACAGTGCCGCGGCATCCAGCGTACTGGGTATCTTGGCCGTAATTTGCTCAACTGCCGACAATATCGCCACGCGCGGCGTACCCAGACCCAGGGCGTGGTGGATGTCGATGGCGTTGCGCACGATATCGGCCTTGGTTTCAAGGTCGGGCAAAATATTGATGGCGGCGTCGGTAATAAACAGCAGGTCATCATGGTTCGGCACGTCCATGATGAACACATGACTCAAACGACGCCCGGTGCGTAGCCCACCCTTGTGCGCCAGAACCGCGTGCAGCAACTCATCGGTATGCAAGCTGCCCTTCATGAGCAACGTGGCCCGCCCTGACTGGACCGCCTCGACAGCCAGCTCGGCCGACGCATGGCTGTGCGGGGTATCAATAATTTCAAGGCCATCAAGCTTGAAGCCATGCTGGCGGGCCAGATCATGAATACGCTGGGCAGGACCAACCAGCAATGGCACGAACAACCCCAGCTCGCCGGCCTCGATGGCTGCCCCAAGCGATGTTTCATCACACGGATGCGCAACCGCACAAATACGCCGCCCGCTTTCCTGGGCCTGCTGAATGAAGGTATCGTATCGAACAGATTTAGACATGTTTTCCCCGATCAATACATGTGCTGGCCGCCGTTCATGGCGACGTTTTCACCGGTCATGAAGCCGGCAGCCTCACTGGCGATAAAGGTGACCAAGGCGGCGATTTCGGACGGCTGCCCCAGACGCCCCATGGGAATTTGAGGAATTACCTGGTTCTTGAGCACATCTTCGGGAACAAGCCGAACCATCGGAGTATCCAGGTAGCCCGGTGACACCGAGTTGACGGTCACGCCTTTACGAGCCGTTTCCAGGGCCAGTGCCTTGGTAAAGCCGTAGATACCGGCTTTGGCCGCCGAATAGTTGGTTTGACCAAACGCACCCTTGCTGCCATTGACTGACGAGATGCTGATGATGCGCCCCCATCCACGTTGCACCATCGGGCCATAGAACGATTTGGTCATGTTGAAGACGGAATCAAGATTGGTGCGCAAGACGGCATCCCAATTGTCTTTATCCAGTTTGGCCAATGACGCATCACGCGTAATACCGGCGTTGTTCACCAGAATATCCACCTGGTGACCATCGGCAAACACCTGTTCAGCACACTGCTGACATGAATCAAAATCGGCAACGTCAACCGGATACGCCTTGAAGGCATACCCCTCGGACGCCGTACGCGACAACCAGGATTGCGGGTCTTCGTGACCGGGAAAATAGGTAACCAGCACGTTATGGCCGGCATCGTGCAACGCTTTCGCGGTTGCCTCTCCCAAACTTCCCAAACCACCCGTTACCAATGCTGTGCGACGTTGTGTCATAACTACCTCATCAAGAAGAAAATAATTCGATGGCTTTTTTCACCACCGCATACAGGGTGGCCAGCAGGCCGATACCCAGTAAAACCATACCCGGGTTGCGATCCCGGAAACCCACGCCAATGATCAACAGCAAAACGCCGATGATAAAAATTACCAGCACAGTGTTATTACCAAAAAACATGGCAAAGCTCCGCACGACAGCCAGAACGGATCGTACCGGGGAAATATGACAAATTCCCCGGCTGAACCCTTCCAGGATTACGAAAAACCAAGGGGCGCTGAATCAGACGCCCCCTTGGTGACAGGGTTGTTTATATCAGAGGTCCGGCAGTGAAAGCCGCTCGAGGAACTCAGGAATGGTATAGGTTGTACCATTAACCACGGCCTGCTGGTCTTTATAACGAATCGCGCTGGTCAAGACACCGTCGGCATACTTGGCCAAACCCGTCCGTGTCAGTACACCGGCATACATATCGAACAACATGCGTGCCGTCGCATTGGCGCGCTCTGCGTCTTCCGTACTCGACATCATTTGGGCATACAGTTTGGCAACCATTGATTTGCTGACCGAAGCCGACACATCAACCTGCCCCACGGCCTGCATCAGCAACTCGTCTGAGGGCGCATCAATGAGCGCAAAGTCGGGCCGGACAAAATCAAATGTTGCCGACAAACTGCTTTGCCCCTCGCCGTTATCCCAGACGAAGGGATCAAGGGCCAAGGACGGTTTCGACTTGAGCAGTTCGAACAAATGCTCGCGCAATCGCAACACATCGCGATCATCAAGATCGGCCAGATCGTCGTCAGACAGGCCCTGCTCGGCCAGGATGGCATCGTATTGACCGGTCAGGGCCTGGAAGGCCTTCAGATCAAGACGACTGACCTGAAACGCCGCACTGAGCTTGCCCAGGTTGACGTCAGACGAATGCACCGCCTGAACCTCGTAGCGGGCCTTCCCGTCAAACAAGCCGTTCTGTTCAGAACTTTCGCCGGTCAGGGTAAAGGCATCCAGACGAACTTTGGCATTGTCGGAGCCCGTATAAAGGGTCTGGGCAATATCAAAGCGGATTTTCGCCGGCTGGTCGCCTTCGAATGAATACGATTTATCGAACGTCAGGGCCTGCAGCGAGAAAGACTCATCATCGGGCAACCGGGCCGAAAACGAAGGAAAATCACCCTGGGTAGCGATAGCGGCCAGATCCGGGGCATAAGTCAACTTGAGATGCCCCCGCCAAACGATACTTTGGCCTCGGCGTCGGTGGTGAAATCAACCGCCTCGAAGTGCCAGTCGGACTCTCCGGCCCCATTAAAGCCAATGCGGGACGCAATCGACAAAGGCGAACGCCCCCAAGGGCGTCGAACCAGCGCTGGCTGCCGGCGCTGGGCATCAGTGTGGCCTGGCTGGTGGCCAACACCGGCGTCAGGTCACCCTGGCGAACCGCCGACCACGGAAACGGCCCATGATGCAGCGTATCAGCCAGCAGGAATTCGGTGACTTCCCGCCGGACCCCGAGAACTTCAGCGAATAAATGATGTTTGAGGAAAGCCAGCCCCGATCGTAACGACTGATCGACAACTTCACCGGCTGGGTACTGAGTTCTTCACCCAATACCTTGCCCAACCGGGCATTTCCTTCAACGACCGCCGTCTCGATATAGTCTTGCGCACGCTGACCGACATACCAGCTGGAAATGCCATATGCCACGGCACCCGCCAACACCACCCCGACAACCCCCACACTTTTTTCATGCCTCGTCCTGATCTGCTTGTTTTGAAAGCCCCTTGGGCAGGGGAAATGCGATATTTTCTTCAGTGCCGGGCAAGGTCTTGACCGAAACCACACCCAGCGATTTCAAACGATTTACCACGCTTTGCACCAGAACCTCGGGGGCCGACGCTCCGGCGGTCAGCCCCACACGCCGGGCCCCGTGAAGCCATTCGGGCTGAATCATGTCGGGGTCGTCAATGAGCCAGGCCTTCGCCCCCTTGCGTTCGGCAACTTCACGCAACCGGTTCGAGTTGGAACTGTTGACACTACCCACAACAAACACTACATCACACTGCGGGGCCATGAACTTGACGGCATCCTGGCGGTTCTGGGTGGCATAGCAAATATCGCTTTTCTTGGGCTCGACAATGGACGGAAAGCGTTGACGCAACGCATCGGCAACCTTGGCGGCATCATCAACAGACAACGTCGTTTGGGTGACAAACGCCAGATTATCGGGATTGGCCACTTCAAGAGCCCGAACGTCATCAGAGGTCTCGACCAGATACATGCCATCAGGCACCTGCCCCAGCGTGCCTTCAACCTCGGGGTGACCCTTGTGACCGATCATGATGATTTCACGCCCGGCCTGACGCATTTTTGCAACCTCGACGTGAACCTTGGTGACCAGCGGACAGGTTGCATCAAACACCTTGAGCCCCAGCCGGTCGGCCTGCTCGCGTACGGCCTTTGAAACACCATGTGCCGAGAACACGACAATGGCACCCGCAGGAGCCTGCTCAAGCTCGTCGATGAAAATGGCCCCTTTTTCACGCAGGTCATTTACGACATAGCGGTTGTGAACAATTTCGTGACGCACATAAATGGGCGCACCATGCAAACGCAATGCCCGCTCGACGATTTCGATCGCGCGGTCAACACCGGCACAAAAACCGCGCGGTTGCGCCAATACAACTTCGGTGGCCGACAAGTCGGGATAATCAAGCGCCATCAGAGCACCCCCAACAATTTCACATCAATGCGCAAATCGGCCCCGGCCAGCGGATGATTGAAATCAAACAGCGCCGAATCGCCATCCCACTGCTTGCAGATCCCTGAATAACGCGCACCATTCGGCGCAGCAAACGTGACAATATCGCCCGGATCATACTGAACGCCGGGCTCGGAGTTGGCCTCGAGCATGCCGCGACTGACCCGCTGGATCAGATCGGGGTTACGTTCGCCATACGCTTGCGCGGCCGGCAGTTCGAGCACAAACGAGGAACCTTCCTCGCGGCCGATCAACGCCTCTTCCATGGTGGGCGCCCACTGCCCGACGCCCAGCTGCAAGGTAGCGGGTTTTTCAGAAAACGTATCGACGAACACCGAACCTGCCGCAGGGCCACTGGCAAACGTGATGCGGTAATGCAAGGTCAGGTAGGAATCCGGACGGACAAAAGCATTCATGGAGTCTGTAGAAGAAGTCAAAATCTGTCACCGTAGAGGTCATTACTGGCCCCTATTTTAGAGCTTATGATGCACATTCACAGAACACCCGAAAATAACGAGCGGCCACGCGAACGCCTGCTGGCCTACGGTGCGCAAACCCTGACCAGCGCTGAACTGCTGGCCATCATTTTACGAACCGGCATCAAAGGGTGCGATGCGGTCAGTCTGGGCAACCGGCTGATCAACCAGTTCAATGGGCTACGGGGGTTGTTGTCAGCCCATGCCGCAGCCCTGATGGCGACAACCGGGCTGGGCAAGGCCAAAACATGTGAACTGCTCGCCATTAACGAACTGGCCCGGCGGGCCATGGCCGAAGAACTCGAACAAGGCATCACATTAAATCAGCCACAGCAGGTCAAGACCTACTGCGCCGCCCTGCTGGGCCACCTGAAAATCGAGCACTGTGTCGCGTTGTATCTCGACAGCCAGCTGCGCCTGATCGCCACCGACGAAATCGCCAAGGGCACGCTCAGCCAGGCGTCTGTCTACCCGCGAGAGGTTGTCAGATCGGCCCTTGGTCACCATGCTTCGGCGCTTATCCTGGCGCATAATCACCCATCGGGCGTAGCCGAACCCAGCCAGGCAGATCTGGTCCTGACCCGACACCTGAAACAAGCCCTGTCGATGGTCGATATCCGGCTGCTGGACCACCTTATCGTCACCGGCGGAACTGCCGTGTCACTGGCCGAACGGGGGCAGGTGTAGTGTCATGAACAAAACCATGACGCACAACTCTTTGTCATGCTAGAATTAGGGGTTACCCAGGATACGTAGCCGCGGCTAGCGTGCAGCACCGGCGGTCTGGCGACCCGAAATTTCATCTACAGGAACCCACCATGAAAGAAGGCATTCACCCCGAATACCGCGAAGTCGTGTTTCTCGACCAGCAAACCGGAAACAAGTTCGTTTCGCGCTCTACGTTGCAAACTCGCGAATCCATCGAACTCGACGGCAAGACCTACCCGCTGTTCAAGTGTGAAGTCACTTCCGAATCGCACCCGTTCTATACTGGCGCGCAAACCCGTATCGTCGAAACCGGCCGCGTCGAAAAATTCCGCGCCCGCTTTGCCCGTACAACCGGTACCGTCAAGAAAGGTTAATTACCGTTCTTGTCCGTGCTTCGGTATGGCAGCGTCATACGACGCTGTACCAAAAAGCAGCCAACCGGCTGCTTTTTTAATGCCGTTTTACACTAACATTGCATCTTTGCAACGCGTAGCCTTCAAAGCCGTGGCCGCCACCAACAACCGCTCTACACCCGCACGCCTGACCTCTTCGGCGACAGCAAAACTGCCTCGCGCCTTGTTGCTCGTTTTCGGCCTGGTGTACATTTTTGCGGGCCTTTACTTCCGCGACCCCTGGAAGACCGACGATATCGTCGGGCTGGCCACCATGATGTCGGCGTTGAATGAGCCTGGTCTGGCCGCCTGGCTGCCCCAGGTGGGCAACCAGGCGCATGCACAAGACGGCCCCTTGGTGATGTGGATGGGCGCGCTGTTCATTACGCTGTTCAGCCCGTTTTTCGCACTGTTCACCACACCACTGGATGCCATTATCATCAGCTCCCGCCTGCCCAACCTGGTGTGGTTTGGCTTGATGACCGGATCGGTATGGTATGCCACCTACCTGTTGGGCCGTCGCCCTGAGGCGCAACCACTGCCACTGCCCTTTGGCGGCGAACCACCCGTCAAAGATTACGGACGCATGATTGCCGACGCCGGCCTGCTGCTGATTCTGGCAACGGCCGGCATCATGTGGCGCATGCATGAAAGCTCGGAAGTTCCTGCCCTGATTGCATTTCAGGCACTGGCTTTCTACTCCATCGTTCGCATGCTTGACCGCCCGATGTCAGGGGCCATTTCCTGGGCATTGCACTGGCCGGCGCATTTCTCGCTCGCGGCATGATCGGCGCCTTGCCAGTCATGCTGGCTGTACTTTGTGCATTCATACCGCCCTTCGGCACCCTGCACCAACGGCGCTGGCTTGTCCTGGCCATGGCACTGGCGGCCGCGCTGTCTGCAATCTGGCTGCTGCCTGCCTTGCATTTTGGCCCGTACTGGATGCAGAACTGGTGGCTTTGGCACACCGATTCCCTGACCTGGCCGCAATACAAGGAACTGCTGACGCTGATGCGCGATCTGCCCTGGTTCCTTTGGCCCACCTGGCCATTCGCCATTCTGGCCGTCTGGCAATGGCGCAGCTGGATCAAGTCACCCCACATATGGCTGGCACTGATGTTCGCGCTGTGGCCGCTGGTCTTCATGATGTTTCTGGCCGATCCGTTCGAACCGGAATATGCCCTGCTGGCCGTCCCCTCGGCCGTGCTGGCCGCCTTTGCACTGCCAACACTGCGACGCGGCGCCGTCAATGCACTCGACTGGTTCGCCGTCATGTGTTTTTCACTGACCGCCGTTACCGTCTGGCTCGGCTGGATTGCACTGCAAGCGGGCTGGCCAGCCCAGATAGCCAACAACATCGCGCGACAAACGCACGGGTATGAAGCCGTCATCTCATGGCCAGCCCTGCTGGTTGCCATGTTGGGCACGGCAACCTGGATTGCACTGGTGCGCTGGCGTCTGCAACACCGGCCGGCTGCCCTGTGGCGAGGTACCGTACTGTCTGCGGGCGGCATCATCACGACCTGGCTGTTACTGGTCGCCCTCTGGATGCCCGCACTTGACTACGTGCGCAGCTACCGCAGTGTCTCTGCCGATCTGGCCAACGCCCTGCACAGTACCCGGCAACAAAACGAATGCGTCAGCACCATTGGGCTTGGCCTTGGTCAACGCGCCGCATTTTATATTTATGACAACCTGACATTCAGTCACGATTCCGGCTGCCCGCTGGTTCTGGTCCAAACCAGCCCGCAGGCACTGAACGAGGGCTATGTCGCCTTGCCGGGCCGTGCAACCCGTCAACTGTGGGCCGGAAACCGGCCTGCCGAGCGCAAAGAAAACTTTCTGCTGCTTCGTCGTTCCTCGCAATGAACGCCCCCACGGCATTACCCCCAACCCTGAAGCGCTACCTGAAAGAAACGGTACGCCAGGCCTGGCCTGTACTGATCAGCGCCTGGGCCAGCATGGCCTTCGCCGTGATTGATACCACCATGGCGGGCCATACCAGCGCTGCCGACCTGCAGGCCATGTCGCTTGCCGTGTCCATTTACCTGACGATTTTCATCGGTTTGATGGGCGTGATCCACGCCTTGATTCCGATCATCGGGCAGCACTTTGGCGCAGGTCGCCTGGAGGCCGTTGGCCAGGCCTGGGGCCAGGGCGTATGGCTGGCCCTGGGGTTGTCTGCCGCCGGTGCGATTACGCTCTTGTTCCCTGAGGCCTGGCTGGAGTTTTCGGGGAACATCAACCCTGAGGTCATGACGAAAATACGGTATTACCTGTATGCACTGATCCTGGCCATGCCGGCGGCCCTGATATTCCGCACCATTTACTGCCTGGGTACCGCCGTATCACGACCAAAAGTCGTCATGACCATCAATCTGGTCAGCATCCCCGTCAAGGCCTTGCTGAACTGGGCGTTCATGTTTGGCAAATTTGGCCTGCCTGCAATGGGTGCAGCGGGAGCCGGACTTTCCACCGCTGCCGTCAGCTGGCTGATGCTGGCAATGGGGCTCTGGGTCTTGCGCAATGATGGCTTTTTCAGACAATTCCGCTTGCGTCCCGGGCGCCCTCGCTGGTCGGCACAAAAGGAACTGTTGCGGCTGGGCTTGCCCATGGGCGGCTCTTACCTGGTTGAAGTCTGCGCCTTCACGTTCATGGCCTTGATGGTTGCGCGCGAAGGGATGTTTGTTTCGGGCAGCCACCAGATCATGGCCAACCTGGCCGCCCTGTGCTACATGATGCCCATGGCCATTGGCATTGCCTCGGCATCGCTGACCTCGCAAGCCATTGGCGCCCGGGATCCGGCACGCGCCATGCTGACCGGGCGTGCCGGGTTCGTCCTGGCGCTGTCTGGCGCCCTATTGACATCGGCACTCTTGGTGAGTTTCAAACCATTGATCCTGGCGTTGTACACCACCGACCCTGACGTCACCCGCCTGGCCACGCAACTGCTGTTTATATTGCCGATCTTCCATCTGTTTGATGCCATGCAATGCATCAACACCTACGTACTGCGCGCCTGGAAAGTCGCCGTCATGCCTTTGGTGATGCAGGTTGTTGCCCTGACCGGCATTGGCTTGATCGGCGGTTGGTATCTGGGGTTTGGGCCTGCCGCTGGTGCGTTACAGCCCATTATTAATGCCATTATGCCCAATGCCCCGACCGGCGCCGCGACACTGTGGCTGACGGCGGCACTGGGCCTGGGGCTTTCGGCGCTGTTGCTGCGTCTGTGGTACTGGCGCACACTAAAACGCTACGTGCAGCACTGACACACGCACCGCCAATTGGCCTGAACGGCACCGAAGCAGCGTGCCGGCCCGCTATTTGTAGATATAGTCGCGACGCCACGGGAATGAAAGGTCAGCCGGGTTATCAAGCTCGTCCTGACGCCCGGTCGCGCGATGCTGAAACAGGACCTGGTGCAACGCGATCCAGCCTTGCTCAAAGCCCAAGGCACAACCGGCCAGATAAACCCTGTAGGCCCGCAAGGACTTGTCACCCTGGACCCCCGGTTTCAATGTGGCGCGGGCCGTCTCAAGCTGTGACTCCAACGAGTCACTCCAGGCCCACAGCGTACGCGCATAATGCGGACGCAGATTCTCGACATCCACATCCTCAAGCCCGGCCAGCGCAGCCTGCGCCAGTTCGTTGCTGATGTGGGTCAGCTCGCCCCCGGAAAGATATACTTTTCAATGAATTCGCCCATGCCGGCACCCACTTCAGCGTTATAAACACCGCCCGCCGTGATACCGTGATTCATGATCAGCCCACCCGGCTTGAGCAGACGACGCAACTTGGCAAAATACGTTTCAAGCTGGGCACACCCCACATGCTCGAACATGCCCACCGAGGCAATCTTGTCATACGGCTGCACCTCTTCGAGATGCCGGTAATCAAGCAAGTGCATGCGCACACGTCCGGACAGGCCTTTTTGCTCGATCAGACGATTGACGTGAGCGTGCTGATTCTTCGACAAGGTGATACCCGTCGCATCGACCCCGTAATTTTCGGCTGCCCAAAGCAACAGCCCACCCCAGCCTGCGCCAATATCCAGAAAACGCTCACCCTCGTGCAAACGCAGTTTGCGGCAGATGTGATCAAGCTTGGCCTCTTGCGCCTGGGCCAGCGTCATTTCGGGTTCGCGGTAATACGCGCAGGAATACACGCGGCGCGGGTCAAGCCAAAGCCCGTAAAATTCGTCAGACAAGTCGTAGTGAAACTGGATCTGCTGCGCATCGCGGGCGGTCGTGTGACGATAAATGGATACCGCATGGCGCGCCAAACCGGCCAACCAGTTCGTCTTGGCCGTCTGGACCGGGTTGTCATTGAGAATCGCCGCGGCCACTTTCATCAGGTCACGCATGGAGCCCTCGACCTCGAACCGCCCCTCAACGTAGTCTTCCCCAGGCTGCCCGCCTGTCCGGTCGCAAAATTGACCAACGTCCCCTTGTCCTTCACGACCAGTTTCATTTTCGGACTGATCGCCCCCACCCTGGCCCCGTCGGGCAGTTGCATTTGGACTGCAACCGGCAAACCCGCGAGCTTTTTTCTACCATGGACAACATCGAACTCACTCTTCACTCCCTATGTCATAAAACTGCTTGAACATCTCTCGTGGTGTCGTGACGCCGCTGACACATTATTATTTGCCAGACAATTTATCATCAAACCCCGGGCAATGACAGACCATCAAACCTGCCCGGCCCGAAGGGTTTTCAGGTTAATTTAATAATTAGTACGTTAGGATCGCGCTTTGGTAACGCGTCTGCGTATTACCCTCATCCACATTACTGCCTGTTGTGGCGACATGTCTGATTCTTCCCTGCAAAAAATTCCCGGCTGGCTGCTGCTCATGGGTGCGCTGTCTGCCATTGGCCCACTGGCCATTGACCTTTACCTGCCTGCATTCCCGTTCATTGCCGAAGGGCTGTCCACCAGCCAGGGCAACGTTGAGCGCACACTGGCTGTCTATCTGTTCGGGTTGGCCCTGGCCCAACTTCTGTATGGCCCTCTGGCCGACCGCTACGGGCGCCGCAAACCCATTCTTTTCGGTCTGGTCCTGTTCACCGTTGCCTCGGTCGGCTGCACGCTGACCGACGACATAGAACACCTGACCCTATGGCGATTCGTGCAGGCCTTTGGGGGCGCGGCCGGCATGGTGATTCCCCGTGCAGTCATTCGCGACAAACTTGAAACCCGCGACGCCTCGAAGGCCATGTCGCTGCTTATTCTGATCCTGGGGGTCATGCCCATTCTGGGGCCGTTGTTCGGCGGCTATCTGTTGCCCTACACCGGATGGCGCGGCATATTCGGCCTGATGGCCCTGACCGGATTCGGGCTGCTTGCGGCGTCGTGGCTGCGCATGACCGAGTCGCTGCCGCCCGAGAACAGAAACCCGCTGAACATTAAAGCGATCAGTCGCAATTACTGGGGTCTGGTCTGCGACCGGCACTTTATCTTTTATGCGCTTTCAGGCAGCTTCGGGGCCGCCGGGCTGTTTACCTACATTTCGGGCGCACCACGGGTGCTGATGGATGTATACGGTATTGGCACAGATTTTTTCGGCGTTTTATTCGGCGCCAATGCCGCTGCACTGATTTTCATGTCTCAATACAGCGCACGCCTGCTCAACCGCCACAGCCCTGACAAACTGCTGGCCCGCTCGCAAACTGTCGCCCTTGTCGTTACCGCAACCGGAGCCGTACTTACCCTGCTGGGGCTGCTCAACCTTACCCTGTTCATGATCTGCCTGCTTGGCTTCATGGCCTGCCAGGGCTTCGTGTTCCCGAACTCGGCCGCCATGGCTCTGGCACGCCAGGGCCACCGGTTAGGGTGGCATCGGCCCTGATGGGAACACTGCAAATGGTGTTTGGCACCCTGGCAGGGCTGGCGATCAGCGGGTGGCAGTCGGACTCGGCGTTGCCCATGACCGCACTTTTAACCGTCTGCGCCTTTCTGTCGTGGTTATTTGGACGCATTGCATTTTCCAAAGCTTGATCAACAAGCCCGTTTCGTATTAGAATAGCGGGCTTACCGGGTGTATTTTTACCCCACCGAACACCAACATTGAATACGACAGCGCAGCATATGCCACCTGGGGCCCCTGGCCTGCAAGCTTATGGCATATATGGGCTGACCACAGCAGAATACAGTCTTAAGGGGCACTATTATGGCACGCGTATGCCAAGTTACCGGCAAAGGCCCGATGGTGGGCAACAACGTTTCGCACGCTAACAACAAAACCAAGCGTCGCTTCCTCCCTAACCTGCAATCGCGCCGTTTCTGGGTCGAAAGCGAAAACCGCTGGGTTCGTCTGCGTGTCAGCACCAACGCCCTGCGCACCATCGACAAAAACGGTATTGAATCCGTTCTGGCCGACCTGCGCGCTCGCGGCGAAGTCGCTTAACTCATCACGCTAGCGCTACAAGGAGCTCATCATGGCAAAAGGTATCCGCGAGAAGATCAAACTCGAGTCCACCGCTGGCACGGGTCACTTCTACACAACGACCAAAAACAAGCGCAACATGCCCGAGAAAATGCTGATCAAGAAATTTGATCCCGTTGCTCGCAAGCACGTTGACTACAAAGAAACCAAACTCAAGTAATTGGTTACTTTGTCAAAAACCCTGCCCAGGCAGGGTTTTTTTATGCCCGCAAAATTGCCCACACCGCACATCCCTGCGTGGCATCCTATAATGTACGGTTTGCATCAAACCCTTCAAAGAGCACGACATCATGCAGGAACGCTATAACCCCAACGAAGTCGAACTGGCCGCACAACAAAACTGGCAAGCGCGCGATGCCTACCGCGTTACTGAAGACGCCACGCTGCCCGACGGCTCGGCCAAGCCCAAGTTCTACGCCTGTTCCATGCTGCCCTACCCCAGTGGCAAACTGCACATGGGGCACGTACGCAACTACACCATCAACGACATGATGGCGCGCCAGTTGCGCATGCGGGGTTACAACGTGCTGATGCCAATGGGCTGGGACGCTTTCGGCATGCCTGCAGAAAATGCAGCCATGAAATCGCAGGTCCCTCCCGCCAAATGGACCTATGACAACATTGCCTACATGAAGAAACAAATGAAGGCGATGGGGCTGGCCATCGATTGGTCGCGCGAGATGTGCGCCTGCGACCCAAGCTACTACAAATGGAACCAGTGGCTGTTCCTGAAAATGCTTGAAAAGGGCATTGCCTACCGCAAAACCCAGGTCGTGAACTGGGACCCGGTTGACCAAACCGTTCTGGCCAATGAGCAAGTCATTGACGGCAAAGGCTGGCGGTCGGGCGCACCCGTTGAAAAACGTGAAATCCCGGGTTATTACCTTCGCATTACCGATTACGCCGAAGAATTGCTCGACCAGGTCAAGAATGGCTTGCCCGGCTGGCCCGAGCGGGTTCGCCTGATGCAGGAAAACTGGATCGGCAAGAGCGAAGGGGTACGGTTTGCGTTCACCCATACCATCACAGACCATGACGGCCAACTGATCCAGAATGGCCGCATGTATGTCTTCACGACGCGTGCCGACACCATTATGGGCGTCACTTTCTGCGCGGTCGCCCCCGAACACCCGCTGGCCGCTCACGCCGCAAAAACCAACCCCGAACTGGCCGCATTCATCGAGGCCTGCAAGCTGGGGGAACCACCGAAGCCGAAATCGCCACCCGCGAAAAAGAAGGCATGCCTACCGGCCTGCAGGTCACTCACCCGCTTACCGGGGCTGCCGTTGATGTCTGGGTTGGCAACTATGTACTCATGAGCTACGGCGACGGAGCCGTCATGGGTGTACCCGCCCACGACGAGCGTGATTTCGCCTTCGCCAAAAAATACAACCTGCCTGTTATTGACGTCATCGGGGTCGAAGGCAAAACCTACAGTACCGACGCCTGGCAAGAATGGTATGGCGACAAACAACAAGGCCACACCGTCAACTCAGGCAAATACAACGGCCTGACACACGCCGATGCGGTCAATGCCATTGCCGCTGACCTGGCCGCCAAAGGTCTGGGCGAAAAACAAACCACCTGGCGTCTGCGCGACTGGGGCATTTCCCGTCAGCGCTACTGGGGCACTCCCATCCCTATCATCCACTGCGACAGCTGCGGCCCGGTACCCGTACCCGAACAAGACCTGCCCGTCGTACTGCCTGAAGACCTCATCCCCGATGGCTCGGGCAACCCGCTGGCCAAAAATGAAGCGTTCCTGTCGTGCAAATGCCCGAAATGTGGCGCCGATGCCCGTCGTGAAACCGACACCATGGATACCTTCGTTGATTCATCCTGGTATTTCATGCGCTACACATCACCAGGCAACGACCTGGCCATGGTCGACCAGCGCAATGATTACTGGATGCCCATGGACCAGTACATCGGCGGCATCGAGCACGCTGTCCTGCACCTGCTGTACGCCCGTTTCTGGACCCGCGTCATGCGCGACCTGGGCTTGGTCAAATTCAGCGAGCCCTTCACCAAACTGTTGTGCCAGGGCATGGTGCTCAACCATATTTATTCGCGCAAGAATGCCCAGGGCGGCATTGAATACTTCTGGCCTGAAGATGTCGACAACCTCTACGACGCCAAAGGCTCGATTGTCGGCGCCAAACTGAAATCAGACGGCTCGGCCATTGAATACGGCGGCATTGGCACCATGTCCAAGTCCAAGAACAATGGTGTTGACCCGCAGTCACTGATCGACACTATGGGTGCCGACACGGCCCGCCTGTTTGTCATGTTCGCCAGCCCGCCTGAACAAACCCTGGAATGGTCAGACTCCGGCGTCGATGGCGCCAACCGCTTCCTGCGTCGCCTGTGGTCCTGGGCCCATGCGCAACAAGGCATCATCATTGCCGCACAGGGCCAACCGGCACAGTGGGATGACGCCGACGAAGCCAGTAAAACCCTGCGCCGCGAAATTTACACTCTGCTCAAGCAGGCCGACTACGATTACCAGCGCATTCAGTACAACACGGTCGTGTCCACCTGCATGAAAATGCTGAATACGCTTGAATCCGCCAAGCTGCCCGACACCACCATCGCGCATCAGGCCCTGGCCGACACGCTGGGGGTTTTGCTGCGCGTACTGTACCCTGTTGTGCCGCACATCACCTGGCAATTGTGGAATGATCTGGGTTACGCGGGGGTACTGGGTGACATGCTCGACGCCCCTGGCCCCAGGTTGACGAAAAGGCCCTGATTGCCGACGAAATCGAACTGATGCTTCAAGTGAATGGCAAATTGCGCGGCAGTCTGAAAGTCGCCAACGGGGCCAGCAAGGCTGACATCGAAGCCTTGGCCGGTGCCCACGACGCCGTAGGTAAATTCCTGGAAGGCCGCCCTGTCAAGCGGGTTATCGTCGTTCCAGGCAAACTCGTCAATATCGTCGGATAATCCAGCGTATGCAAAGCCATCACACTCTTTCAGGCCTGTCACGGCGTTTTTCAACCGGCTTGCGCCTGCTGGCCTGTGTGGGTCTGGTCGCTTTACTGACGGCTTGCGGTTTCCGGCTCAAAGGCCAGACGCCCTTGCCGTTCACCACGCTGTACACCAACATTGGCGAAAACACGGCATTCGGTGCCAGCCTGCGCCGCGCCATCCTGGCCTCGTCACCTGAAACCCGTTTCACCAGTGACGTCAGCCAGGCGCAAGCTCGCCTGACGGAACTGGCCAATGTGCAATCACTCGACGAGGTCTCCATCAGTGTGCAAGGCCAGGTCGAGGAATACGAAGTACGTATTGACTTCACCTTCCAACTCACCGACGCGCGCGGCCACGTTATCCTGCCGCCCACCACACTCACGGCAGTGCGTGAAATTCCGTACGATTCATCGGCCCTTCAAGCCAAGCAAGGTGAAATCAGCAGGCTTTACACGGAAATGCAGAAAAGCCTGGTTGACCGGGTCGTGCGGCGTATTACCGCGCCCGACGTACGGGCGGCCTTTGAAAACCCTGAAGACCTGCCTGTCGATGCCGAGGCCGTCAAAACGCCTCAGCCCCCGGTCATGGGTTCCGACGGCAATGCCCCATCCATCTTGCGCATGCCCAACACCAGTCCTTCCGGCGGGTTTTACTGATCCCGGCCAAAATGGGGCGTACCACCGATATTGACCACCTGCTCGGGCAGCTTGACCGGCCCGATGCGGCTTTCGATCCGCTCTACCTGATCAGCGGTGACGAAGCCCTGCTCGTCACCGAGGCGGCCGATGGCTTGCGGGCGCTCGCCCGACAGGCCGGGTTCACCGAGCGAACCAGCCTGGTCATGGACGCCCGCAGCGACTGGACGGAACTGGGCGGGGCTACACGCAACATCTCGTTGTTTGGCGACCGGCGCCTGGTCGAGGTACGCCTGCTGTCAGGCAAACCCGGCAAGGCCGGAGCCGACGCCCTGCAAGCGCTGGCAGCCGAGGCCAACAAAGGCGGGGCCGATGACACCGTTACCGTGGTCACCCTGCCCCGCCTGGACAAAACCACGCGCGCCAGCAAGTGGGCCAGCGCACTCTGGCAGGCCGCTACCGTTGTCGAAATCCCCACCATTTCGCGTACTGAATTGCCGCGCTGGATCGGCCAAAGGCTGGCGCGCCAGAAGCAGTCCGCAGATGCCGACACCCTGAACTGGATTGTCGAACGGGTCGAGGGCAATCTGCTCGCCGCCCACCAGGAAATCATGAAACTGGGGTTGCTGTACCCGCAAGGCCAGCTGAATGCCGACGACGTCCGGCAAGCCGTTCTGAATGTCGCGCGCTACGACCTGTTCGGGTTGCGCGACGCCATGCTGGCTGGCGACCCCCGTCGCACCCAGACCATTCTCGCAGGGCTGCGCGCCGAAGGCGAGGCCTTGCCCTGGTACTTTGGGCCATCGGTGAAGAAGTCCGTGTGCTGGCCCGGCTGGCGCAAGCGCGCGCGCAAGGGCATAATCTATCGAATCTGATGCGTGAATACCGGATTTTTGGTGCCCGCGAGGCCCTGGTTCGTCAAACCCTCGACCGGGTTGCGCAAAACACCTGGCCTTCCGCCGTACAACACGCCCACGACATCGACCGCCTTATCAAGGGCCTGCCTGTCTCCGGGCGGCTTGATGACCCCTGGGATGAACTGGCTCGGCTGGCATTACGCATTGCGATGACGCCATCCAGGCCTTCCCGTACCCACTGAACTGACTAATCCATGACACACGACATTGCTTCCGCCATCACCGAACTCGGTCGTCGCGCACGCGCTGCATCACGCGAACTGATGGTGGCCTCTGACAAAACCAAATCAACGGCCCTGCGCAGCATGGCCGACCGCCTTGAGTCTGAACGCAGCACCCTGCAGGCCGAAAATGCCCGCGACCTCGAGGCCGCACGCCAGAATAACCTTGAACCTGCCCTGCTTGACCGCCTGACGCTGTCAGACAAGGCGCTGAGCATCATGGCCACCGGCTTGCGCCAGATTGCCGACATGCCTGATCCGGTCGGCAGCATGACAGCCTCGAACATTCGGCCCAATGGCATGCGTGTCGGGCAAATGCGCGTGCCGCTCGGTGTCATCGGCATCATTTATGAATCACGTCCAAACGTGACGATTGATGCCGCTGCGCTGTGCCTGAAATCGGGCAATGCCACCATTTTGCGCGGCGGCAGTGAAGCCTTTCACAGCAACCGTGCCTTGGGTCGCATCATTCAGGCGAGCCTGGCCGATGCCGGCCTGCCGCAAGACGCCGTTCAGGTGGTTGACACGACCGACCGTGCTGCCGTGGGGCATCTGGTAACGCTCACCGACTATGTCGATGTCATCATTCCCCGCGGGGGCAAAGGCCTGATCAAACGCCTGTCTGAAGAAGCCAAGGTCCCCTGATCAAACACCTGGACGGCAACTGTCACGTCTACATCGACGACGCCGCAGACGCCGACAAGGCCCACGACATTGCCGTCAATGCCAAAACCTACCGCTACGGGGTTTGCGGCGCCATGGAAACCCTGCTGGTGCATGCCGACGCCGCACCGGTCATGCTGCCCCGCATTGCGCGAACCTTGATCGACAAGGGCGTCGAACTGCGTGGTTGCGACCGCACCCGGGCGCTGATTCCCGAAGCCGTGGCCGCCACCGAAGACGACTGGGCGACTGAATTCCTGGCCGCCATTCTGGCCATACGTATCGTTGACTCGCAAGACGAGGCCATGGCTCATATTGCCCGTTACAGCTCGGGTCACACCGAAGCGATTGTTACTGAAAGCCTGGCAGCTGCCGAACGTTTTCAGCGCCATGTCGACTCCAGTTCGGTCTACATCAACCTGCCCACGTGTTTTGCCGATGGCTTCGAGTACGGCCTGGGTGCGGAAATCGGTATCTCCACCAACCGGCTGCACGCCCGCGGCCCGGTCGGCCTTGAGGGCCTGACCACGCTGAAATGGGTCTTGAGCGGTAACGGGCAATTGCGCGGCTAACCTTATGCTCTGGATAAAAACCTTTCACCTGCTGTTTGTCATTTCATGGTTTGCCGGGTTGTTCTACCTTCCACGCATCTACGTCAACCTTGCGCAAACCACGTCGGCAGAGTCCTATGAAACCCTGTTGGGCATGGCGCGACGGCTGTACCGGTTCATGACGATCCTGGCCATCCCTGCCGTGATTCTTGGCCTGTGGCTATGGCTGGGCTATGGCCTGGGCCGAGGGCAGGGCTGGATGCACGCCAAAGTATTTTTGTGCTGCTTCTCATTGGCTACCACCTCAGTTGCCGTTCGTTGCTGGCAACCTTCGCTGCACGCGCCAACACACGCAGTCACCGCTTTTACCGCTGGTACAACGAAGCACCGGTCATCCTGCTGCTGATCGTCCTTATTCTGGTCGTCACCCGACCCTTCTGAACCTGAAACAATCATGGCCGACGACCCTCCAAAGAAAACCCTGACACTGAAAAAACCGGCAACGGCGGTTGACGCAACGGCCAGACCCGGGCCTGAACGCAAGCAACGCTCGGGAGCACGGGCCCGGTTGGTGGCGCAACGTGAACTGGTCAAACGCAAAGGCGACACACCCGACAAACCGGCCTTAATGCCCGCATCGACGGAACCACGCCGCGCTCGTCCGAACCGCCGCGCCGAAGAACCCATCGCGCGGCACTCCAAACGGGACGAAGATCACCGTCCGCGTGCTGGCCGCCCCCGGTTCAAGAGGCTCCGTCCATCGACGACCGCCCTCGGTCGCCACGTAACCGACCGCTGCGACACGATTCCATTCGTCTGACCGAAACATTTCCGGTGTTTACCCCTGTCCGCACGGGCTGGAAGAGGCACTCTGCGCCGAACTGGCCGCCCTGGGGTTTGACGACGCCCGCACCGACCGCGCGGGCTGTCGCCTGACGGCCGACTGGAACGGCATTTTGCGCATCAACCTGTATTCACGCCTGGCCACGCGCGTGCTGGTGCAAGTAGCGCATGCGCCGGTCAGCACGGAAGACGACATTCTGGAACTGGCAGCCAGCACCCCTGGGAGCGCTGGTTCGGTGCCGAACAAACCCTTCGGGTCGATACATCGGCCATCCGCAGCCCCATGCAGAGCCTGCAGTACTGTAACCTGCGAGCCAAAGACGGTATTTGTGACCGCCTGCGTGACCGCGAAGGGGCTCGTCCGGACATTGATACCGTTCGCCCTGACGCGCGTGTCTACTTGTTCCTGGACGAAACCACCGCCACGCTTTATCTTGATACATCGGGCGAATCGCTGTTCAAGCGCGGCTGGCGCCTGGACAAGGGTGAAGCCCCCATTCGTGAAAACCTGGCGGCGGGCCTGCTGGCCTTGTCAGGGTGGGATCCATCTGCCCCGCTGCTCGACCCGTTTTGTGGCAGTGGCACCATTCTTATTGAAGCCGCCTGGATCGCCCTGGGTGTGCCCGCAGGCATCTGGCGTCCGTTCACGTTTGAGCGTCTGCGCAATCATGACGAACGGCGCTGGAAGGACATCAAGACCGAAGCAAGGGCACGCATCGCCACGCGTCTTGACACTCCGCTAACGGGTTGCGACATCAACCCGCATGCCATTGAAGCGGCGCTGAGCAATATGGAACGCGCCTGGTTGACGCCAGGCACCATCCGCTTTGAAGTCGCCGATGCGCGCCATGTGTTGCCACCGGCCAATAATGGCTGGCTGGTCACCAACCCGCCCTATGGCGAGCGTCTGGATGACGGCGACGATACGTTGTGGTGGGAGTGGTCGCAAAACCTCAAGCAGAACTACAGCGGATGGCATGTCAGCGTCATTTCAAGCGACCTCGACTTGCCGCAAAAACTACGTCTGAAACCGCGCCGACGCTACCCCTTGCACAACGGGGCACTGGACTGCCGTTTGTTCATGTTCGATATGGTCAAAGAAAGCTACCGCCGCGAGAAAAAGTGAACACACTTTTATTTTTGTGATTCTGGCACCACAGGGTTCAGCGGTTTTTTGCAATGTTCGACGAATAAGCTTGCAAATGGCCTAGGGTTTTCCCTATAATAGGGTTAACCCTGAACGAAACGTTCAAATTACTCAGAGAGGCCAGATCATGAACCAACTGCACAGCGATATCCGTCTTACCGATGAACTCGAGCGCCAGCTTATGCAAGCCGCGATCGAAGATCAGATGCGCATCAAGCCCGGTAAAGCGTTGAAAAAACTGTTCGTGAAACTCGGCGGCAAGGCAACCAAAGCGACACCCGCAAAAAGCCACAACGGTGGTACCGTAGGTTCTGCTGCCTAAGCAAACCAAACTCGCTACGGATCAGGCCCGGGCAGGGTAGAATCTGCCCTCCCTTGCCAGGTCAGCGACGCAAAAAGCCATAATTGCACTACTGCAATTGTGGCTTTTTTCTTTGGGATCGCACCAACGAACCCGCAGATAATCGGCGATAATGCGGTCAACCAAAAGTTGACCTCCGATCGTTCTGAAATGCCCAAGAAAAACCGCCCTGCACCCCCACCCGCCCCCAACCCTGTCATGTTGCTCGAAAAACCCACCCCAAACCGGTTGCGTCGTTTCGCCTGCATGATGTACGAGGGTGTATTACTGTTTGGTGTGATCTTTCTGGCTGCCTATCTGTTTGACACCTTGACACAAAGTCGTACCGGCCTGACATTTCGTGCCGGGCGCCAGGCGGTTGTATTTGCAGCTATCGGTATTTACTTCCTGGCCTGCTGGCGCTACGGTGGCCAGACACTGCCCATGAAAACCTGGAATGTGCGTCTGATTGACCGCGATGGCAAAACTCCGCCATTCGCTCGCCTGTTATTTCGTTACCTGTTGCTGTGGATTGTTCCTCTGGTCTTCGCTAGCATCATCTGGATGCTGGTCCAGATAACCACCTACAGTTCAATCTACATGCTGATTGTTTTCGCCCCGTTTACCTTGTTCGTCTGGACCTGGTTTGATGCCGACAAGCAGTTTTTGCATGACCGCCTGCTGGGCACCCGGCTGATATCCGTATAAACCCTAGGGGCGGATTTTTATACGCCCAAAACGTTGCACATCAGCGCCGAGTCGTTCATGCTTGCATCGGTAAAAGCAGCCAGACCGCTTCCGATGACGTATCAGGTATTAAAACGACAATGAACGACCAGTACCCGGCGCTTTACGCCTCTTTCAGGTGGCATGTCCCCGCTTCTGTCAACATTGCGCAGTTGTGCCTCCAGCGCTGGGCCGTTAATCCGTTGCAAGGTCGTCGTCCTGCCCTGTTCACACAAAATGAATTCGGTGAAGCCCGACGCTGCAGCTATGGCGAACTGGCCGTCACCACCGGAAAACTGGCCACCGGCCTGCAAAAAATGGGCCTGGCGCAAGGTGACCGTGTAGCCGTTGCCATGTCACAAGGGCCTGAATTTGTAGCCGCTTGCCTGGCCGTTCTTGCCGCGGGCGGCGTGGTATTACCGTTATCGCCGGTCTTGAATGCGCATCAGGTCACGGCACGTATCATCGACGCCCGGGCCAACATCGCCATTGTCGATGCCACCCAGGTTCCGGGTATCGTTCATGCCCAATCGGTTTATCCGGCGCTGGGCCAGATCATTGGTTATGGTTTTCAGCACGATTCAACCCTGTCGTGGTCCAGCCTGCTGGCCCGCCAACCTGATGTCTTCAAAATTGCAGACACCACAGCGCAAAGCCCGGCATTTCTTTTTATCCACTGGGCACTGACACCCCCTGAAGGGCGCTGTATTGCCACACAGTGCGCTCATCGGGATGTTGCCCGGCTTTGTGGCATCACAAAACTGGTTCCCGCACGCTCGAGACATTTTTTGGACCGAAGCGCACTGGAGCAGCCCGGAAGGCCTGCTTGAAGGTCTGTTGCCCTGTCTTTATTTCGGGCACCCTATTGTCGGCCTGCCAGGCAGTGCCAACGTACACCAAACCCTCGAAGCACTGTCACACTACAACGTCACCAATGTATGTGCATCCTGGTCAGCCTTGCGCGCCGTTACGGTGGGCTCACCCGATCTCGATCCGACCGCGTTCACGGTGCGCGCCATCAGTGCCACTGGTGAGCACCCAAGTGCGGCGACAACAGACTGGTTCGAATCACGCCTTAACCTTGCCCCCAATTCTGTCTGGGGTCGTACCGAAGCGGCGGCTGTCATCGGGCATAGCGCCCGCTGGCCGGGCAAGCCTGGCAGCCTGGGGCGTGCTTACCCGGGGCATCTGGTTTCCGTCATTGACCCTGACGGGCGCATTTGCCCGGCCGGTGTCACCGGAGAAATTGCCGTCAACCGTTTCGACATCCACGGGTTTGCCGACCCGGTACTGTTTTCCGGTTACTGGCCCAACCTTGCCCCGGCACCCGACCACGAGCACTTCAGGCGTGACTGGTTTCTGACGGGCACGCTTGCACATATCGACCGTGAAGGCTACTTCTGGTTCGACGGCCATGCCACGACAAACACGAATAAAAACAGTGACAACACAGGACAGACCACGCTTTAGGCTCAAAACAAACCCTACGGCATGCCACAGACAGAACCCACCCGATCCTGTTCATTTTTTAAATCTGATTCCTTTTATGTCTATTTACAGTTTCAAAGACCTTACCCCTCGATTGATCCGGATACCTTCATTTTTGAAAGTGCCGACATCATTGGCAATGTCACGCTGGGGCCAGGCGTCAGCATCTGGTCCAATGCCAGCATCCGGGGTGATAACGCCGCCATTGTCATTGGAAAAAACAGCAACATCCAGGAAAACTGTGTATTGCACGTCGATGAAGGCATACCCATGACCATTGGCGAGCGCGTCACTGTGGGCCACCAGGCCATGCTGCACGGCTGTACCATAGAAGACGGCACACTGATCGGCATGCAGGCCATTGTCCTGAATAATGCCCATGTGGGCAAAAACTGCCTGATCGGCGCGGGCGCCATCATCCCCGAGGGCCGCCATATCCCCGACGGCTCACTGGTCGTCGGGGTCGGAAAAATCGTTCGCCAGATGTCCGCCGAAGAACTTGAAAACCTGTCGCATAACAGCGAGCATTATGTTCAACGGGGTCGTGAATACCAGCAGCATCTGAAGAAAGTGCGTAACTGACACTACCCTGCTTCAGGGGCCAAGCCCAGGCCTGAAACGTGCAGGGCCCACACCCAAGTGCAAGGCGGGCATGCTCTGCGTACCACGGGTTCATGGCGCAATACGCTAAAATTACGCCATGAGCAATCAACTGAAAAAATACCTGTTCCAGGATAACACCGTGCGTGTGCAGGCTGTGCGCCTGACCGATGCCTGGCAAGATGGTCTGGTTCACCAGCACTACCCTGACTGCGTGCAGCAGCTTCTGGGCGAACTGGTGTCGGCCGCCGTATTGCTGGCATCAAATATCAAGTTTGACGGGTCACTGGTCTTGCAGCTGCAAGGTGACGGCCCGGTGGCCCTGATTGTGGTCGAATGCAACGTCAACCTCGATATCCGTGCCACGGCAACACTGCGCGAAGGCGTTGATGTGCCCGCTGACGGGTCATTGCAGACACTGCTGAACGCCAACGGCAATGGCCGCTTCATCGTGGTGCTTGACCCCAACCGCGAAACGACCGACATGCAACCCTATCAGGGCATCGTGCCGCTGGAAGGCAACAGTGTGGCGCAGGTCCTTGAAGGGTACATGCGCAGTTCCGAACAGCTGGATACCCGCTTGTGGCTAACCGCTGACGCCCGGTGTTCGGCCGGTCTGCTGTTGCAGCGCCTGCCCGGTCACGGCGGGAAAATTACCGCAACGGTACAAGAAGAAACCTGGCAACGTGCCGTCATTCTTGCCGAAACCCTCAAAACGCAAGAACTGCTTGATCTGCCCTCTGACGAGGTGGTGCAACGCCTGTTCTGGGAAGAAACCCTGCTGGCGTTTGAACCCCAAAACGTACGCTGGCACTGCCCCTGCACGCGCGAACGTGTCGGCAACATGCTGCGCATGCTTGGCGCGGTCGAAATCGAAAGTATCCTGTCAGAAAGCGACGAGGTCGAAGTGTCCTGCAACTTCTGCGGTAAACCGTATCACTTCGATGCGGTTGATTGTGCCAGCCTGTTCACAGAGAACCGCAACAGCGGGCATGCCAACCCGACGTCACTTCACTAAAAACCGGACAGCATTCAAGTGCCCCCGTGGGCACTGACACACTCGGCGGGCGCCGCATGCACTGACCTGTGCCACAGTTGCCGCGTTAATGCGCACAACCCGTGCGCGTAAACTGATCCACCCCGCGTAATCACCACAATCGACACATCCGGGCCATATCGACACAATGCGATATGGCCTTTTTACCTGCGTTCCCTCTGCCCAGCCTTCACCACCGGCATGTCGCACCACAGCGTGGCACCGGAATGATCGAGTTTTTGCTGATCGCCGTACCCCTGCTGCTGACCGCGCTTGGTGGAATCGAAATCAGCCACTGGATGTTCACACGCCAGGCCGTGAACATGGCCTTGACCGACGCGGGGCGGGCCGGATCCACCTTGCATGCCAACCCGCAGGCCATCATCCAGGCCTTTGAACAAGCACTCGAACCGCTTTACCCTGCCACCGCTTCCGCGACATCGGCGCAGCGTCTGCAAGCCGCCACGGTCCGAAACCAGTTGCATCACCAGCAACTGCCCTGGCATATCCAGGTGCTGTCACCCACACCGGATCACTTCCGGGATTTCATTTCAACTGACCCTGCCGTGCGCCACCCATCGGGCTTGCCCACCATCAATAACAGTTATCAGCTGGAACAGCATGACGCCCATAAACAGCAAGGCCGGACCAACGGCAATGGGCACCATTCGGGGCAGAGCATTTTCGAGGCCAATACGCTGGCCTTACGGCTGACATGGCACTATACGCCGCTATTGCCCGGGTTTGAACGGATTGCAGGTGGCCTGCTGGTACTGAAACAAGACATGACGCTGACCATGCAATCACACCCGGTATTCTGGCCGGATGATCCGGCAGGCCGGGTTACCCGATCCGCTGACCGCGTACCGCCCCGACCAGCGACCGATACGACGCCACCGCACACTGACCTTTATGACCCAACCTACCAACCCAAACCGAACGACGCGTACTTGCCCAACACCGTACCGGCCAGTCAACCCTCAGGCACGAACGGCATAAGCGGCGAAGCACCGGGAAACAACGGGGAAGGAGGCAGCGCAGTCGCATCACCTGACCAGACAGCCCAAGGCGTGACGGGGACAGGCGGGAAACCCGATGGACAGGCCGGGTTAGAGTCACAAAGCGAACCTCAACGGTTCACAGGGGATGAACCGGGGGGCGGGAGATGATGAGCCCGTAACCACAGGGGATGAACCGGGGGTATCAGAGGGCAGTATGTGTATGAATATATCGCCCTCTTTCACCATACCCAGTTCCGAGCGGGCACGCTCTTCGATGGCATCGCTGCCCGACTTGAGGTCTTGAACCTCGGCCGCCAGCGCATTGTTGCGGGCGGCCAGGGCCGCATTGGTTTCTTCTTGCCGGGCAACCTGCTGTTCCAGTTCACTGACGCGCGCCCAGCTGCCTTTACCCCGCCACAGGGGGTACTGGATGGCCGCCGTCAGCAACACCAGAATCAGCAGAACAAGGCGCATCGCCTGCCCGTTCAGAAATTAACGCAGGTTATAAAAGGCGTCGCGACCCGGGTAGGACGCAACTTCAGCCAGCTCTTCTTCGATGCGCAGCAACTGGTTGTACTTGGCCATGCGATCGGAACGCGACAGCGAGCCGGTCTTGATTTGCATGGCGTTGGTCGCAACCGCGATATCGGCAATGGTCGAATCTTCGGTTTCACCCGAACGGTGCGAAATGACGGCGGTGTAACCCGCACGTTTAGCCATTTCGATCGCCGCAAACGTTTCGGTCAGGGTACCGATCTGGTTGATCTTGATGAGAATGGAGTTGGCAATGTTCTGGTCAATACCCTGCTTGAGGATCTTGGTGTTGGTCACGAACAGGTCGTCGCCCACCAGCTGCACTTTCTTGCCCAGCTGTTTGGTCAGGATTTCCCAGCCGGCCCAATCGTCTTCGGCCATGCCGTCTTCGATGGTGATGATGGGGTACTTGTCGCACCAGGTCGCCAACAGGTTGGTAAAGTCGGCTGCAGTCAGTGAAACACCGCCTTCACCGGCCAGATGGTATTTGCCGTCACGGTAGAACTCGGAGCTGGCGCAGTCAAGGCCCAGGGCAATCTGCGAACCGGCTTCGTAACCTGCGGCCTCGATGGCCTGCAAAATCAGCTGGATGGCGGCTTCGTGGTTGGCTACGTTAGGAGCAAACCCGCCTTCATCGCCAACGGCCGTTGACATACCCTGGTCGTGAATCAGTTTTTTCAGGGCATGGAAAACTTCGGCGCCCATCTGCAGCGATTCGCGAAAGCTTTTTGCACCCACCGGCAAGATCATGAACTCTTGCATGTCGAGCGTGTTGTTGGCATGCGCGCCGCCATTGATGACGTTCATCATGGGTACGGGCATTTGCATGGGACCACTGCCGCCAAAATAACGGTACAGCGACAGGCCTGAATCGTCGGCCGCCGCACGCGCTACCGCCATACTGGCCGCCAGGATGGCGTTGGCACCCAGGCGGCTCTTGCTTTCAGTACCGTCCAGTTCGATCAGGGTACGGTCGACAAACGTTTGTTCCTGGGCATCCAGACCCATCAGCGCTTCGGAGATTTCAGTATTCAGGTTTTCAACGGCTTTAAGCACGCCTTTACCCAGGTAACGGCCCTTGTCGCCATCACGCAGCTCGATGGCTTCACGCGCACCGGTGGAAGCACCTGAGGGTACGGCAGCACGCCCCATGGCACCTGATTCAAGCAAGACATCACATTCGACGGTGGGGTTACCACGCGAGTCAAGGATTTCGCGCCCGATAATATCTACGATTGCACTCATTGCATGTCCTAAAAGAAGAAAAAATTACATTAATGATGGATGACCGGATTTTACTGTGTGTCTGCACCGTACCGGGCCGGGCCGTTACTTGAGAATGACCTTTTCAAGATGCTCGACGGCCCTGACTTTCCAGCCCAGTTCGTCTTTGATGCGGCAACGCAGGGCATCAGACGCCTCGGGCTCACCATGAACCAGGAAAGTTTGCGATGGCGGACGTTTGAACCCGCCCAGCCAGCGCATGATTTCATCAGCGTCGGCATGCGCCGACAACATCGACAGGTTGGCAAGCTCGGCCTTGACCGGAATGTATTCGCCGTGAATCTTGATGGTCGGGGCACCCGCCAGCATTTTGGCGCCACGTGTACCCGCTGCCTGATAACCGGCAAACACGATGCTTGAACGCGGATCAGGGGCAAACCGCTTCAGGTGGTGAATGACGCGCCCGCCCGTTGCCATGCCACTGGCCGAAATGATGATCTTGGGCATGGGTGACGCATCCAGCGCCTTGGACTCTTCAACGCTTTCGATGTATTCAGCGACGCCATTGACCTCGCGCACCTGGGCATTGGTGAGTTTCTGTTCACCGGGATGCTCTTTATGAACGCGAACGGCTTGCAGTGACATTGGGCTGTCAAGGTAGATGGGCATATTGGCCGGGAGCCGGTTTTCCTTGCGCAGCACGTGCAGGTAATAGAGCAACAATTGCACACGGCCCACGGCAAAGGCCGGAATCACCACGGTACCGCCCCGCTCGGCGGTACGCCGGATGATGGCTTCAAGTACCGCCTCGGGCGCGCTCTGATCATGCCGGCGGTCACCGTAAGTGGATTCAAGCACCAGGTAATCGGCTTCGGAAACCACATCGGGATCGGGCATGACCGGGCCGTTATAACGGCCCAGGTCACCGGAAAACACCAGTTTACGGCCGTCCCACTGAATCTCGACCATCGATGCGCCAAGGATATGACCTGCACGATGCAGCTTGACCTTGATATCCGTACCCAGATCATGGAACGTGTCGCGCGACAACGTCTTGAACTGCTTCAAGACCTGGCGGGCCTCTTTGGTCGTGTACAACGGCAACGCCGGCTCATGTGACGAGAGCTTGTGGCGATTCATGAATTCGGCGTCGGCTTCCTGGATATGCGCGCTGTCAAGCAACAGGATTTCAGCCAGATCGAGCGTAGGGTCGGAACCAAAGACCGGGCCGCGAAAGCCTTCGCGCGCCAGTCGTGGCAGATAACCGGAATGATCAAGGTGGGCATGAGTCAGGACAACGGCATCGATACTGGCTGGATCTACCGGAAAAGGGGCCCAGTTGCGCTGACGCAAATACTTAAGCCCTGGAACAAACCACAATCAATCAGCACCCGCCGCCCGTTCGATTCGAGCAAGTGGCGCGAGCCGGTCACGGTGCCAGCCGCACCCAGAAATGATAATTCCATGGCTCCTCCGCCAGATGAGGTCAGAGCTCGAACAGGCCGTTTTCTTTGACGCAGCGATCGATACTGACCAAGGATTCGAGTAAACCGGCCATTTTGCCCAGCGGGACCGCATTGGGACCGTCGGACATGGCCTTGTCAGGATCAGGGTGACACTCCATGAACAAACCCGCGACCCCCACAGCGACCGCTGCCCGCGCCAATACCGGCACAAACTCACGCTGGCCACCCGAGGACGTACCTTGCCCGCCAGGTAACTGCACCGAGTGGGTGGCATCAAACACAACCGGACAACCGGTTTCGCGCATGATAGCCAGTGACCGCATATCGGACACGAGATTGTTATAACCGAAAGAGGCACCTCGTTCACACACCATGATGGTACGGCCATCGCCGCCGGCGGCAATGGCCGCATCACGGGCCTTGGTCACGACCTGGAGCATGTCGTGAGGCGCAAGAAACTGGCCCTTCTTGATGTTGACCGGCTTGAGGGTTGCCGCACACGCCTGGATGAAATCTGTCTGGCGACACAAAAATGCAGGGGTTTGCAAGACATCGACCACGGACGCCACGTCGTGAACCTGTGACTGATCGTGCACATCAGTAAGTACCGGCACCCCGTAATGGGCCCGCACATCGGCCAGGATCTGCAGGCCTTCGCTCAGGCCGGGACCCCGGAACGAAGTACCCGAACTGCGGTTAGCCTTGTCGAACGAACTTTTGTAAATGAACGGAATACCCAGCGCCTGGGTCATTTCGTGCAACTGACCTGCGGTATCAAAGGCCATCTGGCGCGACTCGATGACGCACGGACCGGCAATCAGGAAAAATGGCCGGGACAAGCCGACATCAAAGCCGCACAGGTTCATGCCGATGCCTTTGGTTCACGCTGGGCCTGATGCTGCAAGGCCGCTTTGATGAAGCTGCTGAACAGCGGGTGGCCATCGCGCGGCGTGGAGGTGAATTCCGGGTGGAACTGAACCCCCATGAACCACGGATGCGAGGGCAACTCCATGATCTCGGGTAACTGCTCGGTGGGCGTACGCGCGCTGATAACCAGCCCCGACTCTTCGAGACGCGATACGTAAACGTTATTGACTTCGTAACGGTGGCGATGACGCTCGTTGACTTCGTCGCCATATATTGAGTGTGCCAGCGTGCCGGGCTTGACCGGGCAACGTTGAGCGCCTTTGCGCATGGTGCCCCCAGGTCGGACGTTTGGTCACGACGCTCGACCTTGCCTTCACGGTCTTGCCATTCGGTAATGAGGGCCACCACCGGATGCGGGGTGGACGGGTCAAACTCGGTGCTGTTGGCACCACCCAACTGGGCAACACTGCGGGCAAACTCGACAACGCCGAGCTGCATACCCAGGCAAATACCCAGGTAGGGCACCTTGTTCTCGCGGGCATAGCGAATGGCCGCGATTTTGCCTTCAGTACCACGCTTGCCAAAGCCGCCCGGCACCAGAATGGCGTCAAATCTGGCCAGACTAGCTGTCCCTTCAGCCTCGAGGACTTCAGAGTCGATGTATTCGATGTTGACCTTTGAACTGGTATGGATACCCGCATGCAACAAGGCTTCAGTCAGCGACTTGTACGATTCGGTAAGGTCAACGTACTTGCCGACCATGCCAATGGTGACTTCTTGTTTGGGGTGTTCGATGGCGTTGACCAGGCGGTCCCAGACGGTAAGGTCGGCCGGTGGCGGAGACAACGCCAGCGCGTCACACACCAGGTTGTCAAGCCCCTGGGCGTGCAACATGGCCGGGATTTTATAAATTGAATCAACGTCCCAGACCGAAATGACGGCATCCAGCGGCACATTGGAGAACAGCGAAATTTTGGCGCGCTCATCGTCGGGGATGGGGCGATCGGCACGGCACAGCAAGGCGTGCGGGTAGATACCGATTTCACGCAGCTTTTGCACCGAATGCTGGGTGGGCTTGGTTTTAAGCTCGCCGGCCGACGGAATGAACGGCACCAGAGTCAGATGCACGAAGGCAGCATTGTTGCGCCCCAGGCGCAGGCTCATTTGACGGGCGGCTTCAAGGAAGGGCAGCGATTCAATGTCGCCAACCGTACCACCGATTTCAACGATGGCCACATCGACATCAGCCGCCTGCGCACCACGGGCGATAAAGTCCTGGATTTCGTTGGTGATGTGCGGAATGACCTGCACGGTTTTGCCCAGGTAATCGCCACGACGCTCTTTGCGCAATACCGATTCGTAGATCTGGCCGGTGGTGAAGTTGTTGACCTTGCGCATGCGCGTGGTAATGAAACGCTCGTAGTGGCCAAGGTCAAGGTCGGTTTCCGCGCCGTCTTCGGTGACGAAGACTTCGCCGTGCTGGAACGGGCTCATGGTGCCCGGATCAACGTTGATGTAGGGATCGAGCTTGAGCATGGTAACGCGCAAGCCGCGTGATTCAAGAATGGCAGCCAGCGACGCGGCAGCAATGCCCTTACCCAGTGAGGACACCACCCCACCCGTTACGAAAACATATTTGGTCATAGATCGTCGCCCGGTGTAGCCGGGCGGTAGCGGAGGGTAGGGACAACCCATTACTGGATCATCCCCCTAAGAACCGGACTTGCAGCTTTCACCGCATCCGGCTCAAGCACGACAAACCCAACTCTATGGTTAGAAAATAGAATTTTAGCCTATTTGCCACCAAAGGTCGGTACTTTAAGTTCCAGTTGGAACCGGCTTTACAACGGTTAAACCCAACGCATGCACTCGGGTATGACAGACCGGATGCAAGAGCACCCGGTTAGACAAGAGATCGGTGCCTCCATCGACTCGGCGAACCAAGTGATGATCGTGCCAGCCCGTTTCCGTGCCTATAGGCTCTTTGCAAAGCGCACACCTACCCTTCTGAGACATGAATAGCGAAACCAGCTGCTTACGGTGCTTCAGGTTATTTTCCATCCGCTTGATCCGTAGCTTTTCGCCTTCTTCTTCCCATCGAGGATCGAAAGGGTTGTATTCCCCTTTGATTTTCAGGTGCCTTTGAATTTCTGTATCAGCAAGCCGATACAGTTTCAACGCTTGCATAGATCCGTCATCCAATTGACGCTGGACGGCAAAGTCCATGCGGCTGTCAAAACGTTTCCAATACTTCTGAATACGCCAGACAGCCGATTTGTTACTGTGCCGTCGTTTCGCCCACCGTACCAACAGCCAGTAAATCAGGCTGTCCAACCGGCTGAAAGCAGCTTTCGCCACCACCGGCTGGTGATACCGTGCCCATCCTCTCAAGACGGGGTCGAGTTTGCGTATGAGAACCTCCTGATTGACTGAAAGATGACTTAGAACGATTTCCTTTACCTTTCCGTAGAACGCCTGAGTGTTCTTCTTCGACGGTTTAATAAGCAGTTTTCCGCAGTATTTGCGGAAGTTCCACCCAAGAAAATCAAACCCATCATCGATGTGAACGACTTTCGTCTTTTCCGGCGATAGCGTCAGTCCTCGTTGTGCAAGGAAATTTTCTACCCAGGGCTTGACCAGTGTTTCCAGCATCTCTTTCGAGACACCGGTTATCACGAAGTCATCCGCGTACCGGACCACATGAACTTTGAGTGTTCTGGCTTTACTGCTCCCCATCATCGTCTTTAGATGCTGATGAATACCTGTTTCCAGCCCGTTCAAAACCATATTTGCCAACGTAGGAGAAATAGGACCTCCCTGTGGCGTTCCTTCAGTTGTAGGCGAAAGGCAGCCCTTGTGGACAACCCCCGCTTTCAGCCACTTTTGCAGTACCGCCTTGTCCATGAGGACATGACGCACCAGCCATTCGTGGTTGATATGATCAAAGCAACCTTTAATATCCGCTTCCAGCACCCAGTGGGCAGAGTCCTTTTGAGACATGGAAATGAATATCTGCGCCATAGCATCAGCCGCAGAGCGACTGTTCCGAAAGCCGTAGCTATTCGGGTCGCTCGTGGATTCTGCCACGGGCTCAAGAGCAAGCAGGTGTAACGCTTGCATGGCACGGTCAAACATGATCGGGATCCCCAAGGGGCGTTCCTTACCATTGGCTTTGGGAATGTAAACCCGGCGCAAAGGCCGTGGTTTATACCCCCGCTGCTGCTTCAATCTCGCTATAGCCTGCCATTTCTGGCCAGAAGATTCCCATAGCTCGCGATCAACTCCCGCCGTTCGCTTGCCTTGGTTTTCCGTCACTCTTCGTACTGCCAGCGCACGCGCTGAAAAGAGTGGATCAAGGATCTTTGCAGGGCTTTCACCTGGCGCCATTCCTTTTCCTGTGTAGCCTTCGTTATACGTTGCTGCGTCTTTCTCACGTACCGGATAGCACGGTGCCAGTCGATGGCATGCCAGTTATCCGGTTCGCGTGAGGACACAGAACTTTCAAGATTATTAAAAGTCTTTCTCATGCAATCCTCTCGAAGCAATGCCGAGTGGACGCATTTCTCCCCGAAGGGATAATTGCATCCCTTCGGGGCTTTGATAGAAATCGACAGTCGATAACGACAGTCGCACCATGTGGAAGTCTGCACGCTTTCGCACTAGGGCAAAGTTTGAACCCCTATGTCACCCATTACAGGCGACCATTCGCTTTTTCCACAATCCCATACCCCTCATCCACCAGGTCGCCTTGCGGCTTCCCTGCCTATTGCTTGTGCAATAGGCGGACAGTGGGGCTTACCACGTTCCCCAACTCTGACAATTCCGATTTAGCGCCCATTTCTTCCCCGGTGGCCTGACGGTGATGTGCCCTGAACTTCCAGCAGGACAACCGGCCACATACCTTTTGGTTCAAGCCTCGCAGCAGCTTAGGCTTGTCAATTTTTACGAGGTTTATCAATGGTTCACATGCGTTGCGCATGTCGGAAAGCCTAGCCCCTAGTCCCCCTTGCTGCTGGGAGAGTCCACACCACGATGTCACCATCATTGTGTGCCGAGAAAAATCGGGGGTACGTTGTCAAGGCAGCTTCACACGCAACTGTTACCAGTCACGCATGTGCCTCTAGGCTACTGTTGATCACACAACAGGTGCTCTACGTCCTTGTTGAGTGGCGGGTAGCCCAAGGTCGTTGCACAATCAGAGAAGGAGCATCTCACCGATGCTGATTTAATGAGGCCGTCATACCACCTTGTGGGCGGAAAAACGAACCCTTACCCCCTATGTTAAAGACATGGGGCATACAAAAGACGGTCAAGCTGACCGTATCAATAGCAAAACCACGAACAGATCGTAGTTTTAAAGCAACAAACCACCCATTGCAGGTGCGTTTGCTGTGGACGCAACTTGGCCCTGAGGACCAAATAGCGTTCAAAAAACGACTTCGCAGCCGTTAAAAACACTGAAAAATGCTAAATACGCTTTCGCCGGGCCAGCTACCCAAGTCTTTGATTTAAAAGGAGACTACCCTTTGCACGTGGTGAGTGACGTGTCGCACGGAAATTGAAATTATAGCTGACGCCGGAGCGGTTCAGACGGGTTCAGTCCGCTGAACAAGCCATTCCCGTGCGGCACCGTCAACCAGCGGCAACAGTGTCTGACGAACCCGGGCATGGTAGGTGTTCAACCACTCGATGTCGGACGCCGTGAGCAGCTCACGGACGATGCAACGGGTATCAATAGGGCACAGCGTTAACGTTTCAAAACGCAGGAACTGGCCAAATTCGGTTTGCGTGGCGGGCTGGCAAACCACCAGGTTTTCGATACGCACACCCCATTTGCCAGGCCGGTAAACCCCCGGTTCGTTGGACGTGATCATGCCCACCGCCATAGCCATCGAGGGCTTGGGCGGCGTGCGGTAAGAAATCGACTGCGGGCCTTCGTGGACGTTCAGGAAGTACCCCACGCCATGACCTGTGCCATGACCAAATTCAATGCCGGCCTGCCACAACGGTGCCCGGGCAATCGGGTCAAGCAACGGTGACAGAATACCTTGCGGAAAATGGGCTTGCGACAAGGCAATCATGCCGCGCAACACCAGGGTGTAATCGCGCTTTTGTTCGGCCGAGGGCTGCCCAACTGGCACCACACGGGTGATGTCGGTCGTACCGCCGGGATACTGCCCGCCCGAATCGATCAGCAACAGGCCATCACCGTCGATGACGGCATGCGACTGTGCGGTCGCATGATAGTGCGGCATGGCGCCATTGGCGTTATACGCGGCAATCGTGGAAAAACTGGACGACACAAACCCCGGTTGGCGGGCACGGGCCGCCGTGATTTTTTCGTCAATGGTCAGTTCAGTAATGCGTTCACGGCCCTGAGCTGCCTCGAACCATGCAAAAAATTCGCACAAGGCCGCACCGTCAAGCGCCATGGCCTGACGCACATGGGCAATTTCTTCCGGCGTTTTGCAGGCTTTCAACCGCCAGGACGGGTTATCCCCCTCGAGCTTCTGAACAAAGGCCGCCGCCGCAAGCAGCTTTACGGTGACGCGGGCCGGGTCAAACAGAAGCGTGTCAGACTCGGGCAGACACGCCAGCGCACCACCGACCGCATCATAAGGCTCAACCTGAACGCCATCGTTGGCCAGCACCTGTACCAGCCCCGCATCCAGCTTGGCCGTATCGACGAACACGCGGACCCCATCGCGCCCCACCAGCACATGCGCCAGAAACACCGGGTTGTAATCGACATCGGCGCCGCGCAGGTTCAACAGCCAGGCAATGTCATCCAGCGACGACAACCAATGCCATTGCGCCCCATGCTGCTGCATCTGCTCGCGAACCGCCTGAATGTTGGCCATGCGGGTGCGACAGGCGTAAGGCGGCAGGTGTTCATACACCGGCGCCGAAGGCAGGGCTGGCCGGTCAGTCCAGACCTCGGCCACCAGATCAAGATCGGTCACGATGGCGACCTTGCAAGGCTGCAAGACCGCCTGCCATTGCTTCAGGGCAGTAACGCTTAAGGTATTGCCATCAACCGCCACGCGGGCCCTTGGGGCAGGTGTTGCGCCAGCCAGTCGGGCGGCATGGGCACACCCGGCGCACCCGCGCGCAGGGTCTGAATACCCGTACCGGCCAGGTCGGCGTCGGCCTGTTCCCAATAACGGCTGTCCGTCCAGAGCCCGGCAAAGTCGGCCGTGACCAGCAAGGTGCCGGCCGAGCCTTCAAAACCCGAAAACCAGGCGCGAGCCGCCCAGTGATCGGGCAGGTATTCAGACAAATGCGGGTCTGCCGACAACACCACACACGCCTGGACACCATGATTTGCCATCGACTGGCGCAACGCCTGGATACGTGAAGCATAAAGGGAATCAACCACGATTCAACACCTGGAGTAACGGGGAAATCAACGTATCAGACGAATGCCGAAACGTCGAGACGCGCCGCTGTTTTAGACTTGATTTCTTCGACAGAAACGCCCGGCGCAAGTTCGGTGAGCTTCAGGCCATTGTCGGTCACTTCCATCACGCCCAGATCAGTGATGATCAGATCAACCACCCCTACGCCGGTGAGAGGCAGGTTGCATTCAGGCAAGAGCTTGATGTCTTCGGTACCGTCTTTCTTGCGGGCGACGTGTTCCATCAGCACCACCACGCGGCTGACGCCGGCAACCAGGTCCATGGCACCGCCCATGCCCTTGATCATTTTTCCCGGGATCATCCAGTTGGCCAGGTCACCCTTTTCGGACACCTGCATGGCACCCAGAATGGCCAGATTGATCTTGCCGCCGCGGATCATGCCGAACGATTGGGACGACGAAAAAATCGACGAACCCGGCAAGGTGGTAACCGTTTGCTTGCCGGCATTGATCATGTCGGCATCCACTTCGTGCTCTTCGGGAAACGGGCCGATACCCAGCAAGCCGTTTTCCGATTGCAACCAGACCTCGACACCTGTCGGAACATAGTTGGCGACCAGGGTGGGCAAACCGATACCCAGGTTTACATAAAAGCCATCTTGCAGTTCTTTTGCCGCGCGTGCGGCCATTTCATCACGAGTCCAGGCCATGCTCAGTCTCCGCGTACAGTGCGTTTTTCAATACGTTTTTCGGGGGTCGCGTTCAGGACAATGCGCTGCACGTAAATGCCAGGCAAATGAACGTCATCGGGGTCGATTTCGCCGATTTCAACAATCTTTTCAACCTCGACCACCGTGACCTTGCCAGCCATGGCCACATCGGGGTTGAAATTGCGCGCGGTTTTACGGAACACCAGATTGCCGCTGCGGTCGGCCATATAGGCCTTGACCAGCGACACATCGGGGGCCAACGCACGTTCAAGAATGTAGCGTTCGCCGTCGAACTCGCGCTCTTCCTTGCCTTCGGCCACCAGTGTACCCACACCGGTACGCGTGTAAAACGCCGGGATCCCGGAACCACCCGCCCGCAGCTTTTCAGCCAGCGTGCCCTGTGGTGTAAATTCAAGCTCAAGCTCGCCGGCCAGATACTGGCGTTCGAACTCTTTGTTTTCGCCCACGTACGACGAGATCATCTTCTTGATCTGGCGCGTTTCAAGCAATTGACCCAGACCGAACCCATCGACGCCGGCATTGTTACTGACGCAAGTCAGGTTCTGCACGCCGGAGTCGCGCAGCGCGGCAATAAGGGCTTCGGGAATTCCGCAGAGGCCAAAGCCGCCAACCCCGATCATCTGGTTGTCGGCCACCAGGCCTTTCAGTGCTTCTGCGGCACTTGCATACACTTTGTTCATAGGTGCTCCACCGTAGTATCTTCCTTGGCTGGCCTGCTGACCCGCTTCGCGGGTTTTTCGGCCAGGGCAAACTATAACTTACCAAACCGTCAGACGAAAAACCGTGCCAGGTGCGACAGTTCAGCCACCGTCCAGGGCGACGATTGACCGCTGCTGCGCTCAGCGGCCACAACCACATTCTTGCCTTTGGCATAGGCCACACCAGGCTCATCCTGCGTTTCAATAACCACATCAAACGTCAGGCTGGAGCGCCCCAGACGCGTCACCGTCATGATGACCACCACCGTGGCGGGGTAAATCACCGACTTGATGAAATCAAACGAAGCGTGCGCCAGCAACGGCACCCGATCATTCGGGAAGAACACGTTTTCCGCGTCAAAACACTGGGCACGCGCCTCTTCCACATAACGGAAATACAGCGTGTTGTTGACATGCCCTACGGCATCCATGTCACCCCAACGCACTGGCATGACACTCTTGAATACCGCACCCTCTTTAAGCGCGGCGACACTGGACTCAGTCGACATAGTAAATTTTCTAAAAAATTGAAATGAAAAAGTTTGAACGAAAAACGGCCTGACGATAACAGGACAACGTTGAAACAGCCGACGCCACCTGAACTACAATCGGACCATACAACAAAATAATTCATCTGGGAGAACGCTATCCATGGCTGAACGCGAATCGATGGAATACGACGTGGTGGTTGTCGGTGCCGGCCCTGCCGGGCTGGCCGCCGCCATCCGCATCAAACAACTGGCCACCGAAAAAGACCACGACATCAGTGTCTGTGTGCTTGAAAAAGGTGCCGAAGCCGGTGCGCACATCTTGTCGGGGGCCGTCATGGACCCGCGCGCACTCACCGAACTGATTCCCGACTGGAAAGAAAAAGGGGCGCCGCTCAATACACCAGTCAGCGAAGACCAGTTCCTTTTCCTGACCGAAAAAGGGTCACGTTCGACCCCGGCCTGGCTGCTTCCCGAATGTTTCCAGAACCACGGCAACTATATTGTTCGTCTGGGTGAAGTCACCCAATGGCTGGCCCAGCAAGCCGAAGCACTGGGTGTTGAAATCTTCCCCGGTTTTGCCGCAGCTGAAATCCTTTATAACGATGATGGCTCGGTCAAGGGCGTGGCCACCGGCGACATGGGCGTCGCCCGCGACGGCTCGCACACCGCCAACTACCAGCCCGGCATGGAACTGCATGCGCGCTACACCCTGTTTGCCGAAGGTTCGCGCGGGCAACTGGGCCGCCAGTTAATTGACCGCTTCAAACTCGACCAGGGCCGCAACCCGCAAAGCTACGCCATCGGCATCAAAGAAATGTGGGAAGTCGACCCGGCACAATCACGCCCCGGGCTGGTCATGCACACGGCAGGCTGGCCGCTCGATTCGGATACTTACGGCGGCTCGTTCCTTTATCACCTGAAAGACAATCTTGTGGTCGTTGGCCTGGTTGTCGGGCTTGACTACGCCAACCCCTGGCTGTCACCCTTCGAAGAGTTCCAGCGTTACAAAACGCACCCGGCCATCCGTAAAACCTTTGAAGGCGGCAAGCGCATTGCCTACGGCGCACGGTCATTAACCGCCGGCGGCTTGCTGTCCTTGCCCAAATTCACCTTCCCCGGTGGGGCCATGGTAGGCTGCGAAGCCGGCTTCCTGAACGCCTCGCGCATCAAAGGCAGCCATGCGGCCATCAAGACCGGCGCTCTGGCTGCAGAAGCCGCTGTACACGCCATTATGGCCGGGCGCAGCCACGACGAACTGACCGCCTACACCACCGCCTTCGAAGCGTCATGGTTGCACGCCGAACTGAACAAGGCCCGCAACTTCAAGCAATGGTTCAAGAAAGGCCGCACCGTCGGTACGGTCATGACCGGTGTCGAACAATGGTTGCTGAAAGGCAAAATGCCCTGGAGCCTGCGTCACAACAAGCCTGACCATGCCTGCCTGCAACCGGCGGCCCAATGCGCCCGTATTGATTACCCGAAACCCGACGGCAAACTGACCTTCGACCGGCTCAGCTCGGTCTTCATCTCGAACACGAACCACGAAGAAGATGAGCCTATCCACCTGACCCTGAAAGATCCGTCAGTGCCGGTGAACATCAACCTGGCCAAATACGGGGGCCCCGAAGCCCGCTTCTGTCCGGCCGGGGTGTACGAGTTCATCAAAGACGACAACGGTTCAGATCGCCTGCAGATCAATGCCCAAAACTGCATTCACTGCAAAACCTGCGACATTAAAGACCCCACGCAAAACATCGTGTGGGTGGCCCCGCAAGGCGGTGAAGGCCCGGTTTACAACGGCATGTAAGAGACCAGCAAACAACGGCCTGAACCTGCCGACAACCGGCAAATGGCCCGAACCAATGTTTCGGGCCATTTGCCGGCACAAAATAAACCCCGCCGCAAAAAACAGGGGGTTTATCAACAATCTGAAAGCCAGCGCATCGCGCTGGCTTTTTGCGGTGCGCCCATGCCGGGCGCACGCCTGAGGGTGCAAGCCCCGACTAAACCGACTTTGACAACTGATCGAGAATGGCCGGGTTTTCGAGTGTCGAGACGTCTTGCGTGACCTCTTCACCTTTGGCGACGATACGCAACAGACGACGCATGATTTTCCCCGAACGCGTCTTGGGCAGATTTTCACCAAAGCGGATGTCTTTGGGCTTGGCGATCGGGCCGATTTCCTTGGCGACCCAGTCACGCAACTGCCTGGCAATTTGCACGGCATCATCGCCCTGGGGCACGCTGCCTTTCAGCACGACAAACGCCACAATGGCCTCACCGGTCGTGTCGTCGGGACGCCCGACCACAGCCGCCTCGGCCACCAGCGGGTTGGCCACCAGCGCCGACTCGACTTCCATGGTGCCCAGACGGTGTCCCGATACGTTCAGCACATCGTCAACACGCCCCATGATCCAGAAGTAGCCATCGGTGTCGCGCTGCGCACCATCACCGGCCAGATAATAGCCTTTGAGCTCTTCCGGGAAATAGCTTTTCTTGAAGCGTTCAGGGTCACCCCAGATGTTGCGGATCATGGCGGGCCAGGGCCGCTTGATCACCAGGAAACCACCCATGCCGTTTTCAACATCGCCCCCGGTTTCATCCACAATGGCAGCGGCAATACCCGGCAGCGGCATGGTGCATGAGCCTGGTTTGAGCGCAGTAACGCCAGGCAACGGTGTGATCATGTGGCCACCGGTTTCAGTCTGCCACCAGGTATCCAGCACCGGACAACGCTCGCCGCCCACTTCTTTGAAATACCACATCCAGGCTTCCGGGTTGATCGGTTCGCCGACGGAACCAATAAGACGCAACGACGACAAGTCATAATTACGCGGATGGCATTCGGGCTGAAGCTCGGACGCTTTGATCAGCGAACGAATGGCCGTAGGCGCGGTGTAGAACACGCTGACCTTGTGACGCTGGATCATGTCCCAGAAACGCCCCGCGTTCGGATACGTGGGCACCCCTTCGAACATGACCTGGGTAATACCTGCCGCCAGCGGACCGTAAGCAATGTAGGTATGACCCGTGATCCAGCCCACGTCGGCCGTACACCAGTACACATCGGAAGGCTTGGCATCGAACGACCATTTAACCGTCAGCAAGGCCCACAGCAGGTAGCCGGCGCTAGAGTGCTGCACCCCTTGGGCTTGCCGGTAGAACCTGAGGTATACAGAATAAACAACGGGTGTTCGGCATTGACCGGTACCGGCGCACATTCGTTGGCCTGCCCCGCCACCACGTCGTGCATCCAGAGATCACGCCCTTGCGTCCAGGCCGTATTGCCACCGGTACGGCGGTAAACCACCACATGACGCACGGCCTCGCAGCCGCCCATACCCAGGGCCTCGTCAACAGCCGGCTTCAGACCAATCGCCTTGCCGCCACGCATTTGTTCATCGGCCGTAATAACCAGCGACGCACCCACATCGACCAGGCGCTCGTGAATACTTTTTGACGAAAACCCACCGAACACCACGGAATGTGTAATGCCCAGACGCACGCACGCGTGCATGGCCACCACCGCCTCGATGGACATCGGCAAATAAATGATGGCGCGATCACCCTTCTGGTAACCCAGCGACTTCAAACCATTGGCAAAGGCGCAGACCCGTTCGTAGAGTTCGCGGTAGGTAACGCGTGTCAGTTCGCCGTCATCGGCCTCAAAAATAATGGCGGTTTTGTGCTCGGTTTCAGTGCCCAGATGGCGGTCAAGGCAGTTTTCAGAGACGTTCAGCTCGCCATCGGCGAACCATTTATAGAACGGCGGGTTGGACTGGTCGAGCACCTGCGTGAACGGCCTGGACCATTTCAGGTTTTCTTTGGCCAGTCGGGCCCAGAAGTCTTCATGTGACGCTTCGGCTTCATCGACCAGCGCCTGATACGCGTCAGCACCCGGAATATTCGCAGTACGCACAAGCTCCGGAAATGCCGGAAACACCCGGTTTTCTACCAATACCGACTTGATCTGTGTGGACACCATTCATAGCTCCCGAGAGTTCTTGGAATTATTGACAACCCGATAAGTATCGCTCACCAGCACGCCACGCGCAAAATCAATCTTCAGCAGCACCAGGAAGCCCGCCACAAAAAACAACCCCGTGAATAACAAAGCCTGACGATGGTTGCCGCCAGTCAGCCAGGTAACCAACCCGTAACTGAACGGACCCACGACAGCCGCCAGCTGGATGGCAAACGTCCAGAGTGAATAGAACTCGGCCAGACGACCTGCCGGAGCCAGCGCACCCACCATGGCCCGCCCCGCACTTTGACTGGTACCCATGCACAGCCCTGCCAGCACGGCTGAGAGCCAGAACAGCCGTACGTCTGTGGCCTGCCAGGCCAGTACGACCATCAGCACCCACACCACCAACGTGGCGCCCAACGCCTTTTTATGACCGATACGATCTTGCACATGACCAAACGCCAACGCCCCGACCGCCGCCGCAATATTGACCACAAACACCAGCAGCATGGTCTGCGCCATGGTGAAGCCCATCGCTTCGGTGGCATACACCGCTGCCAGCGTGATGACGACGGCAATGCCCGCCTGATAAAACGCCCCGCACACCAGCAACCCGCGAAAATCGATGAAATTGCGGTTGATGTCTTGCCAGGCCACGAACAATTGACGCAACGCAGAGTGACGCCGCCGATGCGATGCCGGCGAGCGTTCGCGCAGGAACAGGAAAGACGGGATAGCCGAAACCGCGAAAATCACTGCCGTCAGCACCATGACAAAGGGCACATAAACGGGAGCCTCAAAGCCTTTTGCCGACAAGGCAGAGACGACGCCCAACGACAAACCCAAGGCCAGCATCCCGCCAAAATAACCAAACCCCCACCCCCAACCCGAGACACGGCCCAGGCTTTCGGGCCGGGCCAGTTCCGGCAAAAAGGCAGCGATCGTGGATTCGCCGACGCAATAACAATAATTGGACAGCGCCAACGCGACCAGCCCGGCCAGGACCATACCAGGACCAATACCCGCCAGGCCGGCGGTCGCCACCACACACCCGGCCGTGCTGATAAAAAGCACCCGACGCTTGCGCTGGTTGGCATCTGCATAGGCCCCCAGCCAGGGCATGGTCAGCATGACCAGCAAATAAGACAGGGACAGGGCCGAGGTCAACGCCAGCGTAGCCCACGATTGCCCGGCCGCCACCACACTGACAAAATAGGTGTTGAACACCGTGGTGAGCACCACGGTGGTGTAGCCGGAATTGGCAAAATCATAGAACGCCCAACCCCAGAATTCGCGCTTTTGTACGCCCGGAGCAAGCGCGCGCGCAAAGCCCCTGATTCAGCAGGGGGCCGGGACGACGAAGTGCTGCGATAGTTACGCAATTGCAGCAATACCGGCGCGTGCGATGGCCGCATCGTCACTGGACTTGACGCCACCAGCGGCCACCGCCCCCACGACATGACCATCAACAATAATCGGCACACCGCCTTCCAGCAGCCCTGACAGGCCCGGGGCCGACAAGAACGAAAAGCGACCGTCGTTGATCAGGTCATCGTAAACCTTGGTTTCACGACGACCCAGCGCAGCCGCCGCCGCTTTGGCCGGCGTGATTTGCGCAGAAACCGGAGCAGCACCATCAAGACGCAGCATGCCCAGCAAATGCCCACCGTCATCAACCACCGCAATGGTGACCGCCCATTGATTTTCAAGGGCATGGCGTTCAGCGGCTGCCAGAATGGCCTTGACGTCATCTGCTGTTAAAAAGGGTTTTGTTTTCATGATGTGGCGCTCAAGTGTCATTAACAGGGATAAACCATGACTTTACCTGAACGACATGATTAGTTAAACTCGGTCACGCGAAAAATTGCCGGCCCGGAAATGGGCCAACCCTTACCTATGCCGCCAATATCGATAACATCTTTATTTACTCGTCTCTTTTCATTCATGGCACCGCGACGTATTGCGATTGCGGCCACACTCGGCGCCAGTGCCATTCTGGCAGGCTGCGCCACAACCAACCAAACCACCGCCGGCACATCGCTGCGCAACACCTACCAGGCCCAGGCCACCGCCGACCCGCTCGGCGCCTATCTGGCCATGAACGAGTTTGGTTACAGCTACTCCAGCAACCGTGGTTACGACAAACCCGCCGGTACACGCGCCATGGCATCCACCGCGTTGCAACATCTGGGTGTGAAATACAAGATGGGCGGCGATGAACCCGATACCGGTTTCGATTGCAGCGGGCTGGTTATTTATGCCGCTGAAAAATCCCTGGGCCTGAAGCTGCCCCGCCGCTCGGCCGAAATCGCCCAGCAAGGCACCCCCATCGCCAAATCCGAACTGAAAAAGGTGACCTGGTCTTTTTCAACACACTGGGCCACCGGTTTTCACACGTCGGCATTTACCTGGGCGACAACCAGTTTGTTCACGCCCCCGGGCAGGTTCAGTGGTACGTGTCGAAGACATGACCATCGCCTACTGGCAAAAACGCTACAACGGTGCCCGGCGCCTGAACAACGACGGTATCGGGCTTGATGCTTCATCGGTACTGACGATGAACAAATAAAACGCTGCGTCAAGCCATACTTAATCGGTCGCACGACTGGCGGCAACCACGACGTGATCCGGCCCAAGGCCGGCACGGAACCGTTCGACAATTTTCACAAACGCCGATTCCAGGTACCTGACATAGCGTGGGGTGTCAAACAGTGGAAAATGCAGTCGATTTTCGGTTAAATAGTTTTTAATTTGCGCCAATTGCTTGGGCTGCTGTGCCAGCGTAACGGCAAGGTCTTCGTAATTGGCCGGTGTCGTCACAATCAACTGATCCAGACCCACCGCCCGTAACACGCTAGCCGCTACACGCGCTGCAAACGAACGCCCCGCACAGGTCAGTACCGGCACACCCACCCACAGGGCATCGCTGGCCGTAGTGTGCGCATTGCAAGGCAGCGTATCCAGAAACAGGTCGGCCAACGACATCCGTGCCAGGTGATCGGGCAGCGGCAATGACCGGGCAAACACCAGACGGTCAGGCTGGATGCCACGGACACGGGCTTCCCGCACCAGATTCGCCCGGGCCGCCGGGTTACCTTCCAGCAGCCACAGCACGCTATCGGGCACCTGCGCCAGAATGCGCATCCAGCCGTCGAACGTGGCCGGCGTGACCTTGTACAAACTGTTAAAACAGCAAAAGACAACGACATTTTCGGGCAAACCGCACGCGCTGCGTGTCGGGCGCAACGGCATCACCGTCAAAACCACTCTTGACACCTCGGCGTGGGATGCCGGTTCTGATGTCATCCGGCTGCGCACCGGTGAAACTCTGGTGATCAGCCCGGAACAGGCGTCGTTATTGGCCGTTGGCCTTGATTGCGGCTGTACTGGCAATTCCTTTGCCATTATTGGCAATGGCACGGTAAAACTGACGACAAGCACGTTGGACAACCCCTTGGATATCACCGACCTGCTGGTCATTGCGCCTGAGGTCCACCTCGACTTTGCCAACTCGGGCATCGTTACCGTGCCCGCTGACAACACGGTGTCAGCCCACCCGGAGCACTTGAACGGCATCAGACTCTTGGGTGACGGCTCGGTTTATGTTGCCGGCGACGGCACCGGAACCTGGTCACCGGATTACACAGGCAGCGCACGCGGCCCGGTAACGCTGGACATCGGCACCAATGGGGCAGGCAACGTGATCATCGCCACCGAAAGCAACGACCTCATTACCGTCAGAGGAAGTGGCCTGAGCGCCATCGTACCCGGCAAAGGGGCCGATACCGTATGGCTTGAGACAGAAACCGACGGGGTCAGCGTCATTACTATTGAAGCCGGAACGGCGACCCCTGCCGACTCGCATTTCTGGGCCATAGACGAAATCCACGGGTTCACACCGGGCAAAGACATGATTCACCCGGCCAGACTGTATCTGGGCGGTAACGGTGAGTCTGACGAACCACTGGACGATGCGACTTTTAATGTTGATGGCATCACATTCCATATTGACAAGGGTCTCACCAAGATCAGTACAGGCACTTTGCCTGAAACCGGCACACTGCAGTATGTGCTGGAGCAATTGTCCATTCATATGGGTACGAACCAGCGGCTGACCGCCTACGAATACAACGGTGACACCTACCTGTTCAACGGTGACGGGACAGCCGGGCTGGCAGTATCCGACATGGTGGTAAAACTGGTCGGCGTGAAAAACCTGAGCAGTATTGATGACATTCTTCTGGGGGCAGTGCTGTAGCAAATACCGCAGGCGTGCCATAACGGCTGCCAGCCGGCAGCCTTCGTTTGTTTCAATGGGAAACCTGCCTGGTACTGTCTGCTGCAGCAGGCGACTTCAAAGGCGGCTAAGCGACCAAAATGAAGTCACTCGCAACTGACGAGGTGGATCCAGTCAGTTCGATGAACAAGTCGCCGCTATCCATTTGCTGATTGTTGTTATTGATCAGCAGGTACTTACCCTTACCCAGGCTGCCATTATTACCGGTTAGATCAAGGATATACGCTTGCAGGCCATTATTAGAAGATGGGGTCAAATAAACCGTACTTAGCCCGGACTTTTCATCCGCCAAGTGATCCGAGCGTTTTTCGGCCGATTTGGTCACCGCCCTGGAAATTGGCCTGCAAATGACGGCGTCCAAGGCGCCCAAAGTTCAGCTCTTCAGTGGTACGATTTGGCATCGGCGCTACCTTCCCAAAATCTTGTTTTGCACCTCGATTTTATGCGGGCTTAAAGGTATGCGCCGATTCCTTTTGGTGAAATTTCCGGGCTAGACACGCCGGGCGTGTTGCTGTACGACGGCACCGAGACGATGCCCTTGGGGGACGGGATAGGCGCCATGGACTTTGACGCCATTTTTGACTAAACTAGACGCCAAATGGCTTCATTTCACGAGAGGACCCCATGACGACTGCCAGCTTGCATCCCTCGTTTGTTTCGGCAGTAAACCTGCTTGGAGGCGAAGCCGTGCTGCATGCTCGCCCCCGGGTGATGATGGACTGGATTCCCCTGGTTCGCCAAGGACTGCCCTCAGCGTCGGTGGATGCGGTGGTGCGCATCACACGCATCACCCAAAGTGAGCTGGCACACGCGCTGGCCATCCCTGAGCGGACACTGGCCCGGCGCAAGCGCGAAGGTGCGCTCTCACCCGAGGAATCCGCCAAGTTCGTGCGCTTTGCTCGCGTGGTCGAGCGTGCCGAAACCGTCTTTGAAGATGCCGACAGCGCCCTGAACTGGCTGCAAAGCCAGAATGCGGCACTCGGTGGCGTGACCCCGCTGTCACTGCTGGACACGGAGATCGGTGCTGACAGCGTGCTGGACACCCTGGGGAGGATCGAGCACGGGGTGTTTGCCTGATGCGCACCGTCTGGCGCATCACCACGACCCGCTTTGCCCAGTCCGCCTTCAGTGGTGAAGGCGCCAGGCTCTACGGCGGACGCTGGAATCCGAAGGGTTGGGAGGTGGTCTATACCGCCCAATCCCAGTCCTTGGCCTTGCTCGAACTAATGGTGCAAGACGATCCCTTACGGGCGCACTACGTGCTGATTCCGGCCAAGCTGCCAGCAGACCTGCCCGAAACACGCATCGACGTAGATCAGCTGCCGGAAGACTGGAGAACCATCGGCGCGAGAGATGTCCTGCAGACCATGGGGCAGGCGTGGCTGCAAGAGGCTCAAACAGCGGTATTGAATGTTCCAAGCGCTGTCGTGCCCGCAGAGCGCAACATCCTCATCAATCCACGCCATCCGGACTTCGCCCGTATTGTGCTGGGCGAACCTCAGTCCTTGCAGACCGATACCCGCCTACTGCGCAATCTGGGCAAGCCCATCTGACGATAGATCGCTCCCAAGATCAAACGCCAATTCGTTTGGCTCTCATCCTGACCAACTATGCTGACACTGGGGGCCGGTCAGCCGATTGCACCAAGGCATTCCGAAAGGATTGAGTGCTGCTCTCTCGTTCCGGGCGCTACGACATGAAACGGCTCAAAGCAGCGATGCTGCTGTTGATTGCCAACGATGCACCGCTGAGAGCGGACCGGGAGACCTCCGTGGTTGGCCTGCTTGCGTTTATCTCAAATTGAGATATACTGGCCCCATGAAAATCATCAGCAACAGCGCCCTGCGGGCTTTCGCTGCCGATCATCCTCAGGCCGAAGCCCCCTTGCAGGGATGGCGGCGGGTGATTGAAAAGAACCGGTTTGCCAACTGGGTCGAGCTCAAAGCCGCCTTCAATGCAGTGGACAAGGTCGGCGAGTTGGTGGTGTTCGATATCGGCGGCAACAAGTACCGTCTGATCGCCTACATCCGGTTCGAGAAGCAAATCGTGTACATCAAGGCGGTGCTCACCCACCGGGAATACGACAAAGGAGCATGGAAATCATGAATGCAGCTATCGACGTGAAGCACCTGCTCCCCGTCTGGGAACAGTTCCGTGCCGCCACCGATATCGCCCCCATCCGGGACGAGGCCCACTACGCGCGGATGACCCAAATGCTCGAAGCCTTGCTGGACGAGACCCGGGGCGATGAAAACCATCCCGCGATGGGCTTGGTTGACATCGTGGGCGACCTGATCGAGGACTACGAAGCCGAGCATCACCCACTGCCCGAGACCACCGGCGTGCAAGCCCTGAAGCTCCTGATGGAGCAGCACGGACTCAAGCAAAGTGACCTCCCCGAGATCGGCAGCCAAGGCGTTGTCTCTGAAATCCTCACCGGCAAGCGCGACCTCAATATTCGGCAAGTGCGGGCACTGAGCGAGCGTTTCGGCGTTTCGGCCGCGACCTTTGTGTAAAAAATTGCAGTGCCAGGCGCGTCTCTCACTCAATGCAAGTAGTGATGGAGTTGCCACCTGCCGGCACGACCAGGCGCCAGTCGTGTTGCGCCCGGTTGTATTCCATCGACGACCACCCGTCACCCCATGTCCATGTCAAGCTACGCGATGGGCGCGATTGCACGGTCGATCTCGATGACTTGTCGATTAAGGGACGGGTGGCGGAACGAGAAATACGCGAAGCGCTGATCTGGATCGAAGCGAACAAGGATTTCCTGTTCGACGAATGGCGAAGGAACAACCCATGAGTGACTACTTTTTCCCGAAACTGCAGGCCGTTGAAGCCCTGGCGCCGTATCGCCTGCGTACCACCTGGAGCACCGGTGAAGTGCTGCGGGTCGATGTCGGCGACATCCTGCGCAAGACACCCGCACTGTCGGCCATCCTGAAGCCGGAGATTTTTGCGCGTGTCCGCATTGCCGAGCGGGGTGGCAGTATCGAGTGGTTCGACACCGAATTCGGCGAGGACAACGTCTATGCCTGGGCCAAGGAACAGGCGGGCGAAGTCAGCCACGAGATGTTCGACGGCTGGATGCGCCGCAACGATCTTTCCCTGACCACGGCTGCAGAGGCTCTTGGCATCAGTCGGCGCATGGTGAGCTACTACCGTACAGCGCACAAAGCCATCCCGCGCGCCAAATGCAGGGTTTGTTGCTTGATCGCAGCGGCAAGCGCGGCGCGACCGCTGGCAGTCAGAATCGCCATTGGGGGCTCCTGTAAATTCAGTTAATACTTTTGTTGATACTTCTGTGAAGATCGCCTACACTTTGAACGTATCTACAAATGTTTCTACGGAGTCAGTCATGGCACATCAGATTGTCAAAAAATGGGGCAATAGCCCAGCCATTCGCTTGCCAGCTGCCGTGATGGAGGCCGCACACCTGACGCTTGAGCAAGCGGTTGAGGTGCGTGCCGAGAACGGCCGCATCGTCATCGAACCCGCAACTCCAACCTATAGCCTGGACGATTTGCTGGCGGGTATGACGGACAAGAACCGACACACCGAGCAGGACTTCGGCCTCCCACAAGGGCAGGAGTTGCTCTGATGGGCGCTTACGTCCCTGAAGAGGCCGACATCGTCTGGCTGAACTTCACCCCACAAAGCGGACACGAGCAGGCCGGTCGTCGACCTGCCGTTGTCTTGAGCCCGAAGGCTTACAACCAGCGCTCGGGGCTGCTGGTCTGCGTGCCGATCACGAGCCAGATCAAGGGTTACCCTTTCGAAGTGGTGCTCAGCCAGAGCGGGGCAAGCGGTGCAGCCCTGGCCGACCAGGTCAAAAGCCTTGATTGGAAAACCCGCCAGGCAGAGAAAAAGGGCTTGCCACCGCGCGCGAAATGGCCGAAATCAAGGCCAAGATCAAGGCGCTGCTGACGCTTGCCTGAGGTGCAGGCCTCCAATAAGCTCACGGGTTTGCCGCCACGAGGACGCGGGCCAGGTCAACCTGGCCTACCCCTGGTTTTATTGCGCTTGGTGATACTAGCAAGGCGGGCAACCCCGAAAGTTACCCACCAGCCCATCCATAGCTTGGTGGATTAAGCGGGCACACCATGCGCCGGCTCGACCTGCAGTTCACGCCCTGAGCGCTCGGCCTGCCAAAGATCGTAATCAGCCTGCATCTGCAGCCACATAATTGCTGTGGGCGCCGGAATCCATTTGGATAGACGGATAGCAAGATCAGGCGTAACACCGGCACGGCCATTGATAAAACGTGAAAACTGAACTCGCGACACACCAAGCTGTCTGGAGGCCTGTGTAACCCACATTCTTTCAGGAGACTGCCGAGGCCTATAATCGACCCAGCACACCCGCCACGCGTCCTGCCTTCGGGCAGGGTTCTGCCTCACGGCAGACGTGCTCGTTCCGGGCGCTACGACATGAAACGGCTCAACGCAGCGATGCTGCTGTTGATTGCCAACGACGCACCGCTCGGCGCGGAATGGCTGGATCACCCGCTCAAGGGCGATTGGGCCGACCACCGGGAATGTCACATTGGCGGTGACTTTCTGCTGATCTACCAGATCGAGGACGATATGATCAACTTTGTCCGCAGTGGTACGCACTCGGATCTTTTTGAGGAATAGACAGTCGGTTCTACTGCTCCCGTGTTCTGACAGAACCTCGGAAACACCCTGACGCAGGCGGTTGAGCAGGAACATCGGTTGCGGCACCGCGATGGGCGCGATTGCACGGTCGATCTCGATGACTTGTCGACGAAGGGACGGGTGGCGGAACGAGAAATACGCGAAGCGCTGACCTGGATCGAAGCGCGAGCATCCTAAAGAATCGCCGCGTGGTGTTCAACATCAAGGGCAACGATTACCGGCTGGTGGTCTCTGTTGCTTACCACTACCAAGCGGTCTATGTGAAGTTCATCGGAACCCACAAGGAATACGATGCCGTAGACGCCGAAACTGTAGAAATGGAGGTCTGATATGGACATTCGCCCGATTCGAACCGAAGAGCACTACAAGGCTGCGCTACGCGAACTCTCGGCCTACTTCGACAGTGAGCCGGCCCCCGACACACCCGATGGCAATCGTTTTGAGATTCTTTTGACGCTTGTAGAGGCCTACGAGTCGAAGCACTACCCGATTGATCTTCCCGATCCGGTCGAAGCCATCAAGTTCCGCATGGATCAGGCTGGGCTGACGCCCAAGGACCTGGTGCCGGTCATTGGGCGGCTGAATCGGGTCTATGAGATTCTCAACCGCAAACGCCCGCTGACGCTGAACATGATCAGAAACCTACACGAGAAACTGGGGATTCCTGCCGACTGTCTTATCCAGCCTCCAAAAATAAAATCGCTAGCCTGACGGGGGTCGACAGTACAGCCGATCATGCATCTCGATAAGACATGGCGTGTTACTCCTGGGATGCAGTGAATGCGGGGGATGGGGTGCTGGCGCTCGGCAAAGCACTGGGCGTGCAACGGCGTCGCGGCCCAGGCACTTGGCAATGAGCTTTCCAAGGTGAGGCTCTCTCGTTCCGGGCGATACGACATGAAACGGCTCAAAGCAGCGATGCTGCTGTTGATTGCCAACGACGCACCGCCCGGCGCGGAATGGCTGGATCACCCGCTCAAGTGTGCAACCAGGGGCTGTCGGCTCATTTTCTTCTGCGTCGCCCGAGCCTGCTTGCGCGAGATCCCGTCGCTGGAAATGCTCAATAACAACATCCTCCAGCGGTGCCTGAGGGTAAAGTCGGGCAATCGCCCCTTTGAGCTTTTCCTTCAGCGCCTCATCCAGCGCAATGACCACCCCCGCCGGCCCACGGAAATGACTGGCATACGTTTCGGATTTCCATTGGCGAGCCTGCTCGCGAGCCATTTCGGCTTGTTCAAAGCGACGGTCAGCGGCATTGCTCAGCCGGCACAGATACAGGTAAAGCGCACGGCCGTGTTTATCCAGTGCGGTCTCTACCGTTTTACCATCGATTTCATCGGCATCGAGCAACAAGGACTTGACCACCTGGCAGCCATAGTCATCGGCAAGCAGCAGGATGCGATCTGCCGCATCTTCCAGGTGCTTGCGCGTAAGCCCCGGCAATGTTGCCACCGCAGCAAACAGACTGCGCTTGTAAAGTGCGCCCACGCTGTTGTCCCAGTCCACCTCGGGCAACCGCTGTGCGTGCTGCAACCATTGCGTAATCAGCGGGCGATGCGAGACCTGCCGCACCAACGTCACAAACCGCCCCATATCGGGCAGGATGTCCGGGCCCCCGTCGCAGACACGTGGTTTTCGTGGTGTGCTTTGGCCCGCTTCGCTGGTGCTAGCAGCGCATTCTGTAGCGACCGGTTCGGGACGATTCGTTACATCGATTGCGACCATCTTTTGGCTCCTTGGTGGAAAAGAATGAGTTTTATTATTGCGCGATTGGTTAACTAGTCGGACCTGAATAATCCCCACAACCCGCATAAACACTGATGATTAGTGCAATTTCCGATACCCGGAACTCCCGGTTTGTTGTCCAATAGAGGCTATTTTCTGGGAGTTTTATTTCGATGTTTGCCTGCCCTGCCACCGATGATTTTTTCCGTTCTCGCATTGATCAGATGATTGACCTGCGTCATCCGTTGGCGGTGTTGTCCTCGCGCATGCCGTGGCAGGAGCTTGAGGCTCGGGTGTCAAACTTGTTTGTTCGTAAAGCGCACGAAGGGGTGGCGATGCCGGACCTGGATTTGTTTGGTGAGAAGCCGCAACGTCAGTCTTCGCGCAGCAACGCGGGTCGCCCACGTGTGCCGCTTCGGATCATGATTTCGCTGCTGTATCTGAAGCATGCGTTCAACGAATCGGATGAGGGCGTGGTTGAGCGCTGGGGTGAAACCCCAACATGGCAGTTCTTTGCGGGTCAGGCGTATTTTGAACATCATCGTCCTTGCGATGCCACCACGCTGGTGAAGTTTCGCAAGCTGTTGGGCGAAGAAGGGGTTGAAGAGTTGCTGGCACAGACCATCAACGTGGCCGTCGAACTCAAGCTGATCAAGCCCCAGGAGTTGAGCCGCGTGATTGTGGACAGCACCGTGGAGGAAAAAGCCATTGCACACCCCACGGACAGCCGCCTGTTAGAGACCGCGCGGATCAAACTGGTGGATGCCGCCAAAGCGGTGGGCATTTCGCTCAAGCAAACCTTTGCCAAAGAAGGTGCACAACTGAGCCGCCAGGCGGGCCGTTATGCCCATGCCCGCCAGTTCAAACGCATGCGCCGGGCCATTAAACGTCAGCGGACCATTGTGGGTCGCTTGTCGCGTGAGATGGATCGCAAGGCCAATGTGCTCGGTCAGGCGGTACGCGCCGCCCTGGATGAGGTCTTGAGCAAGGCAAATCGTATCGCGACCCAAAGCGCTCAGCGCAAGAGCGTCAAAGGCCAGCCCAAGCTGTACGCCTGGCACGCCCCGGAAGTCGACTGCATCAGCAAGGGTAAAGCGCGTCGGCCCTATGAGTTCGGTGTAAAGGTCGGGATTGCCAGCACGTTCAAGGGCAATTTGATTGTGGGAGCACGGGCGTTTCATCGTAATCCATACGATGGGCATACGCTCAATGAGCAGCTTGAACAGGCCACGATTCTGATGCAAGACTGTGCGGCGCAGGCTCCAGACACGGTCTTTGTAGACCTGGGTTACCGGGGCATGGATGCCGACAATCCGCAGGTGCGCATTGTGCATCGAGGCAAGCCCAAACGGCTGACGGCGCTGGAACGAAAGCAGCTGAAACGCAGACAAGCCATTGAACCGATCATCGGCCACCTGAAAGCGGATCACCGCATGGATCGCTGTCACCTTAAAGGTGAAGAAGGTGACCGGCTGCATGCCGTGTTGTGCGCGGCGGGCTACAACCTCAAATGGCTGCTGCGTATGATTGCCAAGAAGGGGTGCCCTTCTTGCATGCGCTTTTTGCGCCTGAAAAAAGGCACCGCCGTGAGGACGTTGCTGACGGCATTGGCGTGGGAGGGGATGCTGACCGGTTAAACCGTCATCGCAGCGTCATGCAAAGACCCATGTTGGCGGCGTGACGCAGCGTCTTGAATGGCCGTTTTCGGCCAAAATGAATAAATCAGCATCGACTTTTTAGGTTTTAAAGATAGCTTCAAGGAGTGATGGCGATAGACACGTGATGGCAGAATAGGTCGGACCGACGCGAGGAAAACCCGATAAGGAAAATGAGCCCCGAGCTCGATGTTCAGATGAGGACCTCGTCGTAGCGGATTCCATCAGGGCCAGCAGGCTTATAGCCTGCACCAACAGGCCGGATATAAGACTGCATCCTGACCTTTATGCCAAATCGTCGAAATCAGCTTGACACTCCGGGAGGTGTCCATATAAGGTTCCTTAAGTTTCAAATAATGCTTAAAAAAGCCGCGCAGGTTTGCGACGGCTTCAAGAAGACGGGAAACGGGGTGGGGGCCAAACGGCTGGGCAGCCCGGCAAGCACTGACGCCTGCACAACCGGCCCCGGCATGGGTCAGGTGGCGGCCCGGCCCCCGCCAACCACGACGATATCAATGCCATCGCCTAACGTTATCTGGTCCAGGGTCATACCATTCGGACAATGTGACTACCGACAATGTCACGGGTGAGTTCTTCGCCCAGACGGGCAGCCTTCGCAATACCCGCACTGGCTCAGGGCCTGCTTCATGCAGCACACGGACCGGCGGCAGGCTACCACCCTTACGCCCGACCGCTGGGCCGCTGCCCGGAACGTTTTCATGACGTTGTGGCCCAGAAAATCCGTCAATAAAATCAGTAAATCAGCCCCTGTAGGCAGTTGAGGCGTTTTTTCTGGTGGGCGGAATGGCGGCCGCTGATGTGCTGCATGACAGCGATGTTGTGGCCTTTGAGCAGGTCGGGGATATTGCCCAGACGATCGGCGCCAACGATAACGGCATTTACGGCAACAGACATGGTTTCCTCGCAACGAATTAGTATTCGCTAACGATAATCATTATCATTTACTGTGTCAATAGATTGGGTTCTTCGGGAATAGCGCTATCAATGGCCTGCTGGACGACGTCGCGGGTCAGATCAGCGGCCATCATCTGCAAAAACACATACACATAGTCACGCAGGAACACACCTGACTTCACGGCCACCCGCGTGACGTGGCGCCCGAACAGGTGGCCTACCGGAATGCCGACCAGGTCCTTGTCGCGCCGCGGATCAAACGCCATGCCGGCGATGATGCCCACGCCCAGCCCCACATCGACGTACGTTTTGATCACGTCGGCGTCGATGGCTTCCAGAACGATATCGGGCTGGATGTCTTTTTGTGCGAATACCTCATCGATGGTGCGACGCCCTGAAAACTGGCGGTCATAGGTCACAATGGGGTACTGCGCCAATTGCTCCAGCGACAACGAACGGGCCTGGCTTGAGGTCAACCCGGTCAGCGGGTGGTCGGGCTTGACGACCAGCACGTGCTCCCACTCATAGACCGGCAAGGCGGCCAGCCCGGGTGTATGTGCCAGCGACTCCGTTGCAATCGCAAGGTCGGCCTGTTCGTGCAGTACCATGCGCGCCAAAGTGGTTGGGTTGCCTTCGGCCAGCGACACGCGTACCTTGGGGAACTGGGCGCGAAACCCCGGAATGACCTGGGGCAACAGGTAACGGGCCTGGGCGTGGGTGCAACCAATCACCAGGCCACCTTCGTCGCGCTGGGCAAATTCATCGCTGACCTTTTTAAGGTTGTCGACTTCACGCATGATGCGTTCGACCACCTGGGCCACGGCGGCGCCAGGCTTTGTCAGGCCGCGAATACGCTTGCCATGGCGCTCGAAAATCTTGATGCCCAGCTCGTCTTCCAGTTCAATAATGGACTTGGAGACGCCTGGCTGCGACGTGAATAAGGTACGCGCGGCTTCGGTAAGGTTGAAATTGCGCCGAATGGTTTCGCGTACGAAGCGGAATTGCTGAAGGTTCATGATGTGCCCCGGTTATGGGACACAATTATATGTAATAAAGGCCGTTTTCTTAATTACTTTTATGTATTAGCTTGTGCCATCACGACGAACGTGGCGCCTTGACACGCAGCTTGCGCCACATCATGAAGACCATCAGGCCCAGAAATACCGCATGTACCAGCCAGACACCGATACTGAAGCCCAACTGACCGTTACCAATCCAGCCGCGCGACAGGTTGATAAGATTCATGTACAGCAACCCGACCAGGCCGGCCAAAAGAATGTCACCCGAACGCCCCAAGCGCGGGTTGACTGCCCCCAGCGGGATCGCCAGCAGGGCCAGATTCAGGGCCGCGAGCGGCAGGGCCAGACGCCACATGATTTGCGAATCGGCATGCGCCGTATTGTCTTGCGCCAGTTGCAGCGTTGGGCGCGCCTTGATTTGTTGCTCGGCAATGGTGCGCATGGCCGCAGGCGTTGAGGCCTCGGCATTGCGTTCAAGACGAAAACCGTAACGTTCAAAATCCAGCATGCGAAACTCGTTCTGACCGGGTTTAAGGTCATAACGATGGCCTTGCGACAAGACCAGAAAGCGGTCACCGTTGGGCTCAACGTCAATGCGGGCGCTGTTGGCAGTGACCACGCTAAGCCATTCGGGGTCAATGACGCGGGCCACCACTTTGCCCAGTTCATCTTCCGGCCGGACAGGGTCTTCGGCAAAAACACGCGCGCCCCGCCCTGGGTTTCAATGAACTGGCCCGACGTTACCTTGGACAAGTCAGAGCGTTGCTCGTAGCGCTGACGGTATTCGGCAATGTTGCGGTAGGCCCAGGGCGAAGCGAACAGCGTCAGGAAGGCAATGATCAGCGCCGCGGGAACCGCACAACGCATCACCGGCCCGACCCAGTCTTTAAGCGACAGGCCACTGGCAAACCAGACCACCATTTCAGATTCACGAAAATTGCGTGTCACCGTCGTTAGCACGGCAATAAACAGCGATACCGACAAAATTACCGGCAAGGCGGTAATGCTGGAAAACGTGGCCAGGCCGAACACCACATCGGCGCCGATACTGCCGTTGGCGGCCTCGCCAAGCAGGCGCACCAGCAAGACGCTCAGCCAAACCACCAGCAGCGTCGAAAAAATGACGCCCGCATGGCCGAGGATTTCGGAGACTACCGACCGCTTGAATAGAGACATAAGAAAAAATGCGAGATAATCAGCAGCATTCTACTGACATTAACCAGGACCACCATGGAATTCAGCACACACACCACCAGCACGTTGCACACCCTGAAAACACCGGCACTGGCCGTAGGCGTTTTCGAGGACAGCGTACTTACCGATGCCGCCCGATCGCTTGATGACGCAGCCAAGGGCGCGATTACTGGCGCGTGCAAAGACGAGTTTACCGGCGCAAAAGGCAGCCATATCGTGTTGCGCAACCTGGCCGGCGTCAGTGCGCAGCGCGTTATTTTAATCGGGTTGGGCAAACAAGACAGCTATAACGCCAAAGCGCATGCCGCCGCCGAACACGCTTTTGCCAGCTATTGCGTAAAAGCCAAAGTCACCGAGGCCGTTTCCGCACTGGCCAGCACAGAATGCAAAGGCAGTACGCTGCAGCAACGCGCCCAGGCGCTGGCCACGGCAGCCACGCAGTCCACCTATCATTACGACGCCACCCTCGGGAAGGCGAACAAAAAGCCCGCCCCCAGCTGAAGCACATGGGCATCTGGGTGCCTCGCGCCGATTCGGCCGAAGCAAAGCGCGGGCTGCAGGCGGGCCAAGCCATTGGCAACGGCATGTTGCTGGCACGCCAGCTGGGCGACCTGCCCGGTAATGTATGTACCCCGAGCTATCTGGGCGAAACCGCGAAAAAGCTGGCCAAAGCCCACAAAACGCTTAAAACCGACGTCCTGGGCCAGAAAGAGCTGGAAACTCTGGGTATGGGGTCGTTCCTGTCGGTTGCCAAAGGTTCGGATCAACCCCGGTCTTTATCGTGATCAAATACACCCCGCCGGGTACAGCGGCTAAAGGCGGTACCGACAAGGCGGCTGCCGAAAAAGGCGGCAAAGCCGTCAAGGTCAAGGCAAAAGCTCCCCTGGTACTGGTTGGAAAGGGCATTACCTTTGACTCGGGCGGCATTTCCATCAAGCCGGGTGCCGGCATGGACGAAATGAAATACGACATGTGCGGGGCCGCCAGCGTGATTGGCACGATGCAGGCCGTTGCCGAACTGGGCCTGGACCAACCCGTGGTCGGTCTGGTACCCGCCTGCGAAAACCTGCCCAGCGGCCGCGCCAACAAGCCGGGTGATGTGGTCACCAGCATGTCGGGTCAAACCATTGAAATTCTGAACACTGACGCCGAAGGCCGTCTGATCTTGTGTGACGCCCTGACCTACGCCGAACGCTTCAAGCCGGCCGCAGTTGTCGACATAGCCACACTGACCGGTGCGTGCGTGGTGGCCCTGGGCCACATCAACACGGGCTTGTTCAGTACCGACGACGCATTGGCCGAGCAATTGCTGACGGCGGGCAAGCAAACCGGCGATACCGCCTGGCGCATGCCACTTGACGACGACTACCAGGAACAACTGAAGTCGAACTTTGCCGACATGGCCAATATCGGCGGCATGCCTGCGGGCTCGGTCACGGCCGCCTGCTTCCTGTCGCGCTTCGCCAAAGCCTATCGTTGGGCCCACCTGGACATCGCCGGCACCGCCTGGCGCAGCGGCAAAGACAAAGGGGCCTCCGGCCGCCCGGTGCAGCTGCTGGTCCAGTTTCTGATGAACCAGGGCTAACGCGGGGCGGCGCGCATGGCCCGAATTGACTTCGCCTTTGGCGCACCCGACCGGCTGCGCATGGCCTGCGACGTGGTGCGCAAGCACCACGCGGCCGGCCGGCCTTTACTGGTGTATTCACAAAACAGCGGGCGGCTGAAACAGTTTGACCGCCTGCTGTGGTCATTCGAGCCTACTACCTTCATTCCCCATGTCGCTGTCGACGATGAGCTGGCGCCGGTCACCCCGGTGCTGCTGACCAGCACCCTGCCCACACCCGAACAGCACCCCCGCCATGCCGAAAGCCCGGTATGGCTGCTGAACCTGGATGACAACGCGCCGGAAACCGCCACACAATTCCAGCGCATTCTGGAAATCGTCGACAACAAACCTGCTGAAGTACAAAACGCCCGCCAACGCTGGAAAACGTACAAAGAGGCCGGCCACGACCTGCACGCGCATGATGTGTCGGCGCGGGCATGACACACCTTGATTATTCAGCTGAATGTCAGTAATCTAGGCAGTGTTTCAGTTTCACTTCCCAAAGGATTCATAATGAGCGACGTTCGTCAACCCTCATACGCCAACCCGCAGTATGGCGCCTCCGCCGAGGTTGTGCGTAATCGCGTTCTGCGCAACACCTACTGGCTGCTGGCCGTATCACTCATCCCCACCGTACTGGGCGCTTTTGTCGGCTTAACGTCGGGCATCAACTCTTTCATGGCTGCCAGCCCCGGCATGAGCACAATCATTTTCCTGGTCGGCGCTTTTGGCCTGATGTTCCTGGTTGAGCGCAACAAAAACAGCAGCCTGGGTGTCGCCCTGCTGCTGGCCTTCACCTTCTTCATGGGCATCATGCTGTCGCGCCTTATCGGCTTTGTGCTGGGCATGGGTAACGGCGCACAGCTGATCATGCTGGCCTTTGGCGGCACCGCAGCCGTCTTTGGCGCCATGGCCACCGTCGCCAGCACCACCAAACGCGATTTTTCACACCTGCAAAAATTCTTGTTCATCGGTGTCGTGATCTTGCTGGTGGCTTCGGTAGCCAACATCTTCCTGCAAATTCCCGCGCTGGTGCTGACCATTTCAGTCATGGCCATCGGCCTGTTCTCGGTACTGTTGCTGGTTGACCTGCAGCGTATCGTTAACGGTGGTGAAACCAACTATATTTCAGCCACCCTGGCCGTCTACCTTGATCTGTACAACATTTTCGCCAACCTGCTGATGCTGCTCGGCATCGTCGGCGGCGACCGCGAATAACTGTTAATTTATCCGCAGCGGCCGTGCACTAACTGCCGGCCCTGCCCCAAACGGCGCCTACCCGGCCGCCAACAAGCGATTCAACCGAAACAACCGCTCCCGCCTCAACACCTCTGCCAACGGCCCCGCCTCGCGCCCAACCGCCGCAAAATCACCCTCGATTTCACGCAAAGACCAGCCCACCATCACCGGATCTTTCAACCAGCAGCGCACCAGCAACTCATCCGGGTCCAGCACACCCAAACCAAACCCGCGCAACTCAGAACGGTTGAAATCCTTCAAATTACGCGTCACCACCGCCACCTCGGCCCCAGGCAAGCGCTCACGCACCGCACGGCCTGCCGCAACCACATGCCAATCCTTGGGATCACTACGCCGCAACCCCTCTTTATACAGCCCCACATCCCCCTGATCTGCATCCGGATAATCCTCTTGCAACTGATCCCATTGCGCCGCGATATCCGCCGAATCAACCGCCCAGATTCGCGCCGCATTACGTCGCCACTCATCGCCAATCACCGGACTCCAGGCGGGCCGGAACAGACCACGATCGACCAGACGCAGCAGCACACGACGCAAGACATTCGAAATCAATACACAGGTATCCAGAACCACAACGGCAGGAACAGGCTTTGATGCCGGCAAAAAGGAATATTCGTGGTCTGACCCCGATTGATACGATTAATATTGCTTTTCACAACCGCTGCAACGCCATCAAGACCTGACGCGTGCGCAAAGGCCGCCCGGCCAACAGTTCGTCGAGCCGTTCGCGCAGCTGCCGTCGCAGGGCAGGCTCGGTGACCGGATCATCAAAGTCTGGCGGGTCATCCTCGACCCCATACCCGGTTTCCTGCAGCAAAATCCACTCAAAGCGCCGCAACGCCGCCGCAGCACCACCACCTGCCGCAAGCTGGATCAGCGCCGCATCATAAGCATCAAACAACTGCGGGTACGGGTCTTCACGCGGCAACAAGCGCAGAATCAGCTCATTCAGGTACCACGCTGACATAAAGGCCTTGCCCGACAACGGACGTATGCCAGCGGATTCGGCGCGTGTCAGGGTTTTGATTTCATTGGCGCCCGTCCAGGACAGCAGCAACGGCTGAAAGCCCCCAGAACCGGACGCAACACCGAATAGGGCCGCTTCGCCCCTTGGCCACCAAGGCCACTTGCCCGTAATCGCGCGTAAAAACCTGGATCAACAAGGACGTTTCGCGCCACGACGAGGCATGCAGCAAATAGCCGCCCGCCTCAGAGACGCGAGACGCCCGTTTACTCATACCCGAGTTCGCGCAGCGCTGCCTCTTTGTCGGACCAGCCCTTGCGAACCTTGATATACACCTCGAGAAACACCGACTTGTCGACCAGTTTCTCGATGTCCTGACGCGCCTCGGTAGCGATACGCTTCATGTGCATGCCGCCAGCCCCCAGCAAAATGGGGCGGTGGGTTTCACGCTCGATAACCACGCAAGCCGCAACCCGCACCGATGTGTCGGTTTCTTCCCATTGCTCGATGACGACAGTACAACCATAAGGCAGCTCATCGCCCACCAGACGGAAGATTTTTTCGCGAATCAGTTCCGACGCAATGAACTTGACCGAGCGGTCAGTCAGGGCATCCGGCTCGAACATCGGCTCGCCTTCAGGCAGGCGCGATGCAATTTCAGCCAGCAAATTATCAAGCTGGACCGCTTTGGCAGCACTGACCGGAACCACGGCGTCGTAGGGGAACTGTTCCATCAGGCGGCTGACATAGGCGAACATGGCGTTCTTGTCTTTCAGTGTATCAACCTTGTTGACCACCAGAATGGTCTTGCCACCCTTGGGCAGCAATGGCACCAGACGGGCGTCGCCTTCCGACCATTTCCCCGCCTCAACCACATGCAGCACCACATCAACGTCGGCCAACGCCTGCGTGACGACACGGTTCATCATGCGGTTCATGGCCCCGCCATGACGCGTCTGGAACCCGGGCGTATCGACAAACACAAACTGCTCATGGTCGCGCGTAAGCACGCCATTGATACGATGACGTGTGGTTTGCGCCTTGCGCGACACAATGGAAATCTTGCTGCCGATCAGGGCATTGGCCAATGTCGACTTACCCACATTGGGGCGCCCGACGATGGCAACAAAACCGCAGCGAAATGGAGTAGTCATTTGGAATCCTGTGGCACGGCGACCGGAAGGGACAGCTGCGTGCTTTTACGGGCCTTACGCCCTGCCCCTTTACCGGCCCCAACGCCTGGATAAGGGTAATGATCTGGGTAGCGGCCAGTTGTTCGGCGGCACGCCGGCTTGAGCCGGAGGCCATCACCTTGAGATCGAGCTTGGGTACGGCGCACTCGACATCGAACATCTGGCTATGCGCGGCACCCCGCGTGGCCACCACTGTGTACTGCGGCAAGTCGAGTTTGCGACCTTGCAACAGCTCTTGCAACAGGGTTTTCGGGTCTTTACCCAGTGTTTTGGGGTCAACCTGGACCAACAAGGGTGTGTACAACCGCGTAATGACCGCCCGCGCCGCATCAAAACCACCATCCAGGAATACCGCGCCAAAAATGGCCTCGAGGGCATCGGCCAGAATGGAAGGCCGTCGAAACCCACCGCTTTTGAGCTCGCCCTCACCCAGCCGCAAATAGTTCGACAGGTTCAGCCCTTGGGCAATGTCGGCCAGCGCTGACTGCTTGACCAGATTGGCCCGCAGGCGGGACAGATCTCCCTCATCGACCGTCTGAAACTGCTGGAACAGCAACGCCGCCACAACGAAGTTAAGTATGGAGTCGCCCAGAAATTCAAAGCGTTCGTTATGACGCGCATTATGACTGCGGTGCGTCAGCGCCTGATCCAGCAAGGCCGGGTCAGAAAAGCGGTAATCCAGAGCAGACTCGAGTGCGGTGAGTGCAGTCATCAATCAAACCGGCCAATACGACCCAGGTCGCCAAAATTCATCCAGATGAAGAACGCCCGGCCCACAATATTCTGCTCGGGTACGAACCCCCAGTAACGACTGTCAAGACTGTTGTCGCGATTGTCGCCCATCATGAAGTAGTGGCCTTCGGGCACCACGCAACGCATACCCCCGGAAAGTAATCGCACTGATCACGATAGGGAAAATCAGAAATGGGCATCAGATCTTGCAACGAGCGCTTGTTCAGCAAGATTTTGTGCGTCTCGTCATCTATCGTCTCGATGTACTGACTGACATACGCCGAACGATCGGGTTCGTAATAATCGCCATCGGGCGTGTGCGGCACTTCCTTGCCATTCAGGTACAGCGTTTTATTGCGGTACACGACCTCATCGCCCCCGACAGCAACGACGCGCTTGATGTAATCGATGGACGGATCAACCGGGTAACGAAACACCACCACATCGCCACGCGAGGGCTCGCCAACCTCAATGATTTTCTTGTCAATGACGGGCAGGCGAATACCGTATTCGTACTTGTTGACCAGGATCAGGTCACCGTTTTGCAACGTGGGCAACATTGAGCCCGACGGAATACGGAATGGCTCGACAATGAACGATCGCAACACGAACACAAACAGGATTACCGGAAAAAACTGACGCAGTATTCAATAAACCATGGCACCCGGTGCGCTTTGTCGTAAGCGGCCTGGCGCAACCGGGCTGCCTCGATGGACCCCACCCCGGTCGGGGCGGCATCGTACACCGCCATTTCAGCCTCGGCCTTGCGACGACGACGCGCCCTGAGCCAGAAGAAATCAAGAGCCCACACCGCACCGGTAATGACCAGCAGGACGAACAGAATTAACGCAAAATCCCAACTCATTGACGCACGCCCTACCCTTATTTGTCTTCGACTTGAAGGATCGCAAGGAAGGCCTCTTGAGGGATCTCCACGTTGCCGACCTGCTTCATGCGTTTTTTACCGGCCTTCTGCTTTTCGAGCAGTTTCTTTTACGACTGATGTCGCCGCCATAACATTTGGCGAGCACGTTCTTGCGCAACGCCTTGACGCTTTCACGGGCGATGATTTCGGCACCGATGGCCGCCTGAATTGCAATGTCGAACATCTGACGCGGAATCAGGCCACGCATTTTGTTGCACACCTCGCGGCCGCGATAACGTGCATTGGTACGGTGAATCATCATGGACAACGCATCCACCCGGTCACCGTTGATCAGCAAGTCAACGCGTACCACGTCAGACGCCCGATATTCTTTGAACTCGTAGTCCATGGACGCATAGCCGCGCGATACCGACTTGAGCCGGTCAAAAAAGTCGAGCACAATTTCGGCCAGAGGGATTTCGTAGGTCAGGTGCACCTGACGCCCGTGATACGACATGTCAAGCTGAACACCACGCTTGTTGTTGCACAGGGTCATGACCGGGCCAACATAGTCTTGCGGCATGAACAGCGTGACCTTGACAATGGGCTCACGGATTTCAGCAATACTGCCCACATCGGGCATGCGCGACGGGCTTTCAATGGTGAGTACCGAACCATCACGCTGCTCGACTTCATAGACCACCGATGGCGCCGTGGTAATGATGTCCATGTCGAACTCGCGCTCAAGGCGCTCTTGCACGATTTCCATGTGCAACATGCCCAGGAACCCGCAGCGAAAGCCGAACCCCAGCGCTTGCGACACTTCGGGTTCAAACATCAGGGCCGAATCATTCAGCTTCAGTTTTTCGAGAGAATCGCGCAGCTGGTCGTACTCGCTGCTTTCGACGGGGTACAACCCGGCAAATACCGGGGTTTGACTTCTTTGAACCCGGGCAGTGGCTCGTTGGCCGGCTGGTTCACCAACGTAATGGTATCGCCCACTTTGGCATCTTCAAGCTCTTTGATGCCGGCAATCACAAAGCCTACCTCGCCGGCCGACAGTTCAGTACGCGGCAGCGATTTGGGGGTGAATACGCCGACTTGCTCGCACAAATGGGTCGCCCCGGTGGCCATCAGACGGATCTTGTCTTTAGGGCGCAAAACCCCGTTGACAATACGCACCAGCATGACCACGCCCACGTAGTTGTCAAACCATGAGTCAATGATAAGGGCCTGCAACGGCGCGGCCGGATCACCTTTTGGCGGCGGTACCTTGGCGACGACCATTTCAAGAATCTCATCGATGCCGACGCCGGTTTTGGCACTGGCCAGAACCGCATCAGAGGCATCAATACCAATAACGTCTTCGATTTCCTGGCGGGCCGATTCCGGATCTGCCGAAGGCAGGTCCATTTTGTTGAGTACCGGCAACACCTCGACACCCAGCTCGATGGCGGTATAACAGTTGGCGACGGTTTGTGCCTCAACCCCTGGGAAGCATCGACCACCAGCAAGGCACCCTCGCACGCCGACAGCGAACGACTGACTTCATACGAAAAGTCAACGTGCCCCGGGGTGTCAATAAGGTTAAGCGCGTAAACCTTGCCATCGTTGGCTTTGTAATGCAAGGACGCGGTCTGGGCCTTGATGGTAATACCCCGTTCACGCTCGATGTCCATGGAGTCGAGAACCTGCTGGGACATTTCCCTGTCGGCAAGACCCCCGCAACGCTGGATCAGACGGTCGGCCAACGTGGATTTACCGTGATCGATGTGAGCAATAATGGAGAAGTTGCGGATGTGATCCATAAACCGGCAAAAGAAGCCACCCCACCGGGGCGGAAATTTGAGGAAACAACAAGTAAAAGAGGAGCGCGTAATGCGCCCTCGGGGAACTGCTAACGCATTTTAGCTGTTTTATGCGCTTTATTTCGTCGGGGTGACCACGACCCACTGAGACTGGCCGCCACGCTGTACCAGCAAAGCCGCCGCGCGGGACTTGTCAAGACCGCTGACGAGCTTGGCGAACTGGGCCGGATCCTTGACATCGGTGTCGTTGATGGTAAGGATGATGTCGCCCTCGGCAATACCCGACGCCGCTGCCGGACCGCTGGCGGCAGTGACCAGCACCCCGTCGCTGATGCGCTCGCGCTCTTTGACATTGGCAGGAACCGGTGCCACTTTCAGACCCAGGGCATCAGCCGCAGTACCTTCTGCTTTGGACTCTTTTGCGGCGGCGGGAGTATCGGCTTCAAACTCGCCGACTTTCACACGCAAGGTCACTTCTTTGCCTTTGCGCCACACCGACAGGGCTTCACGGGTACCTGGTTTGACACCACCGACCACACGGGGCAAGTCAGACCACTGGGCAATCGGCGTTGAGCCAAACCGGGTAATGACATCACCGGGCATGACGCCTGCTTCGGCGGCCGGCCCACCAGGCTCGACGTTGCTGACCATGGCCCCCTCGGCCTTGGGTAAACCAATGGCTTTGGCCACTTCTTCAGAAACGGGCCCGATTTGTACGCCGATACGGCCACGCGTGACTTTACCGGTAGATTTGAGCTGATCGGCAACCCGCATGGCCTCATCGATAGGAATCGCCAACGAAATGCCCATAAAGCCACCGCTTTGCGACACGATCTGGGAGTTGATCCCGACCACCTCGCCGGCCAGATTCAACAACGGGCCACCCGAATTGCCCGGGTTGACCGCCACATCGGTCTGGATGAACGGCAGGTAATCGCCGGTATCACGGTTGATGGCGCTGACGATACCCGACGTTACCGTTGACTCGAGCCCGAAGGGTGAACCAATGGCCAGAACCCACTGACCTTTACGCAAGGTTTTGGAATCGCCGATCGGCAGTGCCTTGAGGCCCGAGGCTTCGATTTTGATGAGGGCGACATCAGTGCGGGCATCGGAGCCGATAATTTTGGCCTTATGCTCTTTGCCATCGGTGAGCGTCACAAAAATGCTGTTGGCACCGTCAATGACGTGCGTATTCGTCAGGATGTAGCCATCTTCAGAAATGATGAACCCCGACCCGACACCACGCGGCACCTCGCGCTGCGGACCCTGACCTTCGCCCTGCCCTTGCGGCGCATTGCGTTGACGCCCGCCCGGTGGCGCAAAGTCGGGGCCAAAGAACCAGCGGAACATTTCATAAGGGTCAGACCCCGGGCCCATGGGCGAGGAACGCATGGCGACGTTCTCGGTGGTACGAATATTGACAACTGAGCCTTCGGATTTCGCAACGACTTCAGTGAAGTCGGGAACGGACAGTACGGGTACCGCCGCGCTTTGGGCCTGCGCCTGGGCTGCAGTACCGGCAAAGGCAAAGGTACACACGGTAGCCACAGCAACAAAAAATCGCTTGAATGGCCTGTCAACGGAAGCTGAACGAATCATTAAAACTCCTTGGAGTGAAAAACGGCCTACCTGCTTTGGGCAGGGGCCGGCGCAACGTACTGCGTTTGCTCGGCAACCGCCTGCAAGGTTTTTACGGGAACGGCACCCAATGCCGTAACCCAAAAATCACCGATACGCGTACCGTACACATTGATGGCACCATTGCGGGCTGCACCCTTGGTGACATTACGTGAGGCCCTGGCACCATCGTAAGACTCAATGAATACCGAAATGACGGCAAGGCCATCGGACAGCACAAGATGCTTGACACTTTGACCCGACTTCATGGGCCGGGAAATCTGGTTGGCAAACTGAAAGCCGGCAGGACTGTGAACACGCCAGCCAAGGGCGCCGACATCAATCTGTTGTACAGGTACACGGACCTGTTTCCAGTCAGAAAAGTTCCATTGTGACTTCAAACCTTCGGGGGAAACGCTTTCACCGACCTGCAGCAACGTAAACGCGATTTCATCGACCAGTGCGTCACCGTCAAGGGTTTGAGCCTTGACCAGTAATTTTGTCTCGCGGTCGACACAAAACCGGTAACCGTAGCGGTCGGGGCTGCGCGGGTGAACATCGACAACCTGACATTCGCGCCCGGCCACACGGCTGGATTCGGGTTCAAGGGAAAAATGGTAATGATTGACAATATGCCCGGTGTCACCCAGAAACAAGCCGGGGAAGCGATCTGTGCGCGCCTGCTCGACCAGCACCAGCTCTTTGTCGGGGATGAGGCAATGCAGGGTTTCGTTGTGTCGAATGAATTCACGCGGACGGCCATCAAGCACTTCGAGGCGTTCGCGCTCGCCTGTACCATCGACCAGGTGCGTTACCCGGGAAGACTGCATGGTGCCGTCATCCTGGTACGAAAACACCCCGGCATAATCTGTTTTACGCGCGGCTTCCTGGGCTTTTTTAAGCAGCGCTATGGCCTGTTCGGCCTGCCCTGACGAGGTTTGCGCAGCCGCCTCTGCACCGAAAAAACCGCATGCGATCACCGTGGCACACGCCAGAACCCTGAACACACCTGCTTTCATCGGCCTGCCACCCCGCCATGCCACGATACCTGACGCACCGGATTGACGCCTGCGAACTGGCGATGCGCATCGACGTAATCAACCAATGCGGGCTCATCGGCAGACGCGACCACGGTGGCCCCTGACGGCAGAACGCTATCGGGGCCCGCTGTCAGTACAGGAATGAGCATCCAGACCACAGAGGCGACGGCAGCGGCCACGGCAAGACCTGACAACCCCGCCACCCGAGTCGACGTTTTCCGACGAGGCGCAACAATGGGCGGCTCCTGATCGATGGCCCGTGACACACGCGCATAAAACAAATCGGACGGCTGCACCGCAAGATCTTTGCTGCGCATGACATCACCGATAAAGTGATAAGTATCCCAGACCTGCCGCCCATACGGCGTATCGAGATCTTCTGGCCGTAGTTCGCCCTCGCCGTCAACCCACGCAGAGATGGTTTCTTCCCACGCGGATTCGTTGTCTTGGTGCGTCTGAGCGTGCATGTTTTTTACTCCTTACCACCGGTTATGCTCGGTACCGGCTTCAAGAACCGGGCGCAATTGCGCCGCGATCGCTTCACGGGCACGAAAAATGCGCGAACGCACCGTGCCGATTGGACAATTCATGGTTTGGGCAATGTCTTCGTAACTGAGACCTTCGATTTCACGAAGCACAATTGCCGTACGCAGATCTTCGGGCAAGGCATCGATGGCCGCATTGACGGTATCGACAACCTGACGACTTGCCATCAGGGATTCCGGCGTACTGATATCGGTTAGGTTGTCGATTTGGTCAAAAGTTTCATTGTCATCGGTTTCGACAATGCTTGACCCTGCAGGACGCCGGCTGTTGGCCGCTTGCCAGTTGCGGGCGGTATTGATGGCGATGCGGTACAGCCAGGTGTAGAACGCACTGTCGCCCCGAAACTGGGGCAGGGCCCGATAGGCTTTGATGAAGGCTTCCTGAGCCACATCTTCGACTTCGGAAGGCTCACGGATCATGCGAGATAAAAGCCGCATGATTTTGCGCTGGTACTTGAGCACCAGCAGGTCAAACGCCCGTTTGTCGCCGCGTTGCACACGGGCAACGAGCTCGGCATCAACATCACGTTCGGTCAAATTGACCTCCGTTAGGGAACTGAAGATCTTGTGTTACCTGCATACAGAGTTGTTGCCAGGCGCCTGGGGCCAACCCCGGTTTCCAGATCGTGACTTCTAAAAAACATCAGGCCCGGCAGGCCGGGTTTCATGAAAACGCAGGGTGACCCAGAATGCCGATGGCCAGGCCTGCCGCAACTGCACCCCGTACGTACGACCTGGCACCCGATATACCCATGCACCACCACGATAGCCCAGCACACCACGGCGATAACCCGAAACGGGCCGGCAGGATGTGCCTTCCCGACGACGATGGACCCACCCAAGCGCCAGGACGAGTGGCACAACACTACCGGCCACCCAATGCCACTGCGCGGCGGACAACGACGCCAGTACCACCAGGACACAAAGGCCCGCAGGCAGCAACGCCGGGGGCCTTGCCGGCCAGCGCAGCCGCGCTGCCGGTGCGTATACCTTAAACGCGGCGGACAATCATGGACCCGTTGGTACCACCAAAGCCAAACGAATTGGACAGCGCGACATCAATGCGCATTTCGCGGGCCTGGTTGGCGCAATAATCAAGATCGCACTCGGGATCTTGATTAAAGATATTGATGGTGGGCGGCGAAACCTGGTGATGCACCGCCAGGGTCGTAAATACGGCCTCGATACCCCCGGCAGCACCCAGCAAATGGCCCGTCATCGACTTGGTCGAATTGATAACCAGATTTTTGGCATGATCACCGAACGCAAGCTTCAATGCCACGGTTTCGTTCTTGTCGCCCAACGGTGTTGACGTACCATGCGCATTGACATAACTGATGTCTTGCGGGTTTATACCGCCGTTACGCATGGCCATGAGCATGCCGCGACGTGGTCCGTCGCTGTCGGGCGAGGTGATGTGGTGTGCATCAGAGCTCATGCCATAACCGGAAAATTCGCCATAAATGCGAGCGCCCCGCTTGCGGGCGTGTTCATACTCTTCAAGCACCAGCACACCGGCGCCTTCACCCATGACAAAACCATCGCGATCGGTGTCCCAGGGACGCGACGCGGTGGCCGGATCATCGTTACGTGTCGACAGGGCACGCATGGCCGCAAAGCCGCCAATACCCAACGGTGACACTGTGGCCTCGGCCCCGCCGGCAACCATGACATCGGCATCACCGTATTCGATAAGACGCGCGGCGTCGCCGATGGAGTGCAGGCCGGTTGTGCATGCCGAAACCACGGCGTAGCTGGGCCCCTTGAGCCCCAGCATGATGGAAAGCTGACCCGACACCAGATTGATGAGCGAGCCCGGCACAAAAAACGGTGAAATGCGCCGTGCACCACGCGCGAGATATTCGGCCTGTGTTTCTTCGATACGGGGCAATCCACCGATACCGGAACCCACGATAACCCCGATACGATCGGCATTGGCCTCGGTCACTTCGAGACCGGCATCACGCCATGCCTGAACCCCTGCAGCCACACCATAGTGGATGAAGGTATCCATTTGCTTGGCCTCTTTGGCCGTCATGTAGTGGGTGATGTCGAAGTCTTTGACCTCTCCGGCAATTTGCGCATTCAGGCCCGAGGCATCAAAACGAGTGATACGGGTAACCCCGGAACGCCCGTTGACGATGTTGTCCCATGCGCTTTCGATATCGTTACCTACAGGCGAAACAATGCCCAGGCCGGTAATGACGACACGTCGCTTCACGGATGACTCCTAAAATGAAAAAGCGGTTTAAAGCCAACGCCCCGGTCAAAAGACTGACCATTAAGGCCAGTTCAACACAGAACGTTTTCTAGAAACCGCTTGGGCAATTTGCCCCATGGGGGCAGCTTACCGAATCGTTGAAATTATTCTTTGCTATGCGACGTGATGTAGTCAACAGCTTGCTGAACCGTTGTGATCTTTTCAGCTTCTTCGTCTGGAATTTCAGTTTCGAATTCGTCTTCAAGTGCCATAACGAGCTCGACCATGTCGAGTGAATCGGCACCGAGGTCGTCAAGGAAGGAAGATTCGTTTTTGATCTCGGCTTCGTTGACGCCAAGTTGTTCAGCGACGATCTTCTTGACGCGCTGTTCGATGCTTTCCATGCAGATCTCCAAGTGGGGAAAAATTCCCGCGAATTATAGCCAAACGTTTTTAAGCGTGCGTTATGGCCATGACAAAAAAACAGTGTTACCCGGTGTGCCGCATTATGCCGCGCATGCTGTGGCCAGTTATATAGGTAACACCTCTAATACGAACAGGATTTTACCCTGTTCACCTTATTACATGTACATGCCGCCATTGACGTGCAATGTGGTGCCGGTGATGTAGCCGGCTTCAGGGGCAGCCAGAAAGCCGACCGCATTGGCGATATCAGACGCCGAACCCAGCCGCCCGAGCGGGATCTGGGTCAGCAACGCTGCCGTTTGTGTTTCACTGAGTGCGCGGGTCATGTCGGTTTCAATAAAGCCCGGCGCCACACAATTGACGGTGATGTCGCGGCTGCCGAGCTCGCGCGCCAGCGCACGGGTCATGCCGGCAACACCCGCCTTGGCGGCCGCGTAGTTGGCCTGACCGGGATTGCCACTGGAACCCACCACCGACGTAATATTGATGATGCGCCCCCAGCGGGCTTTCATCATGGGCTTGATGACACCGCGGCACAAACGGAATACCGACGACAGGTTGGTGTCAAGCACCGATGCCCAGTCATCGTCTTTCATGCGCATGGCCAGCGTATCGCGTGTGATGCCTGCATTATTGACCAGAATATCAGGACCGCCTTCATTGGCGGCAATGTCGGCCAGCACGGCATCACAGGCCGCTGCATCGGTGACATTCAGCACCACACCGCGACCGCCCGACGCCGAGAGCATGTCAGCAATGGATTGCGCCCCGTTCCCGGAGGTGGCGGTACCGATAACGCGGGCACCACGGGCTGCCAGTTCGAGCGCAATGGCTTTGCCAATGCCGCGCGTTGCACCGGTAACCAGCGCAACCTTGCCTTCAAGTGAGTTTGTCACAACGCTTACCCCTGTAATGTTTGCAACGCCGCATCAAGTGATGCGGGGTCGGTAATCGCCAGACCAACGAGATCGCGATCGATGCGTTTGGTCAGGCCATTGAGCACTTTGCCCGGACCGCATTCTACAACGTGTGTCACACCCTGCGCCTTCATGGCCAGGACAGTTTCGACCCACCGCACCGGATGCCAGGCCTGACGCACCAGCGCATCTTTGATGGCTGCCGCATCGGAGGGCATGGCGACGTCGACGTTATTGATCAGCGGAATGGCAGGCGCACTGACAGGAACCGATTGCAGCGCCTGCTGCAAGACATCGGCGGCCGGTTCAAGCAGACTGGAGTGAAACGGCGCAGAAACAGGCAATACCAGCGCACGCTTGGCACCCGCTTCGCGAGCCAGTTCACAGGCACGCTCGACGGCACCCTTGTGACCGGCAATCACGACTTGCGCCGGCGCATTGTAATTAACCGCCTCAACAACTTCACCTTGCGCCGCACGCAGACAGACATCACGCACAACGTCGTCATCCAGACCCAATACGGCAGCCATGCCGCCGGTACCCACCGGCACTGCTGCTTGCATGGCATCGGCACGCACACGCACCAGCGAAACGGCGTCGGTCAGTGTCAGCGCACCGGCAGCGGTCAAGGCAGAATACTCGCCCAGACTGTGGCCTGCAACCAGGGCGGGCACGGCGCCACCGGCCTGAATCCAGGCGCGATAAACAGCAACAGCCGCAGCCAGCATGACCGGCTGAGTATTTGTCGTGAGGTTGAGCGCATCAACCGGACCCTGCGCGATGAGGGCTGACAGATCCTGACCCAGGGCGTCGGAGGCTTCGGACAACGCGTGCGCAACGGCGGCATTACCCGCCCAGGCATCCATCATGCCAACAGACTGCGAACCCTGTCCGGGAAATACAAAGGCTACTTTCATGTGATTTGTCTCGTGATAGTAAGGTTACCGGCCTTGCAAGACCTGCCTGGCACGCATTTTACATGCGCGCCAGCACCGAACCCCAGGTAAACCCGCCCCCGACACCTTGCATCAGAACCAGATCTCCGGCCTTGATACGGCCGTCACGACGTGCCGCGTTTAACGCCAGGGCACACTGGCCGCCGAGGTGTTGGCATGCTGATCGACGGTGACGACGACTTTTTCAGAGGAATCCCCAGCTTTTTACCCAGGAAACTGATGATGCGCAGATTGGCCTGGTGCGGCACCATCCAGTTGATATCGGACAGTCCGACACCCGCCTGGACACACACATCCTGTGCAGAGCGTGACAGCGCATTGACCGCCATCTTGAAAACCGCCTGCCCATCCATGCGCAAGAACGGGTCGCCCACCACCTGCCCCCAGCCACATTCCCGGCCGCGTGCAAAATGCCCATCTGGCTACCGTCCGCATGCAATTCGGCGCCGATAATGCCCGGTGTCTCGCTGGCCTGGAGCACCACGGCCCCGGCCCCGTCACCAAACAGCACGCACGTTTTGCGGTCGTCCCAGTCAAGAATACTGGAAAACACTTCGGCGCCAATGACCAGTGCCGCACGGGCCCGGCCCGCTTTGATGAAGGCCTCAGCGGTGGTCAAGGCATACACAAAGCCGCTGCAGACCGCCTGGATATCAAAGGCCGCACCCTGCCGTACCCCAGGCTGGCTTGCACCAGACAGGCTGTGCTTGGAAAAATGTAATCGGGTGTCGACGTTGCCACGATGATCAAATCAATGTCGGCAGCAGCAACACCGGCATCGTCCATAGCCTGCTGTGCCGCCTTTGTGGCCAGCATGCTGGTTCGGGTACCCGGGTCTGCCAGATGACGCTGACGGATACCCGTCCGCTCGACGATCCACTCGTCAGAGGTTTCGATCCCTCGTGTCGCCAGTTCGGCGGCCAAATCAGTGTTGGTAACGGCCCGGGGCGGCAAATAGCCGCCGGAACCCGTAATTTTGGCAAAAGACATAGTGGCTTCCATGAGGGAGAGACTAGGCGGCGCGCCCTGATGCACCCTGATCGGCCGATTGCTGAAGGGCCTCAGCTTCCTGCAGGCTTCGACGCAGCTCGTGGATGGCCGTTGTAGTGCCATCGAGCAGACGATTATGGACAGCTTCGCGCGCACGCTGAAGGGCGCAGCCGAATGCATAGACATCGGCTGAGCCATGACTTTTGATAACGATGCCACGCAAGCCCAGCAGGGCGGCACCGTTGTAACGACGGTTATCAACCTTGCCACGGAACCGGTTCAGTACCGGCGAGGCCAGCAAGCCGGCCAGCATGGACAATGGCCCGCTCTTGAACTCGGCACGCATCATGGCACTGACCATACGGGCCAGCCCTTCCATGGACTTGAGCACGACATTGCCGACAAAACCGTCACATACAATAACGTCGACCGTACCCTTGCAGATATCATCGCCTTCGACGTTGCCGTAAAAGTTCAGGCCGCTGTCACGCAGCAGGCCTGCGGCTTGCTTGACGACCTCGTTACCCTTGATGACTTCTTCACCGATGTTCAGCAAACCAACTGTCGGCCGCTCGCGGTCGTACAAAGCACTGACCAGTGCCGAACCCATAATGGCAAACTGCAACAGGTGCTGTGCCGTGCAATCGACATTGGCGCCCAGGTCAAGCACGGTGGTTGCCCCGCCCTTCTGGTTGGGAATGGACGTGGCAATCGCCGGACGATCAATGCCATCGAGGGTCTTGAGCACATACCGCGAAACGGCCATCCAGGCGCCGGTATTTCCTGCCGAAATACAGGCATCGGCCAGACCGTCTTTGACCGCCTGGACCGCAACCCGCATGGAGGAGTCTTTTTGCGGCGCAGGGCCACCTCGACCGGGTCGTCCATAAGCACGACCTCGGAGGCAGGCAGCACCTGATACCAGTCGGACTGAACACACCCCAATTGCGTTAATTGGGTATCAATGGCCGCAGGATCACCCGCCAGCAAAAAGCGGGTATCGGGATAGCGCTGCGCAAACTGGTACGCCGCCGTAACGGTGACCGGCAAGCCGACATCGCCGCCCATACAATCGACGGCGATTCTGATACTTGACATCGACATTAAGTTCGCAATCTGGGGAGATCGCTGAAAGAAACCTAATTATTCGTCGTTTTTGGTTTTGATGACTTTGCGACCACGGTAGAAACCGTTAGGGCTGATGTGGTGGCGCAGGTGCAATTCACCCGTAGTAGGCTCGATGGCCGTGGGCGGTGTAGTCAGAAAATCGTGTGAACGATGCATGCCGCGCTTGGACGGGCTCTTTTTGTTTTGCTGAACGGCCATGATGACTCCTGAAAGCGGGGGACCGCAAATTGAACCCCCGCAGGTTGGTTTTTAAAACTTAACGATTCTGTTTCAGTTGCGCCAACGCCGAAAAAGGCGACGGACGCTTTTCTTGCACAACAGGCTCTTCGGACTGAACCAGCGAAACGCCGCCAGGACAGACTTCGTGGCGCGGCACATAAGGCACCGCCAGAATGAGCTCGTCTTCGATAAAGGATAGAACGTCGAAGCGACGCGAACCCAAAATACGTTCAAGGGCATTTTCGTCGTCGTCTTCATCTTCGAGATCGGACTCGCGATTGACCAGTTCGACCCGGTTAACCACACTGACTTCATACTCGAAGGGCTCGAGACAGCGCTGACACTGCAGCACCGGCTTTGCCGTGATGGACACTTCGAGGAACGACTGCCCCCGGTTGTACGCCACCCTTTCAACGACCAGCTGACGGCATCTTGAGGTTGCGGGGGCAAACCCTCGCAGAACCGCGCAAAGCCCGCCAGCACTGCCTGACCACTTATTGTGGACCCCAGCCGGGTAAACTCGGCGGTATCAATGTAGCGAACGCTGTCTGAACACATACCTGAACCTATGCCTTACCCTTACGCTTTTAACCGCTTACCGGGAAAACATTAGATAATACCGCTTTACCGATCACAGCGTCAAACAGTTCACCACAAACCTGGCATCATGCGTCTTATTCTGGCATCAAGCTCACCCTACCGAAAAGAAATGCTGCAGCGACTTGGCCTGCCCTTTGACTGCATTTCACCCGACATCAATGAAACCCCGATGGGTCACGAAAGCCCCGCCCAACTGGCGCTGCGCCTGTCGAAAGACAAGGCGGCTGCCGTTGCCGCCCAATACCCGGGGGCTCTGGTTATCGGGTCAGACCAGGTCGCCACCTTCGACGGCCAACCCATTGGCAAGCCCGGATCATTCGAACGCGCCTTCGCCCAGTTGCGCCAGCTGAGCGGAAAAACCGTTGAGTTTCACAGCGCATTATGCGTTACCGGTGACGCACGAACCGAACTGGATGACATCGTCACACACTGCACCTTCAGAACGTTGTCCGATGACGAGATCAGCACTTACCTTCGCCGCGAAACCCCCTACGATACCGCCGGCAGTGCCAAAGCCGAAGGCCTGGGCATCGCACTGATGGACAGCATGCGATCGGACGACCCCACCGCAATTATTGGCCTGCCCCTGATTGCGCTGTCGCGCATGTTACGCTCTTTCGGCCTTAACCCGCTGACGTTCCGGGCCTGACGCCAAGCCCATGGCATACCAAACCTGAGCCTGAACCAATGACCCGCAACGCCCGATGACTGACCCTGCATTGAACACCGTGAACATGACCCGTACCCTGCACCTTATCCCTGTCAGCCTGGGCGATGCGCCCGCGTCACGCTGGTTGCCCGCCGACGTCCAGGCACTGGCCGGCAAACTGGACACCTACATTGCCGAAAACGCCAAAACGGCGCGCGCGTTCCTCAAGCAAATCGGCACTGAAAAGCCGCTGCAGGAAATCACCATTCACACACTTGGCAAGAACACCTCGGCCGACGACATCCGCCAATGGCTGAAAAGCTTGCCGGCCAACGGGCAAATCGGGCTGGTGTCTGAAGCGGGCTGCCCCGCTGTTGCCGACCCGGGTGCCCAGGTGGTCGCCATGGCCCACACCATGGACATACGCGTCGCCCCTGGACAGGGCCGTCTTCCATTTTGCTGGGCCTGATGGCCAGCGGCCTGGACGGCCAGCGCTTTGCCTTCCATGGTTATGCCCCGGTTGATGCGGCCCAACGCGCAAAGCAACTGAAGCAATGGGAAACCGAATCGCAAAAACTGCACCAGACCCAGTTGCTGATCGAAACACCCTACCGCAACAACGCCATGTTCGAAACCCTGACACAAAGCCTTAAAGGCTCGACACGCCTGTGCGTTGCACGGTCGTTAAGCACTGACCAGGAATGGGTTCAAACCCGTACCGTTGCAGACTGGAAATCGGCACCGCCACCCGACCTGAACCGCCAGCCTACCCTATTCCTGTTTCTGGCCTGACACCGGCTCAGCCCAAGCGGTTTGCAGGCAGTCCCTGAACGTTGTTCAGCCCATGCGGACGGTGTACATAACGGCCTGCTCTTCAGCCCGCGCGCTGACGGGCTCTGGTCAGACGCACCCACTTCAGCATCACCAGCACCAACGTGATGCCAATATAAACGCGCACCTCGGCAAAGTCATTCTTGCCGGCTCGCACCAGCCAGAAGTGCCAGACCGAAAGGCCCAGCGCGGGGTACACCAGCAGGTGCAGCCGCTTCCAGCTGCGACCAAGACGACGCAACCAGCCGTTGGTTGAGGTGATCGCCAACGGCACCATCAACACAAACGCCACGACACCGACCGTAATGAACAGCCGTGTCACCACATCGGACCCCATGGCCGACAGCACCAGACCCTGCTCCCAGAAGGCCCAGGCGAGCGCGTGCAACGTGGCATAGAAAAACGTAAACAGCCCCAGGGTACGTCGATGCCGCAACGGCCAGGACACACCCAGCCAGCGCTGCAGCGGCGTTGCCGCCAGCACCAGACACAACCCGACCAGCGACCACTCACCAGAGGATAACGTCAGGTATTGGGCCGGATTAGCCCCCAGCCCATCGGTAAACGCCAGAAAACACCACCAGCCAAAGGGCACCAGACCCAGGACAACCGCAGCAGCCAGCGACACGCGCATCATGGGTTGCCCGATAACACGAATGAGCTGACACACATCGTGCACACATCAGGAATGATCTTGTAGACGCCAATAAATGCGGCGTAAATCATGTGCATGTCAATAGTTGCGGCGCAAATCAAGCCCGGCATACAGCGAGGCCACCTGATCGGCATAACCATTGAACATCAATGTGGGAACACGGGGTGCAAATACGCCCTGCCCTATCTGACGCTCCGTCGCCTGGCTCCAGCGCGGATGGGCGACTTCCGGATTGACGTTGGCATAAAAACCGTATTCTTCCGGGGCAATTTTGACCCAACTGGTGACAGGTTGCTTTTCCACGAACCGGATCTTGACAATTGACTTGCCTGATTTGAACCCGTATTTCCAGGGCACCACCAGCCGCAACGGCGCGCCATTCGCAACCGGCAAGGCCTTGCCGTAAACGCCAAACGCCAGCAGGGTTAGCGGGTGCATGGCCTCATCAAGGCGCAGAGCCTCAACGTAGGGCCAATCGATGATACGGGTTGCCAGACCAGGCATGGCATCGGGCTGGACATCGGTGATGAACTCGACATAGCGGGCGTTGCCGGTCGGCTGCACCTTGCGAATCAGCGCTTCGAGCGAAAAACCGTTCCAGGGGATCACCATGGACCAGGCCTCGACGCAGCGCAGTCGATACACCCGCTCTTCCATCGCTGCCAGCCGCTTGAGGTCGTCCAGATCGAACACCCCGGATTAAGAACCTCTCCTTCGACAGCGACCTGCCAGGGCTGGATACGAAACTTGCCGCTGCGTGTGGACGGATCTGTTTTCCCCGTACCGAACTCATAGAAATTGTTGTAGGTGGTCACCGACTTTTCAGGGGTCAGCCCGGCATCGACCGAAAACGCCGGATTGCGCACGCCCCATTCAGACGACGCCAAGGCCGCACGCGCGGGCAACAGCGCTGCAGCACCTGCCGAAGCGGCCAGCAGGCCCGCCTGACGAAGCCACTGCCGCCGGGACTGCCACACGGACTCTGGCGTAATTTGCGAACCCGGGATTTCCGGAAACCTGAACCTTGACATGGACTACCCCTTAAAAACACGCGCTACAGGCGCCGGGACAACCAATCGTGCATCTCGGCCACACTGTGAACCAGCACCGTCGGATTGGCCTCTTGCAGCGTGGGCACATCATGCGCCCCGTAACTGACGGCAATACTGTCGACGCCGGCGTTGTGCGCCATTTGGACATCGTGCGTGGTATCACCCACCATCAGGACATGCTCCGGATCAAGCCCCAATTGCCCGATGATGTCGTGCAGCATGCCCGGGTGAGGTTTACCGTGCGACTCATCAGCGCAACGCGTCATATCAAAATAACTCTCAAGTTGCGAGGTCGCAAGCACGCGATCCAACCCGACACGACCTTTCCCGGTCGCCACGGCCAGTTTGACCCGTTGTTCGCGCAAATCATGCAGCAACGGCGGAACCCCGTCGAACAAGGGCATTTCCTGATCCCGCTGAAAAAAATGGTGTTTGTAACGGGCCACGAAATGATCAAGATCTTCGGCCAGCAAGTCGGGAGCGACGTGATACAAGGCGCTTTCAAGCGACAGACCGATGACCCAACTGGCCCGCTGACGATCGGGCACAGCCAGGCCCAGATCGGCACACGCCATCTGGATGGAGGTAACGATGGTGCCGGTAGAATCCATCAGGGTGCCATCCCAATCAAAAATGACAGCGTCGTAATGTTTCAAATGAACTGCTCCGGTTCTGGTTTCAAGATATTTGTTCAAGCTGGTCAAGAAGACGCTGGCATTCGGGTGGCAACGGCGCCGTCAGTTGCAGAAGTTCTCCGGTCATCGGGTGCGGAATATCCAGGCGCCAGGCATGCAGGAACATGCGCCCGAAACCCTGACGGGAAAATTGCGCCCTGACCTCGTCAGACCCGTACTTGTCATCACCCACAATCGGAAAACCGGCCGAAGCCAGATGCACACGAATCTGGTGAGTGCGGCCTGTGCGCAGTTCAGCCTCCAGCAACGAGTAGCGACCGTAGCGTTTCAACAGGCTGATGATGGTATGGGCCGGCTTGCCTGCCGCATCAACCCTGACGCGGCGCTCGCCCGACGCCGTCAGCCATTTCAGCAGGGGCTGCTTCAAGTGCTGGCGATCATTCACCCAGTCCCCCACCACCAGGGCCTGATAACGCTTTCGCCCCTTGCCTTCCCGCATCATGTCATGCAAGGCCACCAATGCAGCGCGTTTCTTGGCAATGATCAGCAAGCCCGACGTCTCGCGATCAATGCGATGGGCCAATTCGAGCAGCCGGGCATCGGGCCTGGCCGCACGCAACTGCTCGATAACACCAAAGGAAACGCCACTGCCCCCATGCACGGCAACGCCGGATGGCTTGTCGATGACCAGAATGGCGTCATCTTCAAAAACCACCGGAAAATCACAGGGTGGCACCAGACGTGGTGCATCGGGCGCGGGCAAACGTAGCGGCGGCACACGCACCGTATCGCCATCTTGCAAACGGTAGTCGGACTGGATACGCCCCTTGTTGACGCGCACTTCTCCGCCACGAATGGCTTTGTAAATATGACTTTTGGGCACGCCCTTGCATATACGCAGCAAAAAGTTGTCAATACGCTGTCCGGCCTGTTCGGCATCGATTTGCACCAGACGGACGGCAGGGGCGGCAGCAGGGGTTGTTTCGGGTTTGCGCATATGGAAAACCGGCATATAATCATGCCAGCCTGTGGAAGCTGAAAATCTACCTGCGTAGAGATGCAATGGATGCGTCTCCGTGGGTATTGAAGAACACATTGTACTGCCTTGAAATTCAGCTTCCGGGCCACCAGGTCGTCGGGGCAACCGCCTGCTGTGGGGCAATGGTGAAGCACAAAACCCATTGTTAACCACAGGTCGTTGTCAACCGCGTGCGACGCTGTAGTCTTTGCTAAATATAGTCAAAACGTTTACATGCACCAGGCGCGAACACAACACACCGCGCCTGCTGTTCCAGCAATTTTTTTCGTCAACCACAACACTATTGTGAAACTGACCTCTCTGCTGACTGAACCTCGTGCCCAATGGCATGCTGTGCCTGCCTGACGATCAAGGTGGGTACCCTCTGACAATTATTGTTCAGCCCGGCCCCTTTAAGCAAAATCCAGCGTCTCACACCGAGTGGCCCAGGGTCGCGCGCCAGTTTAATGGCGCGCCATGACTACGGAGATACACACTCATGAAACGCATGTTGTTCAACGCGACGCACCAGGAAGAATTGCGCGTCGCGATTGTCGATGGTCAAAAACTCATTGACCTTGACATCGAAACCGCCGGGCGCGAACAGCGCAAAGGCAATATTTACAAAGGCGTCATCACACGCATCGAACCGGGTCTTGAAGCCTGCTTCGTCAGCTACGGTGAAGACCGTCATGGCTTCCTGCCGTTCAAAGAAGTGGCCCGCACTTACTTCAAAGACGGCGTTGATGTACGCACTGCGCGCATCCAGGACGCACTGACTGAAGGCCAGGAACTGATTGTCCAGGTTGAAAAAGAAGAGCGCGGCAACAAAGGCGCCGCGCTGACGACCTTCATTTCACTGGCTGGCCGTTACCTGGTCCTGATGCCCAACAATCCGCGCGGTGGCGGCGTCTCGCGTCGTGTCGAAGGCGAAGACCGGCAAGAGCTGCGCGAAACCATGGATCAGCTCGATGTGCCCCAGGGCATGAGCATCATCGCACGTACCGCAGGCATCGGTCGCACCGTCGAAGAACTCCAATGGGACTTGTCCTACCTGCTGCAGCTCTGGAGCGCCATCGATTCGGCCGCCCGTGAAAATGCAGCGCCCATCCTGATCTACCTGGAATCCAGCCTGGTCATTCGCGCCATCCGCGACTACTTTTCGCCCGACATCGGTGAAATCCTCATCGATACCGAAGACATTGCCGAGCAAGCCACTGCGTTCATGAGCGTGGTCATGCCCGACAACGTGGGTTGCGTCAAAATGTACCGCGACGATATCCCGTTGTTCTCGCGTTTCCAGATCGAGCACCAGATTGAAACCGCCTACTCGCGCACCGTCCAGCTGCCTTCCGGTGGCTCAGTGGTCATTGACCACACTGAAGCGCTGGTGGCCGTTGACGTCAACTCGGCACGCTCGACGCGTGGTGCCGACATTGAAGAAACCGCCTTGCGAACCAACCTGGAAGCCGCCGACGAAGTCGCGCGCCAGCTGCGTCTGCGCGACCTTGGCGGCCTGATCGTCATTGACTTCATCGACATGGAAGACGGCAAGAACCAGCGCGCTGTTGAACAGCGCCTGCGCGATGCCCTGCACTTCGATCGCGCCCGCGTGCAAATGGGCAAGATTTCGCGTTTTGGCCTGATGGAATTGTCACGTCAGCGCCTGCGCCCGGCCCTGAATGAGGGCTCTCACGTCACCTGCCCGCGTTGTAACGGTACCGGCGTCATCCGCGATGCCGAATCCAGCGCACTGCATGTCCTGCGTTTGCTGCAGGAAGAGGCCATGAAAGAAAACACGGCCGCACTGCATGCCCAGGTGCCCGTTGAAGTCGCCACGTTCCTGCTCAATGAAAAACGTAACGACATCACCAAAATCGAATCACGCCTGAAAGTTAACCTGGTCCTGATTCCCAACAAGAACCTGGAAACACCGCATCACCACATCGAGCGCTTGCGCCACGATGACCCTCGCATCGAAAATCCGGCCAGCAGCCTCGAACTGGTTCAGGCGCCCGAAACCGATATCGCCTGGCAACCAAGCAAAGCTCAGGAAGCCAAAACGCGTCCTGAAGCGATCGTCAAAAGCATCACACACGCGCAACCGGCCCCGGTTGTGGTCGCCCCTGAAGCGCCTGCCGCAACCGCTGCACCCACCGCAGCCGGCCCCGGCTTGTTCAAGCGCCTGCTCAACTGGCTCACTGGCAGCCCGGCAAGCACTGAAGCGGCAGCCCCGGCTACCGAGGACAAACCCGCTGCGACACGTTCAGCCAATGGCCAGCGCGCATCAAATCGCGGAAACCAGGATCGCAACCGCAATCGCCGCCGCAGTGGCAGCAACGGCCGTGGGCGCGACACCGAAGAAACGACAGCCGAAGCACCCGCCCCGCGTAAAGCCCGGGCTGAAGCCCCGGTTGCCGAGCCCGTCACAGTGGCACCGGCCGACAACGGCCCGGATACAGCCGAAGGCAAGGAAGAACGCTCCGGTTCGCGCCGGGGCCGTCGTGGCCGTGGCCGCAACCGCCGCGACCGCGCCACCGAAGGCAATGTCGACACCGATGACAACCTGATCGCCGATAACACCGACTTCCAGGAAGCCACCGAGACACAGGCCACCACGCCGAAAGTGGCAGAAGCCGCTCCGGCAGTGGCGGTCTCCGTGGCTGCTGTTGCCGCGACAACAGCCATTGCCGAGGAGGACGACGAAGATATCGACTCAACCGATTCCGGCACAGGCAGCGACGATACCGAAGCAACCGATGGCGAACAAACCGAGCGCAAGCGCCGTCGCCGCCGCAGTCGCCGCAGCCGCCGTGGTACAGACGGCAGCAAACTCGAGTCAGGCTCTGACGATGCCGAGGGCAACGATGAGGGTACCGACAACGACGCTGAACCGGTAACTCCGGTTGCGGTACAGACAGCCCAGACAACCATTGCGGCCACTGTCACAACGTCTGCAACAACCGCACCGGGTAGTGCCGCATCGCCTGACGACGTACCGGCCAGTGAACTGATTGCACCCCGTACCATCGCCAGCGAAACTGCTGCAACTGCCCAGACTTTTGGCGCCGATATGGAAACCGTTCCTGCCAAAGCGCTGATCGACCTTCCTGCCACCTCCGCTGAACCGGCAATCGCTGCCGAGTCCGCTGACGTACCGGACACGACGTCTGTCACGGCCAAGCCCGCTTCAGTGACTACGGCGCCAGCCAGTGTCGAAAGCGCATCCGCTACAGAAAATGTCGAGCAGGTCACGTCATCCGGCATCGCACCTGCTGCAGCCGCTCGTTCAGAACCGGCTCCGGACACCGCAGCAACAGCAGCACCAGTTGCTGCCGTGACGGCACCCGCACAGGAACCTGTGGCTTCCGAACCCGCGGTAGCGGTAGCGGTACCCGCAGAGGCTGTTGTGGCTGCAGAGGCTGTTGTGGCTGCAGAGGCTGTTGTGGCGACAGAACCCGCCGTTGCGGTACCTGAAGAGGTACCTGTTGCTACACCTGCAGTGGCTTCAACAGTGGCCGCTTCTGCGGTCACCACGGCATCAGCATCGGCAGTCCCGTCATCCAACCTGTCGACGGTTATTGAAGCGGCCGGTCTTCAGCTGGTGGAAACACGCGCTGAGTCGCGGGCTGCTCCAGCCGCAACACCAACAGCACCGGCACGTCTCGGTCGCCCCCGTAAGGCCGCTCCGGTCATCGAACACGCGTCACTGGAACAGGTGGAAACCCAGAACTCCTGATCACTTTGATGTGAACTGGTAAAAAATCCAGCGGGCTTTTAAACCCGCTGGATTTTTTATTTGTGACTGCACGAAGCATTGTCATTCGGCGTCGGCAACAACCTCAATTGACTGGCGTGTCAACAACGCCAGCAGATGCGCCAATTCACGGCGCATTTCACGGCGGTCAACCACGCAATCAATCGCGCCTTTTTCAAGCAAAAACTCGGCGCGCTGAAAACCTTCAGGCAGTTTTTCACGAACGGTTTGCTCAATGACACGAGGGCCGGCAAAACCGATAAGCGCCTTGGGCTCGGCAATGACCACATCGCCCATGAACGCGAAACTGGCGGATACCCCACCCATGGTGGGATCAGTAAGCACACTGATGAACGGCAAGCCTTCCTGGGCCAGACGCGTGAGCATGGCGTTGGTTTTCGCCATCTGCATCAGGGAAAACAGACTTTCCTGCATGCGCGCACCACCCGACGCCGCAACGCAAATGAAAGGGCTCCGGTTCTTGATGGCTTCCTGGACACCACGCACAAAGCGCTCGCCCACCACAGACCCCATGGACCCGCCCATGAATTCAAATTCAAAGCAGGCCAGCACAACCGGCAACGACAAAATGCGCCCGCTCATGACGACCATGGCCTCGGTTTCGCCGGTGGCTTTGGTCGCCTCGGAAACGCGGTCAGGGTATTTGCGCGAATCTTTGAACTTCAAGGGGTCAACCGGCCGGGTGGTTTCACCGATTTCAATGCGCCCTTCAGCATCCAGCAAGGCATTGATTCGGGCACGCGCACCAATGCGCATGTGGTGACTGCAATTCGGGCAGACATTCAGGCTGGCCGCCAGATCGTCTTTATAAAGCACCGATTCACAACTTGGGCATTTGATCCACAACCCCTCGGGCACCCGACGCCCGGCGGCGTCGGAGTTCTTGTTGATTCGGGGGGCAGAATCTTGTCAATCCAGCTCATGGGTGAAGTATTCCTGGTGAAGTATTCAGTAATTTAGTTCAAGGCCTGGCGCACACCGGCGAGCCACAATTTAGCGGCCTGCACAGCTGCCGTATCAGGATCCTGCCCGGCCACAGCGGCCGCCGCACCGGCTTCTTCCATGGTTTCGATCAGTTTGCTGCCAATGATGACGGCGTCACTGACCTGCCCCAGACGCCGCGCACTTTCAGCGTCGCGAATGCCAAAGCCCACCCCCACCGGCACGCCAAGGTGCTGGCGAATGGATGCGAGGCGCTGCTCGACATCGGCAATATCGATGGCGCCCGAACCGGTAACGCCCTTGAGGGAAACGTAATACACATAACCCCGAGCAATTTTTGCCACTTTCTTCACACGCTCTTGGGTGGACGTGGGAGCCAGCAGGAAGATAGGGGCCACCGAGGCCGCTTCAAGATAGCCGGCGAATTCGATCATTTCCTCAGGGGGTAATCGACGACCAGTACGCCATCGACACCTGCCTGGGCGGCCTGTTGCGCGAACGCTTCCTGACCGAAACGCTCGATAGGGTTGGCATAGCCCATGAGGACGACCGGAGTCACCGCGTTGGTGCGGCGGAACTCTTTGACCATGTCCAGTACATGAACCAGCCCGACACCTTTTTCAATCGCCCGCTGGGTTGCACGCTGCACGACCGGGCCATCGGCCATCGGGTCAGAAAACGGTACACCCAGCTCGATGACATCGGCCCCGGCCTCAACCAGCGCATGCATCAGGGGAACCGTCGATTGAGGCGATGGATCACCTGCGGTTACGTAGGGAATGAGAGCGGCCCGGCTACCTTTGGCTGCAAAAGCAGCCGCCAGACGATCGTGTTGTGTCATTTTTTCTCTAGAGGGTAATACCGCTGAACTCGGCAACGGTATGCATGTCTTTGTCGCCCCGGCCCGACAAATTGACCAGGATGATTTTGTCTTTGGACAAGGTCGGCGCCAAACGAGCCGCATGCGCAATGGCATGTGACGACTCGAGCGCCGGCATGATGCCTTCAGTGCGACAGCACTTGTGAAAAGCAGCCAGCGCCTCGGCATCGGTAATACCGACATACTGTGCGCGGCCGGAATCTTTCAGCCAGGCGTGTTCAGGACCTACGCCGGGATAATCAAGCCCGGCCGAGATGGAATGGGTTTCCTGGATTTGACCGTGTTCGTCTTGCATGACATAGGTGCGGTTGCCATGCAGCACGCCCACCACGCCTGCATTCAATGAGGCGGCATGACGACCGCTATCGAGGCCCTCACCCGCCGCCTCGACGCCCACCAGACCCACATCGGAAAAATCAATATACGGGTAAAAGATACCCATGGCATTGGAGCCACCGCCGACAGACGCCACCACATAATCGGGCTGACGACCGGCATCAACAGGCATCTGCTGAATGCATTCGGTACCGATCACCGACTGGAAATCACGCACCATGGCGGGATACGGATGTGGCCCGGCCACCGTGCCAATGCAATAAAACGTGTTTTCGATGTTGGTGACCCAGTCGCGCATGGCTTCGTTAAGAGCGTCTTTCAGGGTACGCGAGCCGGATTCGACCGGTACCACCGTGGCCCCCAGCAGCTTCATTCGATACACGTTCGACGCCTGGCGACGCACGTCTTCGCTGCCCATGTAGACGACGCACTCGAGGCCATAACGGGCCGCCACTGTAGCGGTGGCTACACCATGCTGACCGGCACCGGTTTCAGCAATGATGCGTGGCTTGCCCATGCGGCGTGCCAGCATGATCTGACCGATACAGTTGTTGATTTTGTGAGCACCCGTGTGATTCAAGTCTTCGCGCTTGAACCAGATCTGAGCCCCACCCAGCTCTTCAGACCAGCGACGGGCGTGGTAGACGGGGCTGGGCCGACCTACAAAGTGCTTGAGCTCGTAGTGGAACTCGTTGAGGAAATCGGGGTCATTTTTGTACTTGTCGTAGGCGGCGCGCAATTCGTCAAGCGCGTGCACCAGCGTTTCGGCCACAAAAGAGCCACCAAAACGACCAAAATGACCCTGTTCATCGGGCAGGTTATACGGTTTCAAGGCGCTACTCTCTGGTTGTGCCAGCCCGCGCAAAACGGGCTGCATTACGGAATCCTGCCATTTTAACAGTGCCACCCCGCGTGCGCAGACACGAGCCGCTACAAGCGGGTCGCCGTCACGCCGGACAGCTCGTTCAACGCCGTCAAGGCACGTGCGATCTGCTCGCCATTACGAACTTCCACGGTAAAGACCATGTGCGCCAGCGAACGGCGACTTTGGGTGTTGACACTGACGACATTCAGCCGCAGACGTCCGAACACATCGGTCAGGTCACGCAATAGCCCCATGCGGTCAGGGGCATGAATACTGAGTGATACGGGATACACGGTGTCACCGGTATCACCCCAGTCGACATCAATGATGCGCTCAGGATGCTTTTGGGCCAACGCCGCATACGACGGACAATCGGCACGGTGAATTGAAACCCCGCGCCCCCGGGTAATGAAGCCGACAATGCTATCGGGGGTGCCGGCCGGCAACACCGCGCCAGCTGGGTCAGCAATGAGTCAACCCCGACCACCAGAACGCCCGACTTGCCGGTACGCACAACGTTGTCATGTGCCGCCGCATAGGACACCTGACCTGGCACAACCGATTCCGGCGGCGCCGCAACCGCCTGCGGCTCCCGGAAATGCTGCTCGATGGCCCGAAGGCTGAATTCGTCCTTGGCGACTGACACATACAAATCATCGGCACGCGCAAAGCCTAACTGACTGGCCATCTGCTCGAGGTTGACCGCCGTTTTGCCCAGGCGCTGCAATTCTTTTTCGACCATGGCATGACCCTGGGCGATACGTTCCTGCAGTTCAATCGCATTGAACCAGGCCCGTACTTTTGACCGGGACCGGTTGCTGGCCAGGTACCCCAGTTGCGGGTTCAGCCAGTCGCGCGAGGGCCCGCCGGACTTGGCCGCGATGATTTCCACGGTTTGCCCGGTTTTTAGACGGGTCAACAACGGCACCATCTGCCCGTCCACCCGCGCCCCACGGCAGCGATGCCCCAGATCGGTATGCAGGTAATAGGCAAAATCGACCGGGGTTGCACCCGCCGGCAACTCAAGCACACGCGCTTGCGGCGTCATGACGTAAATACGGTCGTCAAACAGGCTTCGAACCGCCTGGCCTGATCCGGTACCGCCCCAGGCCAGCAACTGGCGCATCCAGGTGACCTTGCGTTCATAGTCGCCCGAAGCCACCTGCGTACCACCCTTGCGCCCGGCCTCCTTGTAACGCCAATGTGCCGCCATGCCGTACTCGGCAAACTCGTGCATCTCACGGGTACGAATCTGTATCTCGAAGGTCTTGCCTTCATGATCACTGACCACAGTGTGCAATGACCGGTAACCATTGGGCTTGGGACGCGCAATGTAATCATCGAACTCGTCGGAAACCGGGGTCCACATGGCGTGCACCTGTGCCAGCACGCCATAGCAATCACGTTCGTCATCCACAATGACACGCAGCGCCCGCAAATCGAAAAGCTGCGAAAACTGCAGGTTTTTATTACGCATCTTGTTCCAGATGCTGTAAATATGTTTTGGCCGGCCAGACACATCGGCCTGAATCCCCGCCGAAACCAGGGCCTCGCGCAGTTCATGAACAACACGCTCAATCAGGGCCTCGCGTTCGACGCGCTTGTCTTCAAGCTGGCGCGCAATCTCTTTGTAGGTTTCAGGCTCAAGAAAACGAAAGGCAAGATCTTCCATTTCCCACTTGACCTGCCAGATGCCCAACCGGTTCGCCAGCGGCGTGAATACCGCCATGGTTTCGCGCGCAAATTCGGCAGGACAAGGCCGCTTCGAGCTGGCATACCAGCGTAACGACTGCAAGCGTGACGCCAACCGCAGCATGACAATGCGCAGGTCGGCAGCCATGGCCAGCACCATTTTTCGCTGCTTTTCTTTCTGGTCGGCCTCGGCCTTGGTGTCGACGGTATTCTGCCCGGCAATGTAACCCAGCCTGAGCAGCGCGCGGGCACCATGCACCATGGTGGCCACATCCGCGCCAAATGTCTTGACCAGCGGATCTTTCTTGGGTGTCGGGTCGAACAGGGCTTCGTCGCGTACCGTCGCCAGAACCGCACTGATACGTGTGGCCGCATCAGAGCCCAGCCCCACCAGAATCAGCGCCACAGCGGCGGCATGCTGGTCAAGGGGCTCGCCGGTAAGGGCGCATTCACCTCGCAGCGGCTCGCGCACCCACTGCACAGCCTGCTGCATCTGTGCTCGCCCGGCATCGTCAAAACCATCGGTTACGGCCTGGAACCAGGCCGCATCAAACGGACTTTCGAAGGAAAACTCGGGCGTTTCAGACATGATGGTTAAAACCTGTCAGACAGCGACCGCCGCCTTGATGACAATTTCAACTTTAAGGTCAGGGTTGGCCAGACGTGCCTCGACCGTCGCCCGGGGAGGCGCATTACCGGCAGGAACCCAGGCATCCCAGGCTTTGTTCATGCCATCGAATTCCTGCATGTTGGCCAGAAAAATCTGGGCCATGAGAATTCGGGTTTTATCGGATCCGGCACTGGCCAGAAGACGGTCAATTGCCGCCAGAACTTCGGCGGTCTGACCTTCAATATCTTTGGTTGAGTCGGTGGGAACCTGGCCAGCCAGATAAACCACGCCGTTATGTACGGCGGCTTCGGAAAGACGCTTGCCCATTTCAAGGCGCTTGATATCACTCATGTTGACCTCGTTGTTTGTGTTGAAAGACTAATTTTGACGCTATCGAAAGACGGTTTAATCGCATGGAACCTGACTCATTTGGGCGAAGCCGAACCGGTGAAACAGCCCCATCCGGCCAGATCACGCGGGCGGCAGCTGAAACACCTGGCGCAAATACGCCAGATACGCCGTGTCGTCGCACATGGTTTTTTGCGGGGAATCGGATACCTTGGCCACTGGCTGCCCATTGCAACGCACCATCTTCATGACAATCTGCAAGGGCTCATGCCCCAGATCATTGGTAAGGTTGGTACCAATGCCAAACGATACCTTGCAGCGACCGGCAAAACGACGGGCCAGCTCGATGGCGCGAGGAATCGTCAGGGCATCGGAAAAAATCAGGGTTTTGGTACGGGGGTCGGTACGGTTGGCCTTGTAGTGCTCAAGCATGCGCTCACCCCAGATGAACGGATCACCGGAATCATGGCGGGCTCCATCAAACAGCTTGCAGAAATACATGTCGAAATCGCGCAGAAAGGCATCCATGCCATACACGTCGGACAAGGCAATCCCCAGGTCACCCCGATACTCTTTGGCCCAGACCTCGAGTGCAAACACCTGCGAATCGCGCAACCGGGGCCCCAGAGCCTGGCACGCCTGCAAGTACTCGTGGGCCATCGTCCCCAGGGGCAACACACCATGGTTCATCGCCATCATGACATTGCTGGTGCCCGCAAAATGGACACCCATCTGGGCCTTCATGGTGCGTACCACTTCATCGTGCCACTGCTTGAAAAGCGCCGGCGCGTACCGTATTCGGCCACGCGAAAATCGGCCAGCGCAGGGTCGTCGGTGACCAGCTGCATTTTTTGCTGAAGGCGCTGACGCCCTTCCGTCCAGGCAGGCTCGGTGCAGGTATTGCGGAAATACACCTCGTTGACAATGGCCAGCACCGGAATTTCGAACAAAATCGTGTGCAGCCACGGACCTTTCACTGAAATGGATATTTCACCATCAGCCTCACCCAGCCCCACATGAATACACTTTTCCGGCAGATGAAACAACCCCAGGAAATCAATGAAATCACTTTTCATGAAGCGCAAGCTACGCAGGTACTCGAGTTCTTCTTCAGTAAACTTGAGCTGACACAAGGCGTGGATTTCAGACCTGATTTCGTCCAGGTAAGGCGAGAGGTTGACGTTGGGGGTGCGGCACTTGTAGCGATACTCGACCTGGGCTGCCGGAAACTGGTGCAGCACCACCTGCATCATGGTGAACTTGTACAGGTCGGTGTCGAGCAAAGAGGTAATAATCATTCGAACGAGAGGACGCAAATGCGGTCAGGGCAGACCCTGCCCGGAATTAGAGTGTGTACCCAATTTTTATTGAGTAAAATGGTGGCAGTGAAACTCTTGCCACCCACCCAGGCAAGTGTGCATTGTAATGTTTAACGCCGCCCAGGTTCATTTCGGGCGTTCAACTATTGCAATGTTTACTTTCCGGAGCGTCTCATGACCCACGTTGTTACCGAAAACTGCATCAAGTGCAAGTACACCGACTGTGTCGATGTCTGCCCCGTCGACTGTTTTCGCGAAGGCCCCAACTTTCTGGTAATTGACCCCGACGAGTGCATCGACTGCGCCGTCTGTGTGCCCGAATGCCCGGCCAACGCCATTTTTGCCGAAGAAGATCTGCCTGCCGACCAGGTTCGTTTCATTGCCATCAACGCCGAACTGACACCGGTATTCGGATCAATCAGCCGCTCCAAAGAAAGCCTGCCCGATGCCGACCAATGGAATGGCGTGGCCGACAAAGAAAAGTACCTGCAGCGTTAACGCATGACCGACAGCAAGTACGTCAAGGAAACCGTCCTGGGCACCCGTGAATGGGTGCCCGGAAAACTGTTTTCCATCACGGTCAGCCGCCCTGAACACTTCGACTTCAAGGCCGGGCAATTTGCACGCCTTGGGCTTGCCGCACCCGACCAGCCCGGTGCTGAACCCTCGGTATGGCGTGCCTACTCGCTGGTCAATGCCCCGCAGCAATCGCCACTCGAGTTCTACGCCATTGTGGTTCCCGACGGCGAATTCAGCCCGCGCCTGGCTCAACTGAAAGCCGGTGATGCTGTTTACATTGACCGCACACTGTTCGGGTTCCTGACCATCGACCGGTTTGAGCCCGGCGGCACACTGTGGCTGATCGCCACCGGAACCGGTTTATCGGCCTACCTGTCCATGTTGCACGACCCAGCCACCTGGTCAGCCTTCGATCACATCATTCTGGTGCATGGTGTGCGTACCTGCGCAGAACTGGCCTACGCCGACCAAATCGCGCGCTGGCAGGGCTGCGCAGGTACTGCGCCGTTCAACGCTCAGTTCACTTACCTGCCCATCCCGACACAAGAATCACTGCCCGACACCCCCAGGGCCCGTATCACGACCCTGATTGAAAACGGTCAGCTTGAAACCCTGGCCAATGCTCCACTTGATCCAGCCACCCACAAAATCATGCTCTGTGGCAATCCAGCCATGGTGACCGATGCCCGCAACCTGCTCAAAACCAAAGGTTTTGTTGCCGGCCGACGCGGTGTCCCCGGTAACCTGGCTGTCGAAAACTACTGGTAGGAGACCATCTTGCTTTATGACTTTCACGAATTTCAACGCGCCTTCCTGAACCCTCTGGCCTATTTCACAGGCCAGAGTTCCCAGCTGTTCTCACACCCTTACAGCCCGCTGGCCTACACGCCGGTATCCCGTCAGATTGCAGCCAGCTACTCGCTGGTCCACCGATTGGGCAAAGAATACGAAAAGCCGCAATGGGGTCTGACAAGCACAGAAATCAACGGCCAAACCGTAGCGGTGCGCGACGAAACCGCATTTGAAAAGCCGTTCTGCAAGCTGGTGCATTTCAAGCGAGACGTACCGGCAGATACCCAAGACCCCGTCGTGCTTCTGGTCGCGCCCTTGTCGGGCCACCACGCCACGCTGCTGCGTGATACCGTCAAGGCCTTGCTGCCCAACCACAACGTTTACATCACCGACTGGGTCGACGCCCGCATGGTGTCCCTGCGCCATGGGCCGTTCCACCTCAACGACTACATTGCCTACGTTCGCGAATTTCTCGAATTTCTTGGGCCTGACACTCATGTCGTATCGGTGTGCCAGCCCACTGTCCCGGTCCTGGCCGCTGTTTCGCTGATGGCCGCCGAAAACGCACCCTGTCTGCCCAAAACCATGACGCTCATGGGTGGCCCCATCGACACCCGTGAATCGCCCACCCAGGTCAATGAACTGGCCGTAAAAAATCACACCGCTGGTTCGCCGACAATCTGATCCATCGGGTACCGGCCAAATACCCCGGGTTTGGCCGCAAGGTTTACCCCGGCTTTTTGCAGCATAGCGGCTTCATTGCCATGAATCCCGACCGTCATGCACAGTCGCATTACGACTATTACCTGAACCTGATCAAGGGCGACAATAGCGACGCTGCCGCCCACCAGCGTTTCTACGACGAATACAACGCGGTGCTCGACATGCCGGCCGAGTTCTACCTTGACACCATTGACGTAGTCTTCCAGCGCCAACTGCTGCCCAGGGGCGAATGGGAAGTCGACGGCAAACGGGTGGACCCGTCCGCAATCACTGGTATCGCCCTGTTCACCATCGAAGGCGAGCTCGACGATATTTCCGGCCTGGGTCAAACCCGCGCAGCCCAAACCCTGTGCAAGAACATCCCCGAGTCGCACAAACAGCACTACACAGCACCAGGCTGCGGTCACTATGGTATTTTCTCTGGCCGTCGCTGGCGCGAAACCATTGCCCCCAGCTGGCTGAATTCTTCCGCAAGTACGCCTGACCCTGCCATGACCGCCAAGGCTACCGCCGACCAGATCGATGCCCTTTTGCCACAAACGCAATGTACGCAATGTGGCTACGAGGGCTGCCGGCCCTACGCCGAAGCCATCGCAAGCAATAACGAAGCAATCAATCGCTGTCCGCCGGGCGGGCAGTCCGGCGTGCAGGCTCTGGCAACCCTGCTGCAGTTGCCGGAAATTCCCCTTGACCCCAAATGCGGAGAACCGGCACCGCTGGTTCTGGCCGTCATTGACGAAATGCACTGCATAGGCTGCACCCTTTGCATCCAGGCCTGTCCGGTCGATGCCATTGTGGGGGCCAACAAAAAATGCATACCGTCGTACCTGACCTGTGTACCGGGTGCAAGCTTTGCTTGCCACCCTGCCCGGTCGATTGCATCAGCCTGCATCCGGCAGGCTACGACTGGACACCTGCACATGCCAATGCCGCGCGACAACGACACCAGAAACGGCTGGCCCGTCTGCACCAGAAACACCCCGAGAACCAGCCGCTGGCAGCTCGCACGCTCAGCAACAAGGCTGCACTGAGTACGGCAGCCAACAGCGACGCTCAGACACGCCAGCAAGCCATTGCCCAGGCATTGGCGCGAGCCCGCGCAAAGCGCCAGCAACAGGCATGAATAAAGAAAAGCGTTACGAAATCTTCAGCCGCTGGCAAGCGGCCAACCCCACCCAACGACCGAACTGCACTACGGGAACACGTTTCAGTTGCTGATCGCCGTGATGCTGTCGGCCCAGGCCACCGACAAGTCGGTGAACATTGCCACTGCCCGCTTTTTCCCGCACTACGGAACGCCACAGGGCATTCTGGAACTGGGGCTTGACGGCCTGACCGAATGCATCAAAACCATTGGTCTGTATAAAACCAAAGCCGCCAATGTCATTGCAACCTGCCGCCTGCTGATCGAAAAACACGACGGCCAGGTACCCGACACGCGTGAGGCCCTGGAGGCCCTGCCGGGTGTCGGACGCAAAACCGCCAACGTCGTGCTCAATACCGCATTTGGCCAGCCCGCCATGGCCGTTGACACCCACATCTTCCGGGTCTCGAACCGTACCGGTATTGCTCCTGGCAAGAACGTCCTTGAGGTCGAAAATCGCCTGGTACGCCTTGTTCCCAAAGAGTTTCTGGTTGACGCCCACCACTGGATCCTGCTTCACGGGCGCTATATTTGCGTTGCCCGAACCCCAAAATGTACACAATGCGGCATTGCTGACCTGTGCGAGTACAGGCACAAGAATCAGGCCGCCTGATCGGGGATTTCCATAGGGTATGACAAACCCCCATAGCGTTCCGCGAAGCCGCGCGACATACTGAACAGGCGTCACCCACACCACGACAATAACGGCTTACATAAGAATGAAGGGGGCATAATGTCACACCCCGCCCTTGACGTGCGCGACCTCAACGCCTGGTACCACACGTCCCATGTGTTACGAAACGTCAACCTTCGGGTCGACCCCGGGCAGCTGGTCTGTCTTCTGGGTCGCCATGGCTCAGGACGAACAACCGTACTGCGATCTTTACTGGGTCTGGCAGGGTCTCGCACCGGTTCTGTGCGCATCAATGGCACCGAATCCATTCATTTGCCACCCGACAGCATCAAGCCGCTTGGGCTCAGTTACTGCCCTGAAGAACAGCACCTTATTGACGACTTAAGTTGCGAAGAAAACCTGCTGCTTCCCGTCGAAGGCGAATCGACACTGGGTGGCGGCATGTCGCTGGCCGACATCTACGATATTTTCCCGGTATTCAAGCCCTTTCAGCACCAGCCCATCAGCCACCTGCAGACACCCGAGCGCCAGTTGCTGGCGGTTGCCCGAGCCCTGCGGCTGGGTACCACCGTCTTGCTGCTCGATGAAATCAACGACAGCATCAACCCAACGGTAGCTTCTGCCATGGCGCGTGCGCTGACCATGCTCAAAGAGCAACGCTACACCATCATTATGGCCAGCGAAGCCCCTGGCGTCGCCGCCGATCTTGCCGACCAGTTTTATGTCATTCACGATGGCACTCTGGTCAACCCGCAAGCCATGAGCCGCCATTACGCGTGAAAAAAGGGCACAAGACCGAAATCTTGTGCCCTGAACGGGCCACAAACCTGGTGTAGCCCGTGTTTTACCGATAGCCAACCCGTGATCAGGCGTGCTCTTCGGCTTCTTTCTTGTTACCCAGCCCCAGATAACTTTCGATAACCCGCGGATTATCGGCCAGGTCTTTGGCAGGGCCTTCCAGAACGATTTCACCGGTTTCCAGCACATAGCCGTAATCAGCGACCTGCAAGGCCGCACGGGCGTTCTGTTCGACCAGCAAGATGGAAACACCGGTGCGACGCAGACGCGCAATAATCTGGAAGATTTCACGAACAATGCGAGGCGCCAGACCCAGACTGGGCTCGTCCAGCATAAGCAATTTGGGCTGCCCCATCAGGGCACGACCCACGGCCAGCATCTGGCGCTCACCACCTGACAGCGTACCTGCCTGCTGCGTGCGACGCTCTTTGAGGCGGGGAACAATTCGAAAACCTCTTCGATTTTCTCGCGCCAACCCGACACGCCGGCCCGATACAGGCGGAAACCGCCCAGCAACAGATTGTCTTCAACCGACATGCTGCCGAACAGTTCACGAGACTCGGGAACCAGACACATACCACCGGCCACACGCTTTTCAACTTGCCAGCTGGACACATCGGTACCCAGGTAACTGACCTGACCCACACTGCTACCACCAATGGGCAATGAGCCCATGATTGAATTCAGCATCGTGGACTTGCCGGCCCCGTTGCCACCGATCACCGTCACAATGCTGCCTGGCGGAACCGTGATGTTGGCCCCCGCCAGTGCCGTAACCTTGCCGTACTGGCTGACCAGATTGGTGACATGCAAGAGTGATTTATCTGTAGTTGTCATGCTGCTCCCCGGCAGTCGCTGGCGACGCTGCTGGTGCGCCTTCTTCATCAAGATCGAGATCGTCGTCAATACCGCCCAGATAGGCTTCGAGCACGGCTGGATTGGTCTGAATTTCAGACGGCAAGCCTTCGGCGATTTTGGTGCCGAAATCCATGACCACCAGATGGTCGGTCAGGTTCATGACGAAGTCCATATCGTGTTCGACCAGCAGAATACTCATGCCTTCTTTACGCAGCTGGTCGAGCACCTTGGCCAATTCCTGCTTTTCTTTGTAGCGCAGGCCGGCAGCCGGCTCGTCAAGCAACAGCAAGACGGGGTCGGCGGCCAGGGCACGCGCAATTTCAAGAATGCGCTGCTGGCCCAGGGCCAGGTTGCCTGCCTGTTCGTACAGGTAATCACCCAAACCGACACGCTGAAGCTGCTTGGCGGCTTCATGCAGCAGTTCAGCCTCGCTGCGACGTTCGGTATGCAAAGCTGCAGAAACCACACCCACGTTACGGCGCAGGTGGGCACCGATAGCCACGTTTTCGAGCACAGTCATGGTGGGCAACAACTGAACGTGCTGGAATGTGCGGCCCACGCCAAGGCGGGCAATTTCGCGCGAAGGCAGCTTGTCAAGGCGGTTTCCCAGAAACTCGACACGACCCGATGTGGTCGGCAGAACGCCTGTAATCAGGTTGAATGTCGTACTTTTACCAGCACCGTTCGGCCCGATGAGCCCCATGATTTCGCCGGCTTTCAGTTTGAAGCTGATGTTATTGACCGCCACCAGACCGCCGAACTCTTTACGTGCCTTATCGACTTCAAGGACCAGCGTACCGGGCTCGGGGCGCACACGCATGGGCAGCGCCTCGGCTTCGGGTGGCGGTGGCAGCTTGCGCTGAGCCGTCTGACCGGTAATGGCGCGCCAGAAGGAAGCAAAAATGGGCCAGACACCGTCACGGGCATACTGAAGCACAAGCACCATCAGGATACCGAACACCACCAGCTCGAAGTTGGCTGTTGTGTTCAGCAGCTTGGGCAAAACGTTCTGGATCTGGTCTTTGAGGGTAAGGATAAGACCCGACCCCACCACAGCACCCCAGACACTGCTGCCGCCACCGACCACGGCCATGAACAGGTATTCGATACTGTAGTTCAGACCAAACGGGCTTGGGCTGACCGCGCGCTGCATATGGGCATACAACCAACCCGATACACACGCCAGCAAAGCGGCATAGACAAAAATAATGATTTTGTATGTCGCCATGTTGATGCCGAACGACTCGGCCATGACCGAACCGCTTTTGAGCGCACGGATTGCGCGGCCGGGGCGGGAGTTCAGCAGGTTGTGCGTTGCCCACAAAGCCAACAATACCGCCACCCAGATCAGGTAGTAAATTTCACGACCACTGCCCAGGCTGAGGCCAAAAATCTCGATGGGTTGAATACCGGCGATACCGTCGTACTGACCCAGCATTTCGAGGTTACCGAAAATGTAGAACAGCGACAGACCCCAGGCAATCGTACCCAGCGGCAAGTAGTGACCCGACAGCCGCAACGTGATGCCGCCCAGGACAAAAGCCACAATAAGAGTCAGGACCAGACCAAAAACAAGCGCCATCCAGGGTGACCAGGCCATTGCCGTAGTGAGGTACGCCGTTGAGTAGGCCCCCAACCCGACAAACGCCGCCTGACCGAACGAGGTTAACCCCCGACGCCAGTCAGGAGGACAAGCCCAAGCACGACCAGCGACGCCAGACCAATGTAGTTGAGCTGAGTAATCCAGAACTCGGGGTTGCACCCATTTGCGGCAGCGCCGCCAAAATAACGATAAATACAGCAAGAATGATTCGATTCATGGCGTCACTCCTCGTCGTCATGATGGCCCGCAGAGCCAAATGAACGCCACAACAACACGGGAATAATCAGGGTAAACACAATAACCTCTTTGTAGGCACTGGCCCAGAAGGACGAGAACGCCTCGAGAATACCGACGAACAATGCGCCAACTGCCGCCAGCGGATAGCTGACCATACCGCCAACAATGGCAGCCACGAAGCCTTTAAGGCCAATCAGGAAGCCCGTGTCGTAGTAAATGGTGGTAACCGGGGAAATAAGCATGCCGGAAAGCGCTCCAATGCCCGCAGCCAGTGTGAACGTGAGGCTACCCGACATGTTGGTGCTGATACCGACCAGACGTGCACCGCGACGATTGACAGCGGTAGCTCGCAAGGCGCGGCCATACAGTGTTTTCCCGAAAAAGAGCCACAGTGCAATGATGAGCACCGCACATGTACCCAGCACAAAGAAGGTCTGCGCAGACCAGATGACCGAACCGAACTCGATCTGACCTTCCATGAACGGCGGCGTGCGCCACCCTCGGCACCGAAGAACACCAGACCAAGGCCCAGCAGCGCGAAGTGAACAGCCACCGAAATGATCAGAAGAATCAGTACGCTGGCTTCTGCCACCGGCTGATAGGCCAGACGGTAAATCATGGGGCCGAGCGGTATGACCAGTGCCAGTGCGAACACGACATTCAGCCACAACGGTGTTGTGTCGCTGATGACGTAGGGCGCAAGAAAATACAGTGCAACCGGCAAGACCAGGGTACCCAGGGCTGCCTTGGGCAACCCGGCCCACTCGTTGCGGCGTGCTGCCGAAACCAATTGAACAATGAATGTGATGACACCCACGATGAGCAGCAGTTTCACGGTACCGGGAATTTGCCCGTTGACCATGAACGCCAGCGTCAAGGCACCATACGCCACAAACTCCCCTGAGGGATGAAGACGACCCGGGTTACCAGAAACACAAGTACCAGAGCCAGCCCCAACAGTGCATAGACCGCGCCGTTCAGGACGCCATCTTGAAGCAGAATGAAAAAGATTGTTGAGTCCATCTGTTGAAACACCAAAGAATTAGAGATGGAAAGCGCACATTACGCCCCCGAAAGCCACAAAAACTGGCGGGCACCGGGTCAGTGCCTCGGGAAAACATCTGAGTTCATTTTGTCTCCTTGAATGGTTAGATTGATTGGCGAGAAAGTTAACACAGTTTACAAATCTCGAAAGCTAGGGGATTCCCTGCATAAGCCGACCAGCAATTCGAACAATGGAACCGAAACGGATTTTCAAAGTCGATTAACATTCCGGTTGTACCCATAAGGTGCATCGGCACATACGAAGGATGATCAGCATGAACAAAGTCATCAAGACTGACGAGCAATGGCGGGCTCAACTTAGCCCCGAGGCGTTTTACGTGACACGCCAGAAAGGCACTGAACGTGCCTTCACCGGCCAATTCTGGAACACGACGCAGGCAGGCACCTATTACTGTGCCTGTTGCGGCACCGCACTGTTCCGGTCGGACACCAAATTTGATGCCGGCTGTGGCTGGCCGAGCTACTTCGAACCGGTCTCCCCAGACGTGATTCTTGAAGCGCGCGACACGAGCCACGGCATGATTCGCACTGAAGTCATGTGCGCTTCATGCGACGCTCACCTGGGGCATGTCTTTCCCGACGGACCGCCCCCTACCGGACTGCGTTATTGCATCAACTCGTTATCCTTGTCATTTGAGCCCGACGCATGAAAAAATTTCTGTTTGACCTCTTCCCCCTGATCCTTTTTTTGTAGCCTTCCGACTGGCTGACAGTATGTATGTGGCTACGGCGGTTGCCATTGCCGCCAGCGTAGCCCAGTTCATCTGGCTGAAGGCCACCGGAAAAACCCTTGAAGCAACCCACTGGATCAACCTTGGGGTCATTGTTATTTTTGGCGGCGCCACGCTCGTCTTTCAGGACGACGCCTTCATCAAATGGAAGCCTACCGTCCTGTACTGGATTTTTGCCGGCATATTACTGACAGGGCGCTGGGTTTTCAAGCGAAACCTGCTGCAAAAGATAATGGGCAGCCAAATTGAGCTTCCATCCGCAATCTGGGACAAAATGAGCTACAGCTGGTCGGCGTTTTTTATTGCATCAGGGGCCCTGAATCTTTATGTGGCCTTCTCAGGGCAATTCACCGAATCGCAATGGGTCAATTTCAAGGTATTTGGCCTGATGGCCCTGCTGCTGGTGTTCGTCGTGGCGCAATCGGTATGGCTAAGCCGGCACATCAAAGAAACCCTGAACCTTGAACTGTCGAATCCATGACCATGACGCTATCCGAACAAATACACGCCCGTCTGCAAACGCTGGAACCCACACAACTCGAAATTATCGATGAATCCCACCTGCATGCCGGCCATGCCGGCAGCCAGTCAGGCGCCAGCCACTTCCGGGTTATTATCAGCAGCCCGAAATTCGATGGATTGCGGATTTTGCAGCGACATCGGCTCGTGTATGATCAGCTCAACGATCTTATCCCCTTTCCAATTCATGCCCTGGCCATTGTCGCCTCGGTCAACTAACTCAAGGAAGTTTATGAAGAAACTCGTCATGTTCGCCGCTGCCTGCGCTATTTCGTTGCCCGTTTACGCGCAGAATGTAGCGACCGTCAATGGCAAGCCGCTTACCCAGGCGCAGGTTGACCAGTTCGTTACGCTGCTGATCAGCCAGGGTGCACAAGATTCTCCGCAGCTGCGCGAACAGGTCAAGCAGGAAATGATCGGGCGAATGGTGGCTGTACAAGCGGCCGAACGGGCAAAAATCGACCGCGACAACGCGGTCAAGCAAGAACTTGAACTGGCCCGCCAAAGCATTCTGGTGCGCGCCCTCATGGAAGACTACCTGAAGAAAAACCCGGTGACCGAAGCCGAGCTGAACAAAGAATACGAAGCCATCAAGAAAGATCAGGCCAACCGCCAGGAATACCAGGTGCGCCATATTCTGGTCGCTGAAGAAGACAAGGCCAAAGAGCTCATCAAGCAACTCAAGGCCAAAGACATCAGCTTTGAAGAAGCCGCCAAAAAGAACTCGATTGACCCCGGCAGCGGCCAGAAAGGTGGCGAACTGGGCTGGTCGCAATCGGCCAGCTACGTGCCCGAATTTGCCCAGGCTGTTGAAGGTCTGAAGAAAGGTGAAATGACGCAAGAACCGGTCAAGACACAATTCGGCTGGCATATTGTGCAGGTCGACGACGCACGCCCGGTCAACTTCCCGGAACTCTCTGAAGTCAAGCCGCAACTCGAAGAAATGATGCGCCAGGAAAAGCTGGCCAAATTTCAGCAAAGCCTGATGGACGAAGCGAAGATCCAGTAATTGCCAGGCTTCCTGATGGCAGCGAAGTACCGGAAAGAACATTCCGGGCAGCCCAGGAGCTTACGGCAACAGTACCGCTCAAGGCACGATGAGTGTGCCGATTGACGACGGTAAAACGGCCCACGATCAAATAAATCGTGGGCCGTTTTAGTGGTCTTTTCGGATTTGCAATTCAGTTTCCAACTTTGTATCAGCCGCTGGCCAGCAACGCCTTCAAGCCTTCTTCATCCAGTACAGGCACTCCCAGCTCAACCGCCTTGGCTAATTTGCTGCCAGCCTCTTCGCCGGCAACCACCCAAGCCGTTTTCTTTGATACCGACCCACTGACCTTGCCACCGGCAGCCATGATCATTTGCGTGGCTACATCGCGTGTAAGGGTTGGCAGCGTACCCGTCAACACCAATGTTTTACCCGACAACAATTGACGCACAGGCTCGGCATCGAGTTTGGGCCGCACTCCAGCCTGTTCAAGCGCGGCAATGACATCGCGATTGTGCGCTTCGGCAAAAACTCCTGGATGGCATGCGCCACCACCGGCCCGACATCAGGAACAGCCAGGAGCTGTTCCTCGGTTGCGTGCATGACCGCATCGACCGAGCCCAAATGACGTGCCAGATCTCGGGCGGTGGTTTCGCCGACATGGCGAATACCTAACGCAAAAAGCAACCGCCCTAACGTTGGGGTACGTGCCTTTTCAAGGGCAGCCACCAGATTCTCGGCGGACTTGCGCCCCATGCGGTCGTAGAGCAGCAAGTCTTCGACGCGCAAGGAAAACAGATCAGCAATCGACTTGACGCGACCGCTGTCAACCAGCTGATCGACCAGTTTTTCGCCCAGCCCCTCGATATCAAGCGCCTTGCGGCCTGCTGCATGCAGCAGGCTCTGCTTGCGCTGGGCGGCACAGAACAAGCCGCCGGTGCAGCGTGAAATCGCTTCATCTTCAGCGCGATGGATCGCCGAACCACAGACCGGACACTGAGTCGGCATCTGAAACAGTACCGTACTGTCCGGCCGACGCTCAATGATGGGGCCCACCACCTCAGGAATGACATCACCCGCACGACGCACAATCACCGTATCGCCAATACGAACATCTTTACGACGGATCTCATCCTCATTGTGCAGTGTGGCGTTGGTCACCGTTACCCCACCCACAAACACGGGTTTGAGTCGTGCCACAGGCGTTATTGCACCGGTACGCCCAACCTGGATGTCGATACCCAGCAAGGTCGTGGTTTCCTCTTGCGCAGGAAACTTGTGAGCCAGTGCAAACCGGGGGCTCGCGCGACAAACCCCAGCACGTCCTGCCCACGCAAACTGTTGACCTTGTAAACCACGCCATCGATGTCAAAGGGCAGCTGGGTGCGACGCTCGCCCACCTGCTCGTAAAATGACAACAGACCTTCGGCGCCCTTGACAACACGACGATCGGGATTGACAGGCAACCCCAGCGACTCCAGCCAGTCGAGCATCCCCGATTGCTCGGGCAGCGGCGATGTGGTCAGGTCACCCCAACCGTAAGCAAAGAACCGTAACGGACGCTTGGCCGCAATGCGTGGATCGAGCTGGCGCAAACTGCCCGCCGCCGCGTTACGCGGGTTCACGAAGATCTTTTCACCGCGCCCTTGCTGGGCCTGGTTGAGGCGTTCAAAATCACGGATATTGATGAACACCTCACCACGCACTTCGAGTACCTCGGGTGCTCCGGCCTTGAGCTCAAGAGGCACTGAACGCAAGGTACGAATATTGTGGGTGACATCTTCCCCTTGCTGGCCATCGCCACGCGTAGCCGCCTGCACCAGCTGCCCACGCTCGTAACGCAATGAAACGGCCAACCCGTCAAATTTGTATTCGGCCAGATAGGCCACTTTGTCTGCCGCGCCCAGCAAGCCGCTGTCACGCAGGCCTTCCGTCACGCGCCGGTCAAACGCACGGACATCATCGGCATCAAAACCGTTATCCAGCGAAAGCATCGGGACCACATGACGCACCGTGTCAAACGCCGCCACAGGAGCACCGCCTACCCGCTGCGTTGGCGACAAGGGTGACACAAGCGATGGGTACTGTGCCTCAAGCGCCAGCAATTGCGCCATCAGGCGGTCATATTCGGCATCGGAAACAATGGGGGCATCGTAAACGTAATACCGCGTATTGTGCGCGTTGATTTCATGGCGCAAGCCTTCGACCTGCCGTATGACCTCAGCAGGAATTTGCGTCACAGCCGTCATGAAAACAACCTGGATGCACGCACTGAGCCCGGCTCAAAACCCGCCTGAACCAATTGGTCGTACAGCGCGGCCAACTGCTTGTCGATCGTGGTGTCGGACGCCTGGGCAACAGAACGCCCCTGATCGTCAACCAGCACCGCATCGAGACGCTGGGCCAGATCACGACCCACACTGGCCATACGACTGAACGCCTGGTGATCAGCCGGGGTGTTGGGCAAATCAAGCAACAGATCAAGCCGGCTGACTTCGGCACCACTGGACTCGGGTACGGCCTGGCCGTCAAAAAGCAAGGTAAAACGTGCAGCGCCGGTTTCAGCCACCCAGGCCATATGGCGTCCGACACGAACAAACCCCGCGTCAGTAAGGGTGTCACGCAACGCGTCCGCAGACTGCGGCCGGGACAGCTGCAAGGCAAGCCCCACTTGCGCATCAAGCCCCGCACACAGGGTGTCAAGGGCCTGAGCCTGCTCAACCACCTCGTCTTGTTCAGGCCCCTCAACCGAACCGTCAAACCGTTCAGCCACACTTTGCGCGGCGGTCCAGAACGTCGACCATTCGATGGCGGACAGGGCCCCACTGCGATTGGCTTTCAGTACGGCAATCTGCAAGGCACAGCAGCTTTCCCCGGCCGGCAGCCCGGCACAATGGCGACCAGAGGGCAATTCGCAAAAGTAACGAACCGGTTTTCCCGTCGCGGGCACCAGCGCCGACAGGGCTTCGGCCAGCTGACCCACAGGAACCGGCAACGTGAACACTATATCGATCACTGCTTCGCAAACCGCATCAACTTCCTCGGCGGGATCGTCATTGGCATTATCGGCTTCTGTGGTCGCGAAACCTGCAACTGGCGGCAAGATCGTCGTCAACCCCGGCTCTTTGCGGGCACCGCCCGGGGGCGCCAGACCGCCAAGCAGCGGATCTTCATCGGTAGGCGGAAACTGCGCCTGCATCTGCCGCCTGACCCGGCGGTCTTGCCACCAGTTGTAGGCGAGCACGCCCAGAAGAATCACAACGCCCAGGGCAATCAGCCCGATTTGTAAATCACTCATGCCTGTAACCCCGCCATGCGGCCCCGATTCCTGATCATCATGCCTGCGCCAGCTGCAATGCCGACTCGATGTCGACCGCCACAATACGCGACACACCCTGCTCTTGCATGGTAACCCCGATCAGCTGACGCGCCATCTGCATGGCAATCTTGTTGTGAGAAATAAATAAAAACTGCGTCTGATCGGCCATACTGCCGACCAGATTGGCGTAACGTTCGGTGTTGGCATCATCGAGCGGCGCATCAACTTCGTCAAGCAAACAGAACGGTGCCGGATTCAACTTGAACAAGGCAAACACCAATGCCGTTGCCGTCAGTGCTTTTTCCCCGCCCGACAACAGGTGAATGGTGCTGTTGCGCTTGCCCGGCGGCTGGGCCATGACCTGAACCCCGGCATCGAGAATTTCTTCGCCGGTGATGATCAGCTTGGCTTCTCCACCCCGAACAAGCGGGGAAACAATTCGCCAAAATGATGATTCACCGTGTCGAATGTCTCTTGCAACAGCTCGCGGGTTTCTTTGTCAATTTTACGAATCGCATCTTCAAGCGTCTCAATGGCTCGACACAAATCAGCATGCTGGGCATCGAGGTAATCTTTACGCTGCCGGGCCTGATTCAGTTCGTCGAGGGCCGCCAGATTCACCGCACCCAACGCCTCAATGTCACGCGAAATGCGCTGCACTTCTGATTGTAACCAACCCACCCGCTGCCATGTCTCAGGTTGCGTTGCCAGAAACTGCCGCAAGGCATCGCGATTGACCTGACGCGCATCCAGCTGCTCGGAATACTGCTCAACGGTAAGACGCGCCGCCTGCTCTTGAAGCTGCAGCTCGGTAATGCGGGCCCGCAAAGGCTCAAGCGAACGTTCATTCGTCGAGCGCTGCTCGTCAATGTCACGTAGCGACGCGGCCAGATTATCCAGCTCAATGCGCGCCTGGGCCAGATCTGTCTCGCACACCGCACGTTGTTCCAGAGCGTCTTGCAAGCCGGCCTGAGCGGCAGAGGCATCCAGTTCAAACAACTCACCCTGCAAGGACTCGAGCTCATCGGACGCTCGACGCACCTGCTCTTGGGCCAGCTGAAGATTACGTTGCAAATCGGAGAGACGGGACTGCGCCGAGCGTTCCGAAAACTGGTGCTCCTGCAACCGTCGTTCCAGATCACGCACAGCCTGACGCGCTTGCTCGGCTTCCTGCGCCAGACGTTCACCGGAGAGTTCGGCGTCGGCGAAACGACCCTGAATATCGGCCAGTTCAAGGTCAAGCGTTTCAAAACGGGCTTCCGCTTCTTCACGCGTTTCTTTAAGTACGGTGACCTGGGCCTCGATTTCGGTCACTTCCTGATGTATGCGCACGGCCCGCTGACCGGATTGTTCAGCCTGTTGCTGCAATCGGGACAAGGTCAACTGAACATCATGTGCGCGGTGTGTGAGTTCAGACACACGCGTGCGTGCCGGCCCCATCGCCTGCGCAACGCCCTGCCAGGCCAATTCGGCACGCGCCACGGCCCCTGTGGCCTGATCGGCAATCAGTTGCTGGGCCTTGATCTCGCGTTGCAGATACTCGATTTCCTGCTGTCGAGCCAACAAACCGGATTGTTCTGAGTCAGGCGCGTAAAAACGCACACTATGCGCATCCACCAGATGGCCCTCGCGAACAACAAAAACCGCGCCTGGCGGCAATTCGCTGCGACGGGCCAGCGCCTGATTGAGGTCGTCGGCCCAATACACCCCGGACAGCCAGTGCTCTAGCAACGTCCTCAAATCGGGATCTGACAGCTTGAGCAATGCGGCCACGGGTTGCAGACCATGCGGCGCTGCGACAGCAGGGCCGGCAACGGGACGTTGATAAAACGCCAGCCGGGCCGGCGGTGGATCTTGTACAAAAGCACGGGCATTTTCGAGATGCCGCACCTCGAGGCCCGCCAGACATTCGCGCAGCACCGCTTCGAGCGCCGGCTCCCAGCCAGCCTGAATATGCACATGTTGCCACAATCGTGCCAGGAAGTCAGCTCATGCTTTGCGAGCCAGGGCTGCAAGGTGCCTTGTTTCTGAACATCGTCCTGCAGCTTCACCAAGGCAAGCAAACGCGCCTCAAGACGGGCCACCGCCGCCGACTCTTGCCGGGCTTCGGCCTGGGCACGTTGGCGCTGATCCTCAAGTGCCGGCTGCTGCTCTTCGAGCGACACAACCTGCCCCTGGGCCTCCTCAAGCTGGCCTTGCAACAGTTCAAGCTCACCGGACAAGCGGTCGATCCCGGAAGGATCCGGCGGGTTCAGTTCACGCAACTCGTGCTCGAGGCGCTCTCGACGCTGACGCAAGGAATCGATTTGGCGGTCGGCATCGCGCTGGGTTTGGGCGACCAGCGCCAGACTTTGTTCAACCCGCGACAAAACGGTGCGCATTTCATCACGAGACGCACTGGCCGTGCGCACGCGGATATCGATGGCGGGAAGCCGTTCGTTTGCCTGGTCAAGCTGCTCAAGCAAATCTTCCGACTGTCCCTTGATGATTTCAAGATCTTCCACGGTTTGTGCAATCTGGTCCGCACAATGGGTACTTTGCTCTTGCCACTCAAGTTGCTGGCTTTGCAATTGCGCACGGCGCGCCTGAACACGCGAACGAGAATCAACCACATGGCGAATTTCAGCCTCAAGGCGACTGACCAGGGCACCGGCCTCGAACAAACGCCCCTGGGCGGCATGAACGCGATCACCGGCCTGATAATGCGCCTGGCGACGAGACTCGAGATCGGCCTCAAGATGTCGTAACCCGGCCACGGCGGCCTCGAGCTCGGTTTGTGCCTGCTCAATCGCCAGAAAACGGGACTTTTGATCGCCACGTGCATTTTCTTCTTTCAACAACCACAACGCTTGCTGCTTCTGCTCACCTTCGGCCTGCAAGGCGCGATAGCGGGTAGCCACCTCGGCCTGGGCCTCAAGGCGCTGCAACTGACCATCGAGTTCACGCAAAATATCGTCTACCCGATTCAGATTTTCACGGGTGTCACCTAACCGATTCTCGGTTTCCCGACGTCGTTCCTTGTAACGTGAAACACCGGCAGCTTCCTCGAGGTAAACCCTGAGCTCTTCCGGACGCGCCTCGATGAGGCGATTGATCATGCCTTGACCAATAATGGCGTAGCCACGCGAACCCAGCCCGGTCCCCAGAAAAATATCGTGGATATCCCGTCGGCGTACCTGCTGATTGTTGACGAAATAGCTGCTGGTGCCGTCACGGGTAAGCACCCGGCGTACGGCAATTTCGGAATAAACGCTCCATTGCCCTACGGCCCGACCCTCTGAGTTATCGAAGACCAGTTCAACCGATGCCCTGGCCGCTGGCTTGCGTTGGCCGGACCCATTGAAAATGACATCTTGCATGGACTCACCACGCAACTCTGAGGCACGGGTTTCACCCAGCACCCAACGCACGGCATCAATGATGTTCGACTTGCCGCAGCCGTTCGGCCCCACCACGCCAACCAATTGGCTGGGCGTAGGAATAACTGTTGGCTCGACAAAGGATTTGAAGCCGGCAAGTTTTATCTGGGTAAGACGCACAGTGAAGAGAAAAAGGCGCAGCGCTGGCAAAAAATTCAAGCCCTAATGATACCCCAGCGCCGCAGCGACAATGGCTGAAGCTATACTTGTCCACCCGCGTTTATTTCCGAACCTTAAAAATTCCTTAAAATAAATGCAACGTTAATAAAACCAACGTTAACAGATGCAACACTAACTCCACCGGGATCCAAGTTGAAGAAAGGCTTCTATCTGGTCATGACCGCCCAGGCGCTGTCGTCACTCGCTGACAACGCCCTGCTGATTGCCGCCATCGCTTTAATTGCCGACCTGCACGGCCCCGACTGGATGGCCCCCATGATGAAATGGTGGTTTGCACTGGCGTATGTTTTGCTGGCTGCTTTTGTCGGTGCGTTCGCCGACTCATTCCCCAAAGGCAAGGTCATGTTCATGACCAACGCCGTAAAACTGGCCGGCTGCGTACTAATGTTCTGCTATGCTAGCCTCGGTTTTGGCACCACGGGTCAACTGGGCCTGATTTTTGCAGCGTATGCGCTGGTGGGTATCGGCGCAGCCGCTTACTCCCCGCAAAATATGGCATCGTCACCGAAATGCTGCCACCCGACCAACTGGTCAAAGGCAACAGCTGGATCGAGGGCCTGACGGTGCTCTCCATTATTTTCGGCACCGTCGTAGGCGGGGTTCTGATCAATCCGTCTGTCTCGCAAGCCCTTCTGTCAAACCCCTGGGTAGGTGCCGTCGTCGATAACCGGGCCGAAGCCGCCATTTTCATTATCGGTTTCGTGTATCTGCTTGCGGCCGGCTGCACCCTGCTGATCCCACCCACCCATGTCAGCTACCCGAAACAACAAACCAACCCGGTCAAGCTCGTTCGCGAATTCACTTACTACGTCAAGACACTGTGGCATGACAAGCTCGGACAAATTTCTCTGGCCGTCACCACCCTGTTCTGGGGCGCCGGCGCCACCCTGCAACTTATCCTGATTGAATGGGGGCCCAACACCTGGGCTACCGGCTTGACCAGGCCTCGGTACTGATGGGGGTTGCCGCGTTGGGAACTATCGTCGGGGCCGTGCTGGCAGGCCGTGTACCCTTGAAAAAGGCACTGAAGGTTCTGCCGCTGGGTGTATTCATGGGCTTCACCGTTTTACTCATGCCACTGGTCTACGAACCTTGGGCCGTCTATGCCCTTCTGATGCTGATTGGCGGTTTGTCAGGGTTCTTTGTCGTGCCCATGAATGCCATGTTGCAGCACCGCGGGCACGTGTTATTGTCAGCGGGCCACTCGATTGCCGTACAGAACTTCAACGAACAATTGAACATTCTGTTGATGCTGGCCGTCTACAGCCTGATGCTCTGGCTCAGCCTGCCAATCAATATCATTATCGTGATCTTTGGCTTGCTGGTGTCCAGCCTGATGCTTGTGTTCATGCGCTGGAACAAGCTCAATCACCAGCGCGACCCCTCACTGCAAGACCAGATCGGTCAACACGGCCACGGTCAGGCCTTGCACTAAGGTAGCGACAACAAGGCCTGGCGCGCCAAGTGCAGATCTTGCCAGGCAGCCGCCTTGAAATGACCACGCAACATCAACGATGCCGGGTGGTGGGTGACCACCAACGGGATATCCAGACCCGCATCGTGATACCGGTGCACCTGCCCGCGCAGCCGGTCAAGACTGGCCCGCTGGCCCAACAACGCCTGCGCCGCCTGCCAGCCCAGCACCAGCAAGCCCGCCGGCCTGACCAGGGTAATTTGCTGACGCAAAAAGGGCAGACAGGCCTCGATTTCTTCAGGCTTTGGCGCACGTGCGCCCTTTGGACGGCATTTCAGCAGGTTGGTATAAAACAACGTGGCAGACGGCAAAATGCCGGCGGCAACCAGCATGTGATTCAGCAGCTCGCCGGCCTTGCCCTGAAATGGCAACCCCAAATGATCATCGTGATCACCCGGTACCTCACCAATAACCATCCAGTCTGGTGCCTGTGCCACGCCGTCCCCAAACACGGTCTGGTGCCTCACGGCATGCAAGCCGCAGGCCTGGCATTGCGCCACGCTCTCGGCCAGAGCCGTCAGGTTATCTGGCAAAGGCTGACGCACGACAGGGATGACCTGAGCGGGTTGTGCATCGGGCGGAATCGGACGTGAAGTCGGGCTGACACGCGCAGGGGCGGCAGCCTGATCCGATGCAGGGGCTGAGCCACGCGTCGGAGCCAACGCCGCACCAGGTTTCAGCCCCGCCCGTGCGGCCGGTGCGATAGCGGGCGCCGGAGGTACCGTAAACAGTGACGTCGTATCAGCAATGCTGGCCAGCAACTTGCGATCAATGCCCAGCTCGGTCAACCAGGCCAGTTGGGCCCGACTGACAGCCACCTGCCCTGATGTCATTGAGCGCCCCCGTCAAGATTTTTTGCAGAACCAGCGCATCTTCCCGCTGACTGTGGGCCGCCGGGTAATACCCCTTGCGCAAGCCGATCTGATGAAAGCCCCGGTTCGTGTAAAACGTAACCGCAGCATGATTGGACGGACGAACCTCAAGCAACAACGCCGGCAGGCCCAGCTGACGCGCAACCGCTTCAGCCTGACGCAGCAGACGATACCCCAGGCCCCCACGCTGGCTTTCAGGGTCAACGGCAATAACGAGCAAATGTGCTACATCTGGTGCCGGCTGTACCACACAAAAACCGGCAACCTGCCCCTCGCGTAACGCAACCCATGCGCTATAGCCGGCGTCAAGCGCATCCGCAAAATTACCGCGCGTCCAGGGGTGTGACTGCACCCGGGCCTCAAGCCCCGCCACCGCATCAAGATGCTCGCGGGCCATGGCCACAATGGTAATTGCCACTTGCGCCTTGGGATTGCCCCCTGCCCCTGCGCACGCTCGTGGGTGGTAAACGCAACCTTATCGCGGACATACAACGGGGCAGCGGCAGATGGAGCAACCGCAGCCCCGTCCACCAGCAACCCTCGTGCCAGGCGTGCCACCCCTTCAGCAGTGGCACGGACCGGGCCACCCATACGCAATGGCCTGGAGCCGTCGGCCAGCATGATTTGAGTCTGTGCAACCACGCCGGGATACGCCACCAGGGCATCGCCCACTATGGCGACAGACCCCGATTGCCCTGAGGCTTGCCAGCGCCGGGCCGTTTGCCCCAGCCAGACGGAAAAGTCGTCCACCCCCACCAGACAGGCATCAAGCAACGGCGATACGGCCCCCGACCCATCGGAGGCAACCCGAAACGCGGCCACATAAACTTCGTGCATGCGGGCGTCTTGAACAACCACCCGAATAACGTCATTATGCTTTTCGCATGCCGCAGCGGCCAGTAATGAAGGCACCGGCACAACGGGCAGATTCAACGCAAAGGCCATCCCCTGCGCAACCCCGCATGCAACGCGCAACCCGGTAAAACCCCCGGGGCCCTGACCAAAGGCTATCGCCGATAAATCGGTACGCCGTATACCCGCCTGCACGAGCAGCTGATCGGCCATCGGCAACAAACGTTCGGCATGTTCGGAAGTCTCGTCGTGACTGAGCACAAGCACACGTTCCTGCCCCTGCACGACTGACAGTAAAGCCACATCGCAAATACGCGATGATGTTTCGAAAGCAATGATATGTTGGTCCATAACGGCATTTTAAGCCGCCTGTGCCCCGGACATTTGTCCGGTGGCCAAAAACCCCTGTGCGAATGACAATCATAATGCTAATCTGTGCACACTCCCGCCAAGGCGGTTGACATGTGTCATGCTGGTAAAGATGTAAACCGCGTTTCTACCAATTCCTTAATGTGTAAGATCTTGCTACCGGCCTCTTCACGGCCTCAACCAGGCCTGTTACATTTTCGACCATGAATACTCATACTCCGCCTCCAACACGCAAAATCCTTGTGGTCGACGACGGCCCCGCTTGCGCGACCTGCTGCGCCGCTACCTTACCGAACAAGGCTTCAATGTCTTCGTTGCCGAAGACGGCAAAGAAATGTCCAAGCTATGGCAACGTGAACATTTCGATCTACTGGTACTCGACCTGATGCTGCCTGGCGAAGACGGGTTGTCAATCTGCCGTCGCCTGCGCGGCAGCCACGACAACACACCCATCATCATGCTCACCGCAAAGGCCGAAGAAATTGACCGTATCGTGGGTCTCGAAATGGGTGCCGACGATTACCTGTCCAAGCCCTTCAACCCCCGCGAACTGCTGGCTCGGGTCAATGCCATCTTGCGTCGCCGCGGCACCGAAGAACACCCCGGTGCCCCCAGCCAGGAAAACGAATCGGTCGAATTCGGCCCCTATGTTCTCAACCTGTCGACCCGTACCCTCACCCGTGATAACGAAGTCGTGCCTATCACCACGGGCGAATTCTCGGTGCTAAAGGTTTTTGCACGCCATCCAAAAATCCCCTTGTCACGCGACAAGCTCATGGAACTGGCCCGTGGCCGTGAATACGAGGCCTTCGACCGCAGCCTCGATGTACAAATCTCACGACTGCGCAAGCTTATCGAACCCAATCCGTCCAAGCCCGTCTATATCCAGACCGTCTGGGGCCTGGGGTATGTTTTCATTCCCGATGGCGGCAACTAAACCGGCGGGCAGGCGCTGAATCGGCATGTCCTTTGTTCGGCGCCACTACGAAACCCTGCAGTCAAAAGTCCGGCTGGGCCTGTTCAGCCGGTCTTTTTTATTGCTGGGCGTTCTCATGATTGTGAGCCTGGGTGCCTGGCTCGAAGTCTTTTTCAGTATGGAAGAAGGCCCGCGCGCCATCCAGATGGCACAACGGGTCAGCACGTCGCTCAGTATCACGCGCTCCGCTCTCATCCACGCGTCGCCAGACACCCGTACCGACCTGCTGCTTGATCTGGCCACCAAAGACAGTCTGCGTATCCAGCCGCGCGAGCCCACTGACACCCTTGAACCTCTGCCCAACTCCAACTACTGGAACCACGTTACCGCCGAAATCAAGAATCGTCTGGGCACCGGCGTACTGATCATGTGGTCTGTCAATGGCATGCCGGGGGTCTGGATCAGTTTCGAAATCGAAGACGAACGATTCTGGCTGGTTTTTGACCGCGAACAACTGGGCCTGGTGGTTGGCGTCGAATGGTTCTGGTGGGGGTCACCGCCCTTTTGCTGGCCCTGGTAGGGTCTGCGGCCAGTGCGCGGTTCGTGAACCGACCCCTGGCTCAGCTGGCGCGTGTCACGCAGCAACTCTCACGCGGTGAAATCCCTCTCCTCTGCCTGAAGAAGGGCCTGCCGAGATCAAGGAAATCAACATCGCGTTCAATCGCATGACCAAAGACCTGCGTCAGACCGAAGCTGACCGGGAAATCATGCTGGCCGGCATTTCCCATGACCTGCGGACACCGCTGGCCCGGATGCGTCTTGAAATCGAAATGAGCAATGTCAGCGACGACACACGCCAGGCCATTGATCAGGACCTGGCTCAAATTGACTACACCATCGGCCAACTCATGGAATATGCTCGCCCGGCGACATCGCCGCCGGAAATCGGCATTGACATTACCCAGGCCCTCGAAGATCTTTACGATCGTGAAAAAGCGCACACCGAATCGTTGAACGGGCACCTGAATGCCGATATTTCTCCGAACCTCAAAGCCCGCATCACGGCCATCGACCTGAAACGCATTGTTGGCAACCTGATCGAAAACGCCCGCCGCTATGGGCGCTCTCCCATTGACGGTACGTGCTTCATCGACCTGAACGCGCGGCTGGAAAATGACAAGGTCATCATTGAAGTGGCCGATCGAGGATCGGGTATTGCACCCTCTGAGGTACAGCGCTTGCTGCGCCCGTTCTCGCGGGGCGAAACCGCACGAACCGGCGTGAGCGGTGCCGGGCTGGGCCTGGCGATTGTCGAGCGTTTGCTGGGCCATGTGGGCGGCAAGCTGAAAATGTTGCCGCGTTCACCCAACGGGCTGCTGGCCCGTATCGAGCTGCCCAAGGTTTGATAAACAATCACGCGAACGGCAAAAGCAAGGCAATCACTGTCGCCGCAATGCCCTCGCTACGGCCCAGATGACCAAGACCTTCATTGGTTTTGCCTTCACATTCACCCGGCCGGCATCCACCCCCAGGTCAGCGGCAATGGTAGCCACCATCGGCGCAATATGCGGAGACATCTTGGGTGCCTGGGCATGAATCGTCGCGTCGATGTTGCCCACCTGCCAACCCGCCGCTCTGACACGGGCATAGGCTTCGCGCAGCAACACGCGACTGTCGGCCCCCTGAAGGCCGGATCGGTGTCCGGAAAATGGCGACCGATGTCGCCCAGGCCCGCACCGCCCAACAAGGCATCCGTGATCGCATGCAAAAGCACATCGGCATCGGAATGACCGGCCAAACCTCGGGGCCAGTCGATGGTAACGCCGCCGATGATTAACGGGCGGCCTTCGACCAGGGCATGCACATCGAACCCCTGCCCGACACGAAAAGGTAACGTCATAACCATTTTTCCATAAGTTCAAAATCTTCGGGCCAGGTTACCTTGAAATTGCGCATCGAGCCGGTGACCAGCCGGGGAGCCAGCCCCATAAGCTCAATGGCCGAAGCCTCATCGGTAACGACGCCCCCTGTTCAAGGGCAGACTCAATCGCGTTCTGCAACAGGCCCGCAGGAAACATCTGGGGAGTCTGCGCCAGCCACAACCCGTCGCGCGACACGGTTTTGACAACAGCGACCCGATCTTCACCCACCTGCAGCCCACCCTGCTTGACGGTATCCGGCACTGGCTGTGCCAGCAGCCCACCTACCGGATCGCCCATACAGGTATTGATCAGGCGCGACAGTGCCGCCAGCGGCAAGCCCGGCCGGGCAGCGTCATGCACCAGAACCAGGGCATCGGCCGGCAACGCGGCATCGCGCAGGGCACCCAATACCGTATGAGCGCGTGTTTCACCGCCACACGGACGACACACGGTTCTGGCCAGACCGGCCAGCACATTGACGGCTTGCGTGTCGGACGGTGAAACCGCAACCCGGACCTGCTCAATGCGCGAGTCAGCCAGCAACGCTTCGACGGTCCAGCGCAACATCGGCCTGCCGTTCAGCAGACGATATTGCTTGGCAAGGAGGTCGCCCCGGTCAAGGCACGCTGACCGACACCGGCGGCCGGTACGATGGCAATTATCTTTTTTGACATAAGAAAGAGATTTTATAATGACCAGCACGATGTCGACATTAAACCTTACCGCTCAGGGCGCAGATGCCCTTGCCCCCTGCCGGGCACAGCCGCATTGCTCAATGCCCTTAAACCTGGCCAACGATACGCCGTCCCGTCCCCTCCCGGGTCGGGTGACGCGTGGCTGCTGGCTGATCTGGCCCGGGCCTCGGGCAAGCCCCTGCTGGTCTTGTGTGCCGACCCGCTGGCCGCACAGCGTCTGGCCGAGGAAATCAGCCGGTTTTCACCCAGGCTTCAGGTACGGCAATTGCCCGATTGGGAAACCTTGCCTTATGACAGCTTTTCGCCGCACCAGGACCTGATCTCGGAACGGCTGGAAACACTGCACGCACTGATGAACAGTGCCGTAGACGTTGTCACGGTGCCGGTCAGCACCGCACTTTACCGTCTGGCCCCCCATCGTTTCTGGCGGCCTACACGTTCTCATTCAAACAGGGCGATACGCTGGATGAAGAAAGCCTGCGCCAGCAACTGACGCTGGCCAACTACAGCCACGTCACGCAAGTGACCGCTCCGGGCGAGTTTTGCATCCGTGGCGGCCTGATCGACCTGTTTCCAATGGGGTCGGCCGTACCCTACCGGCTTGACCTTTTCGACAACGAAATTGAAAGTATCCGCAGCTTTGATGTCGATACCCAGCGCAGCATTTATCCGGTACGCGAAGTCCGGTTGCTGCCTGGTCGTGAATTCCCCATGGACGAGGCTGCCCGCACCCGGTTCCGGGCCCGTTTTCGCGAAGTCTTTGAGGGTGACCCGTCAAAAGCCCTGCCCTACAAAGACATTGGCAACGGCATCGCCTTTGCCGGTGTCGAGTACTACCTGCCGTTATTTTTCGACGAAACCGCAACCCTGTTCGATTACCTCAAGGCAGGCACACTGACCGTAACACTGGGTGATATTGAAGGCGCCATCCAGCATTTCACCGGTGATACACAAAGCCGTTACCAGTTTTTGAAAAGTGATCGCGAACGTCCGGTATTGCCGCCGGAAACGCTGTTTCTGGGTGCTGACGCCCTGTTCAATCACCTTAAACAATTTGCCCGCCTGACACTCACACCCAGCGGAGACCACCCTGATTTTGGCACGGCACCCGAGGTCGCCATCGCGCGTCGTGCAGACGACCCGGTCGCCAAACTACGCGCTCTGGTCAACAGCGCGGCCAGCCATGTGATTCTGTGTGCCGACTCGGCCGGACGACGCGAAACCCTGCTGCAGATGCTGTCCGAGTTTGATCTGCAACCCGAGGCCGGTGCCGACAGTCTGCATGATGCCCTGGCCCGGACCGGGCATTTCAGCATCACCACGGCTCCACTGACCACCGGTTTTTCGATACCCGCGCTGAACATTACACTGCTGACAGAGAACGACCTGTATCCCGCCGTTGCCCATGCGCCCCGGCGCGGCGCCCGGCGCAACACCGAGGGCAGCAATGCCGAGGCCATGGTACGCGACTTGTCCGAGCTGCGCGAAGGCGACCCGGTAGTGCACGTCCAGCATGGCATCGGTCGTTACCACGGTCTTGTCGACATGGACCTGGGCGAAGGCAAGATGGAGTTCCTTCACCTTGAATACGCCACGGGCAGCACGTTGTATGTACCGGTATCGCAACTGCACCTGATTGCCCGTTACAGCGGCGCCGACCCCGATGCAGCGCCGCTGCACCAGCTGGGCTCAGGCCAATGGGACAAGGCCCGTCGCAAGGCGGCCAAACAGGTACGTGATGCGGCCGCCGAACTGCTGGCCCTGTATGCCATGCGTGAAGCCCGTGAAGGCTATGCCTTCAAGCTGCCCTTGAACGATTATCAGGCCTTCGCCGAGGGCTTCGGCTTCGAAGAAACACCCGATCAGGCATCGGCCATCGAGGCCGTAATCAGCGACATGACGTCCGGGCGGCCCATGGACCGGCTGGTCTGCGGCGACGTCGGTTTCGGGAAAACCGAAGTGGCCCTGCGCGCGGCTTTTCTGGCGGTAGCCAATGGCAAGCAGGTTGCCTTGTTGTGCCCGACCACCCTGCTGGCTGAACAACATGCCCAGACCTTTTCCGACCGCTTCGCGGACTGGCCGGTCAAGGTGGTTGAACTGTCACGATTCCGTTCCAGCAAAGACATCAGCGCCGCCATTGCCGGGCTGGCCGATGGCACCGTCGACATTGTCATTGGCACCCATAAAATCCTGTCCAAGGACGTCAACTTCAAGCGCCTGGGTCTGGTCATCATCGACGAAGAGCACCGCTTTGGGGTTCGCCAGAAAGAGGCCCTGAAAGCCTTGCGTGCCGAAGTGGACGTCCTGACACTCACGGCAACGCCGATTCCCCGCACCCTGGGCATGTCGCTGGAAGGCATCCGAGACTTTTCCGTCATTGCCACCGCACCTCAGAAGCGTCTGGCCATCAAGACATTCGTGCGCCGCGAAGACGGCAGCACCATCCGTGAAGCCTTGCTGCGCGAACTCAAGCGCGGCGGGCAGGTCTACTTCCTGCATAACGAAGTGGAAACCATTCACAACCGCCGGGCCCGCCTTGAGGAACTGGTTCCTGAAGCCCGTATCGCTGTGGCGCATGGCCAAATGGCCGAGCGCGAACTGGAACAGGTCATGAAAGGGTTTTACCAGCAACGCTTCAATGTGCTGCTGTGTACCACCATTATTGAAACCGGTATTGATGTGCCCACCGCCAACACCATTGTCATTCACCGGGCCGACCGTCTGGGTCTGGCCCAATTGCACCAGTTACGCGGACGAGTTGGCCGTTCGCACCACCAGGCGTATGCCTATCTGCTCACACCCGGCGAAGACGCCATCACCAGCAACGCCAAGAAGCGGCTCGAGGCCATTCAAGCCATGGAAGACCTGGGCGCCGGCTTTTTCCTGGCCATGCACGATCTGGAAATCCGCGGCACCGGAGAGGTTCTGGGTGAATCGCAGTCGGGCAACATTCATGAAATCGGTTTTTCGATGTATTCCGAAATGCTGAATACGGCGGTCAAGGCGCTGAAAGCCGGCGAAGAGCCCGATCTTGACTCACCCTTCAATGCCAAATGCGAAGTCAACCTGCACACCCTGCCCTCTTGCCGTCAGACTACTGCCCTGACGTGCATGCGCGTCTGGGCCTGTACAAGAAAATGTCGAACGCGTCGCATGAAGATGACCTGATCCGGCTTCAGGAAGAACTGATTGACCGCTACGGAAAACTACCCGAAGCCGCCCAGACGCTGCTGGCGACGCACCGGTTGCGCCTTGAAGCCGAACCTTTGGGCATCGTCAAGATCGATGCCAGCGAAGCCTCGGCCCTGATCCAGTTCTCGGCCAAACCCAATGTCGACCCGCTGCGCATCATCCAGCTGGTGCAGACACAACGCAACGTCAAGCTGGCCGGCCAGGACAAACTTAAAGTTGAATTCAAACCGGCGGGCAACACGACGAAAGAACTCACCAACCCTCTGACAACCCGCGTTAACGCCATCCGTGGCATCATGCGCTCTTTGCACTAAGGCGACGGCATGTCTTATCGACGCACCCGCTTGACGGCGCAACGATATTTTTCACACTCACCTGATCAATTACGTCATGACACACCTTGTATTGCAGGCCCCCGGCCTGACGCCCGTCACCATCGAAAAAATTGCCGCCCTGGCGCATGCCTCGGGCGTGCGCCCCATCAACAGTACAGCGGCAACTTTGCTCGATATTGACTCGGCCAGCCGGCAGGACGTCGCCTCGGTTTGCCACGATCTGGGTGTTGATGCCGCATTCCTTGAATCCATCATGCCGCTGGCCCACTGCCGTGTTTTGGCGATGGACATGGACTCGACCCTGATCAACATTGAATGCATCGATGAAATCGCCGATATGGTTGGCCGCAAGGTCGAAGTTTCAGCCATTACTGAGGCCGCCATGCGCGGCGAAATCAAGGACTTCGCCGAAAGCCTGCGCCGGCGCGTGGCCTTGCTGGAAGGGGTTTCCGTAGATGATCTGGACCGCGTCTACAACGAACGCCTGCGCCTGAATGCCGGCGCTGAAAAACTGATTCAGACAGCCAAAGCCGCCGGCATCAAGACCATGCTGGTCTCGGGTGGTTTCACCCTGTATACCGAACGGCTCAAGGCCCGCCTGGGGCTGGACGAAACCCATGCCAATACGCTGGAAATAGAAAACGGCCGCTTGACCGGCCGCGTACTGGGAGACATTGTGGATGCACAAGGCAAGGCCGACTACCTGGCCGACCTGGCCCGTCGCACGGGCGCCGACACAACCCAGATCATTGCCATGGGTGATGGTGCCAATGATCTGAAAATGCTGTCATTAGCCCACTATTCGGTGGCCTACCGCGCCAAACCGGTGGTTCGCGAACAAGCCAACTATGCCATCAGCTTCAGCGGCCTTGACGCGGTACTTAACTGGTTCGCACCGGTCGGTGGCGCATAAGATAGCGATACACATACCCGGGGTAGCCCATCACCAAAAAAGACTCAGGGTGATGGCATAGAATTCCCAGCCCTGGGTAAACACATTCCCCATACTGGCCTCAAACGCAAAAGCCAGCACACCCACCAAGGCATAAAACACCAGCACTTCAACGAAGCGGTCAAGAAAGGTTTTTACCTGGTGACGACCACCGCGTTCGGCTGAATCGCGAGCCGCCATTTGCGGGTATAACAGCAGCACAACCACCAGCACTACCATAACGGTCACGCGGACCAGCATGCCGGCAGGCGATACCAACCCCTGACCAATCCACCACAGTGTGCCGGTTGCCAATGCAGCCAGCACCGCAAAAAACGCGAATGATTCAAACCAGCGGCCTGCGCCACTTGAGAAGCGTCCGCCTGGCGAGGCCCAGGGCAGCACCAGTAACGGACGCTCAAGCACAAACGGCAGATTGGCGGTCAGGAGAGACAGCGCAACCAGAATGACAATGGCCAGCGTTTGATCCATAGCCGACTAGAAACCCAGTGCGTTGTCGATGACGGACACACACAAGGCCATCAGGCCACCTGGCAAAATACCCAGGCCAATCAGTGCCAGACCATTGAGGGACATCAGGCTACCCGACAAGGCGCCGGACTCGAGCGGATGAATTTCGCCTTCTGGCTCGTCAAAGTAAGCCACTTTAACCACGCGCAAATAGTAAAACGCACCGATCAGCGAAAAAATGACGGCAACAACAGCCACCCAGACCAGCCCGGCACCCACCAACGCCTGCAAAACACTGAGTTTGGCATAGAAGCCCGCCAGCGGCGGAATGCCGGCCAGCGAAAACATGGTCAGCAACAAGACACCGGCCAGTACAGGGTTGCGTTTGTTAAGGCCTTTAAGATCAGAAATTTCTTCGCATTCAAAACCGCGACGACTGAGCACCAGAATCACGCCAAATGATGCCAAGGTCGTCAATACATACACCACCATGTAGAACAACGATGCACCGTAGGCGCCACTGGCAATGGGCTGGTCTTTGACCACACCCGACAACAAGCCCAGGAATACAAACCCCATGTGCGAGATCGTGGAATACGCCAGCATGCGCTTGAAGTTGGTCTGTACGATGGCGGTCAGGTTGCCAACTGCCAGCGACAATACGGCCAGAATCAGCAGCATGGGCTGCCAGTCGAATGACAAACCGTGCAAGGCATCAACCAGCAGGCGCATCATGATGGCAAAGGCGGCCAACTTGGGTGCCGCACCCACGATCAGGGTAACCGACGTCGGCGCACCCTGGTAAACATCGGGCACCCACATGTGGAACGGCACCGCGCCCAGCTTGAACGCCAGACCCGCCACCACAAACACCAGACCGAACACCAGCGGCAAGCGCTGGGCCTGTTCCGATTCAATGACTTGCGCAATACCGGCAAGATCAAGGAAACCAGTGGCGCCGTAAATCATCGACAAGCCGTACAGCAAGATACCTGACGCCAATGACCCCAGTACAAAGTATTTCATCGCTGACTCGGTCGCATTGACATGGTCGCGACGCAAGGCAATGAGCGCATAAAGAGCAAACGACATCAATTCGATACCCAGGTACACCGTGATCAGGCTGCCGGCTGAAATCATCACCATTTGACCCAGCAAGGCAAACAGCGTCAGGGTATAAAATTCGCCGCCATGCGCCAACATATCGCGTTTCTCGGCATATTCGCGCCCGTAAATCAGTGTAGCCGCGACAGCAATGTACGACGTAATCTTCAGGAAGTGCGACAAGTCGTCAACAACGTAAAGGCCACTGAAGGTTGCCCCTTCGAGCCCGGCGTTCCATTGCACCGCCGATACGGCGGTGACTCCGGCCAGCGCCAGCAAGGTCAGCCAGAACGTGGACGAACGATCCGTCGATTTGCTGAAGGCATCGAACAACAAGATCAGGACAGCCAGAACCAGCAGCAGGATTTCTGGCAGTGCCATAGCGAATTGAAATTGGTATTGCATCATGATCCGGCCTACAGTTTCGAAACAGCAACATGGTCAAGCAGCGCCTGAACCGATACGTGCATCACGTCAGTAAAGGGTTTGGGATAGATACCCATGTACAGCACCGCGATAGCCATGATGCCCATGATCAGGAATTCACGTGAATTCAGATCGGACATCCCCTTGACCTCGTTATTGGTGATGTCGCCGAAAGCCACCCGTTTGACCATCCAGAGCGAATACGCCGCGCCGAAGATCAGGGCCGATGCCGTCAGTAACCCGATCCAGAAGTTGTATTCAACCGCACCCATGATGACGGTAAACTCGCCGACAAAACCGCTGGTCGCCGGAAGGCCGGCATTGGCCATGGAAAACAGGACGAAAAAGGTCACAAAACGCGGCATGACATTGACGACACCGCCGTAAGCATCAATACGACGGGTATGCATGCGGTCGTACAAAACGCCGATACACAGGAACATGGCACCGGATACAAACCCGTGCGACACCATCTGGACGATCGCACCTTCCATCCCGGCGGTGTTGAAAATGAAGAAGCCGAGCGTGACAAAGCCCATGTGCGCAACAGATGAATAGGCCACCAACTTTTTCATGTCGTCTTGAACAATGGCCACCAGCCCAATATAAATAACGGCAACCAGCGACAGGACGATCATCAGGCCAGCCAGACCTTGGGACGCATCAGGCGCAATCGGCAACGAAAAACGCAGAAAACCGTAGGCCCCCAGTTTGAGCATGATGGCGGCCAGCACAACCGACCCCCTGTAGGCGCCTCAACGTGGGCGTCGGGCAACCAGGTATGCACCGGCCACATGGGAACCTTGACCGCAAACGCCGCCAGCAAGGCAATGAACACCAGCACCTGCGGGGTGTAGGCCAGGGGCAGTTCATGCCAGGTCTGGATATCGAATGATCCACCCGATGCATGCCACAGGTACAGGAAAGCGACCAGTGTCAGCAAAGAGCCCATCAGGGTATACAGGAAAAACTTGAACGCGGCATACACGCGATTTGGACCGCCCCAGGCACCAATGATGATGTACATCGGGATCAGCGTGGCCTCGAAGAACACATAGAACAGCATGCCATCAAGTGCCGCGAACACCCCGACCATCAACCCTGACAGGATCAGGAACGATGCCATGTACTGGGCCACTTTCTGCTGGATGACTTCCCAGCCAGCCAGCACCACAATAATGGTGATGAAGGCAGTAAGCAGCACAAACCACAACGAAATGCCGTCAATACCCAAGTGGTAATTGACTGCAAAGGTTTCAATCCAGGGGCCTTTTCGACAAACTGCATGTCGGCTGTAGCATTGTTGAAACCGGCATACAGCGGCAAGGTCACCAGGAAGCTGACCACCGCACCGGCCAACGATAACCAGCGCGTCAGGCACTTGCGGTCGTCACGACCGATCAGCAGCACAATCAGGCCGGCGATGATCGGAACGAAAATCGACAGTGTGAGCCAAGGAGTAGTTGAAGACGCCATATCGCTAGCCATCATTGAACCGTCAGTACAAAAAGGTTAAGAACGCCAGGATGCCGATGATCATGGCAAAGGCATAGTGATAAATGTAGCCAGACTGGAGGTGACGGCTGATGGCCGCAACCATGCCCACCACACGCGCACTGCCGTTCACCAGCAGCCCGTCAATCAGGCCACGGTCACCGGCCTGCCACAGGCCACGACCCAGGCAACGCGCACCACGTGCCAGAACCTGTTCGTTGAACCAGTCGGCGTAGTACTTGTTCTCGAGGATGGTATTGATACCCGACAGGCTGCGCTTGATGGCGGCGGGCACCTTGGGGTTGACCATATAGCAGTACCAGGCCACCACCAGACCAGCGACCATCAGCCAGAACGGAACCGTGACAAAGCCATGCAAGGCGTAAGCGACCCAACCATGCCAGTGCGAGGCCAGCTCGGCCATGGCCGGATGCTCGGGCAGCACAGTGATGACACCCTGGAAGAAACTGCCGAACAGCAATGGGTCAATGACGAGGATACCGGCGATGACGGACGGAATAGCCAGCAGCACCAGAGGCAACGTCACCACCCACGGCGATTCGTGCGGCGTACCAAGGTGATGGCCGTGATCATCGTGGCCGTGCGCGGCATGACCATGCCCTTCAGTATCGAAACGGGGCTTGCCATGGAACACGAGGAAATACACGCGGAACGAGTACAGCGAAGTAACGAATACGCCAATCAGGGTGGAGTAGTAGGCAAACGTTGCCCCCAGACATTGGCAGCACCGGCCGCTTCAATGATATGTTCTTTCGAATAGAACCCCGAGAAGAATGGCGTACCGACCAAGGCCAGGGTACCGATCAGAAACGTGATCCAGGTGACGGGCATGTACTTGCGCAAGCCCCCATATTGCGGATGTCCTGGTCATGATGCATACCGATAATGACGGAACCTGCGCCCAGGAACAGCAAGGCCTTGAAGAACGCGTGCGTCATGAGGTGGAAAATTGCCACCGAGTACGCCGATGCCCCCAGGGCAACTGTCATGTAGCCCAGCTGTGACAGCGTGGAGTACGCCACCACACGCTTGATGTCAGTCTGGATGATGCCCAGAATACCCAGGAACAAGGCGCCGATCGAACCAATAACGATGATGAACGACAGCGCGGTCGACGACAGTTCGAACACCGGTGAAAAACGCGCAACCATAAAGATACCGGCAGTCACCATGGTGGCGGCGTGAATCAGTGCGGAAATCGGGGTGGGGCCTTCCATCGAGTCGGGCAGCCAGGCATGCAGGGGCACCTGCGCCGATTTACCCATGGCACCAATGAACAGACAGATACATGCGACTGTCAGCAACTGCCAGTCGGTACCCGGGAATACCGTGGTCGACAACTCACCGGTTTTGGCGAACACCTCGCCATAGTGCATGCTGCCGGTATAGGCGAACAGCAGCCCAATGCCCAGAATGAAACCGAAGTCACCCACACGGTTGACGAGAAAGGCCTTCATGTTCGCGAAAATGGCTGTGGGCTTGGTGTACCAGAAGCCAATCAGCAGGTACGACACCAGGCCTACCGCTTCCCAACCGAAGAACAGCTGAAGCATGTTGTTGGACATGACCAGCATCAACATCGAGAACGTGAACAGCGAAATATAGGAAAAGAAACGCTGATAGCCGGGGTCATCGGCCATGTAGCCAATGGTGTAGATGTGGACCATCAGGGAAACCGAGGTCACCACCACCATCATGAGTGCCGACAGGCTGTCGATAAGGAAACCGATTTCAATATCGACGCTACCAATGGCGTTCCAGGTATACACCGTACCATCGAACGTCTGGCCATCAAGTACCTGAAACAAAACAATGACCGAGCCAATAAAGGACACCAGCACACCCAGGATGGTAATGAAGTGCGCACCGCTGCGACCGACCTGACGGCCCAGAAACCCGGTACCGAACAAGCCCGAGATCAATGCACCGGCCAACGGCGCCAGAGCAATGAGAAGATATAAATTGGTTGAACTCATAATTGGCTATCCATCAACCGTTAAGGTGATCCAGTTCTTCGACATTGATGGTATTGAGGTTACGGAACAGCAACACCAGAATGGCCAGACCAATCGCCGCTTCAGCTGCGGCAACGGTCAGGATGAAGAACACGAAAACCTGCCCGGAAGCTTCACCGAACCAGGTAGAAAACGCCACAAAATTGATATTGGCCGACAACAGGATCAGCTCGATGGACATGAGCAGGATCAGCAGATTGCGACGGTTCACGAAGAAGCCGAAAACACCAATACAAAAAAGGATGGCAGCCAGAATAAGATAATGCGCAAGCGTAATCGTCATTGGGTAGACTCCTTGGACGGTGCTTCAGTTTGCGAAGGCACACTGACCAGACGCACGCGATCTTTGGCGCGCACTTTGACCTGTTCGGACGGGTTGTTGTATTTGACATCGCGACGCTTGCGCAGTGTCAGGGCGATGGCAGCCACCATGCCCACCAGCAGAATGACGGCCCCGATCTCTACGGCAAAAACGTAATCGGTGTACATCAGTTCGCCAAGTGCGCGGGTGTTGTTGTAGTCGGGGCCCTGCTCGGCAGGCGCACCGGCATCAAACCATGTACGCCCGAGTACGAAGGCCATTTCCAGCACCATGATCAGCCCCACCAGCAACCCGGCAGGCAAATAGGCCTTGAACCCCTTGCGCAAACTTTCCGAGCGAACATCAAGCATCATGACGACGAACAGGAACAGCACCATCACGGCGCCGACATACACAAGAACCAGCAGCAACCCCAGGAATTCCGCACCGATGAGAATCCAGAGCATGGCCGCCGTGAAAAACGCCAGAATAAGATTAAGAACAGCCGTAATGGGGTTGGGCGCCGTAATGACACGGAACGCTGCAACCACCAGCACTATGGCCAGCAGATAAAACAGGACAGTAGAAAATGTCATGGTCTTGAGGCCCTGGTGTTAACGGTAAGGCGCATCGGCGGCGCGACGGGCAGCAATTTCGGGCTCATAGCGGTCACCCACGGCAAGCAGCATGTCTTTGGTGAAGTACAGATCGCCGCGCTTTTCACCGTGATACTCGTGAATATGCGTTTCGACAATCGAATCGACCGGACAGCTTTCTTCACAGAACCCGCAAAAAATGCATTTGGTCAGGTCGATGTCATAACGTGTTGTGCGACGGGAACCATCGGCACGCTGCTCTGATTCGATGGTGATGGCCATGGCCGGACAAACGGCTTCGCACAACTTGCAGGCAATGCAACGCTCTTCGCCATTGGGGTAGCGTCGCAAGGCATGCAGGCCACGGAACCGTGGCGAGGCCGGCGTCTTTTCTTCCGGGTAGCGCAAGGTCACCTTGCGCTTGAAGAAATACTTGCCCGTCAGGCGCATGCCCTTGAGCATCTCCGAGAGCAGCAAACTGCCGAAAAAATCTTTAATCGCTTCCATAATTAACCCCTGCCATCCCTTATTGCCAGATATTCCATGGCGTTTGCATCCAGATCGCAACGATCAGCAACCAGATACCGGTAAGTGGAATGAAAATTTTCCAGCCCAGACGCATGATCTGGTCGTAGCGATAACGCGGGAAAGTGGCGCGGAACCAGATAAACAACGACACCACGCAGAACGTCTTGATGCCCAGCCACAGCCAACCCGGAACCCAGGTGAACGGGGCAATGTCGACAGGAGGCAACCAGCCGCCGAGGAACATGATGGAGGCCATCGCCGACAGCAGAATCATGTTGGCGTATTCGCCCAGAAAGAACAGGGCAAAAGCAGTACTGGAGTATTCGACCATGTGACCGGCCACAATTTCCGACTCGCCTTCCACCACGTCAAACGGATGGCGATTGGTTTCCGCCACGCAAGACACGACATAAATGACGAATAACGGCAACAAAGGCAGCCAGTTCCAGGACAGGAAATTCAGACCGGTATCGGCGAACATGCCACGGTCTTGCCCCCAGACAATTTCGCTGACATTCAGCGAGCCCGATACCAACAGCACGGTGATCATGACGAAACCGATCGCCAGTTCGTACGACACCATTTGAGCGGCCGCGCGCATCGCGCCCAGAAAGGCATACTTCGAGTTCGAGGCCCAACCGGCCACGATCACGCCATATACCCCGACCGAGGTAATTGCCATCAGGTAGAGCAGACCGGCATTGACGTTCGACAGCACCAGGTCGGGGCCAAACGGAACAATGGCCCAAGCCGCCAACGCCGGCATCAGCGTCACCACAGGCGCCAGGATGAACAACACCTTGTTGGCCTGACCGGGCACCACCAGCTCTTTGGTCAGCAATTTGAAAACATCGGCAAAGGGTTGCAGCAGCCCCCGGTAACCGACCTTGGTGGGCCCCAGGCGCACGTGCATCGCGCCGATCATCTTGCGCTCCCAGTACGTCAGGTAAGCCACGCACAAAATAACAGGTACGGCAATAATGATGATTTTTACCAGCGTCCAGACCACATACCAGGCCGTCGGGCCGATAAGGCCGGTGCCGAACGCTTCAAGCATAGAGAGCCATTCCATTTAGACACGCTCCACAGTGACTTGGCCAAAGGCACTACCGAGGGCCAGGGTTTGCGGGAAACCGGCAGCAACACGTACGGCACCCTGAGCAACACCGTCATCGACCTGGACAGACAGGACAACTTCCCCGGCCGCTGACTTGACTCGGGCGGACTCACCCGCGGCCAGCCCCAACGCGGCCAGCGTGGACGAATGGGCACGTAAAACAGGCGCTTGCGACGCGGGAGCGGCCTGCAACGGTTCGGCACGACGAACAATGGCGTCAGAGCGATAAATGGGCATATCGGCCACACGCTCGAGCCCCTGAACCTGACTGGACAATGCCGGTGCGAGGACCACCGTATTGGACAGGCGATCAGCCACGTTACCCGCCAGAACGGTGTCGCGTACGGACTCGGATGTTTCATCGTCAAAGCCCGGCAGATCGAACAGGTTGCCCATGACGCGCAACACCTTCCAGGCCGGACGCGACTCGCCCAGCGGACTGACCGTACCACGGAAACTCTGCGCACGCCCCTCGGCATTGACAAAAGTACCGGAGGTTTCCGTATAGGGCGCAACGGGCAGCATGACGTTGGCCCAGTCTTGTGCCGCTGACGCGTACGGTGTCAAGGCAACCACAAACTCGGCCGCTTGCAGGGTCTGCACGGCTTTCGCACCATTATCGGCATCAAACAAGGGCTCGGCGTGCAAGACGATGTAGGCCTTGAGCGGATTTTCAAGCATTTGTGCGGCGGTCAGGCCGTTGGCCTTGGGCACTGCACCGGCCAGATACCCCCTACGGTGTTACCGCCAGCGGTAAGAAAGCCGAATTTTGCAGAAGCCAACCGGGCCGCTTCTTGTGCATTGGCCGCCACCAGCGAAGCGACGGGCGATTCAGCGGCCATGTTACCGATAAGAATCGCAACGTTATCGCCTGAGGCGAGGCTATCGGCAATATGGCGGGCCTCGTCAGAAACCTGGACTTGAGCCAGCGCGGCCGGAACGGGCTGGCCTTTGGCCTGCGCCAATGCGACAACCACCTGGGCAACTGCATTGGGCATGAGCGATGGCGTGGTTGCCAGCTTGCCGGCCACCGGGAACAATGGGTCATCATGAGCGGCGCTGATGAATGACACTTGTGTCCCACGCTTCACCGCCTGACGCAAACGCTGGGTAAACAACGGATGATCTTTGCGCAAGAACGAACCGACCACCAGCACGCGATCGACATTGTCGAGTTCGGCAATAGGCATGCCCAGCCAGGGCGTACCCGCAACGGCTGCACCAAACCCTGCATCGGTGGTGCGCAAACGGAAATCCACATTTTCCGAACCCAGTGCACGGGTCAGCTGTGCCAGCAATGCCAATTCTTCGGTCGTTGCCAGGGCACTGCCCAGCGCGCCGATCTGCGCAGCACCGCTTTCATCACGCACCTTGCGCAGCCCTTTGACAACAGCCTGCAGCGCGTCACCCCAGGTGACTTCGTTCCATTGACCGCTGGCGTCTTTCACCATAGGGTGTGCCAAACGATCTTCGGTGTTCAGACCCGTATAGGCAAAACGATCGCGGTCAGAAATCCAGCACTCGTTGACGTCTTCATTTTCAAAGGGCACGACACGCATGACGTGATCGCCCTTGACCTGGACCACGATATTCGCGCCGACACTGTCGTGCGGGCTGACGGAACGGCGACGCGCCAGTTCCCATGTACGGGCAGTGTAACGGAACGGTTTGGACGTCAGCGCACCGACCGGGCAGATATCGATCATGTTGCCCGAGAGTTCGGACTCAACGGCACGCCCGACAAACGTTGTGATTTCGGAATGTTCGCCACGATTGAGCATGCCCAATTCCATGACACCGGCGACTTCCTGACCGAAACGCACACAGCGCGTACAGTGAATACAACGGGGCATTTCTTCGGCAGAAATGAGTGGACCCATTTCTTTGTGGAAGACAACCCGCTTTTCTTCCTGGTAGCGCGAACCGGTACCACCGTACCCCACCGCAAGGTCTTGCAACTGGCACTCGCCGCCCTGATCGCAGATGGGGCAGTCGAGCGGGTGATTGATGAGCAGGAACTCCATGACGCTTTTCTGTGCCGACACTGCTTTTTCAGAACAGGTGTGCACTACCATGCCATTGGTCACAGGCGTGGCACAGGCAGGCATGGGCTTGGGCGCCTTTTCGACTTCAACCAGGCACATGCGACAGTTCGCCGCGATGGAGAGTTTCTTGTGATAGCAAAAATGCGGCACATACAGCCCCAACTTGTTGGCCGCATGCATGACCATGCTGCCTTCGGGGACTTCGACTTGTTTGCCGTCGATGGTGAGTTCAACCATTAGCGTATCCTGACCCTACAAATATTTGGGCACCACGCAGCTTTTATGCTGGATGTGGTGTGCGAACTCGTCGCGGAAGTGCTTTATAAAACTGCGAACCGGCATGGCAGCAGCATCGCCCAAAGCGCAAATGGTGCGCCCCATGATATTGGCGGCCACCGAATCAAGCACATCGAGATCATCGGGCCGACCCTGACCGTTTTCAATGCGTTCGATGATGCGATACAACCAGCCAGTACCTTCGCGGCACGGCGTGCATTGGCCACAGCTTTCTTCGTAGTAGAAGTACGAGAGTCGCAGCAATGATTTGACCATGCAGCGGGTCTCGTCCATGACAATGACCGCCCCGGAGCCCAGCATCGACCCGGCCTTGGCAATACTGTCGTAGTCCATGGTGGCCTGCATCATGATGTCGCCAGGTACGACCGGCGCACTGGACCCCCGGGAATAACGGCCTTCAGCTTGCGCCCACCCTTGACACCGCCTGCCAGTTCGAGCAGTTTTGAAAACGGTGTACCCATGGGAATTTCGTAGTTGCCAGGCAACTCGACGTCGCCCGACACCGAAAACAGCTTGGTACCGCCGTTATTGGGAATGCCGGTTTCAAGATAGGCCTGGCCGCTATTGCGGATGATCCAGGGTACGGCAGCAAAGGTTTCGGTATTGTTGATGGTGGTCGGCTTGCCGTACAAACCATAACTGGCCGGAAACGGCGGCTTGAAGCGTGGCTGGCCTTTTTCCCTTCCAGCGATTCGAGCAAGGCGGTTTCTTCACCGCAAATATAGGCACCGAAACCATGAAAGGCATGCAGCTGGAACCTGAAGCCGGAGCCCAGAATGTTGTCACCAAGGAAACCGGCTTGACGCGCCTCTTCAAGGGCTTCTTCGAAGCGCTCGTAGATTTCAAAAATTTCGCCGTGGATATAGTTGTAACCCACACTGATACCCATGGCATAGGCAGCAATGGCCATGCCTTCGATAACGATATGCGGGTTGAAACGCAGAATGTCACGGTCTTTGAAGGTGCCTGGCTCGCCTTCGTCTGAGTTGCACACGAGGTACTTCTGGCCCGGCAGGTTGCGGGGCATGAAGCTCCATTTGAGGCCCGTCGGGAAGCCTGCACCGCCACGACCGCGCAAACCCGATGACTTGACTTCGGCAATGACATCTTCGGGCTTCATGCCCGAGGTCAGCACCTTGCGCAAAGCCTCGTAACCACCACGCTTGACGTAATCGTCCAGGCGCCAGTTCGTGCCATCAAGATCGGCCACGATCTGTGGACTAATGTGACGCCCATGGAAAATCATGCTGCGCGACAAATCATTGTTGGGCGCAATGGCAAGACCTTCAGAGAATTGCTTGAGAATATCGGCGGTGCTCATGCTGCACCCCGTGCTTCTTGAGTTCATTGATCATGGCATCGATTTTTTCTGGCGCCATTCGTACACACATGTGCTTGTCGTTCACCAGCATGACGGGAGAATCACCACACGCCCCCATGCACTCGCCTTCGAGCAAGGTAAACAGACCATCGGGAGTGGTTTCGTGAAAGCCGATACCCAACGTCTTTTTGATATGCTCGGCAGCCCCTACCCCGTCGCGCAGCGCACAGGGCAGATTGGTACAGACACTGAGCTTGTAACGACCGACAGGTTTGGTACTGTACATGTTGTAGAAGGTCGCCACCTCTTGAACGGCGATCGGCGCAACACCGATATGCCTGGCGACGTCTTCAATGACCTGCGGCGAAACCCATCCGGCTTCGTCTTGCGCAATGGTCAGGGCGGCCATGATGGCCGATTGTCGTTGGTCGGCGGGGAACTTGGCGAGTTCCCGGTCAATCTTCTGATAGGCTTTTTCGGAAAGCAGCATAATTTGAACCCGGTATTTACCTTGATTGGGCGCCGGCTTAGCGGTCGATTTCACCGAACACGATATCCAGTGTCCCGATAATGGTTACCGCGTCGGCAATCATGTGCCCACGCGACATTTCGTCGAGCGCCTGCAAATGCACGAACCCGGGCGCACGGATTTTCAGCCGATACGGTTTATTGGCGCCATCGGCCACCATATAAATGCCAAACTCGCCCTTGGGATGCTCAACGCCGGCATACACTTCACCACGCGGCACGTGCATGCCTTCGGTAAACAGCTTGAAGTGGTGAATCAGGTCTTCCATGTCGGTTTTCATGCCTTCACGCGAAGGCGGCGAGACTTTGGTGTTATCGGAAATGACCGGCCCCGGATTATTGCGCAACCATTCAACGCACTGGCGAATGATGCGGTTACTTTCGCGCATTTCGGCCACACGCACCAGATAACGGTCGTAGCTGTCACCGTTGGTGCCGACCGGAATGTCAAATTCAAGGCGGTCGTACACTTCGTAAGGCTGCATACGGCGTAAATCCCAGGCGATGCCGGAACCCCGCAACATGGGGCCTGTAAAGCCCAGCGCCTTTGCGCGTTCGGGGTCAACGACACCCACACCCACCAGGCGCTGCTTCCAGATACGGTTATCGGTCAGCAGTGTTTCGTATTCGTCGATACAGGTCGGGAAGCGATTGGTGAAGTCTTCGATAAAGTCGAGCATGGAGCCAGAACGGGCGTCGTTCATGGCTTTAAGCTCTTTGGCACTGCGGTATTTGCTGGTTTCACCATACTGAGGCATGGTGTCAGGCAAGTCGCGATAAACACCACCCGGCCGGTAATACGCCGCGTGCATACGCGCCCCCGAGACCGCCTCATAGCAGTCCATCAGGTCTTCACGCTCACGGAAGGCATACAGGAAAACAGCCATGGCACCAACGTCAAGACCGTGCGAACCAATCGACATCAGGTGATTGAGAATACGGGTAATTTCGTCGAACATGACCCGGATGTACTGAGCGCGCAGCGGCACTTCAATACCCGCAAGCTTTTCTATGGCCATGACATAGGCATGCTCGTTGCACATCATGGACACGTAATCGAGACGATCCATGTAAGGCAGCGCCTGGATGAACGTTTTATGCTCGGCCAGCTTTTCGGTTGCGCGATGCAGCAAACCAATATGCGGATCTGCCCGCTGGATGACTTCACCATCAAGCTCGAGCACCAGACGCAGCACCCCGTGCGCTGCCGGGTGCTGGGGGCCAAAGTTCAGGGTGTAATTTTTGATTTCGGCCATATTAACGCTCTACTCCGTAGCCTTCTTCACGAATGATGCGCGGGGTGATTTCACGAGGCTCGATGGAAACCGGCTGGTACACCACACGTTTTTGTTCGGTGTCGTAGCGCATTTCGACGTTACCCGACAACGGGAAATCTTTGCGGAAAGGGTGACCGATAAAGCCATAGTCGGTGAGAATACGGCGCAAGTCGGGGTGCCCTTCAAACACAATACCAAACAGATCAAAGGCCTCGCGTTCGAACCAGTTGACGCTGGGCCACACATTGACCAGCGAGGCGACAACCGGGAACTCGTCGTTAGGCACCCAGGTGCGCACACGCAAACGCCAGTTTTTGGTAACGGACATCAGGTGCAGCACTACCGCAAAACGGTGCGGAAACTTTGGTGCCGGCACCATAAAGGCCGGTTCGCCATAGGTGGAGTAATCAACACCACAGAGATCGATACAGGATTCGAACAACAAACCCGACTGGTCGCGCAACGTTTTGCAAGCGTCAACCCATTGATCGGCAGGCACTTCAAGCGTCAGTTCGCCAAAGGCCTCGGTAAGCATGCAACTGGCACCAAACTGTGCCTGCAGATTGTTTTTCAGCGTTTCAAGCCGGGTCATGATGAGATCTTTATACGGTGATGAAAGCAGCAGGCCGTTTAGCGGGCGATGGTGTTGGTCAGACGGATCTTGTTTTGCATTTGCAGCAAACCGTAAACCAGTGCCTCAGCCGTGGGAGGACAACCCGGCACGTAGACATCGACAGGAACAATACGATCACAACCGCGCACAACGGAATACGAATAGTGGTAATAGCCGCCACCATTGGCACAGGACCCCATGGAAACCACCCAGCGCGGCTCAGGCATTTGATCGTAAACCTTGCGTAGCGCCGGCGCCATTTTATTGCACAGCGTACCCGCAACGATCATGAGATCGGACTGACGGGGGCTGGGACGAAAAATGATGCCAAACTGGTCAAGGTCGTAACGGGCCGCACCGGCATGCATCATTTCGACTGCACAACAGGCCAGACCGAAGGTCATGGGCCACAGCGACCCGGTTTTGGCCCAGTTCAGAAACTTGTCTGCACTGGTCGTGATAAAGCCTTCTTTGAGAATGCCGTCAATTGCCATGATTTTGCCTAATTACCAATAGAGAGAACACTGCAGACCACGCGACGGCCTGCCACGACGCAACGGACCGACAGGATGCCGGCACCGGAAACCCGACCGATCATTCCCAGTCGAGAGCGCCTTTTTTCCACTCATAGAGAAAGCCGACGGTAAGCACGGCAAGAAACACCATGACCGTCCAGAAGCCCACCAGACCCACCGTGCCATTCGCTATGGCCCACGGGAACAGAAAGGCGATTTCAAGGTCGAACAAGATGAACAGAATGGCGACCAGGTAGTAGCGCACATCGAACTTCATGCGCGAATCGTCAAATGCCTCAAAGCCGCATTCGTAGGCCGACAGTTTCTCGGCGTATGGGCGATGCGGACCCAACACCCGACCAACCATCAGCAATGCACACCCGATGGCCGTTGCCACAATGATGAAGAGCAGAACGGGGAAATATTCTTGCAGGTTCATGCCATGCGCCTAGTCGTTAAGTAAACTTTTGGATTGTATCATTTTGAGCCTGCTTTTTTCGGGTTTACCCGCGCCTGATACAAATCTTCCCGCAACGCAGCATAAACACAAAAGCCACCCGAAGGTGGCTTTTGCTGACTTTAAATCTTGCTAGACAAGATTAGAAGCGGTGACGAACACCAGCAACAACTTGAGTTGCTTTCAGATCGTCCTGGAAGTTTACGCCGTTGGCGTAAGAAGCCAGAGCATACAGGTTGGTGCGCTTCGACAGGTTGTATGTGTAGCCAAGGCTGTAAACGTTTTGCTTGTCGTCGCCCCAGTTGTTTACGCCACTGCTCGAAGGATCAGCCATCATCCAGCTAGCCATGATCTTGCTGTTTGCGCCGATAGGTGCGCTCAGACCCAGCGTGTACGAATTGACTTTCAGGTCGTCGTTGAAGCTGTTCGAGCTCAGACGAGGACCAACGCCATTGATGGCATCAGCACCGTTGAGCGACGAGTTAGCTGCAAACCAGCCGTTACGGGTTTGACCGCCGGCAGCGTGAACTTTAACAACTTCGAAGTCGTACGACAGAGCCAGGGCCCATGCGCTTGCACGAACAGGGCTGCGCGCTGTGTCAGGCTGCTTGATGCTGTCGTATGTCAGAGCAGCTTCGAGGGGGCCGTTACCGTAACGCAGACCGGTTGTCCATGCACGTGTATTGGGGTTGTCGCCATTGGCAAGATCAGCCGATTGAGCGCCGTTCGCGTTGAACGAGTAACCCAGACCGAACTGGAAACCCGCGAATTTCGGGGTTTGATACATCAACATGTTGTCGTAGCGCTGGCTGCCTGCAGCACTGAATGCGGAGCCGATGTTGGCTTGACCGAAATCTGTACCGAAGGGGCTGGCAACGCCGGCGAAGTATTTGGAAGCAATGTTGGTTTGACGACCGATTTCGACCAGACCCCATGCGTCGGATTGCAGACCAACAGTAGCCTGGCGACCGAACAGGCGGTTACCTTGCTCGGATTGACCTGTACCGATGTTGAAACCGCTTTCCAGTGTGAAAACAGCTTTCAGGCCGTTACCCAGATCTTCAGAGCCTTTCAGACCCCAACGGTTACCCGAGTTCACACCGCTGGCAGCACCGACGTAATCACGGCTTGCGGAATTGCCGGCAGCATCGGTGCCTTTGAATTTTTGGTACTGAACGCCACCGTCAAGAACGCCGTACAGCGTTACCGATGTTTCAGCCTGAGCGCCTGTAGCAGCAAAGCCAGCGACCAGCGCGGCTGTGAGCAGACTCTTTTTCATTTGTGAATTCTCCGTAGATTTGAGTAAGTGGGGCCAAATCCTGTTTGGTTCAGCCGCCTTGTTTAACCCCGTGATCGGAAGTTGGGTCTATTGCATCAAAAATCTGCCGACCTTGCCATCTTGATCGACAAAAACATGTTTTATTTCGGGTCAGGCGTTGCCATCAAACAACAAAAACACCTTTCGAAACCCCAAAACCTAGGGTAAACCCTTGGTTCTGGCAACGCAACAACTTCAGCGCAACCACCTCCACGACAAACAAGAAAAATATCTTTAAATTACTTTCATAAATTTAATTAACCACATGTTTATACTCATTTTTTTATTATTCTATTTATGAACCAAACCGTTTGGTTATGAACTGTAATCATATTGTCACAATGCAGAAAAAGTACCGGAAAGACAACAACCTACGGGTTATTGCCTATACCTGCTACCCTATGTTTTAGCGTTCCAGCCGGCGGATATGGTTATCCCAGGCCACCGGGCTCCTGGCCAACCGCACAAGGTGGTCTGTCGCATGCCATAAATCACCCTGACCACTGCCCAGCAGAAACCCACTCGCAGTTGCCGGCGCCACGCCGCAACCATCGGGCACCATCACTGTTTGAGCCCATTTCCCGCTATCGGCATGCCAGATCATGACGACGCCGCCAAGAGGACTGGTCGTGGCAATATAATTGCCCTGCGCATCGGCGGCGACAGAGCCCACATAATTGCGCATACCCTGCCAACACGATTCGTCGGGCACCACAGCGAATTCCAGGGGCTCGCCGCGACGATGAAAACCCACCAGCGGCAGCCTGTGTGTTGAGGGCCCCTCGTATTGGCCACCAAACCAGACCTTGCCCTGTACGTCCAGCGCAAGGTGACGAAGGGACAACTGCCGAAACGATTCAGGTAAAAAACCTGTTCAAGCAAACGGCCCGAGGCCAAATCAATATAGGCCAGAGAGGGCCTCATGGTAGCCCGGTTAAGCACCAGTTTGCCGTAATCAGGATGAGTCAACAAACCGCCATTGGCGACGCAGACGGTTTGGCCATCGGGTAGAAGAATCATCTCGTGCGGCCCGACGCCGAAGCAATCCAACTCGGCGACACGACGCCAGCCGTTGCCGCCGTTGCCCGCCTGATAAATGCCAATGACACCACGGCCATTCTCATAGTCATTCTCGGTCGCTGCCATGACCCTGCCCTGATCTGCGAATACCCCATGACCAAAGAAGTGACAACCCGGTGCGGCCTCGATCAATTCGGGCATTACTGTTACCCCGGACTCACTCTCGCCCTTACCCTCGGCAATATCGGATTCACCCGCACCCTCAATAATGTTGAACACCGCCGCATAAAAACCGGGCTGACGTCCAAATGCCACGACCCGAGAACCCGCCGGATCAAGGGCGAAACTATGACCGCGATCTGGCAAGGGCACGATCTGAACGACCTGACCATGGCTGTTGAACACCGCCACCTCGTAACGACCACCGGATTTACGGGCAGCCACATAAAGAGACCGGGCCGACAGACCCCCTGCAGTTGTATAAGCAGGCTGCGCTGATGCAAAGCCGGCCGCCATCAGGCGGTTTACACCCAGCCCCCGCCACGGCCAACAGCCCGGCGGTCAAGAAACGGCGCCGGTCAATCACCATCAAGCGCATTGAAACCCAGACCGACCCCCAGTGCGGGCGCGATATCTTCATCAAGAACACGCCTGGCATTGGTCAGCACCAGACGTGCCGCCTGCCACCCCTGCCGCCCAGTGCCATCGGATTCGATGAGGTTGACCGCCTGCTTCAATTCGGCTTGCCACTGAGCACCAGCCCAGCCCGACGCGCCCAGGGCGAGGTGCCCTGCGACGTAATAAGCACCCATGCCCTGCAATGTCGCCACCAGCGCATCTGCGTGCAACCCGCTACGCCACCAGGGTAACCGTTGTACACTGAGGGTCGAACGCCCTGCATCTGCAGACAGAGCCTCACCAGCTAACACATTCGATGCAGACAACCCTGTCGAACCCGGCCTGCCCACCGCCGCCCCCATCTTCACCTCGGCAGCAAACTGCAAGCCGCCCGACAAGGCCTTTACACTTTCGGAAAGCACTTCCTGGTGACTGCGATAGGTGTCACGCCCCGTTGCCGGATTGGCAAAACCACCGCCCCAGACTCCGTCAGCCGCCCAAGCGGCCGACAACGCACCCGCCAGACCTACCAGATTACGGGCAATGTCCACTGAATAATCACAGCGCCCCTGACCACATCGGGCACGGTCTGATTACCAGGAACAACCACCACATCCGGCTGCACACCCCCACCCGACCGGACATCATCAACCCGTACGTTGCCAGGCGCCGGATTCAGCAAACCATTGTTCCCGTAAAGCAGATACTCAAGCGCCGGCAAGCCCTGAACCGCCACACTTTGCGCAGACAAATCAACCGGCTCGCCCCGCGAATAGCGTGCCAGGACACCGGGAATCTGTCGCAGCATCACATTACGCGGATCTGGCCAGAAGCTGATGCGTTCATATCGGTTTTCCTCGACCAACGGACCGAAACGCAAAAACTCGATTCGAGACCAGGCCAGTACCAGCGCCTTGAAATCAAGCTTGGCTTGTTGCGCTGCCTCAGCCGCTTTCGTGCTGTCCGCACCCTGTCGGAGTATCGCCTCCTGCGTGCACAGGGCGACCAAAGAAGTTTCGGTCTTTTTCGCGGCCGACTCGAACGTCTGCATCGCGGGCTGGATATACCCGGATAACCACCCCTGCCCCGCTTCCTGCCCGGACACCGACAGCGGCAAGGCCAACATCACACTGACACACAGCACACCACGCATTACAACGACTCCAGAAACAGAATCAGGTTTTTACGGTCTTGCGGCGTCATACCGACCACACGATCACGTGCGGCCTGCGCCTCGCCCCCATGCCACAATACCGCCTCAAGCAACGTCCTCGCCCGGCCATCGTGCAACCAGGTCGCGCTGGGGTTCACCACCTTGGTCAAGCCGATCCCCCACAATGGCGGTGTTCGCCATTCACGCTGCTCGCGGGTTTCACCCTTGCCATCAGCGAGACCTGCCCCCATATCGTGCAACAACATATCGGTATAGGGCCAGATCAGCTGAAAACGGTGCTCGGGCCGCGCCGCGTCTCGACGGGTGACATATTTGGGCGTATGACACGCGATGCAGTTGGACGCATAAAACAAACGCTTGCCCGCCAGGACTTCAGGAGCATCGACATTCCGACGCCGGGGTAACGCAAGATTCGACGAATACATCGTCACAAAATCAATCAGATTGCCGGGCACCTCATGTTCGCCCAGGACGGATTGCACACCCGTCGGCATCGCACGACAAGCGCCCTGCGCATCAGTGCAGTCTCCAAAAGGATCAGGCTTGAACGGGGTCGAAAGCCCCATATCCATGGAAAACGCCTCGGCAGACTGATGCCTGACATCGACTTGCTCGGCCTTCCAGCCAAAACGGCCGGGCACCTGCCGACCGGAAACCGGATCGACCAACCAGTTCACCCGACCCGTTATACCGTCACGATGTGCGTCCGGTGTTTCAATATTGCGCACGATATCATCGACGTGAATCGCCTCAAGCAGGCCCAGCCCCAGCATAGGCGGCGCGAGCCTCGCCGAGAGTTGAGTATCTGGATGCAGCGCGCCATACCCCATATCCATCAGGCGTACAGCTGGCCTCTTGAGCGTTACCGTTTCACCCCCTGCCAGCGTTACCGGAACATCGATGTAATCAATCTGCAACCGCCCCTCACCCGCCAGACCAGGCACCGCAAATGGCTGAAATTGACGCCCATAAACCGGGTCTGCCGAACCACCGGGCAGCCCAAACCGGATCAACAACGCCATGGCCTCGCTTTTATCTGCGGGATCAAGCCCTGGCACCGTACCCCGGCCATCTTTTACATGACAGGCCTGGCACGAACGGGCATTGAACAAAGGCCCCAATCCGTCAGACGCAAGCGTTGATGACGGCGACGAAACCCAGTCTTTACGAAACAAGCCATTGCCGACCATAAAGGCTTGCCGCCCTTCAAAATCAAGATTGGCAGCCGGTTGGGAAAAATATCCGCATTGACCAGTTTCGATACCGTACCGGCACCACCCTGCATCAGCTCGAACGGCTCGGCCACGGAAAAATCAGTCGTCGGCGCGGTCACCTTCAGAACACGAATCCGGTCTTCTTGAGTTAAATCTGCGCGTCCGCCAAGCCCTTGCACCTGGGCCAAGACCGGCACCGCAATGCCTGATATAACAGCCGTCACTCCGAGCGCCAATATCCATTGCTTTTTCACCATAAGCCAGTTCCATTGCCCCACAACCCAATGCCCATGCACATCGACCTGTCGTTACTTACCCTGTCTGAACTCGTTACTGAAACACGGACGCCGGGCTATCGAGGCTGTCAGAACCCTCAATCTGCACCCCCGCCAGGCCCAACGCTGCAATCACGCGCTCGATGGTGCGCGTCTGCGCTACCAGTTGATCCACAATCGTCTGGATCACCGCATTACCTTCGGCGTTACCTTGTGCAATCATCTGATCATAGGTTTCCACGTTCTTTGCACGCTCACGCATGACCTCCATGGCGGCCAACGTCGAATCCAGGCGCGCCTTCATTTCATCGTCAAGCGCTGGATCAATTGCACGCACCAGATCGCTGACCGAGGCTCCTCGATACGCTGCCCGTCTGCGCCGGCGTATCGACCCAGATAGACATTGACAATACCCTGCTGGTTGTAGAAGTGGGCGTTATGCGTATTGTCGGAAAAGCAATCATGCTCTTCTTCGGGGTCGTGCAAAATCAGGCCCAGCTTGATCCGCTCGCCGGCCAGTTCACCGTACGACAAGCTGCCCATGCCGGTCAGCATGGCAACCAAACCGGCCTTGCCATCCGCCTCGATGGCCGCACGCGCCTTCCCGCCCTGCTGCCACCAGGTCACCATTTCCTCAAGATCATCGACCAGCAGATCGGTTGCCACCTTGAGATATTGCGCACGACGCTCGCAATTGCCGCCCGAACAATTCGCCGTGTCATAGTCGGTATATGGCCGATTACCCGCATGACGCTCTTGCGGCGTTCCCGATCGCCCCTGGGGCGCGGCGCCTGTGCCATTCAGATCCTGTCCCCATAACAAGAACTCGATCGCATGGTAGCCGGTTGCGACATTGGCCTCGTTGCCATCCGCCTCATGCAAAACCTCGCGCAACAATTCAGGCGTAATGTTCGAGGCATCCACATTTTTGCCACCAATCTTGAGCTGAGGGTTGGCAATCACATTCACCACGTAATAGGCATTCAATTCGGAATCCGTACCATAAGCGGCGTCGACATAGTCAATCATGCCCTCATCCAGCGGCCAGGCATTGACACGCCCTTCCCACGCATCAACGACGGGGTTACCAAAGCGGAAGGCCTCAGTTTGCTGATACGGCACGCGTGCATCGATCCAGGCCCGACGCGCAGCCGCCAATGTCTCTGCAGACGGAGCCTCCAGCAAACGACTAACGGCAGCCTGCAACCGCCTGGCACCACCCAGCGCATCTTCATAATTGGCCTGGGCAACATCCGCATACGTTTTAACCACGGCCTGGGGCGTTGCAGCCAACAACGCAGAAGAGCAGGCCAACAAGCACGCCCCCGCCAATCGCTGAAGCATTTTTTTCATTACAAAACCTCGCAAAACCGGCTGATAAACGAACAGCCAAAAACACTATTAATAATGAAATTGTAAACGATTTGCATTTCTATATTAACGAAAGACGCAAAAAACCCGCATTGCACTAGCAATGCGGGTTTTAAATTTTGGTGCCGACGGCGAGACTCGAACTCGCACAGCTTTCGCCACTACCCCCTCAAGATAGCGTGTCTACCAATTCCACCACGTCGGCTTGATTACTTACTGAATACCACCAGCAGTAAAGCACGCTATTTTAGCATGCTTTTTCAGAAAAATAAACTACAACGATCTTTTTGCACCCAAGCGCTTTAGTAGCGCAAGCCCCAAAAAGGGGCCACACCACAATCAGCAACATCAGTTAGACGCAGGCGCCTGAGGCACGGCAGCACCCGAATCGGCAGGCGCAGCGGGAACAACTACCGTACCGGGTGCCTGAGGCACAGCCGACGAAGACTCTGGCGCACTGCCCGGCACCTGCGGTACAGCGGGACCTGCGGCAGGTGCCTGCTCAGATTGATAGCCCTGCATAATGCCCGAATCAATGATGGAGTCACCCGTACGATGCGACACAAACGCCAGACCAATGGTCGAGGCAAAAAACACCACGGCAGCCCACTTGGTGGTACGCGACAAGAAGTTGGCCGCACCGGTTGCCCCGAAAAGACTACCCGCAGACCCGCCACCAAACGATGAGCCCATGTCTGCACCCTTGCCCTGCTGCAGCAGCACCAGCACAATAATGCTTAGCGATGAGATCACCTGAATCGCCAGAAGAAGGGATGACAACCATTGCATTTGATTACTCCGGGCCTTACGCGGCCACAATACCTAAAAATTCATCGGCTACCAGTGCCGCACCACCCACCAGGGCACCATCAATGTCGGGCATGGCAAACAAGCTGGCCGCATTGGAGGCCTTGACACTACCCCCATACAGCACCTGAACCTGCCCAACACCCAAAGCCTCAAGCGCCTGCCGAACAAGCGCATGCACTGCCTGAGCCTGCTCGGGTGTCGCGGTACGACCTGTACCAATCGCCCACACGGGTTCGTAAGCAATGACCATACGGGAAACGGACTGAGCGCCCAAGGCCAGCACGGGCCCCAACTGACGGCTGATGACCTGCGCTGTTTCACCGGCCTCTTGTTGCTGCAAGGTTTCGCCGATGCAAACCACAGGCGTCAAGCCAGCCTGCAAAGCCACGGCTGCCTTTAGAGCGACCTGCTCATCGGTTTCGGCATGATAGCTGCGCCGTTCAGAGTGACCCACCAAAACCCAGCGACACGCAAAATCATTCAACATGCCGGCACTGACCTCACCGGTGTAGGCACCCGAGGCGTGAACGCTGACGTCTTGTGCGCCCCAGGATACCGTACCGCCCGACAGTTGGGCCTGAGCCTGCGCCAGATACGGAAACGGAACGCACACTGCCACCTGACAACCGGCTTGCGCTTCAGAACCGGCGCGCACGGCCTGCAACAGCGCTGCGTTAGCCGCCAGGCTGCCATTCATTTTCCAATTACCGATAACCAGACGTTGACGAGCGTGTGTTGTATTCATTGGCCTGCAGGCTTGTGATAAAGAAAACCCGCAATTGTAGCTTGAATCAGCCACGACCGTATAGCGGCCAAGTTATTGAACCGTCAGAATGATTTTACCTACGTGGTCGCCAGCTTCCATCATGGCATGGGCCTGGGCCGCTTGCTCAAGGGGAAAGTGGCGTGCACGACCGGACGCAGTTCTCCCGATTCAAGCAGGGGCCAAACCCTCTCTTGCAAAGCCGCTGCAATGGCTGCCTTGAAGCCTACCGGGCGCGGGCGCAGGGTTGAACCCGTAATTGTGAGGCGACGGCGCAGCACCTGATTAAAATCAACCGTACCCTTGGGACCACCCAGCAACGCGATAATCACCACACGGCCGTCATCGGCCAGACATTTCAAGTCGCGCTCGATGTAATCACCGGCTACCATATCCAGAATCACATCCACACCCTCCCCTCAGTCAGGACGCGCATTTCTTCGACAAAATCCTGGGTACGGTAATTGATGCCCTTCGCTGCGCCCAGAGCCTCGACCGCTTTGACACGAGCATCAGACCCTGCGGTGGCATAGACTGTATGCCCCAATGCCACGGCCAGCTGGATAGCGGTAGTGCCAATACCACTGGCCCCTCCGTGAACCAGCAAGGCTTCACCTGCCTTCAACTGGCCGCGATCAAACACATTGCTCCAGACCGTAAAAAACGTTTCAGGCAAACCCGCAGCTTCGATGTCGGTAAAACCGCGCGGCACGGGCAAGCATTGCAACGCCGGCGCAACACAATATTCAGCATAGCCCCCACCGGCAACCAACGCACACACCTTGTCACCCAGGGTGAATCCTCCTGCTGCGGGATCACCACCCACAATTTCACCCGCGACTTCCAGCCCGGGAAGATCGGAAGCCCCTGGCGGCGGAGGGTAATTACCCGCGCGCTGGAAAACGTCCGGGCGGTTGATCCCGGCGGCCGACACCTTGATCAACACTTCACCCGGGCCAGGCTCAGGGACAGGACGCTCTGTGAGCACCAGGACTTCGGGACCACCGGGCCGACTGATTTCAACCGCTTTCATGATGAGTTCTCCTGAATTTATTGATGGGTTTACGATGCAACCATCGATACAAGGTGACAATTTACACGACATACGCTACACTTTCGGGCTTGCAATCGCAAACGCATGGAAGCGTGGCAGAGCGGTTGAATGCACCGGTCTTGAAAACCGGCAAGGGTTTGCGCCCTTCGTGAGTTCGAATCTCACCGCTTCCGCCAGTATTCTCATTTAAGCCCTTGAAAATCAAGGGCTTTTTTGTTGGCTATTTTTCTTAGTATGCCATTCGGTATGTCATTACACTCAGGATGCTATTGAAAGTTGTGCGCAGCGTCGCTCATCCGGCTGGTGGCCCAGGCCGCATTGGGGTGTCGAGCCCCACCTTCCTCTCTAGTGGTTATACTCATTGAAAAATACTTTTAAAAGAACTAGCATAGGTGCTTTTAATAGCACCGTAGGAAGGATTTCTACATGGCTCACACTGTTCTTGCAGAAACGACGGCAAGCATTTCTGAACTCAAGCGCGACCCCATGGGCACCGTGGCGGCGGGCGAAGGGTCGCCTGTTGTCATCCTCAACCGCAACGAGCCTGCGTTCTATTGTGTCCCTGCAAAGGCCTATGAAGCCCTGCTGACCCGACTGGAAGACCTTGAGCTGAACGCTATTGCCGATGCCCGCCAAAGCCAGGCAGAAATTGAGGTCTCTCTGGATGACCTATAGGCTGAAGTTCAAAGACGAGGCCTTGAAAGAGTGGCACAAGCTCGACAGCACGCTGCGCGAACAATTAAAGAAAAACTCACTGAGCGTATGCAAGACCCGCGCGTACCCGCTGCCAAGCTGTTCGGTCATGCCGACCGCTACAAAATCAAACTGAAATCGAGTGGCTATCGGCTAGTTTACGAGGTACGCGATGCAGAGGTCGTTGTCGTCGTTGTCGCCATCGGAAAGCGCGAACGCAATGCGGTCTACGCCGCAGCAGCCAAGCGCTGATGTACAGCGTAAGGCAATAAGACCGAAAAGCAGGACATCGACCTCATTAGGCATTGCTCTGTCATATTGCGTAATGCCGGTAAGGACAATCATCCAAATATGCCACGAAACCATGCCATAATGACAACCTGAAGCCCATACTAATCAATTGATTTTATTGGATTTATAGGGAAGCGAGTGGCGGCCTCACCGCTTCCGCCAAGGCTCTTGAACTCATCCCCGGATGTGTGCCGCTCTTGCCCGTTGCGGGGGCATACGCATTTATCAAAAAATCCTTGAGACTTCGGGGCGTTTTGTTTACATTCCGTTTCAGGCCAGAAAAAACTTTCTATAACAGTCAGGCCTGCCTCGCAAGCCATGCCCTTTCAAAAAGCGGCGAGAACCGCCCGCACGATCATCGTATCGCTGATTCGGGCACACTCCAGAAACTTCAGCCTTGGTCATCATGAAACTGAAAACGTTATCTACAGCACTCGCGCTAAGCCTGATCGCACCCCACGTCGCCGTCAACGCTATTGAAACCCGTACCGTTGAAAACGCACGGAGGAAAACCGTATTTGAAGTGCGCTTTTTCGATATGGATGATGGGTCCTACACAGAGACAAACCGTTCGTCCTGGCCATGGAACCCGATCTACAAAGACCATATTCTCGCGGGCATCGGCTACTGGGCGGAAATCATCCAGCCGCAGGGCTCAAATCCGCCAACCATCGTCAACATCGGCACCGATGATGAACCTGGCAACGCCTTCGGAGGCTCACCAACGGCCAGCGGTACCCAGGTAGCGTACTCCCTGATGCAGCAAAACCTGCAGGGCCAATCGGTCAATCCTGCAGATCTGGAGCGGGGCGCCCACGGCTATTTTGGACTGGGCCCAAGCGATTACACTGATCGCTACACCATCAGCCAGACGCCCCTGAGCGGCAAAGATGACGTTTTCAACACTGCCATCCACGAGATCGCCCACGGCCTGGGCCTGGCCAACTCGGTCAAAGAGCCAGACGGCCGTCCTATCGACGAACTCGACAACCCCCAGCCTCATTTTGAGGATCGGCTGGACAGCTGGGCCAGGCTGCTGGTTGACGACAACCGTCGCCCTGCCCGTCCGGGGCAAGCCATTTTGTGTGAAGGTTGCTATAACCCTTACGACCCGAACGCCTTCGACGCACGCCGGGATGACGTTTACCTGATAGGCCCGAACATCACGCAGGTCATGCAGGGCGCGATGCCTGGCGTACCCGTCAAAATGCTTGGGGATGATGCCGAAGTTGACCGCAACTACATGAGCCACATCGAGCTGCGCAACAGCATGATGAGCCACCAGAACTATCGTAACTACACCGCCTTCATGGAAGCCGAGCTGGCTGTCGTGCAAGATATCGGCTACACCCTTGACCGGGCCAAATTCTTTGGCCGATCGATTTACGGTGACGGCCTGGACATTGTGAACACACAGGGCTTTTATGCCCGCAATGCCGAAGGCACAGCCTACCTGCCCGGCCAGTACAGTACCGCTTTACTGGGTCTGGGCCTGCACATCTACGGCAGCCATAACCGGGTACGCCAAAACGCCGACCTGCTGGCCACCGGGCCAGGCGGAACCGGGGTACGTGTTGATGGCGAAGGCAATACACTGATCATCGACCCAGGCGTACGCTTGCATGGTAATGGCAGCTACGGCCAAGGCATCCAGTTTGCCTACGGACGCAACCATACCCTGATACACCGCGGCGATATCGAAGCCCTGGGCGAAAACGGCGTTGGCCTGCGCTTTGACTTTGGCTCAAATGCACTGAGCAACGCTGTTGAACACCGAGGCTCATGGATTCGTACCATCGCGAATGACCCTGCCCCGCTTCTGCCTGAACTGCAGGGGCCACTGGTCAGCCAGGCCGATATTTCCGGGCGTATCGCCGGACGCGAGGCGGCCATCTACATTTCGGGCAATGCCTACGTTGGCCAGGTCAACCTGATGGACGGAGCCCGTATTGAAGGCGATATTGTGTCGCGTTACAACGAACGGGATGAAAATGGCAATTTGCGCCTGACCACCCTGTCGTTCGGGAAAAAGGCCGATGCTCAAGGCAAGGCAACACCCTGGCAGACACCGGTTTCGCTATGGCCTACGCGGGCAACATTCGCGGCAGCACCAACCTGACACTGGCCTTCGACGGCGGTCACACCCGTCTGACCGGACGTCATGCCGTACATGGAGCGACGGTACAACCTTCTGCAACCCTTTCGGGCACCGCGCACTTCGACCTGACGCCCGGTACCGCACTTGAAAACGCAGGCACGATTGCTCCCGGCAACTCGGTCGGACGCATGACAATCAACGGTGACTACCGCCAGACCAGCACCGGCCGACTGCACGCCGAATTTGATGCTGCCGGTACACACGACGTCATCGCCGTCAACGGGCGTGTCGACCTGGCCGGTACACTCGAACTTGCTGCAGAGCCCGACTGGTACTCCAGCACCTGGGCGGTATCCACCGGCTCCTTGATCGAGGCCCCTCAATTAACGGCAACTTTGATGCCGTGCGTGTCGCCGCCACCTCCCCAACCCTGAGCTTCTCCGCCGGCAGCGAAGGCGGGCAGCGCTGGCGTCTGACTGCCACACGGCCCGGCAATGCCTACACCCGTCATGCCGGCAACAGCAATGACCTGGCTGTTGCCCGGACTCTCCAGGCGCTGGCCGACGCCGGCGCGCCATCGGCACAACATTTGTTCAGCGCACTGGATTTTTCTGCGGCCGATGGCTCAGAGGTCACTCGCACCCTGACACAGGCAGCGCCCGGAGGGTATAGCGCCCTGATGGCAGCGTCAGTGCAACGTGACCGCGACATCATGAGCACAGCCCGTCAAGGCTTTGGCCAGGGCCTGCGCCAGACCGGCACAACCTGGACGGGGTTCGCCCAGGTCTTCGGCGCCGAGGGCGAACAAAAGACACGCGACACCCATACAGGCTATCGCGCAACGACCTACGGTCTGGTCATCGGTGGGGGCAAGGCCCTGGACAGCAACCCCGCACTATCGGCGGGGGTTTATCTGGACATCTCGGAACAGTCGGTCAGACTGGACGACCCTCTGACGGGCAAAGGCAAATCAACGGCTTTCGGTCTGGGGGCTCTGCTTGAGTATCAGCCCGATCAACGCACAGGCATTCATGCCCACGGCGGTCTTCGTCTGGGCCTTGAGCGCGGCGAAATGAACCGCACCGTATCGGTGGGCAGTTACCGCGCCTCGCATGGCGCAGACTGGACCGGCAAGAGCGTTTCAATGGACGCCGGCACCGGGTATCGTTGGCAATTGACGCCGGCGCTGTCGGCCGGACCCTTTGTCAGCCTGGCGTATAGTCGTGCGTCACGTCCCGGCCTGGACGAGTCTGGTGACAAGGCAACCCGCCTTGCGCTGGAGCGCCAATCGGTTGATGCCCTGCGTTCAAGCCTTGGCCTTAACGCCATCTGGCGTCACACGCTTGATGACGGCAGTGCGCTGGATGCGTACGCGTTCGCCAGTTGGGACCGCGAATGGCTAGACCGTAATGTTGTCCAGACCGCTCGTTTCGCCGCGCTGCCGGGCCAGTCATTTGACACCAAAAATGCCATTCTGCCCCGCAACAGCGCTTCGCTGGGGGCCGGCCTGACATGGCAACGTTCTGAAACACTGTCATTGGGTTTTGATGTCAATGGCCGTTTAGGTAACGGCTACAAGGCTATTGACGGCCGCCTTAATGTACGTTGGGCTTTCTGACGTTCAACCCACGCCATAACGCAAAAGATCCGGCGCTGCGGCCCGGATTTTTGCGTTGATATTGCCACCGCCGATCCGGCCCGGAACCTGGCCGACCACAACGGCAACGCCCGCTCTATTGACCAGGTAACTGACAACGTCATGTAAACTTCCTGCACAACCCTTTTATGGCATACCCGTGTGCCGCCAACTTCCACGTTTACAGGAATCCAACATGACACAAGCTTCAGCCCGCCATATCCTCGTCGATACCGAAGACCAGTGCACCCAGCTTAAACAAGCCATTGAAAACGGCGCAGATTTCGCACAGGTCGCCAAAGAAAACTCGCGCTGCCCGTCATCGCGCGACGGCGGCAACCTGGGCACTTTTGGCCGTGGCCAGATGGTTCGCGAGTTTGATGAAGTGGTATTCAGTGCGCCGGTCGGCGTTGTACAGGGCCCCGTCAAGACTCAATTCGGTTACCACCTGGTCGAAGTGACCAGCCGTCAAGACTAAGCACCATGGCTATCGGGCGTCTTTTCGTCAGGTTTTGCCGGCAGGCCGCAGGGCTGCCCCTCGTTGCCATTTTTTTGACGGTAGCGCCCGTGCCGACCCTGGCACGTGATGTGCCAGATAACGCGGCCATGCGTCTTGAGGCTCTGAATACCAACTTTCGGGGCCTGTATCAGGAACGCACCAGGCAAGTTCTGGAAAACCAGCCTTTGGTATTGGTCGTACAGAACAGTGGCATTACTGCCATACGTGGCCGACAACAGCAAACCTATCCTGTCACTCTGACCCATTACACCGAAATCAAAAGCATTTCGCATGTGGTCCTGGGTTTTCATGGCCTGATGATGCAGCTAGTACAGGCAGGCGATGGTGCCGGCTGGAACCGTGCCGAACACTTTCTGACAAACCTTGAGGCTCTGCGCGGCACGTTGACACAAACAGTGCTGGATACCACCGAGCAACAGCAGATCACCCTGCTGCTTGAAGCCCTTGAACAGACCACCCGACAGGCCCTTGCCACGCGACAGATCACACCGGACGTTGTGAAGGCCACACTGCAATCGACCCGCCCTGTTATCGACGCGTTGGTCATTTCCGCCGGACAACGGCATGTGCGTGAGATGAAAAAACCCTGGACCAGATCCAGGCCAACGTCACCGCCGAAGAATGGGCAGCAGCAATCGCCGTGGTTACCGGCCCCATGACGCCACGACGCAACAACCTTGAAACAGCCATCGTCGCCTCGGCTCTGGACAAAGCCAATCTGGGTACACGAATTTTCTACGCGGAAAACATTTTCTCAATTGACGGTGCGCTGGCCTACCTGCAAACTGTTCTGGGTGATCGGGAACTGTCCGGACACGTGTTCGACGACCCCTATCGTATGTGGCAAGACCTGTTTGCCCCGGTATCCAGAACACTGGTCGACGACAGCTTTTATACCGAACTGCACCCATAAAAGGCTGGTTAACACCCGTAAGTCACCGGGCTACACTCACCAGCACTTTCCAGCCGGGCCGGTGCTCTCCGGGCAGAACCTTTCCATCAGCCGCTGTCAGTTTTAAGCGACATGACCTCTGAAAATTCAGCAGGGCTTAAGGTTTAAGTGACTTTAATCAAGCCGACCTCAAATCGTGCTGTGCAACGGTCACTATTACTTACTAAACTTGCAATATCGCCAACTTTTACTGAATACAACAAATGTTAGATCGCTTAACCCTTAACCTGCGCATGTGGCTGGTCGTCGGCATTTACTGGCTGATTTTCATTATTGTCATGGTCATCGGCACGACCGGCCTTATCAAAGGGCGCGATAGCCTGGTCCAGGTACACGACCACCGCATGCAAATCGCAGAAATGGTTAGCGCACTGACCGCCAATTTCTATGACTCACGGCTGAACGTTTTGCTGGCCTTTCAGCACGACCCCAAAGGGGCGCTCTTCACGCTGCATGACCACCCGACCGCCATGCACCTTGATGTCATTGCCAACAACCAGAAGTTAGCCGGTGAATTATGGTCAAAGATAGACCAGATGGTATCCGAGGGTGACGAGCTGCGCCTGACACAGGCCGCCAAAAACGCCCGTGACGCCTGGCGCACCAAAATCAACGATGCCGTCGAGGCCATTAAAAAAGACGATTTCTCGCCTGCCGTCATGAATGCTTTCCTGGTGGCGGGTCGCACCGAAGGCGCGGCCAATCTCAAGGCGCTTAAAGCCTTGCAAGACTACCAGACACAACGCGCCAAAACCGAAGCCAACGAAGCAGCTGCCCGCGTTGACACGGCGCTTTTGCTGTTCACACTGGTTGTACTGCTGGGTGCCGTACCCATGACCGTTTTCATGATCCTCAGCCTGCGCCGCCTGCGTAACGGCATGGCAGCTGCCAACCAGTCAGCCAAATGGATTGCAAACGGCGACCTGACCCACGATATTCACCCGCACGGACGCGATGAAGTGGCTCACCTGCTGGCCCAGTTGAGCGATATGCAAGACAACTTGCGAAACCTGATCTCGCAGATCAAGGCCCGCGCCGATACCATCGCCGAAGAATCGGTGCACGTTGCTGACGAAGCCGTCCAGCTGGCCGATCGTACAGAACAACAGGCGGCTGCCCTGATTGAAACGTCGGCAGCCACCGAAGAGCTGACCGCCACCGTTCAGCAGAATGCCGGTAATGCCAAAGCCGCCGAAACCATGGCCCAGAAAGCCACCACGGTTGCTCATGCGGGGGTACAGCCGTTCACGATGTGGTCGAGACCATGCGCAAGATCAATGAATCCTCTGAGCGCATCAGCGAAATCGTGGGCATCATCGACAGCATCGCCTTCCAGACCAACATCCTGGCCCTGAATGCTGCCGTTGAGGCCGCCCGTGCCGGCGAGGCCGGTCGTGGCTTTGCCGTCGTTGCCTCAGAGGTCCGCGCACTGGCGCAGCGCTCATCCTCTGCGGCCAATGAAGTCAAAACCCTCATCAACGACTCGGTCGACAAGGTCACCATTGGTAATGCCCAGGTCGAGAATGCCGGCCAGCGCATGTCCGAAATTGTCCAGAACAACGACGCCATGACATCACTGGTTCAGGAAATCTCGAACGCAAGCCAGGAGCAATCCATCGGTCTGCAACAGATCAACCAGGCCATCACGGCCATGGATGAAATGATCCAGAAAAACGTATCACTGGTGAGCGATACCACCGAGGCCACTAAGGCCCTGCGCGAACAAGCGTCAGAATTGCACCGTTCGGTTTCGGTCTTCAAGATCGGGCACGAAGGCCACGGGCAGCAAAACTGGTCAGCACCCCGTGCCGCACTGGGTCACAACGTTCAAGACGACTGAACCGTTGCCGCTGCTAGGGCCCGCTCACCATGAGGCCCTCGCGTTGCAGCGGCATATTGCCCGTTTGTTAGCTGTCAAAGTTAAAAGGCCCGGTACCACTACAGTACCGGGCCTTTTCACGTGTACTGTCAGCTGGCCATGCATTACTCCCATGGCCGCCTGAACAGTCAACCGTACTTGAGGTCTTCCAGAACATCATCGGTAGCAAACGATTTTGCGGGTGCAACATAGGGTTCAAGTACCTGATCAATGCCACCATACTTGATGCGGGTGACCAGCCCCATGGTATTCATACGCGCAATCAACGGAGCCGGGTCCAGCTCTTCGACATTCACCATCCGGGCGACGTCCCATGTGCCGTCGGCGATCAGCAGCGCCGCCGCTACCGGAGGCACACCGGCGGTATACGATATGGCCTGACTGCCCACTTCGTGGTAGCTTTCGGCATGGTCACAGACGTTGTACACCAGAACCTCGTGCGGACGGCCATTCAAGGTGCCTCTGACCAGATCACCAATGCACGTTTTGCCCGTGTAATCGGGTGCGAGCGAAGCCGGATCGGGCAGCACGGCCTTGACGACCTCAAGGGGAACAACCTCTTGGCCACGTGCCGTACGAACGGGCTGCTCTGACAGCAAGCCCAGATTCTTGAGTACCGTGAACACATTAATGTAATGGTCGCCAAAACCCATCCAGAACCGGATATTGGGTACACCCAGATTGGCCGACATCGAATGCAGTTCATCGTGTCCCGTCAGATAGGTAACACCCTTGCCGGTCACCGGCATATCCCATTCTTTCCGGTGCTCGAACATCTGGTTAGCCTTCCAGGCCCCGTTTTCCCACGACCACACCGTTGAGGTGAATTCACGAAAATTGGTTTCAGGATCAAAGTTGGTGGCAAAGTACCGACCATGACTGCCCGCATTGATGTCGATGATATCAATGGAGTCAACGGTATCGAAGTGATGATCAATCGCATAACGTGCATAGGCATTGACCACCCCGGATCAAAACCAATTCCCAGCACAGCCGTGATACCGGCTTTGGCACATGCTTCGCGACGCTTCCATTCGTAGTTTGCATACCAGGGCGGCGTCTCGCACACCTTGCGTGGATCTTCATGAATCGCCGTATCCATATAGGCAGCACCGGTCTCGATGCACGCCTGCAGTACCGACATATTTACAAAAGGCGAACCCACATTGATGACGATCTGGCTGCGTGTCGCCCGGATGATGAACTTGGTGGCTTCGACATCAGTCGCATCCAGCGCATGCGCCTGAAGTACGCCGTCAACCCGCATACTGCCCTTGGCATGAATGGAATCGATAATGCGGTGACACTTTGACAAGGTGCGCGACGCAATATGAATATCGCCAAGCACCGCATTATTCTGGGCACACTTGTGTGCAACCACCTGGGCCACCCCGCCGGCACCAATGATGAGAACGTTACGTTTCATGTGATTTTCTCTTTTAATACGCCCGAAGGCATGATTTGTCACACCGACTCTGTGGCCACAACTGCCCTAGGACAGGCTGGCAACGTAGTCGTCGTAGGAAAAGTCCCGGACCTGCCGCACTGTGCCGTCAGTTTCCCGGATTGCAATCGACGGCATGGTGACGCCGTTGAACCAATTTTTCTTGACCATCGTATAGCCGCCCGCATCGCCAATCGATATGCGGTCGCCAACAGTCAAGGGTTTGCTGAACCGACCCTCGCCGAAAATGTCACCCGCCAGGCAGGTTTTGCCGCAGATTTCGTACACATGATCGCCCTGCCCCTCGCCCAATGGGGCTGTTTCGCGATAAATAAGCAAATCAAGCATGTGGGCTTCGGTAGAACTATCGACAACCGCCAGCGGCTTGCCGTTGAACCCGATATCCAGCACGCTGACTTCCAGCGTGGTGGTATGCCGCACAGTGGCCTCACCAGGTTCAAGATAGACCTGAACCCCCAGGTGTCGGCAAACCGGCGCAAACGCGCACAAAATTCGGCTACCGGGTACCCCGGCGCGGTAAAACTGATGCCCCCACCCAAACTGACCCAGTCAAGCTGCTTGAGCAATTCACCATAACGTTGCTCGACATCGGCCAGCAAGGCGTCGAACCGTGCAAAATCGCGGTTCTCGCAATTATTGTGAATCATTACGCCGGAAATCTGCCCGGACACCTCAAGCAGCTTCTGAAGGCTGGATTCACCCAAACGGCTGAAGGGCCGGGCCGGATCTGCCAGATCGAAGCCGGCGCAACTGACCCCGGGGTTAAGACGCACCCCAACGGGTTTGCCCTGGGCGGCCGTACCGAAACGTTCAAGCTGACTGAGCGAATTAAAAATAATCTTGTCGCAATGAGCCACCACCTCGGCAATTTCATGATCGGCAAACGCCACGCTGTACGCATGGGTTTCGCCACCGAACTTCTGGTGGCCGAGCTTCACTTCGTAAAGCGATGACGACGTCGTGCCATCCATGAACGGACGCATGGTGTCAAACACTGACCAGGTGGCAAAACACTTCAAGGCCAGCAGTACCTTGGCTCCGGACTGCTGACGTACCGTGTTGATAATTTCAAGGTTACGCAGCAGCGCTGCCTTGTCGATAAGGTAATACGGGGTTGGTAGCATGGCTCTTTCTGAACAGGCGCCGCCATCGGGCAACGCAAAACATTCAGCAGCACACCGGCATTGAGCAGGAGGCTGCCATCAACATCAAACCTGGGACGTCTTGCTCTTTTTTGCTTCGTGATGCGCGATCTGCACCGGCGACTGACCCGGGAAGGTAACCACCAACGTCAGTTTCCCGCCAATGCTTTCGACGTAATGCCGCAAGGTTGACAGCAACATGTCGTTGCGTTTTTCCAGACGCGAAATGGTGTCTTGACCCACCCCCAACGCCAGCGCCATGGTTTCTTGCGTCTGCCCGGACCGCTTGCGTATGTCTTTGAGCGTAAGTACCGACAGCCCGTCTATCAAGGCTTGTTGACCAGAGTCAATATTTTTTTGACATTGAGGTATCTTGCGTATGGAACCCGCACGGCATTGCCGAGCGGTCATTTATTTGACACAAAAATGTAATTATGTCTTAAATGACATATGGTGTCAAATACATAAACCAACCGAGGACAAACCATGTCATTACGAATCAACGATATTGCTCCGAACTTCACCGTCGACTCCACCGCCGGCAAGCTGACCCTGCACGACTGGATCGGTGACAGCTATGCCATCCTGTTCTCGCACCCCAAAGACTTCACCCCGGTTTGCACCACAGAATTCGGTGCCGTTGCCCAGTTGGCCCCCGAATTTGCGAAGCGCAACACCAAGGTTATGGGTGTGTCGGTTGACAGCGTTGAAGAACACATGAAGTGGAAGCGCGACATCGAAGCCGTCGCCGGCGCACCGGCCGACTTTCCGATTATTGACGACACCTCGCTTGAGGTATCAAAGCTGTACAACATGCTGCCTGCCAATGCCTACTTGCCGGATGGCCGCACGCCGGCCGACAGCGCCACGGTGCGTACCGTTTTCATTATTGGCCCCGACAAAAAAATCCGCCTGACCCTGTCTTACCCCATGTCGGTCGGCCGAAACTTTGCCGAAATCTTGCGTGCCCTTGACGCCATTCAGGCAACCGATGGCGTGCCCATTGCCACGCCGGCAAACTGGGTACCCGGCCAAGACGTTATCGTGGCCCTGAGCTTATCGGATGAGCAGGCCAGAGAAAAATTCGGCAGCATTGACATCAAGCTGCCGTACCTGCGCTTTACCAAAGCACCTCAGAAATAAGCTGGCCTCGAACTGCCGGATATAGACCCGGCATTCAGGCGTGGCCCCTCCGGGTATTGCCGCATGCGATACCTGGGGGATTTTTCACCTGTTCGAGCCATCCTGATGCGTCTTGCGGACGCCCGTACAAATACCCCTGGTACACCACCGCATGGCCACGCGACTGTAAAAAGTCAACCTGCGCCCGGGTTTCAACCCCTTCTGCAACCACCACCAACTTCATGTGGCGCGCAACAGCCAGTATCGACTCGACCAGTGCTGCACTGTCTGCATTAACCGGCGCCTCATGGACAAAAGCCTTGTCAATTTTCAGTTCGTGAATCGGCAAATCTTTAACATAGGTCAGAGACGCATACCCGGTTCCGAAATCATCCAGCGAAAAATGAATCCCCAATGTACTGAGTGTCTTCATTTTCTGGATCACATCACTCACATCATTGATCAACACGCTTTCGGTAACCTCGAAGGTCAGCGCCGAGGGCGACGCCCCGGTTCGGGCCAGCGTCTGTTGAACGTGCTCGACAAAATCATGTTGATGGAATTGCCGGGGGCTGATATTTATGGACACCCGAAAGCCTTCCGTCGCCGGAAACGCGCCCTGCCCCTGCAACGTGCAAATGCGGTCGAGCATCCAGTTGCCGACATCAACGATAAGATCGGTTTCCTCGGCCAACGGGATGAATGAAGCCGGTGATACAAGACCCAACTCGGGGTGCTCCCAGCGTACCAGCGCCTCGGCGCCAACCACCCGTCCGGCGGCATCGACCTGCGATTGCAGATAGGCACGCAGCTGACCGGCCGGAATTCCGGCTCGCAGCTCACGCTCGAGATGGAACTGGCGCTCGGCCACCGTTGACATGGAACGCTCGTAAACGACGCTGCGATTCCCCCGCTGACCTTGGCCCGATGCATCGCGGTATCGGCGCGACGCAAAACCTCGCCCGCCGTATCGGTTTCAGAAACGGGGAAATAACTGATACCGATACTGGACAACACCGAAACCTGAATACCATCAATATCAAAAGGCTGTCTCATGGTCTCGCGTATGCGAGCCAATAATGCCGCAACCTCTGTGCCCGCCTCGGCCCTTGTGTCAAACAAGGCTTCTGCCAGCACCAGAAACTCGCTGCCGGTCAGATGCGCCAACTCGGCCTTTTCGGTTATACAGACTTGCAGTCGCCGCGCCACCTTCACCAGCAGCCGATCGCCAAAATCATGGCCACGCGCATCGTTGTAACGGGAAAACCTGTCAAGATGGATAAGCAGCAAGGCCCCGTAACGTGCACCCACAACGGCCGCCTCGAGCTGCTGCTGCAAATACCCCAGCATGAACTGGCGATTGGGCAACCCGGTAAGGCCATCGTAGTAGGCCAACCGGTGAAGACGCGCCCTGGAACGCTCGCGCTCGTCATAATCTTGAAACAACAGACAAACTACCATGGTGGCAAGCGGGTAGGCCAGCAAGACTGTCAACCAGATTTCCCTGATAATGCCCCACCCCACCCCGCCAGGCAAGAGCAGGAACATGAGGAGCATGATGGTGTGTACCGCCAGCCCGCCCAACCAGGCCTGCCAGGCAGAAACGGGTGCGCCAGTGCGCAGCCGCCAGACATGGTAAAGGCTGCCGACAACACCCGACATGGCGATTGTGGACAAACCAACCCACACGCCGGTGCCACCCAGTGACCAGCGGTACAGGCCCATGATGGCGGCGCCGATGGCCGCCACCCAAGGGCCGCCGAAGACAGCCCCCACAAACAGCAAGATGGTACGACCATCAAAAATGATGCCATTGCCATAGTCGGCCGGTGCCAGCATGACGGCCACGCCACCCAGCCCCAGCAAAACCCCGAAAACTACCCTGCCATCGCGGGCATTGCGCGCGCGATAGGGAATTGCGACCTGAAACAGCACAACCAGTGCAACCAGCAGTGCGACGTTCTTGACCAGGTCTATGGCCAGCATGATGTGCCCTGAAAAATGAACATGGGGTAACCTGGACGGCTAAAAGCCAAACGGGTGAATGATACCCGTTCAGCTTACCCCGATTTCATTTTGTCGCACAGCACCATGAACAGTTACTATGCAAGCAAATCTGACAATGTCCCGGCCTGTCGGCCGCACCAGATCTGCAGCGTTCAAACGTGTCAGGCCTCATCCAATGCAACTTGCTCCAGCCAGTGGTCATCAAGCTCGGGCAATGGGATCGCATCGATCAGGGTTCGGGTGATCTCGCTTTGCGGCGCATTGAAAACCTGCTCGCAAGGGCCTGCATCCACAATTTCGCCATGGTTGAGCACAATCACTTGTGAACATACCGTACGTATGACCGACAAATCATGACTGATGAATGCAATGGTCAGATTCATGTCGGCAGCAAGATCTTGCAACAAGGCCAATACCTGCGCCTGCGAAGACACATCGAGACCCGAAACAATTTCATCGGCCAGAATGAACGCCGGATTCAATGCAATCGCCCGCGCAATACCCACACGCTGACGCTGCCCACCCGATAACTCATGGGGATATCGCTGCGCAAACGCCCCGGGCAGGCCGACCCGCTCCAGGGCCTCAAGGGCCAACATTTTCGAATCACGAAAACCATAACGCTCGATCGGCGCTGCAACGATGTGACCGATCGTATGGCGCGGATTCAGTGATGACATCGGATCCTGGAAAATCATTTGCAGATCACGCCGCAACGGTTTGATCTGCTCTTCCGGCAAACGTCCGATATCTTGCCCCCTGAACAGTACCTGACCAGAGGACGCCGACAGCAGCCGCACCAGAACACGCCCAAGGGTGGACTTGCCGGAACCACTTTCACCCACAATGCCGACAATCTCGCCTTTGGGCAAATTAAAAGTCAGACCCTTGAGAATATCAATACGAGGAGCGGGCCCGAACAATTTCTTGCGCGACATGTCCGGCAAGGAAAGACGCAGGTCCTTGACCTGAAACAAGGGTTCAGACATGGGCAGCTCCGTTCATATCAGCGAGGGCAATTTCCTTTTAAGCGTAGTAATAAGCTCTGGCGGCACGGGTTTAAGCGGCTCATCAGGGTGGGTATAGCGCGGAGTGGCACCAATAAGAGCACGCGTGTACGGGTGTTGCGGGTTGGCGAACACATCGCGCGTCGGCGCACTTTCCATGATTTTCCCGGCAAACAGCACCGTCACGGTCTGGCTGATCTTGGCCACCACACCCATATCGTGGGTCACAAAGAGTACCGCCGTCCCTGATTCAGCCTGCAATTCGCGAATCAGGCGCAAAATCTGCTTTTGCACTGTAACGTCAAGTGCCGTGGTCGGCTCGTCAGCCACAATCAGTTTGGGCCGTGGCGCAAACGCTGCGGCAATCAGAACCCGCTGACGCATGCCCCCGAAAGCTCATGAGGATACGACACCAGGACACGTTTGGGATCACGGATACGCACCCGATCGAGCAGCTCAAGGGCACGGGCCTCGGCATCGGCAGAACTCCACCCCAGGCGTTTGACCAGACGTTCGGTAATCTGCACCCCGATACGTCGCGACGGATTCAGGGCTGTCAGCGGATCTTGCGGAATCAGTGAGGCCACCGAAGCCACGGTCTGACGACGCCGCGCCGGGCTCAGGTTGCCCAGATCTTCGCCCTGCAGCAGGATCTGACCTGACGTAATTTGAGTGCTGGTGGGCAGTACCCCCAGCACGGCCTTGCCGATCATGCTTTTACCGGCACCGCTTTCGCCCACCAGGGCACGTACCTCGCCGGGATAAACGGTCAGCGACACATCGCGCAACAAGCGCGGACCACCGCGCAAAGCCACGTTAAGCCCCTTGACTTCCAGTGTAGGCTGACGGACATCATCGTGTTGATTCATTTTTTTCAGAGGTCATGATACTTACCGTGCCAAGGGGTCGAATTGATCTTTCAGGCCTTCACCCAACTGGCTGAAGGACAGCACCGTCAGGAACAGGACAATCAGCGGAACAACCAGCACCCACCAGGCAAAGTGAATCGTTGCACGGCCCTCGGCAATCATGCCCCCCAGGTTGGCGAGTCGGACGAGATCGACAAATTGACGAAACTCAAAATCGCCTCGACGATGACAGCGACCCCCATTTCAAGTGACAGCAAGGCAATGATGGTGGGCAACACATTGGGCACGACCTCGCCCACCAGCGTACCCAGGCGCGTTGCACCACCGATACGGGCTGACTGCACGTAATCCATACGGCTTTGCACCATGGTTTCGGCACGAATCACCCGAGCGAAACGTGTCCAGTCAATGATGGCAATCGCCAGAATCACGGACGTCAGACCGGCACCCAGAACCGCCACCAACAAAATGGAAAACAGCACGGGCGGAAAGGCCATCCAGATTTCAATCAGGCGGGAAACCACACGATCAACCCAGCCGCCAAAATAGCCCGCCAGCAAGCCCAATACAGACCCGAAAATGCAGGCTGCCGTTGCAGCGATCAGGGCAACCGTCAGGGCAATTTGCGCCCCGTACATGACGCGTGACAAGACATCGCGACCCAGGCTGTCAGTACCCAGAAAATAGCCGGCTTCATAGCCCGAAAAACCAATCGGCGGCAAACGCTCGAGCATGAGGTCTTGCTCAAGCGGGTTATGCGGTGCCAGCAACGGCGCCAGAATGGCAATCAGGGCCACCAGGATCAGCCATGAGGCCGACAACCAGAGCCGCATATTTTTTACGATACCGCGCCCGTGGCTCGGAGGGAACGGCATTTACAGTTGCTTCAGCCATGACGCAATCTCGGATTCAGGAAGGTATACAAAAGGTCAACCACAAGGTTCACCAGAATGAACAGGCAAGCGAACATCAGGACAATGCCCTGAATCAGCGGCAAATCGCGGTTGATGACCGCGTCAATCGCCATGTTCCCCAGCCCTTCATATGCAAACAGGCGCTCAACAATGACCGTGCCACCGATCAGGAAGGTGAACTGCACACCCACCAACGTCAGTGTCGGCAGTGCCGCATTGCGCAAGGCTTCACGCAGAATGACTTGCGTTTCGGTGAAGCCGCGGACACGGGCCAATACGGTGTAGTCAAGCTGAAGCACATCTTTGAGGCTCTGCTTGAGCAATTGCGAAATGATGGCGGCCAGCGGTAGCGCCAGTGACAGCGCAGGCATCAACATGTGCGCGAGCAGATCGCGCAGCACATCAAAACGCAAGCGCACCAATGCTTCAAAAAATAGAAATTGGTAGTGAAACCCAGATCCAGCGACGGAGAAATACGACCAGAAATAAAGAACACCGGCCACAGCACGCCAAACAGCAAGATCAGCAACAGACCCCACAAAAATCGGGGATGGACAAGGTAGCACCGTTAAACAGATCAACTGCCGCCTCTGGCGTTCGACCTCGTTCTTTCGCACCCAGAACGGCCGTGAAACCGCCAATGGCCAACGCAATCAGAAGCGCCAGAATGGACAACTCAAGCGTGGCAGGCAAACGTTCAAGCACCAGCAACGATACCGGCTGCTTGAAACTGATGGACGTACCAAAATCACCCTGGAGCACACCCCGATCCAGATAAAAAATTGCTGGACCAATGGCTTGTCAAGACCGTACAGCGCGGTGAGCTGGGCAATATCGGCTTCGGTAGCGCCCGGGAAATCATCATGGCAATCGGGTTACCCGGCGCCACGCGAATCAATATAAAGACAACAATAGCGACTCCGGCCAGCGTGACGAGCATCGTGGCCAGGCGCATTAAAATGGATTTCAACATGAATGCAGCAACGTTGTTGAAGAGATGGGACGGGTGGCCCGTGGGGCCACCCGCAACGGCATGAAGCGTTATATCAAGCCGGCTTGATCGACTGCGGCGTGACATCGCCCGCCGCGTTCGGGGGCACCACGACCTTGTCGGAATGGATGACAGGCAAGACGTACTGAATCAACGGAATGACATAACCGTTTTGCATGATGTACTCGCTGACATCACGCCAGCCCTTGATACGCTCTTTTTCATCGGCAATTACCCACAACGGCGCAATTTTTTCGATCAGATCGGGCGAATCCCAGACCGAGTGCGGCGACGGGCCGAACATCGAGTGACCGGTAGACGTTGTGGGGTCACCAATCGCGTTGCCCCAGTTGTAGAACGCCGCCGGAGCCAGGGCATCGGCAGGACGCAGTTCAAAGTGCTTGGCCATTTCGTAGATCTCGATTTCGGCATCGATACCGACACGGCGCCACATGCCGACAATCGCCTGGATCATCTCGTAGTCTTTGGGCTTGTAACCGCGTGTGGTCTGAATCTTGAATTTGACCGGTTTTTCAGGTGAATACCCGGACGCAGCAAGCAGCTCTTTGGCCTTTTCAGGGTTGTATTCGAATTTGAGGTTGGGATCAAACGCATCGTATTCGGGCGCATCAAGCGTCGACAGGGGCACACCATAGCCGCGCAGCAGACGGTCAACAATAAGTTTCTTGTCGATGGCATGATGAGCCGCCAGGCGGACGTTCTTGTCGAGCATCGGGCCAACGTCATTCAGGAAGATCATGCCGATGTCGGCGATCGGGAATGCCTCGCCCTTGAGACCGGGTTTCTTGCGCAGACGATCGTACTCTTCGTACGGAATTTCCATGGTGACGTGCGCGTTGCCGGACTCGACTTCAGCCACACGGCTGGCCGCATCGGGCACGAACTTGATGGTTACGACGTCGAATGCCGGCTTTGGACCCCAGTAATCTTTGTGAGCCACCAGACGCACGTAGGCACCACGCTCGTAGGCGTCTACCTTGTACGGACCGCTGCCAATCGGCGCCTTTTCAAAACCTTCGGCACCGACGCGCTCGTAGTAGGCTTTGGGCATCACGTAACCCGTCAGGAACGCCATCCATTTGAAAATAGTGGGTTCAAACTGGGTCAGGTCAGCGGTAACCACATTGCCATTGGCCTGGATATTGGTAAGATTCTTCCAGACGAAATTGCCCGGGTTGCCGGTTGCGGGATCGCCGGCACGCTGCAGTGACCATGCCACATCTTCTGCGGTAAGGTCGGAACCATCGTGCCACTTCACACCGTCACGAACCACCATGCGCACCTTGGTGTTGTTATCGGTAAAACCCCACTCGGTCAAAATGCCGGGCGCAAAGCTGAGGTCAGGATTCTGCTGGATAAAGTGATCAAAAACCGACAAATACAAGGCCTGGATCTTGGGGCTCACGCCATTGGGACCCGTGGTGGGGTCCCAGCTGGGGATACCCGTGCTGTAGGCGATGACCAGGTCTTTGCCCGCTTGCTGGGCAAAGGCTGGCATGCCAATGGCTGAAACGCCTGCAGCGGCCAGGCTAAGCTGCAAAAAGTCGCGTCTGGTATGAGTCATGGATAACTTCCTTTAGTGGGGGACGATGGCTTTGCGCCTGTTAATTTTGTTTACAAAGCGCAAAGCCGTATTTCGTTTTACATATTAAAGGTTGAAGATTGAACTACCCACTGGTGTTAACCCGATAATTAGCGTAAATCCTGAGCCACCATGAAGCCTGAGCCTGCGCCGGTGCCACCACCCGGCCAGACGGCGGCCCCCACCATGAACAGCCCCTTCACCGGGGTGTGGCCATCGGCAAATCCGCGTACCGGACGGAACAGGAAATTCTGTGACAAATGATGCGACCCGCAGACCTGATCACCACCCACGAGATTCGGATTCTCGGCCTCAAGGTCGAGTGGTGAAACCACGTGGCGACCCAGCACCTGCCCGGCCAGCCCCGGGGCATACTGTTCAATCTGGGCAATGACCCGGTCAGCGTACGCTTCTTTGATGTCAGCCCAATGACGCCCCTGGATCTGGCCTGCGGCGTCACCACGGATTTCTGCAGGCAAGCAACGCACCTGAACCCATAGCGTATGCTGCCCTTCCGGCGCGCGCGAGGGTCAAACACCGTAGGCTGCCCCACCACCAATACGGGTGCATCAGGCAGCAGACCCGCCATCGCCTGCTGATACGTACGCGACAGGTCATCCAGCGTCGGCCCGATATGAACGTAGGCAAACTTGCGCAACGCCCCGGCCTGCCAGTTCGGCAAATCAGACAATGCCAGATGAATCATCATGGTGCCTGGCGCATGCCTGAAATCCTTCATGCCACGATCGAAACGACGGTCGGTCGTTTGCCCTGACAAAAGCCGCATCAAGAGGCCCGGAGCCACATTGGCAATCACACGATCAGCCGGCAGCGACTCACCACCGGCCAGCACCACGCCTTTGACAACGCCCGCCTGAACATCGATACGGGTCACCTCGGCGCTGCACCTGACCTGACCGCCACGCGATTCAATAACCTTGACCAAGGCCCGGGTAACCGTGTCTGCGCCCCTTTCCCGATCACCATGCCCATGGCCTGCCCGGCAAAACTTTCCAGGAACGGAAAAATGGCCCCACCGGAAATATCCGGTGCAAAATCAAGGTGCAACCCCAGGTGGCCAGCGCCGCATGCAGGCGAGGATCGCGGAACGTCTGCTCAACCCAGTTTCTGGGAGAGGACACCAGCAGTTTCAACAGATCAAGCGTGCCCTCAACCCCTGGCTGCGCAGCACCTGCCAACCCGCCTTGGTCAAGCCCCTTTGGTCATACGCGCAGACAATAGCGACACCAGGGCACCCGCTTTGCCCGGAAATGCCTCAAGACCTGCCTTCCAGGCCGCCTGATCGTCCGGGTCGGGAATCGTGGCCAACGTTTCCTGAAGGTCCATCGACACCCCAAAATAATCACCGCCCGGGAATACGGACGCAAAAGGCCGGTTCACCGGCACAAACTCAAGGCCATGAGTCGCCAGAGTGGCCGCATGCGTCTTGTGAAAGCCTGATCCGGCGAACATCGACAGGTTCATGGCCGCCACATCGTGGCGAAAGCCGGGTAGCGTCAGGGCCTCGGTACGCACCGCGCCGCCCGGACGGTCAAGCCGCTCAAGCACCGTCACGGCATGCCCTTTGAGCGCCAGCTCAGCGGCAGACACCAGCCCGTTGATCCCCGAGCCAATCACAATCACATTCATGGTTACACCCTGTGTTTAATGCATGTTTGAATTTTGCCGCCATACGGCCCAAGCCTGTTTCATCAGGCCGAAGCCGCGATTATGGAACCTGTACGCGCCCCCGACAAGCGTTTCAGCCTTACGTACAGCCCGCCGACGGGCGGGTGCCAACCCCGCAACACGGATCCCATAAAGGATTCACGCCTATTTGTGTCATAATGTCGGCCTTCGCGTCCATGGCGGAATTGGTAGACGCAAGAGACTTAAAATCTCTCGCCCTTTGGGCGTGCCGGTTCGATTCCGGCTGGACGCACCAGTAAACTCAACGACTTGCACGACACTGCCTGTCAGACAATTGCATATGTTCCGCATTATTCCGCAGTCAATGTTCCGCATTTCAAGCAAATCAGCCCACCATTGAGCGGGCTTTTTTGCGTCACGGGCATACCCTTTCTATACCTTCCCTACCAATCTTGTTACCATTGGCAATCGGGATGTCACATACCGCAAACCCGCCAGCTCACGCTGGCTACCTGTTTGCAACGCTTCCATGATCTGACGTTAACCGGGCTGTCCATCAGGCCGGCTCTATAACCATAATCACGAGACACATCAAACCTATGACAATGCTATGGAAACGCCTGGGGCTGGGGCTGAAGCTTTCAGTCACCAACTTTGTTCTTTTCGCGATACTCACCGGCGCCCTGATTTCACTGATCAGCTATTCCGTGTCCAATGCCATCGAATCGCGCGAAGAACGCGAAATGATGGTGCGCAGCACAATGCTCAAAGACCTTATTGCGGCATTCGACTACGATCTGCGTGTCAGAACCCGGAAAATTTCCGAAGCCTTGCACAAGCAATTGGGTGGTCGCCTGGACGTCTCACCGGCGTTCATGGAAATCAACGGACAGAAGGCGCCGATATTCTTGCATGACGGGTTTGTAATCAACGAAACTTACGACCTGGTCGACCAGTTCCGCAACACCACCGGTGCAATGTCAACCATCATGGCGCGGGTCGATAACGATTTCGTACGCATCACCACGGCGCTGGTCAATGAAAAGAATGAACGTGCCGTCGGTACCCTGCTCGACCGCAACAACCCAGGCTATATTGCGGCCATGGCCGGCCAATCGCACACGGGCCTGACCGAACTATTTGGCCGCCAGTACATGACACATTACGAGCCCATCATCGAAAAGGGCAACATCATCGGGCTAACCTTCGTTGGCCTCGATTTCTCCGACTTCCTGACCACCCTCAAAGAGAAAATCAGGGCGTTGAAAGTGGGTGAAACGGGGTATTACTACGTACTGAATGCCACCAAAGGGCCGAAATACGGCGAGCTTGTGATTCACCCTGCCCAAGAGGGGCAAAATGTCATCACGTCGAAAGATGCCGACGGGCGCGAATTCATTCGCGACCTGATGCAACAGCGTGAGGGGTACATGCACTACCCCTGGATCAATACCGCCCTCGGGGAAAAAGCCCCGCGTGAAAAGCTGGTCGCATTCACCTACTACGAACCCTGGGAATGGATCATCGCCGGCGGCACCTACTCTGAAGAGTACACCCGGGAAATCACCGCGCTGATCAACACCTTTATCCTTATCGGCCTGATTGCACTCGTGCTGGTATCGATTCTGTGGTATTGGCTGATCAAGGTCCTGATCGTCAAACCGCTGGGTGCAGTGGGTACCGTCGCAGAAACCATTTCCACCGGCGACCTGACGGTTCAAATGCACATCGACCGCCAGGACGAAATTGGTCACCTGATGGGTTCGATCAACCGAATCACCGAAGGGCTGACCCGCGTTGTCGGCACTGTTCGTGCCGACGCTTATAGCCTGGCCTCTGCCAGTGCGCAAATCGCCCAAGGCAACCAGGACCTTAGCGCACGCACCGAAAGCCAGGCCAGCGCACTAACCGAAACGGCAGCTTCCATGGAAGAGCTGGAAGCCACCGTACGCCAGAATGCCGACAACGCCGGCACAGCAAACCAACTGGCCTCACAGGCCAGCGCTGTCGCTGAACGAGGCGGCCAGGTCGTCTCTGAAGTGGTTGACACCATGCAAGGCATCAATGACTCGTCACGCCGCATCGCCGACATCATCAGCGTTATCGACAGCATCGCGTTCCAGACCAATATTCTGGCGCTGAACGCCGCTGTAGAAGCCGCGCGTGCCGGTGAGCACGGCCAAGGCTTTGCCGTTGTGGCATCAGAAGTGCGCAGCTTGTCTGCGCGCAGTGCGGCGGCCGCCAAAGAAATCCGCGAACTGATCAACGACAGCGTGCAACGCGTTGAAAATGGCACTGAGCTGGTGCATCGGGCCGGCACGACCATGTCAGAAGTCGTACAAAGTATCCAGCGCGTGACCGACATCATGCGTGAAATCAGCGCGGCCAGCACCGAACAGCAACAAGGGGTCGGCCAGATCGCCGATGCCGTTACGCAAATGGACCAGGCCGTCCAGCAGAACTCGGCGCTGGTTGAAGAAATGGCCGCTGCGGCCGCCAGCCTGCGCGAGCAATCAGATGACCTGGTCGAGGCCGTCTCTGTTTTCCGCCTTGACCAGAACGACCACCAGGGCGGGGGCAACTCCCAGGCCCAGGGCGGCTCTCATGCCCATACCCGGGGCGGCAGCCAACCCACTACCCCACAACTGGCGCATTAAGACACGGCTTGAACTCACCGGTGTCCGGGTTTCGCAAGAACAGGACACCGGTAGCCACACCGAAATAGGTACCGTGCAATTCAAGCTCGCCACGTTCAACACGCCGGCGAATGAACGGAAACGTCATCAGGTTGCGCAAACTCTCTTCAACAACCGCCAGTTCCAGTCGTTTCAGATCATTCTTGTAGTCACCCGTTGACCCGCCCAGACGTTGGGCAACCGGCTCAATCTGCGACATCCATTTACGGATGAAATCACCCTGGCTCAGCGGCTCGGCGCGATCATGAAACGCCTTGATGCCCCCGCACGATGCGTGGCCCAGCACCACAATGTGCTTGACATTCAGACCATTGACGCCGAACTCGATGGCCGCACTGGTGCCATGATGCGACTCGCTACCCGACTCGTAAGGCGGTACAAGATTGGCCACGTTACGGACCACAAACATTTCACCGGGGCCGGCATCAAAAATGACCTCAGGTGAAACCCGCGAATCGCAACAACCAATCAACATGATTTCAGGGTTCTGACCTTTTTCTGCCAGCTTCTGGTAACGGCTGCTTTCAGTCTGGAAGCGGCCGTCAAGAAAACTTTGATAACCTTCGGAAAGCCGGGATGGGAACATGTGTCTGACTCCTTCTGACAATACTCACAAAAAAGGCACAAAAACGCGGCCCGAAGACTGCATTTTTTGTGCCTGCGGCACACGGAACGGGCGCACGAAGACGCCCGTTAGTGGCGATGGATATTACGCCTCGGGGGCTGCCGTCGGCGCAGGGCCGGCCGGGCCGCCTCGGGCTTCAATGCCACCCAACGGTTTCATGGACAAACGCAAACGACCCTTGTCATCGGCCTCGATGACCTTGATCTTGACGGTCTGCCCCACCTTGAGTACGTCATTGATGTTGTTGATACGGTAGTTGGCAATTTCAGAAATGTGCAGCAAGCCATCACGCCCCGGCAAGACCTGAACGATAGCGCCAAAGTCAAGCAGACGTAAAACCGGACCTTCGTAATCTTGACCAACTTCAACGTCGGCGGTCAGTTCTTTGATGCGGCGTTCCGCTTCATGGGCACGATCAAGATCGGCACTGGAAATCGTGATGGTGCCATCATCGCCAATGTCGATTTGCGTTCCGGTTTCTTCGGTCAGGGCACGAATGGTCGCACCACCTTTGCCGATGACATCGCGAATTTTTTCAGGGTTGATCTTAACCGTGATCATGCGGGGTGCAAATGCCGACAACTCGGTGCGGGAGCCATCAATGGCTTCCTGCATCTTGCCCAGAATGTGCAGACGCCCTTCACGGGCCTGGGCCAATGCCACCTGCATGATTTCTTTGGTAATACCCTGGATCTTGATGTCCATTTGCAGCGCGGTAATACCATTGACGGTACCGGCCACTTTGAAATCCATATCGCCCAGGTGGTCTTCATCACCCAGAATGTCGGTCAGTACCGCAAACTTGCCGCCGTCCTTGATCAGGCCCATGGCGACACCGGCCACGTGCTCTTTGACGGGCACGCCGGCATCCATCATGGCCAACGAGCCGCCACAAACCGAAGCCATCGACGACGACCCGTTGGACTCGGTGATTTCGGAAACAATACGGATGGTGTACTGAAATTCATCGGCTGCCGGCAGCGTTGACACCAGCGAACGCTTGGCCAGACGACCATGACCGATTTCACGGCGCTTGGGCACACCAAAACGCCCGGTTTCGCCCGTTGCAAACGGAGGCATGTTGTAGTGCAGCATAAAGCGGTCACGGGACTCGCCCATGATCGAATCGATAATTTGTTCGTCTTGCTTGGTACCCAGTGTGGCAACCACCAGTGCCTGGGTTTCACCACGCGTAAACAGGGCGCTGCCGTGCGCACGGGGCAACACGCCCAGACGGATGCTGATGGGGCGAACCGTACGGGTATCGCGACCATCGATGCGGGGTTCACCCGACAAGATCTGGGTACGCACAATCGCCGATTCGAGGTCGAACAGAATGTTTTCGACCTCGACCGAATCGGGTGCTGCTTCTTCTTTGGCGGCAGCATGCTCTTCGAGCCTGGCCTTGACGTTGGCATAGACAGCGCGCACTGCGTCAGTACGCGCCTGCTTCTCGCGAATTTGATAAGCTGCAACGAGCTCATCCCCTGCGGCCGCTTTGACGGCAGTGATAAGCGCTTCATTTTTGGCAGGCGCCTGCCATTCCCACTCGGGCTTGCCGGCTTCGGCAACCAGATCATGGATGGCATTGATCGCGGCTTGCATCTGGTCATGACCAAATACCACACCGCCCAGCATCAGCTCTTCCGAAAGCTGGCGGGCCTCGGACTCAACCATCAGAACAGCCGCTTCAGTACCCGCAACAATCAGATCCATGTCGGAAGATTTCAGCTGCGATGTAGTCGGGTTCAGCACGTATTGACCATTAATGTAGCCAACACGAGCAGCGCCGATGGGGCCATTGAATGGAATACCGGAAATTGCCAGAGCTGCCGATGCGCCAATCATGGCGGGGATATCGGGATCAACTTCAGGATTAACCGACAAAGTATGAATGATGACCTGGACATCGTTGTAGAACCCTTCCGGGAACAACGGACGCAACGGGCGATCGATAAGGCGGGATGTCAGGGTTTCCTTTTCGGACGGCTTGCCTTCGCGTTTGAAAAACCGCCCGGGATGCGACCGGCTGCATAGGTTTTTTCGACATAATCAACCGTAAGCGGGAAAAATCTTGACCGGGCTTGGCCTTCTTGGCCGCAACAACGGTAGCCAACACAACAGTGTCGTCAACCGAGACAACTACAGCACCACTGGCCTGACGGGCAATTTCGCCCGTTTCAAGTACCACGGTGTGCTGGCCGTACTGAAACGACTTGGTCACTTTATTGAACATTATTGATGATCCTTACAATTAAAAAACCGTGCGCACCACGAGGAGCGCTCGTGGCAGGCACGGTTGTACATCGTGGGGAACCCGCCCCAGATATCACTTACGCAGACCGAGTTTTTCGATCAGTGCGCGATATGCATCGGGGTTACGACCCTTCAGGTAATCAAGCAGCTTGCGACGGCGGCTGACCATACGCAGCAGGCCACGACGCGAGTGGTGATCTTTTTGTGCTCTTTGAAGTGACCGGTCAGTTCGTTGATACGGGCTGTCAGCAATGCAACCTGTACTTCAGGAGAACCTGTGTCGCCCTGGGCGCGCTGGAATTGTGAAACGATGTCGGATTTTTTGATGTCGGCTACGGACATAATTGACCTCTTTGACTGGCGACAGGGCCGAGGTGCCCTGACGTGAATTGAAAAAATACGCGTGTTGCCCCGCAACTTGCGCAAGGCACCCGCCATTATAACGGATTCGGTAGAATTTGCTGGCCGACGCCTTCACAAGATGGCCTGCATGACGCACCGCCCCGGGCAATAGCCTTTCGACTACAGGAACCTCGATGACACACCATACTGTCGCCACCCCGCCCTATCGCCACACTCAACGCTTGCGTCGAATCCTGGCGTGCATTCTGGCCAGCAGCGCCGGTATGGCGCTGACCGCCTGCGTGAGCATCAAGACAGTCACCCCGGGCACCCCGGTTACACAGGTCATACAACAATTCGGTCAACCGACATTGACCTGCCCTCTGGGCACCGGCGGGCAACGGCTGATCTGGAGCCAGCAACCGGGGGACAGGAGGCCTGGGGTACGACTACAGATACTGAAGGCCGTGTCGGCCCGGTCACACAGCTGCTGACCGATGCTCATTTCCAGGTTCTGAACACAGGTACCTGGACCCCTGAGCAGCTGTTGTGCGAATTCGGCCCCCCGCAGAAAAAACAGCAGTGGGGCTACCGTCATCGTTGCAGATTGTCTGGAGCTGGCGCTACATGCAAGATGGCGTGTGGTATTCGCTGATGCATGTTTACCTGGGCCGGGACGGCGAACAGGTAACCCGTTTCCACCCCGGCCCGGACCCCCGTTATGAAGCCGACAGCTGGTGGTGGAATTAAGGATCTGGACCCGGGCCCTGATCTGGGCCCGCACATTATTCAGGTATAACGCGCCGGCATTTCAGCCACCGCATTTTCAGGCTCAGGCGCGACGGGCCCCCAACTGGCGCGCCTTGCGTATACGCCACAACATCACCCCCAACCCGACAGGCCATACACCACAAACAAACCAAACAAGACCAGCGGAGGATCACTGGAGACGAACACAAAAGCCGCCACCACCACCAAAATACCCCAGAACGGGACGCTACGGCCCAAGGCAAATGACTTTCCGCTGTAGAACGGCAAATTGGTCACCATGGCAATACCGGCATAAACCGTCAGGGTAAAACCAACCCAGGCAATGGTGTGGTCTTGCAACGCAAACTTGTTATCGACAGCCAGCCACATATACCCTGCCACCAATGCGGCGGCGGCAGGACTGGGCAAACCTTGAAAAAAACGCTTGTCGACAACCGCAATATTGGTGTTGAAACGGGCCAGACGCAACGCTGCCCCCACCACATAAATAAATGCAGCCAGCCAACCCCAACGCCCGAGCCCCTGCAATGACCACTCGTAGATGATCAGCGCAGGCGCGATACCAAACGAAGTCATGTCGGACAATGAATCATATTGCTCACCAAATGCCGACTGGGTGTTGGTCAGACGGGCGACCCGCCCATCCATCCCGTCAAATACCATCGCCATGAAAATGGCGATGGCCGCCAGTTCATAGCGACCATTGATCGCCTGGACAATGGCATAAAACCCCGCAAACAGGTTAGCCGTCGTGAACGCATTGGGCAGCAGGTAAATGCTGCGTCGGCGCCGGGTTTCGTCGGAAAAGGAATTAGGCATAGTCAGACTCGGGAGAGCGTGTTCGGCAAGCGCTGTCGTACTCAGACAGCGGGCTGTTCGGGCAGTTCGGCCAGAACCGTGCTGGTCGCACTGACCTTGTCACCAATAGAGACACGCGGACGCGACCCCAGAGGCAGGTAAACATCGACCCTCGATCCAAACCGGATGAAGCCATAACGCTGCCCTGCAAACAGTTGGTCACACGGTTTAGCGTAACAAAGAATGCGCTTGGCGACCAGACCAGCGACCTGGACCGCAGTCACCACATGCCCCGATGCAGCGCGAATGACCGTCGCATTCCGCTCGTTTTCGAGCGAAGCCTTGTCGAGCGCGGCATTGACAAACTTGCCAGGAAAATAATCAACGGACACCACCGTGCCCGTCACGGGCGCCCGGTTGGAGTGCACGTTGAAAACATTCATGAACACACTGATCTTGAGCGCACGTCGGCCAGCATAGGTGTCATCGACCTCTTCAACCGCCACAATACGACCATCGGCCGGACTGAGCACATTGTTTTCACCGTCAGGCGCCATACGGGCCGGATCACGGAAAAATTGCAGGACGAACAGCGACAACAGCCAGAAAATGACGGACACCGCCGGCGACCAGAAGGTAACCAGAATGGAAATAGCCACGATACCGGCCAGAAATGGCCAGCCTTCACGGGCAATGATGGGGTGCGGATAGGAAGGTTTGTGCATAGATTAAAAGGCAAAAAAACAGCGGGGCCAGGTCTTGCAAGCCTGGCATGCGACCTGACCCCGCCAGTTTTTAGCCGGAGCGTTAGTTCTTGGACTGGTCAACCAGCTTGTTGGCCGCAATCCAGGGCATCATGGCGCGCAGCTTGCCACCCACCTGTTCGATTTGCGATTCAGCATTGATGCGACGACGCGAAATCAGTGTCGGTGCGCCAGCCTGGTTTTCCAGGATAAAGCTCTTGGCATATTCGCCGGTCTGGATGTCCTTCAGAACCTGACGCATTGCGTTCTTGGTGTCTTCGGTAACGATACGCGGGCCAGTAACATATTCACCATATTCAGCGTTGTTCGAAATCGAGTAGTTCATGTTCGCAATGCCGCCTTCGTAGATCAGGTCGACAATCAGCTTGAGCTCGTGCAGGCACTCGAAGTAAGCCATTTCAGGGGCGTAACCTGCTTCAACCAGTGTTTCAAAACCGGCTTTGATCAGCTCAACAGCACCACCGCACAGAACGGCTTGCTCGCCGAACAAGTCGGTTTCGGTTTCTTCGCGGAAGTTGGTTTCGATGATACCGGCACGGCCGCTACCAATGGCGCTGGCGTACGACAAGGCGATGTCGCGGGCGGAGCCGGATTTGTCTTGATACACAGCAACCAGCGCGGGAACGCCACCACCCTGGCGGTATGTGCCGCGAACAGTGTGACCGGGTGCCTTGGGGGCTACCATGACGACGTCAACGTCGGCGCGAGGCTGAACCTGACCATAGTGAACGTTGAAGCCGTGAGCAAATGCCAGCACAGCCCCAGGCTTGAGGTTGGCGTCAATCTGGGTGCGGTAAACCTGGGCGATGTTTTCGTCAGGCAACAGGATCATGACCAGGTCGGCGCTTTTGACGGCGTCAGCCACTTCAGCCACCTTCAGGCCGGCGTTTTCGGCCTTGGACCAGGACGCACCGTTTTTGCGCAGGCCGACAACGACGTTGACCCCGGATTCGTGCAAGTTCAGGGCATGTGCGTGGCCCTGCGAACCGTAACCAATAATGGCAACCTGTTTGCCCTTGATCAGCGAGAGGTCACAATCTTTGTCGTAAAAACTTTCATTTATAAAGCTCCAAGCATGATTTTTTGGAAACCGCGACGGCGCAGTTTACAAGGATGGTTAAACAATGGCCCGCCACCACAGGCGGGCCAGCGATACGGCATGATTACAATTTTAGAACACGTTCGCCCCGACCGATACCCGAGACACCGGTACGGACGGTTTCAAGAATGGCACTGCGATCGAGGGCACCAATAAAGGCCTCGATCTTGCGCTGGTCTCCGGTGAGTTCGATGGTGTAGCTTTTGTCGGTAACGTCAATGATACGACCACGGAAGATATCCGCCATGCGCTTGATTTCTTCGCGCTCTTTACCTACAGCGCGCACTTTGATCAGCATCAGCTCACGTTCGATGTGCGGACCTTCAGACAAATCAACCACCTTGACCACCTCGATGAGGCGGTTCAGGTGTTTGGTGATTTGCTCGATGACATCGTCAGAACCCTGGGTAACCAGGGTCATGCGCGACAGGGTTTCGTCTTCAGTGGGTGCCACCGTCAGGGTTTCGATGTTGTAGGCACGCGCCGAAAACAGGCCAACCACACGCGACAGCGCACCGGGTTCGTTTTCAAGAAGAATGGAAATTACATGTTTCATGATTCTGTCCTTACAACTCTTCTGAACCCAGCATCATTTCAGTCAGGCCACGGCCGGCCTTGACCATCGGCCAAACGTTCTCGGTCTGGTCAGTAATGAAATCAAGGAAGACCAGGCGGTCTTTGTAGCGGGTAAACGCTTCGCGCAGCGCAGGCTCGACATCGGCAGGCTTGTCAATGCGGATACCCACGTGCCCGTAACTTTCGACCAGTTTGACGAAATCGGGCAAGGCATCAATGTACGATTCGGAATAACGCGAGCCGTAGTCAATTTGCTGCCATTGGCGGACCATGCCCAGATAGCGGTTGTTAAGACACAGGATCTTGGGTGTCAGACCATACTGCTTGCAGGTTGACAGTTCCTGGATGTTCATCTGGATGGAGCCTTCGCCCGTAATGACGGCAACGTCACGCCCGGGGTTGGCCATTTGCGCGCCCATAGCGTAGGGCAAGCCCACACCCATGGTGCCCAAACCACCTGAATTGATCCAGCGACGCGGCTCGTCGAAGCCATAGTACTGCGCCGCCCACATCTGGTGCTGACCCACATCGGATGTAACGATCGCCTGACCACCAGTGACTTCCCAAAGGGTCTGGACAACGAACTGAGGCTTGATGACGCTGCTGGAGTTCTTGAACTTCAGGCACTCTTTTCCGCGCCAGGTCGTGATCTGCTTCCACCAGTCGGCCAGGCGTGCCGCGTCGGTACGCGACTCTGCCGCGGCCATTTGGGCGTACATGGCGTTAAATTCTTGAAGCACGTCTTTGACGCTGCCAACGATGGGCACATCGACCTTGACGCGTTTGGAAATGGACGACGGGTCGATATCGATATGAATGATCTTGCGCTGGTTTTGCGCAAAATGCTTGGGATTGCCAATCACACGATCATCAAAACGTGCACCGACAGCCACCAGCACATCACAGTTCTGCATGGCCATATTGGCTTCATAGGTACCGTGCATACCCGGCATACCAACAAATTTCTCGTCGGTAGAGGGGAATGCCCCCAGGCCCATGAGCGTATTGGTGCAAGGTGCCCCCACGAGCTCGACCAGCTGGCGTAATTCGGAGGAGGCATCAGACAGGACCACACCGCCGCCAGAATAGATCATGGGTCGCTCGGCAGCCAGCAACATTTGTACGGCTTTCTTGATCTGACCCTGATGACCTTTGACGACGGGCGTGTACGAACGCAGCGACACTTCTTCGCGCGGGGCGCTGTACTTGCACGTTGCAACGGTAATGTCTTTCGGAATATCGACCAGCACAGGGCCGGGACGACCGGTTTTGGCAATGTAAAACGCCTTGCGCATGATGTCGGCAAGGTCTTTGACATCACGCACCAGGAAATTGTGCTTCACGCAGGGCCGTGTAATGCCGATGGCATCACACTCCTGGAAAGCATCCTGGCCGATGGCTGTTGTAGCCACCTGACCGCTCAGGATCACCATAGGAATGGAGTCCATGTAAGCCGTTGCAATACCCGTAACCGCATTGGTCAGACCCGGACCGCTGGTCACCAGTGCAACCCCGACCTTGTCGGATGAGCGCGAATAGGCATCGGCCGCATGCACAGCGGCCTGTTCGTGACGAACCAGGATGTGCTTGAAATTATCTTGCTTGTAAATCGCGTCGTAAATGTAGAGGACCGCGCCGCCGGGATAACCGAAAATGTGGTCTACACCTTGTTCGGCGAGGCAGCGTACGACGATATCGGCGCCATTGAGTTCCATAATGTATAAATTCCTTTCGTAACCGGCACTGAAACCCCGACCGGCCTGTTGGCCCGGGTTTTACCAAAGGCGGCAACATAAACTGGCGCTTTGTGATTCACGGAACCACGCCACCCAGATACCTTGCCGTTTCGGCAGACACCCATCGAGATGCAGCACACGCATTCGGGCGAATGCAATAGGTAGAAACGGAAAGCGTTGACACGACGCTTTTGACGTGGCCAACAGCACGTTAAATTCGGCGCAAAAAGCCAGGCGGGTAGGCCTGCACAACTGAACCTTGCACAACCCGCCGATGGTATTAGGCGAGCTAGTCCACTAATTTACCGCGTTGCAGCAACGGAATCAAATAGCAATGCCCTTTATGACAATGATGCGATGGTGAATGCGGCATAAAAGGCACGAAAATTGCTTCAGCTTATTTCAAACACGCGTGAATCGCTTCCGGCACTCAGGCGTGGACACGGAATACCCCCTCAGAACCTGGCGAAGCTGTCGTATCATTTCAGACAACTGCGGGGTTGTCTGGGTCAACCCACCTTTAACCCCTACTCTTTCCGCATCACTGAAAAATGACCGTCACCCTGCCGCTTCTGCAACGCTTCTTCTACAGCCACTATTTTTTTGGCGGGTTACGACAGGCCACCGGCGTGATCATTCCGGCCCTGTTCGGGGGCATGGTTCTGGGCGAATATGCGCTGGGCATGGTGGCCTCGATTGGCGCCGCCTGCGTTGCCGTGATCGACCAACCCGGCAGCCCACGCCGCTATAGCGTAAACACCATGCTGGGCGCCGTCTTGCTGGGCACAACCACTACCATCATCACAGGGCTGAGCGCTTCCCACGACACCCTGATCTGGTTCGTCATTCCGGGCTTGTGCTTTTTGTTCTCGATGTTCACGGTTTACGGCCGCCAGGGTGGCCTGATGGGTTACGCCTGCCTGTTCATCATGACCCTGACCATGCGCGAGGCACTGGCCCCCACGATGTCCTGGTGCATTCATTCAGTTCTTTTTGCGGCGGGCTGTTCTATTTCATTTACAGCAGCACCGTACACAAAATCTTCTGGCACCGCGAAGAACAACAAGCCTTATCGGTTGCCCTGTTTGCCACCGCCGATTACGTCGACGGCCGATCGCGCCTCTATGACGTCCATGCCGATCTTGAAGCATCTTACCGGGACCTGATGCGCAAGCAATCGGCGATGACCGAAAGCCAGCAAGCCGCGCGCAATACCGTTCTGCGTGAACTGCCAACCGGGAAATCGCGCTCGGACCGCCAACGCTATGCCGCCCTCAACATTTTCATCGACATGGTCGCCCTGCTGGATACGCTGGTGGCCACACAAACCGATTACAGCACCCTGCACCGCACCTTGCCCGAAAGCGATTTTTTATTGTTCGCACGCGATGCGCTGCGCAAACTGGCCAACAATGTCAGGCAGGTGGCGCTGGATGTCGCACGCGACCGGGCAGTAACAGAGCGCAGCAGTGTCAAAGCCGAGATCCGTGCCATGGAGTACGAACTGGAACAATACCGCCAGCAAGGCCTGAGCGAATCCAGCCCGGAAGTCTATGCCCTGCTGGTTCAGGTGCTGCGACGCCTTCGCAACGCCACACGAATCGTTGAACGACTTTCAGAGCATACCCAGCCCGAAGCCAGCCTCAAGCTGGTGGATACCCGTCTGGACAAGACCCTGGGCCGTTTCCTGTCGCACAATGAACTTCGCCTGGGCATGATCACCAGCAACCTGCGCCTGGACTCGCCCAGCTTTCGCTATTCAGTTCGGGTCGCCATTGCCGCCACGCTAGGCCTGCTGATTGATGCGGTTCTGACGGCACTGATGACAACCAGCGACGGCAGTGCCGCCCTTGAAATTCACGGCTACTGGATCATCCTGACCACGGTGGTGGTCATGAAACCGGGTTACGCCCTGACGCGGCAACGCAACCTGTTCCGTCTGGCCGGAACCTTTATCGGCTGCATGTTGGCCTTGCTCGTATTCAATTTTGAACCCAGCCTGAATATGTATTTCACCATTCTGGTCACCGCCTGCATCCTGGGCTACAGCATGGTGCAGGTCAACTTCATGATCTCCGGCGCACTGAATACATTGTGCATTTTGCTGGCCTTTCACCTTATTTCGCCCGCCACCAACTTCCTGATTGGCGAACGCCTTATCGACACACTGATCGGCAGCGCATTGGCCTTGGGCTGCAGCTATATCTTGCCCTGGTGGGAACACAACTTCATGGGGTCGTTGGCTACCGCCGCCAAAAACGCCAATGCCCGCTTTTTCAGGGCGGGCATGCACTACGCGGCACTGGGTCGCCAACTGATCCAGGACACCACCCTTGACGCAGACACGCGCCAGCGCCTGACGCGTGAACTGGAAGAGGCCGATGTCGCCTGGCGCCTGACCCGCAAAAACGCCTACATTGCTTTGGGCAACTTCACGGCAGCGTTCTACCGCATGATGTCAGAGCCCGCCAGCCGACAACGCAATGTGCCCGAACTGAATCACCTCCTGATCCAGAATCACCTGCTGGCGTCGCAAATCAGTGCCGCAATACCGCTACTGGCACAGCTGCCGGAAATCCCGCCCGGAATTCAACAATCGCTGGAAGCCATTGAACAGTTCCTTGACGACCATGAGGGCAACCCGCCGCAATCGATTGAAACCGAAGGCGAACTGGCCGCACTGGCTTACCCGATGCGTCAGATGGTCAAGGCCACCCAGCTGATCCGGCAGGAAATGCGGGCATTGCAGCCCGCAACAGCCTGAACCCCGCAAGCGCGGTTTAACCTTCCCTGATTGGCTTGGGAGACTGGCTGGCAAAGTACCAGATGCCGGCCGCGACCTGCAGTGCAAGGACAAGCGCCCAGGCCACAATGTGCGCCTGCGCCGGGTACACCCCGGGCGCAACGGGCTGCCACAACTCGATAACCCAGCCGATGGCGTTCTGGAACGCGAAAATAAGGAAGAACACCAGCATATTGGATGTTGTGGCCACACGCCCCAGCATAGTGCGCGGGAACGTTTCCACCAGCACGGCGTAAATCAGGGTGTTGGTCCCGCCCAGAAATCCGTAGGCGGCCCAGAACACCGACTGGGGCAACGGCGCTCCGGCCAAGATCAACAGTTGAACCACTACCAGCAACGCCAGCAACAAACCCGTGAAATGATAAAGGCCGATACCGAGCTTTTCGACACGGCGCGCCACCAGTCCTGACGCCGCACTGCCCACCACGGCAGAAATGCCCAGCAATGACACCAGGCCATCAACCGTTGACTGCGGCAGGTGATTCACATCCAGAAGAAACGGCTTGACCCACAACGACTGGACCGCATAGAACGTACTGGCAACAACCGCCGGGAAAAGCAGAATCTGCCAGAACACGCGACTACCGGCAATTTCAAGGGTGCCTTTCAACTGCTCCTTCATCGAGGGCCGTTTGCGCCCCTGCAACGGCCCGGTATCTTTCACACCAAACAACAACAAACACGATACCACCACCGTAAACCCGGCCAGCCACAGACTGGCGCTACGCCACGTCACCACATCCAGCGCCAGCGAGAGCGGCGTACCCACTACCGCACCGCCCAACCCGCCAATGGCGACCACCGCCCCGTTAATCATGGGTAGCCGGTGCATCGGAAACGTGAACGCCATGGCCTGCATTGCTGCTCCCAGACACACCGCGACCCCTATACCGATAACCAGCCGCCCCAGCATCAGCCCCCACATCGAGTCGCTTAGACCAAAGATCACGGAACCTGCTGCAGCAAACAAAATCAGTACGCCGTTGACGCGACGGGGGCCCCAGGTGTCCAACGCTGCACCAACGGGAATTTGCGTCATGGCAAAGCCCAGAAAATACAGACTGGTCAGGACCCCAAGATCAGCCGCCGACAAACCGATTTCAGACGTCAGAAACGTAGAAAACCCGATGTTGACGCCACGGTACAGATACGAGACAAAATAACCCAGGGAAAAGAACAGGAAAATACGGGATGCGTTGCTCATGCGAAACCGTCACTGTTCCGGCCGACGAAACACAAGCTTCAGATCGGTGGAGGCCTCTGGATAAAACGCATAGCCGTCAACGTTGAACCCCTTGAGTTGTTCGGGCTCATCAATGCGATGATCAACAATGTACCGGGCCATCAACCCCCGGGCACGCTTGGCATAAAAACTGATGATTTTCCAGGTGCCGTTTTTTCGTCCTGGAACACACACTGCACCACCCTGGCCTTAAGAACCTTCTGATCAACCGACCTGAAATACTCTTCTGAGGCCAAGTTGACGATAACATCAGAACCTTGCTGCGCCAGACTCTGATTAAGGTATTCGGCAATTTCCGTGCCCCAATAGTCATACAGGTTTTTGCCCTTCCCGGTTGCCAGCCGCGTGCCCATTTCAAGACGATACGGTTGCATCAGATCAAGCGGGCGCAGAACACCATACAACCCGCTAAGAATGGCGACGTGCTGCTGCGCCCAGTCAAGCTGGTCGTCAGACAACGTAGCGGCGTCCAGGCCTTCATACACATCACCATTGAACGCCAGCACCGCTTGCCTTGAATTGGTTTGCGTAAACTTCGGCTCCCAAGCCTGGTAACGCTCAACATTCAGCCGGGCCAGCGTATCGCTCAAGCTCATCAAGCCGGAAATTTCTGTCGCCGACTTCTGGCGCAATACGTCAATAAGGCCCTGTGCCTGCAGCACAAACTGAGGTTGAGAATGTTTGGTCGTACGAACGGGCGAATCGTAATCGAGTTTTTTTGCGGGTGAAAGCACTACCAGCATGACGGACTCCTGAAGACATAACAGGTAAGGGCGGCGCGCTTGTCCGGCACGCTCGCATCAATTAATAGTTGGGTGGCCCCAGTTCCACGCGCGAAGCCCCTCGTTTTTTCAGGGGCTGACAGGTCGCGATGAAACGCTCAGCGGGCGGTCCAGCCGCCATCCATGGACAGGCTGGTGCCAGTCATCTGTGCGGCTGCATCGGAACACAGGAATACGGCCGCAGCACCGAGCTGCTCGGGAGAAACAAACTGCAAGGACGGCTGCTTTTCTGACAGCAGCTCTTTGGCCGCGGTTTCAATATCGGTACCGTTTTTGGCCGCCATGGCTTCAATCTGACGCTCGACCAGCGGCGTGCGCACCCAACCCGGGCAAATCGCATTGGCCGTCACCCCATTGCCGGCGTTTTCAAGCGCTATCACTTTAGTCAAACCCACAACGCCATGCTTGGCAGCCACGTACGCCGACTTCTGGGCAGAAGCCACCAGTCCATGCGCTGACGCGATGTTGATGATCCGCCCCCATCCCTGCGTCTTCATGTGAGGCAAGGCCGCTGCCGTGCCATGAAATACGGCGGACAGATTCAGTGCAATGACGGCATCCCAGCGATCAATCGGAAAGTTTTCGATAAGATCGGTGTGCTGGATACCGGCATTATTCACCAGAATATCGATGCCACCCAAAGCGGAAACGGAATCTTCAATGAACTGGCGTGTCGATTGCGCCTGCGACAGATCGGCCTGGATGAAGCGGGCCTTGACCCCAAACTCAAGTTCAATATTCAAGCGCTCTTTTTCAATCGCCTGCGGGTCTCCGAAGCCGTTGAGAACGACATCGGCCCCGTTCGACGCCAGCGCCCGGGCGATACCCAGACCAATACCGCTGGTTGAACCCGTAATGACTGCGCGCTTGCCTGACAACATACTGCTCCCCTGTTCAAAATGGAGGTGGTATTTGATGAATAACAGGCCTGTATTCTATAAGAGTTGCCTGAACAGGCCCGCGTGCAGAATATTTTTTGATCTGTTAGAATTGCGGACTTGCTGGCAAAGACCGCAACCCGGACAGGTGGCAGAGTGGTCGAATGTACCTGACTCGAAATCAGGCGTACGTGCAAGCGTACCGTGGGTTCGAATCCCACCCTGTCCGCCAGCAAACCTCATTCAAGCCCTTGGTTTCCCAAGGGCTTTTTTGTTGCCTGAAAAAACTTGACTGACAATCGCTTTTTCCCTACTTTGGCCCCGATGGCACACGTTGATTCCAATGTAGCCTGCCTATGCCATGAAGGAGACGAAAGTGGCGACAACAACATTCAGTTTCAACATAGACCCCACAATATCTGCGTTTGACTACAGCCACATTTACTTCATCGCATTTGACCAGGCAGGTAACGCGGTTCCCATAAATCGCCAGCTGGACTCTTATGAAAATGTCATTAAACTGGTCGAAAATTACGCCACCCAAAACATAACTAAGGCCACCATCACCCAGGGGCCGAATGTCGGGTCTTATTACCCGTCCAACTATTACGTTGTCATGCAATCGTCGGCGTCATCTGCCGGAGATTTATCCTGGCTGCTGTCCCAAAAGCCAATCTCACACCCCAGAATGCCCTGTCCTACGATTTCAATTTCACAATGGTTGAGGCTGTCCTGACACCTTCGGTATTTGATCAGATCGACATCTCGGCGCTGAACAACTTCGGACCCAACGTATCCATCCAGGTCAACGGTCAACCACAGGGAATAGTGAGTTCCTCGGGATTCAATGCGAGTCTGGACACACTCATGAAGCACCTTCCAGCCGGTGCGGTTCAGGGTGCAGACAGCAAAACCCCCATGATTCTTGGCCCCAACGCAAACACCGATCTTTGGCCAACTGATGTGTGGAAGCCCTACCTTGACGACATCATCGCCAATCCGCGTGTCGCTGCCGGGGTCAAGTCGCAATATTTCTTCAACGCAAACACCCTGAACCTGTACCAGTTAAGCACGCAAACCGCTGGCACAACCGGTGCGCCCGGCTCATCAGATACACAATTCGTGTTAAGCCCCTGTTTCCAGGATTGCCCGGCGCGAATACGAACGTGATCAGCATGTCGTACTCCGACCTGCAAAATGCAATTTATGCCCCCACGTTCGGCAACGACGCCGACGGTTTCGCAAAATCGTATCTTGTGTCCGGCTTTGATGCAGGCCTTTGGGGGCGAACGCAACCTATACCAACCCGAATACGACGCACACGGCGGTTAACGCAACAACCGGGCCAGCGACCATTGATCTGTCCAACAGCTGGAACTGGTCGCAGCTGTATAACTACGATGGTGCCGCTGCAAAAGCTCAAGGCGTCACCGGCATCACGGTTGATAATGTCCTGCCGAAAGCAACGTACGATCAATATGCAGGCACGATTGCCGCACTGGGAAATCCTTACGGCTACACATTTTCCGATTTATTGTCGGTCGGGGGTGTTACGCCTGCACCGAATCTCTGGACAGGCTCACAAGATGCCGCCAGCATCGACATTACGGTCTTCGGCAACGCCACCACACCGGGCTCGTCGGCAAGCCTGCCCTCGGGCTTCAACACCAGCCCCACCGGCTATATCGCACCGCTGTCAACGCCCGGCAACGGCTGGTATTACCAACCTGCCTGAAATGTGGGCCAACGATACGATTAAAGGCGTGTATTCGGCAGCGGGAGGCATTTCAACCGTGGTTGACTGGAATTTCTAAAACCACTCTTTTCATGCACGGGCGAGGACGCCATCAAAAAGGCGTCCGCAACCCACCGCTCTGACACTGCCTGGACCGTCTCGCATCAGAAACAATGCATTAAGCCCCTGACGCAAAGCCAGAGCACACCCTGCCTCAGACCCGACCACCATCAAGGCCGTCGCCCAGGCATCCGCCTCTGCACAGGTCGGCGCGACGACGGTGACTGATGCGGGTGACGACACCAGCGGAGCGCCGCGACGGGGGTCCATGGTGTGGGACAAACGACGCCCATTGACACTGACCCAGTGACGATAATCACCCGAAGTGGCAACAGCAGCATCTTGTAAACACAGCACCGAATGCGCTGCGCGACGATCGGGGTCGGGGGCCTCGACGGCAATGCTCCAGGCCTCGCCATCAGGTCGGGTGCCCAGCGCACGCATTTCGCCATCAATACCCACCAACCCTGCCTGTATGCCATGCTGACGCAAAGCCTGGGCCAGACGGTCAACCCCATACCCTTTGGCGATGCCATTCAGATTGATGTCAATCGCAGCCCGCTTGACTACCCGGCCCCCGTCGTGACACAAAGACTCGTGGGCAGGCCGTCGCGATTCCTTCATGGCGGCCTGAATGCCCGCTGTGTCAGCTGCTTGCGGGCCGAAACCCCAGGCACGTACGGCATCGCCCATACCAATGTCGAAGGCCCCGCCAGAATCCTTGCCAATGGCAAGACCCAGAGCAAGCACTTCTGCCAGCTCATGGGGCACTTCCACCCAAACACCGACTGGTGCATGATTCAGACGCATCAGGTCGCTGTCTGGTTTCCATGTTGACATTTGGGCGTCAACCTGGTCGACGGCCTGCTGCAATGCGCCCCTTAATCGCTCGATATCGAACCCCGGCGGGGTAAAAAACAAGGCAGACCATCGTGTCCCCATTGTCGGGCCATTGAGCGCATGACGAACCTGATCAGTAGACATCTTCAACGTAACGTCCTTTTTCTTTCAGCATTTCTTTGGTCAACCCCAGTGGCACAAGAATTTCAGCCATTGCCTCGTTAACCCCGCGGGCCATTTCACGACCACCGCAAAGCATTATTTTCCCGCCTTGACGAATGACATCGGTAACGACTGAAGCGTTCTGGCGCAACACATCCTGCACGTACTGTGGATGCTCTGAACGAGATATCGCCAGATACAGTTGCTGCAACTGCCCACTGGACTGCCAGGCCGCCAGATCTTCCCGGTACAGGAAATCACTTTCAATGCAGCGAAGCCCGAAAAACAGATGAATGGGTCGTTGGCGATTATTGGCGCGTATAAATCCGATCAAAGGCCCTACCCCGGTACCCGCACCGACGAGAATCAATGGCCTGCTGTCAGAACCGGCATGAAAGCCAGCGTTGTGCCGCAAGAATCCTCTGACCTTCTGACCCGGTTTCAAATCATGCAGCTGCCCGGAGGACAGGCCACCCGGATGCTTGCGCACCACGATTTCCATGTATCCGTCGCGCGTACCCGAGGCCAGCGAATAGAGACGTGGAACACCAGACCCCTCGGGCAAGATACCCAGCAAATCGCCGGCCTCAAAACGTGCAAACCCTTTACCCGTCAAGCGCTGCCAAAACGGGACTTGAGGCAGTTCAAATCGCAAAATTGCCATGGGCACTTGCACGGTTTCACCGTAATCCCTGCGTTCACGCAAAGTCAGCGCTTCACACGCGGGAACCGCCGGTTGATGATCCAGTTCAAGCGGGAGCCCCATAGCAGCACCCAAATCTCTGCCCCAACGCGCAAAGTCTTGAGATGATTGACGATTGATCGTATCAAAAGGCAACAGCACGGGCCAACCCCTGGCGCGGGCTCCCTCATCAACGGCCTTGGCAAACCCACAGAAGTCCGGGAAGCTGCGGTCACCGAAACCCAGCACCGCCAACGGTGCACTGGGGAAACCGCCATCTTTTGCAACTTTTCAAGAAAGCCCCTGGCTGTCGCCGGTGCATCACCATCACCGTACGTGGCCGCAAAGATGAAGAAGCGCTCGGCACGACGATAACGCAAGGGTTCAAAATCGGACATTGGAACAACATGCACCCCCTGCCCCGCACTGCGTAGAGCAGCTGCCAGCGCCGCAGCAAACCCCAGGTACTTCCACCCTCCGAACCCACGAGAATGACAGATTGAGCCTGCCAGGCAGGCGCATTGTCTTTAAGTCGAGGACGCACCCGTCGACCGGCAAGCCAAATGAAAACCCCAGTCACAGCCATGACCGGGACACCCAGCGCCATTACACCCAGCAGAAGTCCCAGAATGGCTGCACCCTGCCCCGTATGCAACATGTAAATCGTTTCTGAAAGCTTCTCCAGGAAGCTCAGATCTTGCCAGATCAACAACGTCCCGGTTCCGGCATCGACGTATCCGGTACCCTGATTGGTTACCAGAGTAAATGGCTCATGAGGATCATCGGCGGCAGGAAAACTCAGTTCACGCAACTCGATGGCAGGAATCGACCGAAACGCTTCCATGTCGGCAATCGGCATACCCTTCAAACCACTCAGTTGAGCAGGCATTTGCGGGCTGACGGGTTCGACCGATACCACATCAAAGGTCTCTGCCGACATCCAGATCGCCGTCGAGGCCGACAGGACCAGCCCAAACACCGCCATACGCGCGATTTCGGTATGGAGTCGCCCGGCCAGCGGGCCACGCAAACGCGCAAACCAGCGGCGCCACCCACCCGTGCGCCGAGCTACCAGTACGGCGCCGGACAACGCCAGTATCAGCATGGCAACCGCACCCACAAGCGTAGTCAATCGACCTGCATCGTCAAAAAAGGGAACGATGCAGCGTGGTCAGCCACTTGCGTACAAGGTCAGGATCAGCACTCGCAACACTCTGACCCGTCATTGGATCAACGACGGCAGAACCTGGCTGATCACCCTCAAACCACCAGGCTCTGAACTGCCCCGAGGGCGATCGCTTGATTTGCTCAAGCCCCGGGTGAGTTTCTTGCAACCGCATGGCCAACTCTGCCACCGTCAATTCGGCGTCAATTGCAGGCGCCTTCGCAGCCTCGAGTGCCGGGAAAATCGACAGCGCCACTCCGCTGAGACTGATGACCAGCAATAGCGCCGCCAATACCAGCCCAGGCCACCGATGCAGAATGCGAATCATGAATAAATCTCTCGTTCGAAATCAGGGGCTGTAAGTGAAACCGGCCACATACTGCTTGCCGCTGACCGATTGACCTGCACCGGCTTTAGTCAACGGAACCGAAATTTCGCGAGGACTGTCCCGCATATCTTCAGCTGCGGCATCGATATTGATCTTGTAGCCGGCGTCGAACAGCGCATCCTCAAGCTCGACAGACACTTTGAGTGTCTTGCCCGCTCCAACGCTGGCCCCTGTCAGCCCGTTGATCTGCGCGGAACTGCCACCGGTTGCCCGATACCAGTCGGTCAGGTGCTTGTAATACTTTGACTTCTTTCCTGCCACCCACAGCGTACGCACATAGGCACCGGATGCGTCAGTCAGATAAAGCGCCAGATAGGCGCCATCGCCCCCATAGTTCTTTAGCGTTGTGGTGACGGTCACCGGGCGTGCCATGGCGATGCCGGGCAGGACCAGAGCGGTAGAGAGAGCGATAATCGCAAGATTGCGTTTCATCATTAGTTTCCTTTTGATTTTGCCGGGAACAAGGGAGGACGACCAATTTTCAATTGGTATCAGGCCGCGTCGGGGACGCCGCCGAAGGCACATCTGGAGCACGGGAGCTGTCAGGGTTTACAGGGGTTCCTGCCCGGGCGTTCAGACCCCGCAGATAGGGTGAGGCATCCGCACCCGGACGAAAACGTACTTCAAGTTCAAGAATCGCCAAAGTAGCAGGCTCTATTTTCAATTCAACGCGGTTGCCATCGGCATCCCGGCCACGTATCTCGTAACACCCATCATCGATACGCATCCGCTCTGAAGTGACACCCAACCCTCTCGCGTAGGCGGCCACGGTGTCGCGCGACTTCCACTCGGCCATTGGGCTATGACAATCATCACCGGCCAATGCCGTACCTGACGCTGTCAGCACAATAACGGTGGCGATGGGGGCTAATGCTTTCATGGCATGACTCCTTTCCTGTTGAGACTCAAGCATAGTCCCCGAAAAATGAACACAACATGAATACTGAAACTACGATCAAGTTTTGTATCTGCTGGCGTAATCCTGAAAACTCAGGGAAAAGGTTTTGAAGTAGTATTTTTTGCAAGCCCAGAACGATCAGTGACACGGCAACCCATAGTATTTGACTATCAATTAAATCTGAACAATCAATTTCATAAATTCATCTAATTGCGTGACAATGAACCATCTCACAACAACAGCAAGGAGCACAGCATGGAATCCACACAACACTCTTCCGGTCAATGCCCTGTAATGCACGGTGGCGCGACATCTGCCGGCCAGACACAAATGGCCTGGTGGCCAGAATCACTCAACCTTGACATCCTGCACCAGCACGACAACAAGACCAACCCCTTGCAGGGCTTCAATTACCGCGACGCCGTCAAGACACTTGACGTCGATACCCTTAAAAAGACCTGGCCGAACTGATGACCAGCAGCCAGCCCTGGTGGCCGGCTGACTGGGGTCACTACGGCGGCCTGATGATCCGCATGGCCTGGCACGCCGCGGGCACCTACCGTATTGCCGACGGCCGTGGCGGTGCAGGCACGGGGAACCAACGCTTTGCGCCCTTGAACTCATGGCCCGACAACGGCAACCTGGACAAGGCACGTCGCCTGCTGTGGCCCATCAAAAAGAAATACGGCAACAAGCTCAGCTGGGCAGACCTGATTATTCTGGCCGGTAACGTTGCCTACGAAACCATGGGTTTCAAGACCTTTGGTTTTGCCTTCGGCCGCGAAGACATCTGGCACCCCGAAAAAGACATTTACTGGGGCTCCGAAAAAGAATGGCTGGCCAAGAGCGGAGGCGAAGGCAGCCGCTACAGTGGCGAACGCGACCTTGAAAATCCGCTGGCTGCGGTGATGATGGGCCTTATTTACGTCAATCCGGAAGGCGTTGACGGCAACCCCGACCCATTGAAAACAGCCCACGACATGCGTGTCACGTTTGCCCGCATGGCCATGAACGACGAAGAAACCGTTGCGCTGACTGCCGGTGGCCACACCGTCGGTAAAGCTCACGGCAATGGCAACGCCGCCAACCTTGGGCCGGCCCCCGAAGGCGCCGACGTTGAAGAGCAAGGCCTTGGCTGGATGAACCACAAAACCCGAGGTATTGGCCGTGACACGGTAACCAGTGGTGTAGAAGGTGCCTGGACGACCAACCCTACAACATGGGACAATGGTTTCTTCCAGATGCTGCTCAAGCACGACTGGGAGCTGACCAAGAGCCCTGCAGGCGCATGGCAATGGAAGCCGGTCAGCATCAAGGAAGAAGACATGCCGGCCGATGTCGAAGACCCGTCGATCCGCTGCATGCCCATGATGACTGACGCCGACATGGCCCTCAAAATGGACCCGGAATACCGCAAGATTTCCGAGCGCTTTGCGGCAGATCAGGCATACTTTGAAGACGTTTTCGCACGCGCCTGGTTCAAACTGACCCACCGCGACATGGGCCCCAAATCCCGCTATATTGGCCCCGAAGTACCTGCAGAAGACCTGATCTGGCAAGATCCGGTGCCTGCCGGGAACGCGAACTACGATATCGACGCCGTAAAGGCAAAAATCGCTGCCGCAGGCCTGAGCGTCAACGAACTGGTGTCAACCGCCTGGGACAGCGCCCGCACTTACCGCGGCTCTGACCACCGTGGTGGCGCCAACGGAGCTCGCATTCGCCTGGCACCGCAAAAAGACTGGGAAGGCAACGAGCCCGGTCGATTGTCCAAAGTGCTGGCTGTTTATGAAAAGATTGCTGCTGACACTGGGGCCAGTGTTGCCGATGTCATTGTCCTGGGTGGTAACGTTGGCATCGAACACGCCGCAAAAGCTGCGGGTATCAATGTCACTGTGCCTTTCGCGCCGGGTCGTGGCGATGCCACACAAGCACAAACCGATGTGGAGTCTTTCGAAGTGCTCGAACCCGTCGCCGATGGCTTCCGAAACTGGCAACAAAAGCACTTTGTGGTCAAACCCGAAGAACTGTTGCTTGATCGTGCCCAGCTGATGGGGCTGACTGCCGCCGAGATGACGGTTCTTATCGGTGGCCTGCGGGTTTTGGGCACCAACCATGGCGGTACTAAGCATGGCGTGTTTACCGACCGCGTCGGTGCCCTGACCAACGACTTTTTCGTCAACCTGACCGATATGTCGTACAGCTGGAAACCGACAGGCCGGAACAGCTATGACATCGTTGATCGTGCCAGCGGTGCCACGAAGTGGACAGCCACCCGTGTCGATCTGGTGTTCGGTTCAAACTCGATCTTGCGTGCGTATGCCGAAGTCTATGCCCAGGACGACAACCGCGAGAAATTCGTGCATGATTTCATCGCCGCCTGGACCAAGGTAATGAACGCTGACCGTTTCGATCTGCAGTAATCGGCACGGGGGCAATTGATGCGAACTGCCCCCGATGCCTATTGCACAAACAACAAGCCCCCGCGCCTCGTGGTTCGGGGCTTTTCACCTTGAACATCAAACCAGGAAGCCGTACGAGTTACCAAAACCGTAACAACACGCAGCGACAATGACATCCGTCAAAGCCCATAACACCCAGACCCTCTAGGATCACGGGAGTCAAACAACGTCCTCTTGCAAAGGCCAATTCCCATGTCAGTCACTCTCGAACCCGTCAAGCCGGTCCCCGCGCTGGTTTCAGTCGCAATAACACTAACCCTCTGGTTTTTAATTCCCCCACCCGAAGGGGTCAGCCAGAATGCCTGGCATCATCTGGCGCTGTTTGTCGGCACCATTGCCGCCATCATTGGCAAGGCGCTACCCATCGGGGCCGTGTCCATCATCGCCATCTCGCTGGTCGCCATTACCGGCGTCACCAATCCGGGCAAGCCGGGCGCAGCACTGGCCGATGCACTGAGCGGGTTCTCAAACAGTCTGATATGGCTGATCGGGATCTCGATCATGATTTCCATCAGCCTGACCAAAACCGGGCTGGGTGCCCGTATCGGTTACATGCTGATTGCCTTGTTCGGAAAACGTACCTTGGGTATTGCCTATGCACTGGCGTTCACTGAAACCATTCTGGCACCGGTAACCCCCAGCAATACCGCGCGCGGCGGTGGCATCATTCACCCGATCATGAAGTCAGTTGCGGACAGCTTCGGCTCGAAGCCTGAACCGGGCTCCACCGAAAAAATCGGTCGATACCTGTCCCTGGTGAACTACAACACCAATCCGATTACATCAGCCATGTTTATCACAGCAACCGCACCGAACCCGCTGATTGTCAGCCTGATTGCACAAGGTACCGACCCGGCCTTTGAGCTCAGCTGGACAATGTGGGCAGTTGCCGCCTTTGTGCCCGGCATCATTTCGCTGTTACTGATGCCCCTGGTTATTTACTTCATGTACAAACCGGAAATCACCAAGACACCCGATGCCCCTGACTTTGCCAAAGCGCAACTCGAACGTCTGGGGCCGCTGTCACTGGCTGAAAAAGTCACGCTCGGTGTATTCGGACTATTGTTGTTCATGTGGGCCGGGGTACCCGAACTGCTGTTCGGCGATGCCTATGCCATCAACCCGACAACGGCAGCCTTTATCGGGCTGTCAATCCTGCTCGTCACCGGTGTGCTTCAATGGGATGAGGTCCTGAAAAACAAAGGCGCCTGGGATACCGTTGTCTGGTTTGCCGCACTCGTGATGATGGCCAGCTTTCTGGGCAAGCTGGGCCTGGTGTCGTGGCTGGCAACGACGGTTGGCTCCGGGATTGACAGTCTGGGCGTCGGCTGGATTCCTGGCATGCTGATTCTGGTGCTGGTCTACGTGTACACCCACTATTTCTTCGCCAGCACAACGGCGCACATTACTGCCATGATGGCGGCCTTCCTGACCGCAGGTATTGCATTGGGTGCCCCACCTGCCCTGCTGGCCCTTACGCTGGGCTTTTCATCATCACTGATGATGTCACTGACCCACTATGGCACCGGCACAGCACCGATCATCTTCGGTTCGGGCTACGCCACACTGGGCGAATGGTGGAAAGTCGGCTTTGTCATGAGCGTCGTCAACCTTGCCGTTTGGTTCTATATCGGCGGGTTGTGGTGGAAGATTCTGGGTTACTGGTGATCAAACAAAAGGTTGCCGGTCATTAAATTAAAACCGAAACGCCCCTGAACACAGTATGTTCAGGGGCGTTTCGGTTTACTGCAGGCCACCGTCAAAACCCGGATACAGCACCTGCAAACTTAACGTGCACCGCACTCGTCAGGTCTGAAACCCACTAAGTGCGGTACTGGCATCAACCCAGCAATGCAATCGCTGCGTTAAGGGTAGCACTGGGGCGCATGGCCGCGTCAACCTTGGCCGTGCTGGGGCGGTAGTAGCCGCTGATGTCAACCGGCTTGCCTTGTGGAGCCGCCAGTTCAGCCACGATCTTGGCTTCATTTTCGGTCAAGGTTTTTGCAACCTGAACGAACTTGGCCTGCAACTCGATGTCATCGGTTTGCTCGGCCAAGGCTTGCGCCCAGAACATGACCAGGTAGAAGTGGCTGCCACGGTTATCAAGACCACCTACCTTACGGTCAGGCGAACGGTTCTCGTCAAGGAAACGACCTGTCGCACGATCAAGTGTATCGGCCAGCACCTTGGCTTTCGGGTTGTTGTAGCTATTGGCCAGATGCTCAAGCGATGCCGCAAGCGCCAGGAACTCGCCCAGTGAATCCCAACGCAGGAAGCCCTCTTCAACAAATTGCTGAACGTGCTTGGGCGCAGAACCACCGGCACCGGTTTCAAACAGGCCACCACCCGCCATCAGCGGCACGATGGACAGCATCTTGGCACTGGTACCCAGTTCCATGATGGGGAACAGGTCGGTCAGGTAATCGCGCAACACGTTTCCGGTAACCGAAATGGTGTCCTGACCCTTGCGAATACGTTCGAGCGAGAACAACGTAGCGTCAACCGGCGTCATGATCCGGATATCGAGGCCGCTGGTGTCGTGATCTTTCAGGTAGCGTTCGACTTTGGCGATCAGTTGCGCATCGTGGCCACGGGCAGGATCAAGCCAGAATACTGCCGGGGTGTTGCTAAGGCGTGCACGGTTGACGGCCAGTTTGACCCAATCTTGAATCGGGGCATCTTTGGTCTGGCACATGCGCCAGATATCGCCGGCCTGAACCTCATGCTCGATCAGGGTGTTGCCCGCGGCATCAAGCACACGAACCACGCCATCGGCAGGTACGACAAATGTCTTGTCGTGCGAGCCGTACTCTTCGGCGGCCTGGGCCATCAGACCCACATTGGGTACGCTACCCATAGTCGCCGGGTCAAACGCGCCATTGCGCTTGCAGTCTTCAATAACCGCCTGGTAAACGCCGGCATAGCAACGATCGGGAATAACGGCTTTGGCATCCTGCAGTTTGCCTTCGGCATTCCACATTTTGCCCGAGTCACGAATCATGGCAGGCATGGACGCATCAACGATGACATCACTGGGCACATGCAGGTTGGTAATCCCCTTGTCGGAATTGACCATGGCCAGCGCGGGCAGCACCTTATAGGCCGCATCGATGTCCGCCTTGATGGCCTCTTGCTGAGTGGCAGGCAAATCACCCAGACGAGCGTACAAATCGCCAATACCGTTGTTGGGATTAAAGCCGATTTGCTTGAGCGCATCAGCGTGCTTGTCCAGCACGTCTTTGTAGAATACCGAAACGACATGACCGAACAGCACAGGGTCGGACACTTTCATCATGGTGGCTTTCAGGTGCACCGAAAACAGAACGCCCTGCTGCCTGGCCTCTTCGATTTGGGCTTGCAGGAAGCTGCGCAGTTTGGAAGCCGACATGACAGAGCCGTCAATGACCTCGCCCGCTTTCAAGGATGTTTTGGCTTTCAGGACGGTTTTACTGCCGTCTTTGGCAGTCAGTTCGATTTTGACGTCGCCCGCCTGATCAACCACAACGGATTTTTCGGAGCCGTAAAAGTCGCCATCGGTCATGCTGGCCACATGGGCTTTCGAGTCGGCCGCCCAGGCACCCATTTTATGAGGATGCTTGCGCGCATAATTTTTTACAGACAGTGGCGCACGACGATCGGAGTTCCCTTCACGCAAAACCGGATTTACCGCGCTGCCCTTGACCTTGTCATAGCGCGCCTTGATATCTTTTTCTTCGTCGGTTTTGGGCTCATCGGGGTAATCGGGCAAGGCATAGCCCAAGGCCTGCAACTCTTTGATGGCCGCCTTCAGCTGAGGCATTGATGCACTGATATTCGGCAACTTGATGATATTGGCTTCTGGCTTGGTGGCCAGTTCACCCAATTCAGCCAGCGCATCAGAAACTTTTTGTTCAGCAGTCAAACGGTCGGGGAACACCGCCAGAATACGACCCGACAACGAAATATCACGCGTTTCCATGGCGACGCCGGCCGTGCGGGCAAACGCTTCGACCATGGGCAACAACGAATGGGTCGCCAATGCGGGCGCTTCGTCGGTCAGGGTATAGATAATCTTGGAAGTCATAGTTTCCTCTTGAGCCTGTGTCTGTCGCGGAATAAGCAGGCACGGATAGCCGGGACTGGACACCGCGGGTTAGCGTGATATGTCTTATATAAGATACAAGACAACATTTCTATTATAGCGACTGCCTCGTCGCAATTACATCCGGTTAATGATTTCCTGACCAAAGCCCGAGCATGACACCTGGGTTGCTCCGGTCAAACGGCGTGCAAAGTCATACGTCACAACCTTTTCTTGTATGGCAGCTTCAAGACCGGTTGTGATCAAGGTTGCCGCCTCGGCCCAACCCATATGCCGCAACATCATTTCAGCCGACAAGATCGCCGAACCTGGGTTGACGTAATCTTTACCCGCGTACTTGGGCGCTGACCCGTGAGTCACCTCGAAAAGGGCCACGGAGTCTGACAGGTTGGCCCCCGGTGCAATGGCAGTCCCCCTACCTGTGCAGCCAGAGCCGCTGAAAAATAATCGCCATTGAGATTGGTGGTCGCGATGACATCAAATTCACGCGGCCGCAGCAACGCCTGCGGCATGAAGGCATCGGCCAGAACGTCTTTAATGATGATGTCACGCCCTGTATTGGGGTTACGCAAACGACACCATGGGCCGCCATCAACCAGCTGGGCACCGAACTCGTCACGCGCAAGCGCATAGCCCCAGTCGCGAAAAGCGCCATCGGTAAATTTCATGATGTTGCCCTTATGCACCAGCGTGACCGAACTTCGATCATGATCAATGGCGTACTGCAACGCCTTGCGCACCAAACGCTCTGACCCTTGTTTCGATGCCGTTTTAATGCCAATGGCAGAGGTTTCGGGAAAGCGGATATGCTGCGCGCCCAGCGTATTTTGCAAGAAATCGATCAGGGCACCGGCCTGCGACGAGAACGCCGGGTACTCAATACCAGCATAGACATCCTCATCATTTTCGCGGAACACCACCATATTGACCCGTTCGGGATTAACCACTGGCGAGGGTACACCCTTGATATAGCGGACCGGCCGCAAGCACACGTAAAGGTCAAGCTGCTGGCGCAACGCCACGTTGAATGAACGAATGCCGCTACTGACCGGCGTGGTCAGCGGCCCCTTGATGGCCACGATGTAATCACGAATCGCCTGCACCGTTTCAGCCGGCAACTGAGTGTCGCCATACAAACCAGCCGCCTTTTCACCCGCAAAAATCTCCATCCAGTGAATGGCACGCAGGCCCTGATAAGCCTTTGCAATCGCGGCATCAACCACTTTGCGCATGACAGGCATGATGTCTTTACCGGTTCCGTCGCCCTCGATGTACGGAATGATGACCTGATCGGGGACATGCAACGACCCATCGACATTGGCGATGATCTTTTCCCCGTTAACAGGGACCTGAATATGCTGGTACGACATGATGCTTTCCTTGGGGACGACAGCCTGGTCGCCGCTTGAAACTAAAAATGATTTACCTGATTTTATCGCGGACCTCGGGTTTGTCCCCCTTCATTTTTAAAGGCATGTATTTACAATGGGCCAGTTTTCTGAACATGATTCATCTATGTCTGACCTCTTGCATTCACCACGGGCCACCGATATCGCCACGCACACCTGCGAAGCCTCACCCGTTGCATTTGTCACGCTATTCGATGAAAGCCTTCATACCTTCTGGGTGTCCCCGGGGTTCACACAACTTACGGGCTACACGCCCGACGAGGTCATCGGGCGTAAGGTCAGCCAGCTGCTGCATGGCCCTGAAACCGATGCTGACATGATCAGCCAGCTGCGAACGCAAATCGCACTCAAGCAAAATTTTTCAGGTGAACTGCTCAGTTACACCAAAAACCAGACCCCTTCTGGGTGCACCTGAGTGTGTCACCCATCTTCAACGCCCACAACGAATTTCAGCACTTTCTGGCTCTTCATTCGGTAAATACCCACGCGGCCTTCATCGAATCGCAAACCCAACTGTACGTCGAACGCCTCGAACGTCAACGCAACGTCCTGATCCGCGAGGTACATCACCGCATCAAGAACAGCCTGCAAGGGGTGGCAGGAATGCTGCGCCAGCATGCCCAGGCCCAACCCTGGACCGCACCCATTCTGGAACGGGCCATTGCCCAGGTTCGCACCGTTGCTGTCGTCCACGGTCTGGAAGGCAAAGCCTTGTACAACGAGGTGGTTCTGTGCGAGATGGCACCCAGCATTGCGCGCATGGTGCAAGAGCTGGTGCTGCCAGCCGGACAGGTCATTACGGTCAGGGTCAATGTCCCCGAACGCATCCGCGTGTCTGAGCCCGAGCGCGTTCCCATTGCCCTCATCCTCAACGAATTGATCCTGAACGCCGCCAAGCACCTGCACGAGAACGAGTCCGGTCGCAGCCTCAGTGTCAGCGTTGTCTGGAACGATGAGAATGAATGCGCCTGCATCACCATCACCAACCCGGGCCAGCTACCTGAAGGGTTCGACTTTGACAATGAGTGCGGCGTTGGCACAGGGCTTGAGCTGGTGCGATCGATGCTACCCACCGACAGTGCCCGTCTCCTGTTCACCAATCGCCCCGGGTTTGTCGAAACACGGCTCATCCTTCGCCCACCCGTTATTTATAGCGTCAGCCAGAAAAAATGACTCACACCGCGTCGCCCGAAACTCCGAAGCTGCTGATCGTCGACGACGACCGACTGGTGCTGGCCATGTTGTCCAAAGGTTTGAAAAACGCAGGTTATCTGGTGGCGGAAGCCAGCTCGGGAGAACAGGCGCTGGCCATCCGCGACAGCTTCCAGCCCGACCTGGCCGTGCTGGACATCAGCATGCCAGGCATGTCCGGCCTGACTCTGGCCGCGCGACTCGCCGAAACGGAACCTATCCCTTTTATTTTTCTGACCGCCTATGCCGATGAAGAAACCGTACGTGAAGCAACCCGCTGCGGCGCCATCGGTTACCTGGTCAAGCCGGTTGATACGGCACAGCTGATCCCGGCCATCGAAGCGGGCCTGGCACGGGCCGCCGATATTGCACAGCTGCAAAAGTCCGAAGAAAACCTGACACATGCGCTGAGCACCAGCCGCGAAATCAGCGTCGCCATCGGCATCATCATGGAGCGCGCTCAACTCGACCAGCACAGCGCCTTTCAGGCCTTGCGTGCCCAGGCCCGCCGTTCGCGCCAGGACATGCAGAGCATGGCCAAATCCATTATCAGCGCGCTTGAAACCCTGAATCAATTCAAGGCCTAGGGTTATCCCACCTAGCGCTGTCCGACAACAGACACAATAATAAAGACATAAAAACTGACGTAACTTACAAATTGACGCACCAAGCCCAAACACCGCCTGTTGCAAACACCATCAACACCCGTCGCCCTGAACCCGCGACACCGACACTGCCTGGCCCAAACCCCGCCATCTCGTTGCGAACAGTGCTGTTCTGCCCGTTGGTATTTACCTCGGCACCAGAACCGCTGCACCAAAGGATCAAAGGACATGAGACAGGAACGCGCAGTGACCCAACACGAATATTGCCTCAAAGATACTGAAACCATCGTTTCAAAAACCGATCTGCAAGGCAACATTACCTATGTCAATCAAGACTTCATCCGTATCAGCGGGTACTCTGCCGACGAACTAATGGGCGCCCCCAGAACATCGTGCGCCACCCCGACATGCCCAAAGAAGCGTTTTACGATTTGTGGCACACCCTGCAAAGCGGCAAGGCCTGGACCGGGCTTGTAAAAACCGCTGCAAGAATGGCGACCATTACTGGGTTGAAGCCCACGCCGCTCCCATTACCGAAAACGGCGAAGTCACCGGCTACACTTCGATCCGCGTCAAGCCCTCGCGCGAACAGGTCCGGCAAGCCGAAGCGGCCTACCGTGACGTACGTGAAGGCAGCCGTCGCATCACTATACGCGAAGGGGCCGTCATCAAACGCCCCCGCTTTGCACGCCACCCTCAGCATCCCCCAGCCGAACTGTCGCTTAAATCGCGGCTGGTGTTATGGACAGGCAGCATGATCGCGCTGTTCCTGCTGAACGCATTCATTATCTGGCAGCTGAATCTTTCCAGCGGCAGCAACACCTCGGGCTCTGTGCTGCCCATTCTGGCTGAACTTACGCTGCTGGCCGGCGCAGTCCTGGCCGCATTCGGTGGCGTGGCCATTTACAAACGGCTCATCAGCCCGCTGGCACAGGCCCAGCGCGACATTGACCGTATGGCGGCCGGCGACTTGTCGGGCCGTATCGACGCCAACGGCGACAACGAAATCGCCCATTTAATGCAGTCGCTGCGCAAGCTGCAAATCAATATCAAACTACTGGTCGGCCAAATCAAAGAAACGACAGATCAGGTCAACCAGCAGGCAACCTCACTGGCCCGTGACAACGGCGAACTGGCCAAACGCACAGAATCGCAAGCCGGCAACGTCGAAGAAACCTCATCGGTAGTGACTGAAATTACCTCCATCGTGCAGCAACATGCCGAAAACTCTGAAGCGGCCAATCAACTGGTGGCCTCAACAGCACAGGCAGCCACGCGTGGCGCTGAAGCCGCCGAACAAGTGACCCGCACCATGGCTGAAATCCAGGACAGCGCAAAGAAAATCGTCGACATCATCAGGGTCATCAATTCGATTGCTTTCCAGACCAACATTCTGGCACTGAATGCAGCCGTTGAAGCCGCCCGGGCCGGCGAACAAGGTCGCGGGTTTGCCGTCGTGGCCGCCGAAGTACGTAATCTTGCCCTGCGCAGTGCCGATGCCGCCAAAGATATCAAGAGCCTCATCCAGGACTCGGCCAACCGGTTAAATGCCGGCAGCGAACAGGTTGAACAAACCGCGCAAATCATGCAAGACATCCTGGGTCGGCCAGGCACGCCACCCAGATCATGGGTGAAATCACCATTGCCGGCAAAGAGCAGAGCCTGGGCATTGAACATATCAACCAGGCGGTCGGCGAAATCGAGGCCATCACCCAAGACAATGCCGTCGCCGTTTCAACCACGGCCCGAACCGCAGAAAGCCTGCAAGAACAGGCCGAAACCCTTTCGCAACTCATCAACGCATTCAAACTGATCAACACCAGCAGCCTGGCACACCCTGTGCAGGCTGCTGCGTCACGCGCAACCGAGGCGGCATCACAGTCCACCCCGCCTCCCATCCTGGCAGCACGGCCCTTGCTGGGCCTGTTTAAACGCAGAACGCCCATTGCACGGCTGAAAATGGGTTAAGAAGGTGAAGTACCATGAAGGATCTGAATCAAAAAGTAGAGGCTCTTGCCCAAGACCTCGGGCTCGACCTGAGCACCCTCAACGAACGCAAGGCCTTTCTTGAACTGACTGAAGACGATGAAATCCGTCTGCGTCGGGCACATGACCTGCTCAACCACCAGTCAGCCGAGTTTGCCGATGCGTTTTATACCCACCTGCAACAATTTGATGCCATCCGTCCCCTGCTTGAAGGTGAAGGACGGATTGAACGACTGAAAAATGTTCAAGCCAAGTATTTCAACAGCCTCACGGCCGGAAACTATGACGCGGCCTATGTCCGTGATCGTCTGCGCGTCGGCTTGGTACACCAGCACATCGGCCTTGAACCCACCTGGTATCTCGGGGCCTACCGCAAATATGTCGCTGAAATGCAGGCCCGGCTATGGGACAGCCTGGGGCACCAGCCCGTCGAATACCTGAAAACCTGTGATGCCCTGACCAAGGTCGTGAACTTTGACATCGGGCTCGCACTCGACACGTATTTCCACGCCGACACCGAAGCAACGCGTCAGCACAAAGAATATGCCGAAAGCCTGGTGTCGGCGATTCCATCCGGGCTGATGGTGGTTGACGATACCCTGGCCGTTCTGTCCATGAATCCGGCCATGCGCGCCATGCTGGCCGTGCCGGATGCACTGTCGGTAGAGGCCATGGCCGTTACCGAACTGGTCCGCAGCGCACTGTTGCTCGATGCTTGCGCCGAGGTGATTGAGTCCGGCAAAAACCAAAGCAATATCTTCGTCACCCTCGTCCGCGAAGACGGGCGTGCCAAACTGGACTTCAGCCTGAGCCGAATCCGGTTCCGCGACAAACCGCTGTTGCTGGTCATGGCACAAGACATTACCGACAAGCTTCGTGTCGAATCCGAACTTGCCCAAAGCGAAGAGCGCTACCGGCTGACATTCAACCACGCGGCCGTCGGCCTGGCGCAAACCGATATCGATGGCCGCATCACCAAAATCAACACAAAGCTCTGCGACATCCTGGGCTACGAAGAAGATGAACTGCTGGGCACGCGCTTCCCGCAACTCACACACCCCGAAGACCGTGCCGATGCCCATGTCATGACCACCCGCGTCCTTGACGGCGAACTCGAAAGCTACAGCAAAGAGCGCCGCTATCAGCACAAAGATGGCCGTGTCATCTGGACCAACGCAACGGTTTCGTGCCTGCGCGAGGGGCTCACACGGAACGGGCTGATCGTGGTGCTTGAAGACATTTCCACGCGCAAACACATGGAAGAGGAACTGGTTCGCATGGCCGGGCACGACGCCCTGACCGGCCTGCCCAACAGGGTGCTGCTGCAAGACCGGTTAGGCAAAGCACTGGCGCGGGCGCGCCGGCAGCAACAGCAAGTCGCCGTCATGTACCTAGACCTGGATCGCTTCAAGCATGTCAACGACAGTCAGGGGCATGCCGCCGGCGATGCCATGCTTGCCGAAGCCGGCCGACGCCTGACACAGGCCGTACGGGAAACCGACACGGTAGCTCGCCTGGGGGCGACGAGTTTGTCGTCGTGCTCGAAGGCATCGACGACAGCCGGGCCGTCACGGCACGGGCGCAGGCCATCTTGCGCGCACTGGCCTCGCCCTTCAGTTACAAAGACCGTGAACTGTATACGGGCGCCAGCATTGGCGTGGCGTTATATCCGAAAGACGGCCTCGACACTGACAGTCTGCTCAAGCATGCAGACTCCGCCATGTATCTGGCCAAAGAGGCGGGGCGTAACAACGTTCAGTTCTACACACCCGAACTCAACGCCGAGCATGTACGGCGCCTGGACATTGCTGACGGCCTGCGTCATGCCATGGCCAATCATGAACTTGAGTTGCACTACCAACCCAAGATTCGAACAGGGTGCGGGCAATTGGTCGGCGTAGAAGCCCTGTTGCGCTGGACACGCGCTGATGGAACCCGCGTCCCCCCGATGAGTTCATCCCCATTGCTGAAGATTGCGGCATGATTCTGCCGATCGGTGAATGGGTACTGCACCAGGCCTGCCAGCAAATCGTGGTCTGGCGCGAGCGCGGTTACCCAAAGATGCGTGTGTCCGTCAACCTGTCAGCCCGTCAGTTCAAGAACCAGGACATCATCCAGGTTGTGCAACGGGTACTGACGGAAACCGGCTGCCCACCCGAAGCACTTGAACTGGAAATCACCGAAAGCGTGCTGATGGAACGGCCCGAAAAGGTCACCGCCGTCTTGCGCGAGCTGTACGACATGGGCATCCGCCTGTCAATCGATGACTTTGGTACGGGCTACTCCAGCCTCAGTTATCTGCGTAACTTCCCGATTCACGAACTGAAAATAGACCGATCATTCATCGAAGACATTGTGCACGACGAAAGCCATGCAGCCATCGTCAAGGCCATCATCAGCCTGGCGCACAGCATGAAACTGAAAGTGTTGGCTGAAGGGGTCGAAACGCAAGAGCAGCTTGATTACTTGCGCGCCGAAAAATGCGATCACTTGCAGGGGTACTATTTCAGCCGACCTGTGCCTGCGATACAAATAGACGACATGCTGATGCTGGCCATGGCGTCTTGACGCCCTGCCCTTGTATCTATCCGATGCAAGGGCAGCAGCCACCAGCGGCCTTGCATCCGAAAAAGGCGGCAAAAGCCGGCACAGCCAGCGATTCGCTGACGCCAAACCCTACCGCGACGCCAGACTGAGGCTGGCCTTGTGCTCTGTTTTACGACCACTGTCTTCTGTCCAGGTCAGCAGCAGGTCTGTACCTTTTTCTGGTGCCAGCGTAAAACGGACGTACGGGTTGGCGGCCATCGACCGGTAGAACCGTGCCTTCAACACCGGTTCACCGTCAATACCCACATCAAAGCGGTTGATGATCCGCTGTTCAGGCATATTTCCCTGGGCATCGGCTACCAGGCCCGTCACCATCGGATGGGTGATCAAGGTCACGATTTCGGCAGGCTGCCCCGCGACAAACGACTTGGGCACCCTGACGCGCTCTTTCATTTCGCCCGACGCATCCGCACCGCCGGTTGCCGCGATACACCCGCTGGTGGTGATCCGGATGGGGCGCTCGGAAACGAACACCCGCCCATCGCTGGTACGCGCAACAACCACCACCGTTTGGGACTCGCTCAAGCGAACCCGCAATGACAGGTTCAGTGGCGACAGTTCAGGCCCCAGCTCGAAACTGGCGACTTCTGCCGTAGGATTGGCCGGCGCGAAAATATCAATGTGCTGGATAAAAACCCCGTCAGCCAGAGGCTTGTCGGCCACCAGCGTCAAGGGAACCGATGAACCATCCTCGGAGACCATGGGCAGGTCAATCTTGATGATCTGGCCCTGCTCGACCTTGCCAGAAACAAGTGCCTTGACCGCGTCAACCCGTTGCCATGCCGGCACCTGCTGGGCATGGACCGAAGAAAGAAAAACACGGGCGCCAAAACCAGGGCCGCAAAAACAGGCAGTACTTTAGTCATAAGCAATCAACGATGAATTTTTTGGGCAATGAACGACCCGCCCAGTATACCCAGCAGCGCCATCATCGACGCCGGTGACAACGTCGACATGCCGGTCAGACCCTGACCCACAGAGCACCCCATCGCAAGCGCACCACCCACGCCCATCATGATGCCCCCAGCATATAGCGACGCATCTGGGAAGGCGACTGAAAACCCTGCCATTCAAACCGGCGGCTGAGCAGCGCCGCAGCAAGGGCACCCAGCACCACACCGCACACGACCAGCACGCCAAACCCCGGCTTGATACCGGTCGCAATCATGGCGTATTGAATAGTTTCACCCACAGGGGCAACAAACGTAATGGACTCGAGGGGCACCGGGTCGAAATCATCGGCGCCCAGGTCACCGGTGACATACCAGCCAACAACCACCAGAACACCCACCACAAAGCCGCCGATCAGGTCTTTGCGCTGCTGCAGCAACCCTGTTTTCCAGAACGCCAGCCAGGCCAGTACCAACACCAGGAAAACGGCGATGAATTGATAGAACGGGCCAAAGACGCCGCCCCAAACGCCGGGTGACCAGGTGGTGGGCTCGGCCACCGCAACTCGTAATGGCGCAAGCACACCCGTAAGCGTGGCATACGCAGAAACACCGAGGCACAAGAGCACGACAGCCGACCGCAGATTGCCCTGCCCAAGCAATACCAGCGCCCGTGCACTGCAGCCATTGGTCAGGGTCATGCCATAACCAAACAGCAACCCGCCCAGCGGCACCAGCAACCACGAAAAAGCCGGCATGCGATAAATGGATTGCGACAAGTCAACCACGCCTTGCCAGGCGAACCACTGCGTACCGACAATGGCCACCAGCAAGGCCAAAGCGAAGCTTTGCAGCTTGTGCCCGGGTTGGTGGCTGAATTTTTGCACCAGACCTCGATGCAGACAAAAACCGGACACTTGGCCAACCGCACCAAACGCAAGCCCGATCAACAGGCCAGACCACAGAACGAGTTCAACATTCGACATGATGTTTCCTTGCGATGTTTACCCGGCCACAGGGCCTGGCCGGCGATAGATCAGGACCGGGTTCCCCAGGTGTCTTGAGCGATCGCGTTATACCATGCCACACCGTATTCGGCTTCCAGTTTGCGGAACTCGGCATCGGCCTCTTTGGGGCTGAGGCCACCACTGGTTTCCACCAGTTTGCCGTCTTTCACGGCATACACGCCGGCAACGGAAATACCGTAATCGGGCGCGATAAGACTGTAGCAGGTGTTGGCAAACGACGGCACGGCGACCGGACGCCCTTCGAGTGCACTGACGATGGCTGCAGCAGCAACCTTGGCCTGCGCATTGGCCACAAAGCCCGACTTGGGCATAGGTGCAGCAATTGTGGCGTCACCCACAACGTAAATGTTAGGCACCAGTGTCGATTCAAACGTTTCCGGTTTGACGGGAACCCAGCCACTTTCATTGGTTACGCCAGCTCGCTCGGCAATGACCCCGGCCTTTTGCGGCGGAATCACATTCAGGACATCGGCCTTGTGCTTCTGGCCAAATTCAGTTTCAACGGTCAGGGTGTCGGCATCGACGCGCACGACCTTGCCGTCTTTGGACAACGGCACCCATTCGATCATGTCGCCGTAAAAACGCTTCCAGCCGTCCATGAACAGACCTTGTTTGGAAAACGCATCTTTGGGATCAAGCACCAGAATCTTGGACTTGGGTTTGTTGGTTTTAAGGTAATGCGCCACCATGCTGATGCGCTCGTAGGGGCCGGGGGCAACGGTAAGGGTTCGCCGGCGCCACCATGACAAACAGGCCGCCGTCAGGCATGGCTTCAAGCTGCTTTTTCAGCAACTCGGTTTGTGCACCCGCTTTCCAGGCATGCGGTGCCTTTTGCGCCGCCGCCTCGTCGTAACCTTCAATGGCATTCCAGCGGAAATCAATACCGGGCGACAGCACCAGCTTGTCGTACGGCACAGACTGCCCGCCTTTCAGGGTTACCGTCTGTTTCTGTGCATCAACATTTTCAGCATAGTCGTGAACGACCTTGACTCCCAGACTGCGCAACTCGTCGTAGTTGTGGGTTTGCTGCTCAAGCGTGCGCAAACCACCCAGATACAGGTTGGTGAACGGGCAGGTCATGAACTCGCGCGCAGGTTCAATCAGGGTGACGGCAATGGCCGGATTGCGGCGTTTGATGTATTTGGCAGCCGTTGCCCCACCAAAACCACCCCCGACCACAACCACACGACCGGGCGTATTACTTGAGAATGCAGGCGCAGAAACCAGTACGGCCCCTGCCGCACCCGCCTTGCTCATCAACGCCAATGCTTCGCGACGGGACATTTTTTTAGATGAAATCATGATCAATACCCTTTACTTGCCCGCAGCCTGCGACTTGATTTGCGAAAAATGCTTGGCCAATGCAGCCAACTCGTCGTCGGTATAGCCTTTGGCCAGACGATTCATGACGGTAGTACCCACCGGAGGCGTATCGGATTTGAACGCCAGCAACTGAGCCTTCAACGCACTTTCCGGGCGTCCTGCCAGCGAAGGCATGCCACCGGGCGAACGGCCATCGGTACCGTGGCAATTGGCGCAGGTGCCTGCCAGAACCGTGACATCAAACGTGGATTGAGCATGCGCGGCTGCCGCAGACAGGCTCAGGGCCGCCGCCCCAAGCACCAGCGCCACCGCTCCAGACATAGGCTTGAGCATAGTTTTCATGGATATTCCGTATGTTCAGAAAATTAAAGGAATAGCGTGATGCTATCCAAATTTTTATAATTCTGAAAATAATAAATTTCAATTCTTATATTTCATAAAGAAATATGCAAAATCGGGAAAATAATTTGCAACTACCGCGTCATTGACACAACAGATGCTATTCGAAGCATTTCAGTCGATTACGTTTACACCTTTTAGCCGACAGTCTTGCCACAATAGGCAATGTTTACAGCAACCTGGATTTCCTGATGAAACGCATGCTCGTTATCGCTGCAGCCTTGTTCGGGCTTGCAGGCGCGGCCCTCGCACACGCCGATATTGATATCAATATCGGTATCGGTGTACCCGGCATGATCTACTCGACGCCAAACCACCCGCGTCATGGCCATTACCACCGGCCGGCGCACACGCACTCGCCACGCGTAATTGTTACCGAACCCCGCGTCATTGTGGTACCCGAAAGACGCTGGTACGGTGATGCCCGTGGTTATGACCGCCCCTATGGCCGCTCCTACGACCGGCATGATAACCGGCGCGACTTCCACCGCGGTTCTCGCCATAAAGGCGGCAAGCACCACAACCGGGGCCGGCACCGCGACTGATCGCGGTGCCACGAGCGCTTACAGGCGTTCGATACCGCCCATATAAGGTCGTAGCGCTTCGGGTACAACGACGCTGCCGTCTTCCTGTTGATAATTTTCAACAATAGCCACCAGAGCGCGGCCAACAGCCAGCCCCGAACCATTCAGGGTATGCAGGTATTCGGGCTTGCCCTTTTCAGGGCGGTAACGGGCTTGCAAACGACGCGCCTGGAACGCTTCGCAATTGGACACTGACGAAATTTCACGCCAGGTATTCTGGGCCGGCAGCCAGACCTCAAGGTCGTAGGTTTTGGCAGCGCCAAAGCCCATGTCACCCCCGCACAGCAACATAACCCGATACGGCAGGCCGAGCTTTTGCAGCACGGCTTCGGCGTGGCCCACCATCTCTTCAAGCGCGTTATAGGACTCGTCAGGGTGCACCACTTGTACCAATTCAACCTTGTCGAACTGATGCTGGCGAATAACACCACGGACATCGCGCCCGCCACTGCCCGCTTCCGAACGGAAGCACGGGGTATGCGCGGTCATTTTGATAGGCAGATCAGCCAGCGGCGTGATGGTGTCGCGCATGGAACCGGCCAACGTGATTTCCGAGGTTGAAATCAGATACAGGTCTTCTTTTTCGACCGGGTTACCATTTTCATCTACCTGCGGCTCTTTGTCCTGGCCGCCCTTGGTCACCCAGAACATATCGTCTTTGAACTTTGGCAACTGCCCGGTACCAAACAAGGTTGAACTGTTCACGATATACGGGGTGTAGCATTCGGTGTAACCGTGCGTCTCGCTTTGCAGGTCAAGCATGAACTGGGCTGTGGCACGGTGCAAACGCGCTGCGGCCCCGCGCAACATCATGAAACGTGAACCCGCCAGCTTGCGAGCCGATTCAAAATCAAGCCCCAAAGGTTCGCCCAGCGTGACGTGGTCTTTGGGCTCAAACGGCAGCGGCGCCGGGTTGCCCTGTGCATCCACAGGACCCGGTACCCAACGACGGACCTCAACGTTATCGTCAGACGACTTTCCTTCAGGTACGCTGGCGTGCGGCAGGTTCGGAAGGGTCATGAGCCAGTCGCTTAATTCAGACTGGATTGCGGCCAGATCATTTTCAAGGGCTTTAAGCTGCTCGGGGATGGCCTGGGCTTCAGCCAGCTCTTTTGATGCATCTTCACCGCGGGACTTGAGTTGCCCAACCAGCTTGGCGACGGCATTGCGGCGCGCCTGCAGATTTTCGGTCTCGACCTGGACTGCCTTGCGCCGCGCTTCTAGCTGGGCAAAACGGTCGGTGTCAAACTCAACACCGCGACGTGCCAGGGCACTGACCACGCTGGGCAGATCTTTGCGTAACTGATTGGGGTCTAACATAATCAACCAAATAAAAGAAAATGGGAACTGTGGGATTTTACGGGAACAGGCACAAGGGATTTTACCCGTTGCAGACGCTGGCGGCGCTTTACCTTGGCAGATCACGGTATGACATCTCAATCACCTCGCGTCGTCATCCCACTTGCGCAACAGGGCAAGCTTTTCGGCAATCTTGATTTCAAGACCACGAGGTACCGGCTGGTACCACCCTGGCTCGGGCATGCCGTCCGGCAAATAGGTTTCACCGGCCGCATAGGCATTGGGTTCGTCGTGGGCGTAGCGATACTCGTGCCCATAGCCCAGCTCTTTCATGAGTTTCGTCGGGGCATTGCGCAAATGTACCGGCACCTCGCGGCTTTTATCTTTCTTCACGAACGCGCGTGCCTGATTCCAGGCGTTGTAGCCAGCGTTGCTTTTGGCGGCAACCGCCAGATAGATAACAGCCTGACCCAACGCCAGTTCGCCCTCGGGGCTACCCAGCCGTTCAAACGTATCCGCCGCATCATTGGCTATTTGCAAGGCGCGCGGGTCTGCCAGACCAATGTCTTCCCAAGCCATACGCACAATACGACGCGCCAGATAGCGCGGGTCAGCACCGCCATCGAGCATGCGTGTCAGCCAATACAGCGCCGCATCAGGGTGCGAGCCACGAACCGATTTATGCAGCGCTGAGATCTGGTCATAGAAATTATCACCGCCTTTGTCGAAACGGCGGCTGTTCAAGGTGAGCGCGCTCTGGATAAACGCCGCATCGATGCGGGTAACACCACTGGCACCGGCAGCGGTGTGACACTGCTCCAGAAGGTTCAGCAACCGCCGGGCATCGCCATCGGCATAGCCCACCAGCGTATCCACCGCAACCTCGTCGAATTCCAGCCCCTGCAGCGCCTGCTGACGGGCGCGCGTCACCAACTGTTTCAAATCATCGTCGCCCAGCGATTGCAGGACATACACCTGAGCGCGCGACAGCAACGCAGAATTGACCTCGAACGAGGGTTTTCGGTGGTGGCGCCAATGAACGTCACCAGCCCGCTTTCGGCGTAGGGCAGCAAAGCGTCTTGCTGTGATTTGTTGAAACGGTGAATCTCGTCAACAAACAAGATGGTGTGCCTGCCCAGGGCGAGGTTGTGCTGGGCTTGCTCCATGGCCGCCCGAATATCCTTGACCCCGGAAAAAACCGCCGACAAGGCAATAAATTCGCAGTCGAATGCCGTCGCCGTCAGACGCGCCAGCGTGGTTTTACCCACCCCCGGCGGCCCCCAGAAAATCATCGAATGCGGTTTGCCTGACTGAAACGCCAGACGCAGAGGCTTGCCCTCGCCAAGCAAATGTGATTGACCAATGACGTCATCCAGCCGTTGAGGCCGTAGCAACTCGGCCAGCGGTGCGGCAGGCTCTTGGGAAAACAGGTCAGCCACGGCTATCACCACGCTGAATGACAAAAACGGCGGCGATGATCATTGCAGCTTGACCACGTCGACACCTGCCGGGGCAACAAACCGGAACTCGGATGCCGGCAACGTCGGATTGACCGAGACTTTACCCAGTTCAATGACCGTGGTTTGCCCGAACGCATCGAGCAGTTCGAGCCGGGCGGGCAAGTTATTGTCAAAGGCCATATCAACGTACTTGAAACCCGCATCTGCACCGCGCGGCGTCGCTCGCAACCAGGCCAGACCATCGCGGTCAGCCAGGGCGCTAAGCTGGAATGACTCGTCAAGCGAACCCGATCCAAACAAGATGGCCGCCGGTGATGCACCAATGGACTGGTCAACACTGCGCTGTGTCACCTGAGCCAGATCTGGATCATATTGCATGACCTGCCGGCCATCGGAAACAATAAGTTGCTCGAAGGGTTTTTGTACCATCCAGCGAAACTTGCCTGGTCGCTGAAACGAAAAATCACCGGTTTGCGCCGGTTTGCCACGCCCTGGACGGCCACGGTGTGTTGCTGGAACTGGCCGCTGGCCGACGTTACGTTTTCAATAAAGTGACGCAACTGGGCCTCGGCCGTAGATGCAGCCGCCAACAACGGTACGGCCCCCAACATAAGGCTTGCGACAAGCATGGAAATTTTTTGATCATGGCCCGTACGATATCAAGAAGAAAACTCGACCGAAAAATGCAATAAAGGGAGCCCGCCAGACACACGCAAACCGCGTCGGGCCGTTAGTCGGCGCCGCCGGCCTCGCCCTGCACAAGAATATCGCGGTTGCCGTTGGATTGCATGGCCGACACCAGACCGGCTTGCTCCATTTGTTCGAGCAAGCGCGCGGCCCGGTTATAACCAATGCGCAGGTGCCGTTGAACCGACGAGATGGACGCACGACGGTTCTTGAGAATGACTTGCACGGCCTGGTCATAAAGCGGGTCGGATTCGGCATCGGCAAAACCAGTGACCGCGCTGACACCGTCGCCGGTTTCACCCTCAACCCCACCTTCAAGGACACCTTCAATGTAATTTGGTTCCCCTTGCGCTTTCAGCTTTTCAACCACACGATGCACTTCGTCGTCGCTGACAAAGGCCCCGTGCACCCGCACCGGCAAACCCGAACCGGGTGGCATGTACAACATGTCGCCCATACCTAACAGGCTTTCAGCCCCCATCTGGTCAAGAATGGTGCGAGAATCAATCTTGGACGACACCTGAAACGCAATACGGGTAGGAATGTTGGCCTTGATCAGGCCGGTGATGACATCAACGCTGGGACGTTGCGTGGCGAGAATCAGGTGAATACCTGCGGCCCGAGCCTTCTGGGCCAGCCGCGCGATCAGCTCTTCGACCTTCTTGCCCACCACCATCATCAAGTCGGCCAGCTCGTCGATAACCACAACAATATGCGGCAAAGTGGACAGTGGCTCGGGCGCATCGGGCGTTAGCGAGAACGGGTTGGGAATGACGTCGTCCCGGCTTTCCGCTTCGCGGATTTTGGCGTTGTAACCCGCCAGGTTGCGCACACCCAGCTTGCTAAGCAGCTTGTAGCGCTTTTCCATTTCGCCAACGCACCAGTTCAGGGCGTTGGCGGCATGGCGCATGTCGGTAACGACCGGTGCCAGCAAATGGGGGATGTCTTCGTAGATGCTCATTTCGAGCATCTTGGGATCAATCAGAATAAGACGGGTCTGGCTGGCGTCGGCCTTGTACAGCAAGGACAGAATCATGGCGTTGATCCCCACTGACTTGCCCGAGCCGGTTGTTCCGGCCACCAGCACATGCGGCATTTTGGCCAGATCGGCCACTATCGGGTTGCCGGCAATATCTTTGCCCAACGCCACGGTTAACGCGGACCCGGCCGCATGGTACGTTTGCGACCCGATGATTTCGGAGAGCTTGACCATCTGACGGCGCGGATTGGGCAGTTCGAGCCCCATCAGGTTCTTGCCCGGAATGGTTTCAACCACCCGGATGCTGACCAGACTGAGCGCCCGGGCGAGGTCTTTGGCCAGATTGACAATCTGGCTGCCTTTGACCCCGGTGGCCGGTTCGATTTCGTAACGGGTAATAACCGGCCCGGCCTGGGCGGAAACCACCGTGACACTGACCCCAAAGTCAGACAGTTTCTTTTCAATCAGGCGCGACGTGAATTCGATCGTTTCAGGCGAAACGGACTCGGGCAATTCTGTTACTGGATCAAGCAAGCTGATTTCAGGCAAATCGCCGGAAGCGTTCGGATCGGGCGCCGGTGAAAACAGCACTTTCTGTTTTTCTTTTTCAGCGCGAACCGACTTGGGCACCGTGGTGATGGCCGGTTCAATGCGAACCGGTTGGTCGTGGACCAATTGCTCTTGCCTGGCTTGAACGGTTTCTTTACGCTCGGCTTTTTTACCTGCCCGACACGCCGATCGTCGTGAGCCAGTTTAAGCCGCCAGAAGAACAAGGCGACACGCTCGAAGTGAAAACCGATACGCTCGGACACCGTGAGCCAGGAAAAACGGAAGAACAGGCTTGAGCCTACAGCAACCAGCACCAGTAAAAACAAGGCACTACCCGTTGCCCCCAGCGAATACGACAACCCGCGCGCCAGCAATTTGCCCAGTTCACCTCCGGCACCCGCCGGCAAAAACGACCAGCTTTGAGTAAGCTGCATCGCCTCGGTACCCATCAAACCCATGAACATCAGGGCAAAACCAATACCGACCTCCCAGCGCACGCGAGGCAAAGGGTCATTGCTGTCATCCGGCACGTTAGAGCCGGTCAGACGATAAAACCCGACCGCCACGCGATATGCCAGTAAAACTACCCAGAGCCAGGCTGAGTAACCAAACAGGAACAACAGCAAATCGGCAACGTACGCCCCCAGGGTACCGCCCTTGTTGAGCGTGACCATTGAAGGCACCGCCTGGGACCAGGCCGGGTCGGTTGCTGACCAGGTGGCCAGCACCAGAACGAGCCAGGCCGCCAGGGCCGCGAACAGGATCCAGCGCGCCTCGCGCAGCAAGCCCGCAATACGGGTTTGCAAAGGAGACGGGCCGTTGCGCACATTGCGTGAAGACCGGTTGGGAGCTGCAGATATTCGAGCCATGGACTCATTATAATTGGCCGCATACTAATTTCGGATGAACAGCGATGACGACTGCAAAACACGCCAAAGTAATGATTCTCGGTTCCGGCCCTGCGGGGTACACGGCGGCCGTTTATGCGGCACGCGCCAACCTTGACCCGGTCTTGATCACAGGCCTTGAGCAAGGAGGCCAGCTCATGACAACGACCGACGTCGACAACTGGCCCGCCGATGCACAAGGGGTCCAGGGCCCCGACCTGATGCAGCGCTTCCAGGCACACGCCGAACGCTTCAACACCGAATTCATTTATGACCACATCGCCAGTGTCGATCTTTCAAAGCGGCCTTTCACCCTGAATGGCGACTCCGGCGAGGTGTACACCTGTGACGCACTGATCATCGCCACGGGCGCGTCGGCCCAATACCTGGGGCTGCCCTCAGAACAGGCCTTCATGGGGCGCGGTGTTTCGGGCTGCGCCACCTGCGATGGGTTCTTTTACAAGAACCAGGACGTTGTGGTGGTAGGCGGCGGCAATACCGCCGTCGAAGAAGCGCTTTACCTGTCAAACATTTGCAAGACCGTAACCGTGATTCATCGCCGTGACAAGTTCCGCGCTGAACCCATCCTGATCGACAAAATGATGGACAAGGTCAACAACGGCAATATGCGCCTGAAATTATTCTGCGAACTGGATGAAGTGCTGGGTGACAACAGCGGCGTGACCGGCGTCCGGATCCGCAACAATCAGACGGGTCAGCGTGAAGACCTGGCCGTGACAGGTGCGTTCATTGCCATTGGCCACAAGCCCAATACCGACATCTTTGCCGGGCAACTGGATATGGAAAACGGCTACATCATCACTGAGGGCGGCCGTAACGGCATGGCCACGCAAACCTCTGTGCCGGGCGTCTTTGCCGCCGGCGACGTGCAAGACCATGTGTATCGCCAGGCCATTACCAGTGCCGGCACCGGCTGTATGGCTGCCCTTGACGCCCAGCGCTGGCTGGAGAACAGTGGCGAATAAGCCCGGGCTGGCCGACCTTAAAAAACTGCGCAAACTTGCTGCAGAATCGGCCGCCAACGCTGTTTCAGAAAACGTCGCCCAAACTACGCAAAACAAGGCCCGTCTGAACACGGCAGGCTCCCGGCAGGCAAAAACAGCCACCGGGTTGCCTGCCGTGCGCGAACAACCCCTATCACTCCACGACCAGACGCTGTTCCGCCAAACCATGCGCTACGTACAGCCTTTGAAAGACACGCGGCGGGCTGTTTTGCCGCCCGTTCCAATGGCGGCATACGCCATTTTGCGCAGTCGCCGCGCGGCGGCGCAAGGGGCTGATCCGGATCAACGGCCAGCAGTCTCCGACCTTTTTACCCCGGCCCCTGCCAGCACCGACCCGGAAAGCTACCTGAAACCCGGTCTTGGCCCCGACGTCATCAAAAACCTCAAACGCGATAAATGGCCCGTTGAGGCCAGCCTTGATCTGCATGGCGCAACACTGGAACAAGCACGTGAACGGCTCGACCAGTTTTTGCAATCGTGCCTGACTCACGGCGTGAAATGCATACGGGTGGTTCATGGCAAAGGGTATGGATCAAAAGACGGTACCCCGGTGCTTAAAGAAGTTGTCAGACGATGGCTGGCGCAATTTGACGCCATTCTTGCCTATACCGAATGCAGCGAACAAAACGGTGGCAGTGGTGCCGTACAGGCTTTGCTGAAAAAATAAATGCGCCCGCAAGACATCGCCTGACCGACCTGACTGGATGGGATGGGTCTGATCAGACGGCAGCGACGCCTTCGACACCGGCGAATTCACCGGGATAGCGCCACAGACGGCACCGAAACGCAAAAAGGCCAGCAACGATGCTGGCCTTCTTGCAGTTTTTGTTTTTATGAGTACTGCGTCTTGCCGTAAGCGACAAGTATTGTTATTACCGACTGTGCCGGTTTAGTTTTTTGCCCATGCAGAGCTTTGTCTCCTCACCTGCATGGAACGTATTGTGCACCACATTCAAGCAAGAGACACTTAGGGATTGCACCTATTTTGTGCGGCACCGCAACAATACGGTGCGTGAGACTGTTTCCATACCAAGGCGCAGACGAGATAACGTGAACAGCACCGACAAGCCCCTAAAAAACCGTACGCAAAAATACCTACAAAAGCGGTGTTAGCCCTAAGTGTCATGCAAGCAGAGACGCTTTAAAATCAATGACCTGATGACTCAAGCCCAGATTTCATTACCCTGTTCCACTAACTCCAACGCATGAACTTCCTCGGCTCGCCCTGAATTCTGCGGAGACCCTCATGGACATCTTCCCCACGGAACCAGAACTGGTCGGAAAACTGGCGACGTATCGCCTTTTTCAATCCAGTGACCTGGAAGAAACTCGCGACACTGTTGCGCGCATCTTCAAGCCGCACCGCCTTGGCGTAAAAGGCCAGCGTCAAAAACTTGACGCCGACATGGATCATCTCGCACTGGGTACGGCATCGATTAACCGGCTGCGCTACGGCGCAAATGTCTGCATCGAACCCGAAACCCTCGATGACTTCCTGCTGGTTCAAATCCCCTTGGCCGGACAGGCCGAAATACGCTGTGGCAACGACACTGTTATCGGCAACCCCAACATGGCGTCAGTCCTGACACCTTCTTTACCAGTACACATGCAATGGCAGGGCATCTGCGACAAACTCATCATCAAACTTCAGCGTCAAGCTCTGGAATCTGTCTGCGGAGCTTATCTAGGGCATGCCCTACCCCGCACCATCGAATTCCAGCTTGCCATGGATCTTAACAAGGAAGGGGGCTGGCCTGGCGTCAGCTTATTGCCTTCCTGACCACCAGCCAGTTCATCACCGGCGCTAACCAGCACAGCATGGTCACCAGCCAAATCGAACAACTACTGGCTACCACACTCCTCACCCGTCACCCCAACAATTACTCTGAAGCACTGGCCAACCCGACACCCACACCCGAGCTGCCCTACATTCGCCGAGCCGAAGACTATATTCACGCCAATTGCCACAAGCCCATCACAGTGCAAGACCTCGCACAATATGCACACATCAGCACTCGCAGCTTGTACAAAGGGTTCCAGGAACATCGGGGCGTCAGCCCCATGGGTTATGTCCGGCTTGTGCGGCTTCAGAAAGTACGTGATGCACTTTTAACAGCCCGGCAAGCGGGCAGTACGGTCAATGTGACCCAGGTAGCCCTTGAATGGGGGTTCGGCCACCTGGGTCATTTCACCCAGGCCTATCGGAAGCAGTTCAATGAGCTGCCTTCACAAACCTTGCGGGGCTAGCCTGCATTTGCTTCTGGCGTTCCAGCAGTTTGTGGGTTATGACGCGGTAATCTCGTGCATCAACAGGCGTCAGCCACTGCTTGAAGCGCTTGAAGGCACTGACGTTGTAACCGATTTCATTCAAGATTTCGTCAATGTTGTGCATCGAGAACGGAATAATATTGGTACCGCGGGCGTGTTTGCCTTCGGTACGCTCTTCCATCCAGCGTAAACGACGCTGAACCATCACGCGACGCTGATCTGGCGGCGGCAAATCAATAGCACCCATAAGATCTGCAGCAATCCACAAGGCGGCCGCTTCTGCACTCAGAGGGCTGTAAAACGACGAGTTATAGCCGCAAAAATGTAACTTTGGAACTGAAATCGGCTTAACCTGACGATACAATTCAAAGTTTCCACGATCATCGGTCAGCTGGGCTTGCAACTGTTCAGAGAAAAACGGTACAACCTGCTTGAATCCAGTACCACAAATCACCATATCGGCAGGAACAGTACGGCCATCGCTAAGCGTTGCGACAGGCTTGCCATCGCGCGCGCCTAATGAGGTAATTTCGCACTCGCGGGCCACCTCGGTGGTTCCTCGGGCCACCTGATCGTACAGCTCATCGGTTGCCAAGCTCACCGTACTGCGTGCGATACGTTCAAAAGTGCCTTCGGGAATCAGACCGAGCTTATCAAGCTTGAGCTGACGCGTGGCGATTTTCTGCACCGATGCAAGCATGCCGTCGCGAACACCGCTACCGGCACCATGCAAAAACTTTTCAAACCCTTTCAATTCGATCCAAGGGAACAAAGCCTCACCCATGCGCGTCAACATCAAGAACTTATAATTCAAAACGTTAAGCAGCTTGCGCGGCATTTTCCACAACAACTCGCGCGCAATCACTTTGGTCGACGCAGCCACTTCTCCGATAACCGCAGCAACGTCGCATGACGACTTGCCATAGCCCACGACGAGTACATTCTTTCCGCGTGCGTCTTCAAGGTTATGAAAATCAGAGGTAGCCATCAATTGACCTCCCGCTGCAACAAACTCCTCACGACCGGGATAAGGCGGAATGAAAGGCTCGGAGAAAATGCCGTTGGCCACCACCAGATTATCAAAATGATGTTCGGTTTCGGCACCGGTTTTGACGTTTCGTGTCTTGATCCGCCAGCTCTTGTCACCGTCCTGATCGGCACTCAGTACCTCGGTGTTGAGGTTGATACGTCGGTCAAGATCAAAGTGCTTTGCAAACGCCGCCAGATAACGCTGTACCTGCTCGCCGCTGGGCCACTCGGGGTATTCGGCGGGCATCGGAAAATCTGACAGAAAATAGGTATCTTTATTGTTCTGGGTTTTAAGACCGGGATAACGTCGGGTCACACTCCAGACGCCGCCAACATCAGGGGCCTTTTCAAAAACAGTGACATCATGACCGAACTGGGTCAGAACCTTGGCTGACGACAGGCCGGCGAAACCGGCACCAATAATTGCAATTTTCATGGCTGTACTCCGGTTTATTCACAAAGACGAGGAATGGCAGGAACGGCTTGCTCCGGGCCCATGGCACTGTAACCACCATCGATGGCCAGGTCAGTACCCGTAATGAATGACGCTCCGGGTGAGCACAAGAACACCACGCCCGCAGCGACCTCGGCCGGGTCACCGACACGACCGAGCAAATGGTACGGCGCGGCCACGCGATCGGTCTTGGCACGGTCGCCACCGGTCAGCTCGTTCATGATGCGAGACCAGGTCCAGCCCGGCGATACCGAATTGACACGGATATGGTCAGGCGCCAGGTCCATCGCCATATTGCGGGTGAGCTGGGTAATGGCCGCCTTGGTCACGGGATAAAGCCAACGCCCGATCTGGGCGACCTTGGCACTGATGCTGCTGAAATTAACGATGGCACCACCGCCGCGCTGGATCATGTGCGGACGGCAGGCTTTCATCATCATGACGGCACCAACGACATTAACGTCATAGCTTTGATGCCAGTCGTCGCGCGTCGCTTCGATACCGTTGTCAACGTAGCTGCAGGCCAGATTGACCAGGTAGTCGACCCCGCCAAAACGGCTGACCGCTTGCTTTACGCAGGCATCGATCTGGGCGTCATCGGATAAATCGGTTTTGACAAAAATGGCGCGATCACCAAGACCGCTTGCCACCTCGTTGCCACCCGCCTCGTCGATATCGGCTATCACCACGGCCGCGCCGCGTTCGCAGAACGCTTTGGCAACCGCCGCACCAATCAATGTTGAACCGCCGGTGACGATGGCCACCTTACCTTGCATGTCATGCATGGTGTTGTCTCCTGAATCTGATGTCATGGATGAGTTGTTTTGTTTGACAGATGCATTATGGGGAAGCCCACCCTGTGGCGACTATCCCGCAACTGCCCATCGTTATCCCGAAAGTGCGCAGCTGCAAGGGCACATTCAGGTACGTAAAACGCACCCTGACGACGCCGGCGGGTTCCATTACCGGCGCAAACAGAAAACATCAGACCGGATCAAACACGATCACGTCGCGGTGTGTTGCATGTCGCCATCAATTGACAACGCCTGGCCCGAGATCGAACGACCGCTCTCGGAAGCCAGGAACACGGCCATATCGGCAATGTGAGCAGGATCCACCAGATACTTCAATGACTGCGACGACATGGCGTCGGCCGCCACGGCGTCCAGGGACCGGCCACTGATGCGCGCCCGTCCTTCCAGGACCTGCTGAAACCTCGGGCCGTCGGTCGCACCTGGCAACAAGGCGTTGACACGAATACCGTAGCTGCCCAACTCAATCGACAGACTTTTGGTGAAGCCTATCAGCCCCCATTTGCTGGTGGAATATGCTGAACGGTTGGGATAACCAAACCGCCCTGCAACAGACGACATATTGATGACAGACCCACCCTTCGATTCACGCAGGTACGGAATCGCCATGCGGGTGACATTGAAGGTGCCGTTCAGATTAATCTGCATCACCCGATCCCAGGCGTCAGGGTCAAAGGACTCGACCGGCGAAGTTGGCCCCGGAATACCGGCGTTATTGACCAGAACATCAATGCCGCCCAACCGCACAGCAGCGTCAGGAACCATCTTTTCGATTTCAGCCCGGCTGCCGATATCGCACAGGGCAGTGTGTACACCCGGCAACGCAGTTTGCAATGCAGCCAGGGCCGCCTCGTCGATATCACAGACATAAACACGGGCCCCGCGCGCATGAAATGCACGTGCAATGGCCAGACCAATACCGGAAGCTCCGGCTGTAATTAAAACGCGCTGTTTGTCCACGCTGTCTCCTCGAGTTTGAAAAATTGTCTCTGGCCCAAAACGGGCCTCAACTGATCATGAAGGGTCAGGTCGCCGCCCGCACAATGTGCGGTAACCTCACACATTGTGTGCTTGCCCTTATTGGCTATTGTCAACCGGCGATAAGTGCCATGGCAAACAAAACCGAAACCCTTTCGGACACGCGAGCCGCCGACTTGTTACCCTGTCTGGCACACACAAACACAACTGCGGCCATAACGATAAAATGAAGCCTTGCTTTTCACCCCCGGCACCCATGTTATTCAATCCTTCCCGTGAACAGGTTCGTCAGTTCTTTTGCGAGGCCTGGCAAAAACACCGGCAACATACGCTGCTCAGCCCGCTTGAAAGCATGGCTGTCGACTGGATCCTGCAGCACCCGGAATATCATGCCGAACTCGAGCGCCCCGATGCGCTGAATGCCGACTACACCGTAGAGGCTGGCCAGACCAACCCGTTCTTGCACCTTTCCATGCATCTGGCCATTTCAGAGCAATTGTCGGTTGACCAACCACCGGGGGTTCGGGCTGCACACGATGCTCTGGCGCAGCGCATTGGTCCGCATGACGCGGCTCACGAAATCATGGAATGTCTGGGCGAGGTGGTCTGGGAAGCCCAACGCCTGGGCACTCCGTTCAGCAACGACATCTACCTTGACCTGATCCGTCGACGCACCAGCCGTCATGCCTGAATTACCGGAGCCGTTTGCAACGCACATACGTTGCCCACGTCTGACATCCTTTAGCGATTCGCAGTTCTTGCGCCCGTGCAAAACCAGAGGGTCCCGATAAATAACCACAGCGGGTTCAGGCTTCAGCGCTAAAAAAGCAGGGCCCGGGAAAACACCCGGGCCCTGCTTTTTTGTCTGAAGTTACCACAGGGGTTAAAACCGCCTTTCCCCATTGGCGACCACGACCGGAAACTTACTGACGAATTTCAAGCGGTGATGGCAAAGAAGCCAGCCAGGCCGCCATGTTTTTGATGTCTGTGTTGGACAGCGGCGCAGCCATGCCACCCATGATGGCGTTCTTGCGCACGTTCGCTGTTGCAGGCGCACCTGCCTGACCACGCTTGTAAGCCTTCAAGGCGTGTTCGAGGTATGACGCATGCTGACCCGCCAGAATGGGGTAAGCCGGCATTAGCGATGTTTTGGCATCAGCACCATGACAGCTGGCGCAATTGAATTTTTCGAACGCCGCCTTGCCAGCAGCCAGATCAGCGGCCTGGGCAGCACCCGCAGCAAACAGGACAGAACCCAAAAGGGCCAGTGTGAGTTTTTTCATTGTCGCCCCCGATTATTTTGAATTGGCGTAGTACGCGGCCAGATCAGCCATGTCTTGTTCGGACAGGCTTTTTGCGATGGCTTCCATGGTGGGGAAGCTGCGCGCACCGCTGGCATATTCTTTCAAGGCGGCAACAATGTACTCAGCGTTTTGACCCGCGATTTTGGGAACGTGGTAGACCTCGGGGAAGCTGGCTTTGTAATCTTTGATGCCATGGCAACCAATGCACATGGACACTTTATTTACGGCGGCTTTGGCATCGCCAACGGTAGCCGCATCGGCTGCGTGGGCCTGACCCACGAACGCACAGGTTGCCGTAACGGCTAGCGCAGACAGAGTGCGCTTGAAATTTGTTCGCAACTTCATAGTAGCTCTTGTTTGGCGGTAAATAAAAGGCCGCTCACCTGCACAGGTGACCGACGAACCGTTGGATTGTACGATAATTGTTGCAAGGATCGCTATTGATCGCGCGCCGTTATCTCCAACCGACCATTTTAATACGGAATATGTCCATGAATGCCGCTGTACCTGCCCCTGCCGAACAACGCTTTACCGGCACCGACCGTTACGTTGCAACCGACGACCTGAAGCTTGCCGTAAATGCCGCACTGGCCCTGCAACGGCCCTTGCTGATCAAGGGCGAACCCGGTACAGGCAAGACCATGCTGGCCGAGGAAGTGGCTGCGGCGCTGGGGCGTCCCTTGCTGCAGTGGCACATCAAATCAACCACCAAAGCACACCAGGGGCTGTACGAATACGACGCGGTTTCGCGTCTGCGCGATTCGCAGCTGGGCGATGACAAGGTGCATGACATCGCCAACTATATCGTCAAGGGCGTGCTTTGGCAGGCCTTCGAAGCGGAACAGCCCACTGTCGTACTGATCGACGAAATCGACAAGGCTGACATTGAATTCCCGAATGACTTGTTGCGCGAACTGGACCAGATGGAATTCCATGTGTACGAAACCCGTGAAACCATCAAGGCCCGGCATCGCCCACTGATCATCATTACATCAAACAACGAAAAGGACCTGCCCGACGCATTCCTTCGGCGCTGCTTTTTCCATTACATCAGCTTCCCTGACCGGGACACACTGCAAGATATCGTCAATGTCCACTACCCTGACATCCGTCGCGATGTGCTGGCCGCTGCACTTGAGACCTTCTTTGCCTTGCGCGACGCCCCGGGCCTGAAGAAAAAGCCATCCACCTCCGAATTTCTTGACTGGCTACGCTTGCTGATGAACGAATCGCTGAACGCTGACGATATCGTGCGCCCTGACCAGGACCTGCCCGTCATGGCCGGTGCCCTGCTGAAGAACGAGCAAGATCTGACCCTGCTGCAACGCCTGGCCGCCATTGCCCGCGCCGGCCGTCGCTAACGTCCGGAAACCGACATGCTGCTGGACTTTTTCTACCATCTGCGCAATCATCGCCTGCCGGTGTCTGTCAACGAGTACCTGACTTTGCTGCAGGCCCTGAAAAGTAATGTCATGCCGCCCACACTCGACGATTTTTATCATCTGTCGCGCATGACACTGGTCAAGGACGAAACCCTGTTCGACCGGTTCGATCAGGCCTTTGGCGAGTTCTACCAAAAGCTTGAAGCCAGTTTGCCACTGGGCAAAGACATTCCGCTCGACTGGCTGATCAAGGAATTCCAGAAACACCTGTCTGCCGAAGAAAAAGCCGCCATTGAAAAACATGGCTGGGACAAACTGATGGAATTGTTCAAAAACGGCTTGAAGAGCAGAAAGAGCGTCATGCCGGCGGCAACAAGTGGATCGGTACTGGCGGGACCTCGGCATTCGGCCATGGCGGCTACCACCCCGAAGGCATCCGCGTGGGCGGTCCTTCGGCAGGCAACAGAACGGCAGTCAAAGTCTGGGAAAAACGTGAATTTCGCGATTATGACGACACCCAGGAACTGGGTACGCGCAATTTCAAGATGGCTTTGCGGCGCCTGCGACGTTTTGCCCGCGAAGGGGCCGAGCTGGAGCTGGATCTGGACGACACGATCAGCCACACCGCCAAAAATGCCGGGTTTCTTGACCTTCGCATGGTTCCCGAACGCCATAACGCGGTGAAAGTGCTCATGCTGCTTGATGTGGGGGCAGCATGGACGACCATATCCAGCGTGTTGAAGAGCTTTTCGCGGCTGCTCGAAGTGAATTTCATCACCTCGAAGTCTTCTATTTCCACAACTGCCCCTACGAGTACCTCTGGAAGAACAACAACCGGCGTCATGCTGAACGTTTCGAAACCTGGGATGTCTTACGTCGTTATAACGATGACTGGCGCCTGATCCTGGTGGGTGATGCCACCATGAGCCCCTACGAAATACTGCACCCCGGGGGCTCGGTTGAGCATCACAACAAAGAAACGGGCGCCGCATGGCTGCAACGGTTACTGGACCACTGGCCGAAATCGGTCTGGCTGAATCCGGAACCCGAAGGCTACTGGCCCTACCGGCAGTCCATCGCCATTATCAAGAACCTGATGCACGACCACATGTACAGCGTGACCGTCAGCGGGCTGGAACACGCCATGCGCCACCTGTCCAAATAACCTCAACGGAAATTATCTGATGTCTGAATCACGCCTTGAATACCGCCTGCGAAACGGACTGCTGACGCTGTGCCTGACCAGTCTCATCCTGGGTAGCTTGCCGGGGATAAGTCATGCCCGCAACGCCACAAGTACATCGACACAAACCACCGTTGTCACCGAGACTGCAACCGTCACAGACGCAACGGCTGCGGCACCCGCCAAAGAGCCGGCACAGGCCACATCGACACCCGCCTGGCCGCTGCCCGCTGGCGTCAGTGCGGGGCCCTCTGTCGAAGGTACCCATGAGTTCACCCTGCCCAACGGGCTGAAGGTGTTGCTGAGCCCCGATGACGCCAAAGCCTCGGTGACCGTCAACATGACCTATCTGGTCGGTTCGCGTCATGAAAACTACGGTGAAACAGGCATGGCTCACCTGCTTGAACACATGCTGTTCCGTGGCACCCCGTCGCTGCCCAATGCCCTGGGCGAGTTTTCCAAACGTGGCCTGCGTGCCAACGGAACCACCTCGGAAGACCGCACCAATTACTTCGCTTCGTTCGCGGCCGACCCTGCACTTCTTGACTGGTATCTTCGCTGGCAGGCCGACGTCATGGTCAACGCCACCATTTCACGCAAAGACCTCGACGCCGAAATGACGGTGGTTCGCAACGAAATGGAAGCCGGAGAAAACAACCCCTTCCAGACCGTCATGCAGAAAGCCCAGGCCATTGCCTATCAGTGGCACAACTACGGCAAGGACACCATCGGTGCGCGCTCTGATGTCGAAAATGTCGATATCGAACAATTACGGGCGTTTTACCGCCAGTACTATCAGCCCGACAATGCCATCCTGATCGTTTCGGGCAAATTCAACCCGGCCGAAACACTGGCCACCATTGCCGATGCCTTTAAAGACGTCGCACGCCCTGCACGACAGCTCCCTCCCGAATACACAATCGAACCGGTACAGGAAGGCGAGCGACGTGTTGTGGTTCGCCGCAATGGCGGCACACCCTGGTAGTCACCCAGTACCATATCCCCCGGCAGCCAGCCCCGAATTTGTAGCCCTTGATCTTGGCACGTCCATCCTGGCCGACGTTCCATCGGGCCGGCTCTACAAAGCCCTGGTCGACCAGAAGCTGGCCGCACGGACGTTTGGCTACGCCCGTGGCATGCGTCAACCCGGCTACGCCCTGTTTGGCGCCCAGCTTGAAACAGGCATGGATCCCTACCCGGCTCTGAACGCCCTGAATACCGTGCTGGCCGATATTGCGAACACACCGTTCACCCAACAGGAACTGGACCGCGTCAAGGCACGCAGCCTGACCCAGTGGTCACAAATCCATGCCGACCCGGCGCACCTGGCCGCCGCCCTGTCGGAAGCCAGTGCACTGGGGGACTGGCGTCTGTTCTTCTGGCAGCGTGACCAGCTGGAAAAGACGTCTCTTGACGACGTCCAGCGTCTTGCCACACAGTACCTGGTGCCCGACAACCGCACTGAAGGGCTGTATCTCCCGACACCCGCACCACAACGCGCGCCACTTCCCACCCAGGCCGAACCCTCACGCCTGCTGAATGATTACACCGGGCGCGCCACCACTGCCGATGTGGCCGCCTTTGATTCCAGTCCGGCAGCCATCGACGCCCAAACCCTGCGGGCGCCGCTGGCACTGGCCGATGGCACATCAATCGAACTGGCCCTGTTGCCCAAACCTACCCGCGGCAACCGTGCAGAAGCCCGCCTGCTGATGCAGTTCGGCAATGCCGAGTCCCTTCAGGGCCAGCGCATGGCCTCAAGTGCCGTCGCCTCCCTGCTGGACCACGGTACGCTGAAACTCTCGCGCCAGGATATCCAGGATCGCCTGATCGAACTCGAAGCCGACCTGAGTCTGGGCGGAGGCGCCGGCAACGTTGTTGCCGACATTTCAGCCCCCGACAACAACCTTCCCGCTGTCATTGAACTGGTCGCGCATCTCTTGCGTGAGCCCGCTTTTCCGGCTGAAGAGCTGGACACCTGGAAAACCCAGGTCGCCACATCAATTGGCAGTGCCATGGCCGAGCCCGGCACCCTGGCATCGCAGGCGCTGGCCCGCCATGACAACCCGTGGCCACAAACTGACCCGCGCTATACACCCACCTTCACTGAAAGCCTCGACGAATTGCAGGCCTTGACGCAGGACGATCTGGTTCAGTTCCATCAGCGTTTTTATGGTACGGGCGCCCTCAAGTTCACAGCAGTCGGTGCATTTGACCCGGCAGCGGTGCGCAGTGCATTAACCAAAGGTTTCGATCAGTGGAAAAAGGCACCGGCCTACGTCAGGCTCGACAACCCCTACCGGGAAATCAAGCCGGTCTTGCTCACCTTGAACACCCCGGACAAAGCCAATGCCGTGTACATGGCCACCCTGCCGCTCAGCCTGCAAGATGACAACCCCGACTATCACGCTTTGTATGTCGCCAACTATTTGCTGGGTGGTTCCAACCGCTCACGGCTCTGGGAACGCATCCGGGTTCAGGAAGGTATTTCTTATGGGGTGGGCTCGAACGTCAGTGCGTCGGCCTACGAACCCTCCGGGGCATGGGGTATTTCCGGTATTCTGGCCCCCGAAAACGCCGAACGCTTCAAGACGGCACTGCACGAAGAGCTTGGCAAAGCCCTGCAAGACGGCTTTACCCAGGAAGACGTCCAGGAAGCCACTCAGGCGCTCATGAATCTGCGTCGCCTTAACCGCAGCGATGACGACACCCTGTCTGCCGTCTGGATGAACTACCTGCAAGAGGGCCGCACCTTCGCATGGTCGGCCAGGGTAGATGACATCTTGCAGAACATGACGGCCGATGACGTGAACCGTGCACTGCGCACCTACCTGAAACCTGACGCCTTCAGCGCCGCGTTTGCCGGCGATTTCGAAAGCCGCTGAGAGGCATCAATGGCTGATCAATGTTCACCTGAACACGGATCAGCCATTATCGTCAACCGCCATGACGGCTATCCGAGCCCTTATCCGGAACGTGCCTTGTCCAATGAAAACTGCCCGGGCTCATCAACGAGGCCGGGCAGTTTTTTGAAACAGGCGTTCAGGAATCGGACCTGTGCGACGCCGCCTTACGCCGCATCAGCTGAAAAAACTTTTGACTTTGTCCGTCCATGAATCGCTTTTGGGAGAGTGCTTTTCGCCCCCTTGATTCAACGAAGCCTCAAACTGACGCAACAGTTTTTTCTGGTCTTCAGTAAGCCGCACTGGCGTTTCGACGACAACGTGGCAATACAGGTCACCCGGATAGCTTGAACGCACCCCTTTGACGCCTTTGCCGCGCAACCGGAATGTTTTCCCGGTTTGCGTGCCTTCGGGAATCGTGATGGACCCCTTGCCCGACAGGGTGGGCACCTCGATATCGCCGCCCAGTGCCGCCGTCGTGAACGGAATGGTCAACTCGCAGTGCAGGTCTTCACCATCGCGCTGGAAAATCGGGTGGGGCTTGAGATGGATTTCAACATACAGATCACCCGGAGGCCCACCGTTAACACCTGGCTCGCCGTTACCGGCCGAGCGAATGCGCATGCCATCATCAATACCGGCCGGAATCTTGACCTGCAAGGTTTTATTCTTGCGAATGCGACCCACGCCATCACACGCTGCACAGGGGTCGGTAATTTCCTGACCGCTGCCATGACACGTTGGGCAGGTTTGCTGGACACTGAAAAAGCCCTGCTGCATGCGAACGGCACCATTACCGCCACAGGTGCGGCATGTCTGGGGCTTGGTGCCGGGTTTGGCGCCAGACCCTTTGCAGGTATCGCAATTTTCCCAGCTGGGCACACGGATTTCAGTGTCAAAACCGTTAGCCGCCTGTTCAAGCGTGATGTCGAGCGTGTATTTGAGGTCGGCGCCCCGATACACTTGCGGACCACCCCGACGGCCACCACCACCGCCACCGCCAAAAATCTCGCCAAAGATGTCACCGAAGGCATCGGCAAAGCCGGCACCGCCCATACCTCCCATGCCACCGGCTCCGGCCGCATTGGGATCAACGCCGGCATGCCCGAAACGATCGTAGGCAGCGCGCTTGCTTTCGTCACTCAGGATCTCGTAGGCCTCTTTGACCTCTTTGAACTTTTCTTCGGCTTCCTTGCTGTCCGGATTACGGTCAGGGTGGTACTTCATCGCGAGTTTGCGATAAGCCTTTTTCAGTTCGTCATCGGTCGCGTTCTTGCCTACGCCCAGAATTTCGTAAAAATCGCGTTTTGCCATAATTGTTCAGTGCGTCGCTACGACGCCTTGCGTGTACATGAATAAGAACGCCCGATTTCCGGTAAAGACCAGAAACCGGGCCTTGACCAACAAGGTCAGACCTTACTGGTCGCGCTTCACTTCTTTGAAGTCCGCGTCAACAACGTTGTCATCGGCAGGCTTGCCAGCAGTGGCTCCTTCTGCACCACCCTGCGCAGCAGCCTTGGCCTGCATATCGGCATACATCTTTTCACCCAGTTTCTGGGCTGCCGTCGTCAGGGCCTCGACCTTGGCGTCGATAGCGTCTTTCTCGCCTTCTTTCAAGACCTCTTCGAGCTCTTTGATGGCGCTTTCAATGGCACCTTTTTCGGCGTCATCGAGCTGGCTGCCGTATTCTTCCAGCGACTTGCGCGTGGAGTGAATAAGGCCTTCAGCACTGGTTGCGTGCCATCGCCAGCTCGGCAATGCGATGGTCTTCCTCGGCGTGCGCCTCGGCATCTTTGACCATGCGCTCGATCTCTTCATCGCTAAGCCCCGAGTTGGCCTTGATGGTGATCTTGTTCTCTTTGCCTGTACCCTTGTCTTTCGCAGACACGTGCAAGATACCGTTGGCATCGATGTCGAAGGTCACTTCGATTTGCGGCACACCACGTGGCGATGGCGGGATGCCTTCAAGGTTGAACTCACCCAAGGCCTTGTTGCCGGCAGCGATTTCACGTTCGCCCTGGAACACCTTGATCGTGACGGCCGGCTGATTGTCGTCGGCTGTTGAGAATACCTGCGAGAAGCGGGTAGGAATCGTGGTGTTCTTGTTGATCATTTTGGTCATGACGCCGCCCAGGGTTTCAATCCCCAGCGACAGCGGTGTCACGTCGAGCAACAGAACGTCTTTGCGGTCGCCGGACAATACCGAGCCCTGTACCGCTGCACCTGCAGCTACCGCTTCATCGGGGTTGACGTCTTTACGCGGTTCACGGCCGAAGAACTCTTTGACCTTTTCCTGAACTTTGGGCATGCGTGTCATGCCGCCGACCAGAATCACGTCATCGATTTCTGACACTTTCACGCCCGCGTCTTTGATCGCGATACGGCAAGGCTCGATGGTACGCTCGATGAGCTCTTCCACCAGGGCCTCGAGTTTGGCACGTGAAATTTTCAGGGCCAAGTGCTTGGGACCGGACGCATCTGCCGTGATGTAGGGCAGGTTGATTTCAGTTTGCTGCGTGGACGAGAGTTCGATCTTGGCTTTTTCGGCCGCTTCTTTCAGGCGTTGCAAGGCCAGGATGTCTTTGGACAGATCGACGCCGCTTTCTTTCTTGAATTCGTCGATAATGTAGTCGATGATGCGCTGGTCAAAGTCTTCACCGCCCAGGAAGGTATCGCCATTGGTCGACAGCACTTCAAACTGCTTTTCACCGTCAAGATCGGCAATTTCAATAATGGAAATATCGAACGTGCCACCGCCCAGGTCGTACACCGCAATTTTGCGATCGCCCTTTTCAGATTTGTCGAGACCAAACGCCAACGCTGCAGCGGTTGGTTCGTTGATGATGCGCTTGACCTCAAGACCGGCAATACGGCCCGCATCTTTGGTGGCCTGGCGCTGGCTGTCGTTAAAGTAGGCCGGCACGGTAATGACTGCCTCAGTGACTTCCTCACCCAGATAGTCTTCCGCTGTTTTCTTCATTTTACGAAGAACGTCGGCCGACACCTGAGGAGGTGCAAGCTTTTTGCCCTGCGCTTCAACCCATGCGTCACCGTTATCGGCCTTGATGATTTTGTACGGCATCAGGTCGATATCTTTCTGAACGGCTTTTTCGTCAAACTTGCGACCAATAAGGCGCTTGACGGCGTACAAGGTGTTGGCCGGATTGGTTACCGCCTGACGCTTGGCGGGCGCACCTACCAGAATTTCACCATCTTGCATGTAAGCAATGATTGACGGCGTCGTGCGCGCACCTTCAGCGTTTTCGATGATCTTGACCTTGCCGCCATCCATGACTGCAACGCAGCTGTTGGTGGTACCCAGGTCAATGCCAATAATTTTGCCCATGATAATTAGCCCTGAAAAATTTTAAATTGGTAGGAATCTAGTGTGTTGCCATGTAGGTGGGGTTGCCAGCCACCATTTCAAGACATTTGCCTGAATTTTTATGGCGTGGCCCACATTTTCGCGAAGTGGCCCGCAAAACCATGCCCGACATGGCAACCCGTCAGCCCTGCGAGCCGGACGACACCATGACCAGCGCGGGACGCAAGACGCGGTCTGCAATGGTGTAGCCCTTTTGCAGCAACTGCACAACTGCCCCTTCGGGGAATTCTGACGGCACCGATGAAATGGCCTGATGAACATTCGGGTCAAACTTGTCGCCGGCGGCAGGGGCCACTTCTTTCATCAGATTGCGCTCGAACGCCGCAACCAGTTGCTTGAGGGTGATTTCAACACCCTCACGCCAGGCCTGCGAGGACTGATCGGGCACCGCCAGAGCAGCCTCGAGGCTGTCTTTCACCGGCACCAGACTTTCTGCAAACGACTCGGTGCCAAACTTGCGCGCCTTGGCCACATCGTCTTGCGCACGACGTCGAATATTCTCGACCTCGGCCTTGGCCCGCAACAGTTCATCGTGATACTGAACCACCTGGGCCTGTGCCGCCTCGAGCAGCGCAGCCAGATCTTGATCGCCCTCGGCCGGCACTTCGGCGCCAGTCTGACCTTCGGGATTCAGGGCCTGGTTTTCATCGTTGGGATCCAGGGGCTGATGATTTGTCGACATACGGGAGCTCTCCACTTCAAATAATTCGGTCTTGGGAAAATGGGGGCACACGCCCCCATTTCAAGACCCGACCGGAATTTCGGCACCGTCTCGTTAACGCCACAGACGCGGCCTTAATACCAGCCCTGCAAATGCGTTTTGACCAGTTCAGTCAAGCCATCTGCCCAAGTCGGGTCATCATTCAAACATGGAATATAACGGAAGGCCTCGCCGCCTGCCTCGATAAAGGCATCGCGACACTCGATCTGAATCTCTTCCAGCGTTTCGAGGCAATCGGCCAGAAAGCCCGGACACATGACATCGACACGACGGATGCCCTGCTTTGCCCACGCCTGTAACGTCGGTTCCGTGTAGGGCTCCAGCCATTTCTCGGCACCAAAACGGCTTTGGAACGACACATGCACCAGGTCGCCATCTGTACCCAGGCGTGCACGCAAGGCGGCTGCCGTATCCATGCAGTCACGATGATAAGGATCCCCTGGTTGATCGTGCGCTGGGGCAGACCATGAAAACTCAGCAACAAGCGCTCAGGCTTCCCCTGCTCATCCCAAAGCTGCCGCACTTTGGCCGCCATGGCGTCGATATAGGCGGGTAGTGCGGGATAGCGCTTGATGAACCGCATCTCGGGCTGGTTACGCAAGCGACCGGCATACTGGCACACGGCATCAACCGCTGTGGCCGTGGTACTGGCGGCATATTGCGGATACAGCGGCACAGTCAGAATGCGTTCGCAGCCCTTTTCACGCAACCGGTTGATGGCCTGCGGAATCGAAGGATTACCGTACCGCATCGCCAATTCAACATGGACATCAACCCCCTGCTGACGCAAACGCTGCTGTACAGCGTCGGCCTGCACCTGGCTGTACACCGTCAGCGGCGAGCCCCCATCAAGCCAGATGCCTTGGTAACGAGGCACCAGCTTGCGTGGACGAACCCGCAAAATGATGCCCTGCAAAATAATTTGCCAAACCCATTGCGGAATTTCAATGACGCGCGGGTCAGACAAAAACTCGGAGAGATAACGACGAATTGCCGGTGCCGTAGGCTCGTCGGGCGTACCCAGATTCACCACCAGCACACCGACCGGCCCGGCCGGGCGGAACGGAGGATGAGGGTCAAGGCCGTAAGGATCAGGGGTTTCGGGCAAGTATCGCGACGGCAAAAAACTGGACATGACTGGCCTTGATTTCAGGTGAGTTCGATGTGAGCCCGCAGCGACAAAAAGACAGGGTCGTGCGGGATTCAGGCGGTGTGATGACTGAGCGCGTTAGACAACAGGCGCGCCGTAATATCGACGATCGGGATAACGCGATCGTAGGCCATACGCGATGGCCCGATGACCCCGAGCGTGCCCACGATTTTACCGTCTATACCGTAGGGGGCTGTGATGACCGAGACATCTTCAAGCGGGACAAGCCGTGAATCGCCCCCGATGTAAATTTGCACGCCTTGTGCCCGGCTGGACACATCAAGCAGTTGCAGCAGATCTGTTTTTTCTCGAAGAGTGCAAACATGCGGCGTAAACGGTCCATGTCTGAGGCAATATCGGTAATGTCAAGCAACTTGCTTTCACCCGAAATAACCACGCCGTCGTCGGTATCGTCGGCTGCGGTTCCTGCCTCAACCGCCTGCTGCATCAGGCGCGAAATATCTTCTTGAAGCGAAGACAGCTCTTCGGTGATGGCCCCACGCACCTCATCGAACGACCTGCCGGCAAAATGCGCATTGAAAAAATTGCTGGCTTCGGTCAATTCCTGGTCAAGATAATCACGCTGTACAAACAGGATACGGTTTTGGACATCACCATCGGGCGTCACGATAATGAGCAGAACACGCTTGTCAGAGAGCCGGATGAATTCGATTTGCCGGAATACCTGCGAGCGCTTGGGCGCCAGCACGACCCCGGCAAAATGCGTCAGATTGGACAGCAGGGTAGCCGCCGCATTGACCGCCCGGGTTGGCTCGGAAGCAGGCAACATTTCACGGATTTGCGAGGGCTGCAAAATTTCAAAGCGCTGCGTTGCCAGCAAACGATCGACAAACAACCGGTAACCACGCGGCGTAGGGATACGCCCGGCCGATGTATGCGGGCTGTGAATCAGACCGAGCTCTTCAAGGTCGGCCATGACATTACGTATCGTGGCCGGGGAAAGATCGAACATTTTGGAAAGGGTACGCGACCCGACCGGTTGCCCATCGGCGATGTAACGCTCGATGAGCGCCTTGAGCAGCGCCTTGGATCTGTCGTCCATGTCCATTTTTAAACCTTACGCCGCAAGATGACAAAGTTGTCGTTCAGCGGCAACAACAAATTCTCGTCGAACATATAATTAATTTATCTGAATGTCTCCATCATAAACAAGGTATCGGCACAATGCATTTCAAAACTGTAGCGTTGATCGGTCGCTATCAGGATCGTGGCCTGGATGCACCGCTGCGCGCACTGGCGGCAACACTTCAAACTGCCGGCTGCACTGTGCTTGTTGAAACCGATACGGCGGTCAATACCGGCGTCACTGAATTCCCCACCGCGTCATACACCGACATCGGCAACCTGGCCGATCTGGCCGTCATCATGGGTGGTGATGGCACCATGCTGGGGGCTGCCCGCATGCTGGCGCACAGCCGCGTACCGCTCATTGGCATTAACCATGGCCGCCTGGGCTTCATCACCGACATACCGCTTGATACCGCAGCCACCGCCCTGCAACGGGTCATCAAGGGCAACTTCGATATCGAAGAGCGCATTTTGCTCGAAGGGCGCGTCATGCGCGGTGACCGCATCATGTTCTCGGGGTTGCCCTGAACGATGTCGTCATCAACCGCGCCGGCCGCGGCGGCATGATCGAACTCAGTGTCGACCTTGACAACAGCCTGATGTACAACCAGCGCGCCGATGGCCTGATCATCTCGACCCCAACCGGTTCCACGGCCTACGCCCTGGCGGCCAACGGCCCTATCCTGCACCCGCAATTGCGCACCATTCTGCTGGTGCCGGTGGCGCCGCAAACCCTGTCCAACCGGCCTATTGTCATCCCCGATTCCGGGGTTCTTGGCATTACCATAACGTCGCTCAGCCGGGTTGAGTCTGGCGCCAGTGTCCACTTTGACATGCAAACCTGGTCCGAATGCCAGGCCGGCGACCGCATTGAGGTACGCCGCGCGCGCGATCCCATCCGCTTTATCCACCCCTCCGGTTACAGCTTTTTTCAACGCTGCGACGAAAGCTTCTGTGGAACCGGATGCCCACCCTGTCAGACGAGGCCGAATAACCATGCTGCGTGCCCTGAGCCTGCGAGATTTCGTTATTGTCGAGCACACCGAAATTCATTTCGACGCGGGTTTCACGGTTTTTCCGGGGAAACCGGTGCCGGCAAATCCATCCTCATCGATGCCCTGTCCCTGGCACTGGGGGCACGAACCGATACAGCCTTCATCCGTGATGGCGCCAGAAAATCCGACATCAACGCGGTATTCGACACCCCTGCCAGCCTGCAGGCCTGGCTCGCCGAACACGATCTCGATGCCGATGGCACCCTGGTGCTGCGCCGGGTCATCGACCTGCAAGGCAAAAGCCGGGCCTACATCAACGGTGTACCGGTTACCCTCACGCAACTGCGCGATCTGGGCGAACAATTGGTCGATATACATGGGCAACATGCCCATCAAAGTCTGCTCAAACCGGCCAGTCAACGCGACCTGCTCGACATGCAAGGCGGTTACGCCACGTTGGTCACCGACGTGGCCAACGCCTGGCAGGTCTGGCAAAAACTGGACAAACAACTGGCCGACGCACGGGCGCGAATCAACACGCTCAAGGAAGAGCGCGAGCGTCTCGAGTGGCAGGTGACTGAACTTGATCAATTAAATCTGGCTGAAGGCGAATGGGAGACCCTGTCGGCAGAGCAAAACCGTCTGGCCCATGCCCAAGCCCTCATTGAGAACGCGACGCGAGCCCTTGACGCCCTTGACGGCGAAACAGGTTCGGCCCACCGCGCCCTTGGTCTTGCGGCCCAGCAATTGCAAACCATGCTGCGCCACGACCGCCAGCTTGAAGGCATCTGCGAAACCATTGAGTCAGCGCGTATCGCAACCGCTGAAGCAGCCTCCGACCTGAACAGCTACCTGAGTAGTCTTGAACTGGACCCCGATCAGCTGCACCACACCGAAACCCGCATGTCGGCAGTTTTCGAGGTTGCACGCAAATTTCGTGTCGAACCCGAAGAAATTCCGTTCCTGACACAATCGTTACATGAAAAGCTGGCGTCGGCACACGCCGGCATCAACCTGGACGCCCTTGAAGCCCAGGCGACCGCGGCACGGGCACACTACGAGCAATGCGCCAACGTCTTGTCGCAGGCCCGCATCAAAGCCGGGCACGACATGGCCAGCGCCGTTACCGAGGCCATGCAGACGCTGGCCATGGCTGGCGGTCAATTCCAGGTTTCAATAACACCCGGAACACCCGGCCCCCACGGCATCGACACCGTAGAGTTTCTGGTTGCCGGTCATGCCGGCAGTCAGCCCAGGGCACTGGCGAAGGTGGCGTCCGGCGGTGAACTGGCGCGGTTATCACTGGCACTTTCGGTCATTGCCAGCCAGGCGGCACGCGTGCCCACGCTTATTTTTGATGAAGTTGACAGCGGGGTTGGCGGCGCCGTCGCCGAAGTGGTCGGGCAATTGCTGAAGTCACTGGGGCAACGTCACCAGGTGCTTTGCGTCACCCACCTGCCCCAGGTTGCCTCGTGCGGTACCCACCATTTCAAGGTCAGCAAGACGCAAACCCATGGGGTAACGGCATCACGAATCGACAAGCTGTCGGCATCCGACCGTATTGAAGAAGTGGCCCGCATGCTGGGCGGCCTGAATATTACCGGCACCACACGGCAGCACGCCGCTGAAATGCTGGGGGCTAAGTACACCGACACGACAGCCGGCCCCAACATTCCCTGCATTTCCAACCCCGAACGGCGGGGCGTACTGCGCACCGGATCAGGGACGCTTTTTCTGACAGGCAGGGCAAATGCCGTAAAGCATCATGGTATGGCTTTCAAGCACGAAGCCCTTTTGTTCGGCAATAAGATGCTGCCGCTTTTCAATGTCGGCATCGGTAAATTCAGCAACCTTGCCGCAATTGGTACAGATAAGGTGATCGTGGTGATCACCGTCGTTGAGCTCGAAAACCGCCTTTCCGCCATCAAACTGGCTACGCGTTAGAATACCCACCTGTTCAAACTGCGTCAGCACCCGGTAAACCGTGGCCAGGCCGATATCGATCTCTTCGGCAATAAGTGCCCGGTAAACATCTTCGGCACTATGGTGACGCATGTCGGACTTTCGAAAAACATCAAGGATTTTCAGGCGCGGAAACGTCGCCTTCAAACCCATGCTTTTCAGTTCATTTTGTTCATTCATGTGGTGGCTCTATAGCTAATGGACATTATGCCTTTATGATAACGGTTTTATTCAACCTGAATGACAGGGGCGCTTCGTGTTAACGACTCGTAAACCATTATTTTCAACGCTGCGCACCGGCCTGGCCGTCAGTGCGCTGGCACTTGCCCTGACGGCTTGCGGTGGTACCAAATGGGGCTTCCCGTACCGGGCCGATGTGCAACAGGGCAACTGGATTACAGCCGAACAGGTGGCACGCCTTGAACCCGGCATGACGCGTGAGCAGGTTCGTTTCATTCTGGGCACACCCGTGCTTCAAGACATCTTCCGCACCAACCGTTGGGACTACACCTACTTCAACAAGCCTGGTTATGGCGCCACTGAAGAACGCCAGTTCACGGTATGGTTCGAAGGTGATCAACTGGTCCGCTGGGCGGGTGACGAACCGCCAAACCGCCAACCGTTCGAACGTTATGACACCGGTGCCAAAGACAACCAGGGCGACGCCTCGACCAACGACCGCAAAGCGGCCATTGACACGAAAATCGCACCGAACACCGAACTTGAAATCAACCCCGAACGCCCTGTTGGCCCCGGCATACAAAGCCTGCCCGTCAACGAACCTTTACGCTAAGAGACCCCTATGCGCATTGCCATCGCAGGAGCGGACGGCCGGATGGGCCGCATGCTCATTGAAGCTGTCATCAACTCACCTGACCTTACCCTTTCGGTCGCGCTCGACCGCACCGGCTCGGCATGTATCGGCCAAGACGCAGGTGGCTTCCTGGGCCACACCACCGGGGTCCACATTACCGATGATCTCGATGCACTGGCCCATGCCGACTGCCTGATCGACTTCACACGCCCCGAAGGCACACTAACTCACCTGGAAGCCTGCATCAAGCACCAGGTCAAATGCGTGATTGGTACAACCGGCTTCGATCTGGAAGGTAAAAAGGCCATCCAGGCTGCCAGCCAGAAAACCGCCATTGTGTTTGCGCCCAACATGAGCGTGGGTGTCAACGCGACGCTGAAACTGCTCGACATGGCCGCCCGTCTGTTGAACAGCGGCTATGATGTTGAAGTCTTTGAAGCGCACCACCGCAACAAGGTCGACGCCCCATCGGGTACGGCTCCGGCCATGGGCGAAACCGTCGCCCGGGCCTGGGGTGAAAAACTCGAAGACATTGCCGACTGGGCACGCCACGGGCATACCGGCGCCCGTGAAGACGGCCGTATCGGGTTTTCAGTACTGCGCGGTGGCGACATTGTAGGTGATCACACCGTGTATTTCTGCGGTGCCGGCGAGCGCATCGAAATTTCCCACCGCTCCAGCAGTCGCACCACGTATGCCCAAGGCAGCCTGCGTGCCGCTCGTTATCTGGCCCGCAAAGAATTCGGGCTGTTCGACATGCAAGACGTGCTGTCCAGTTAAGCACCCCATGAAAAGTGCCCGTTGCCGGGCACTTTTCATGTCAACCCTGCCCTGACAGGCTCTTGCTCAAGCGCCACACCGTATTTTGCAAAAACATCTTCGCAAATGCGACCAGCCAATGCCTGGATATCATCGGCCGTAGCCCCGCCATAATTCACCAGCACCAAAGCCTGACGGTCATGAACCCCCACCGGCCCGTCACGAAACCCTTTCCAGCCAGCCTTGTCAATCAGCCAGCCCGCAGCAAGCTTCCAGGTACCGTCAGCCTGCTCGTAGGCCACAAGACCTGGATTGATGGCCTTGATGTGCTGATACTGCACGGCATCGACCACCGGATTCTTGAAAAAACTGCCGGCATTGCCCAGGACGGCCGGATCTGGCAATTTATTGCGACGCACCTCACAAACAGCGTCAAATACGTGTTGCGGTTGCAGAAGCCCTTTGGCCTCCAGTGCACGACACCCCACCAGATCGGGGTAATCAATTCTGGGCTCCCACTGGCGCGGGAGGGCGAAACAAACCTTGGTAATCAACCAGCGACCCTGCGGCTGCCGCTTGAAAAAGCTGTCACGGTACGCAAAATTACAGGCGTCACGCGAGAACACCTGCAGCCGCCCCTCGTGAAAATCCCAGGCACTGACCTGTTCAAGACGGGTTTCAAGCTCGACGCCATACGCCCCGATGTTCTGAACCGGCGATGCCCCTACGGTTCCCGGAATCAACGCCAGATTCTCGAGACCGACCCAGCCCTGATCAAGGCACGCGCGCACGAACTCATGCCAGTTTTCACCGGCTTGAGCCTCAATGAACCAATGTCGAGGCGTTTCATCGACCAAGGCAATACCACGCGTTGCCACATGCACCATCAGACCCGGCATCTGTTCGGGCAAAACGACATTGCTCCCGCCGCCCAGCACAAACGTCTGATCATGCTGGCGCACCAGATCCGTCAACTCTGGCAATTGCTCATCATCAACATAGTCAACATAAGTCGGAGCCACTGACCGCAGGCCCAACGTGTTCATACTCGACAACTCTTTTGACTGGACCTCTAATGACATGGCAACTTTCGCAACAAACTTAAAGTGGGTGAACGCGCTATTACACCACGACGTTCTGCATGAAAACATCGGCCAGACAACGGCACCGCAGACAACCCGCCCTGACGTTCGAACCCATGCCCTCGACCACAAACCGGACGTTTCCGAGCGATATAAAACAGGGTATTTCTGCCCGGTCCCAAGACAGGAATTCAGGCCCCTTGCGCAACGAAAAAAATATGTGTTATATTAGCGTTCTTGCTGATTAACGCGGCGGCCAAAAGTAGCTAAAAAATAGCAACATTAAAGCCAACGCAAAACAGCAAAACTTTGCAGAAGCAAAGTCAACTTTAAAAAATTTTAAAGTTGCTTGCAAAACCTAAAAAAACAGGTTATAATGCAAAGCTTCCTGAGGCAAGCAACCAAATGCTTCAGAAGCACCTGATAAGTGCACATGCGGGAATAGCTCAGTTGGTAGAGCGCAACCTTGCCAAGGTTGAGGTCGCGAGTTCGAGACTCGTTTCCCGCTCCAAATACCAAAGGGAAGCTCACAAAAGCTTCCCTTTTTACGTACAATCAGGTACGTAATGGCGCAATGGCAGAGTGGTTATGCAGCGGATTGCAAATCCGTGTACCCCGGTTCGATTCCGAGTTGCGCCTCCACCCCCTCCCCTTAAATGCCCATGGATGACCTTGTTCGTGCCGCAATGGCCCGGTGGCCAAACGTCCCTGACATTTTCGGCTGGTTATCCCTGACTACAACCGGTCAATGGCGGCTGCATCCCGATGGCAAGGCACTGTCTGCTGACTCCGGCAACCGCTACCCCACAGGCGAATCAATCAGCAACGCGCAAATTCTCGGGTTCATCAGCCGAAATTATCACCACGACGATACCGGCCGCTGGTTTTTCCAGAACGGCCCGCAACGGGTATTTGTACGACTGGATGCCGCCCCACTGATCTTGCATACGACAGACGACGGCAATCGGCTGCAGGCGCACACCGGCACGTATGTCAACGACGTTTTATCATGGTTGCTTGATGACAGCGGGCACTTGTACGCCAGCACCAATCTCGGCCCCGGCCTGGTCGCTGGCCGCGACCTGATGCAGGTGCTCGACACACTCTCACAGCCCGACGGCGTGCCTCCCGACCTCGATCACCTCGTTTCACAGCCCCAATCGCTCAGTACACTCAACGTTTTGTCACCCTTCCAGTCAGCCGGCACGACAGGTATTCCGCTACAGGTATGCCCAACCGACCAGGTTGAAACAATCATGGGTTTTGTGCGTAATCCGGCATTAGGCTATGCTTAACCCGCATTAGGCTATGCTTAATGCTGTTTGCATCAGCACAACCCACGCATAAATAAAAACACATGGCCACCCCACCCGAAGCATCGTTTTATTTTCCTGCGCCTCGCTCACAGAAATTCTGCAGCCAATGCGCCCACCCCGTGACGTACATGACGCCACCTGATGACAATCGAACTCGCGCCGTTTGCGAGCAATGTGGTGCTGTGCACTATCAGAACCCTCGTAACGTCGTAGGCGTCGTCCCGATCTGGGAAAACAAGATTCTGCTGTGCCGTCGGGCTATCGAGCCACGCTACAACACCTGGACACTGCCCGCAGGCTTCATGGAGCTGGGTGAAACAACCGCGCAAGGGGCCATGCGCGAAACCCAGGAAGAAGCCGGTGCGCAAATTGAGCTGGGCAAGCTGTACACCATCATTGACGTTCCGCACGCCGAACAAGTTCATTTCTTTTATATGGCCCGGGTACTCAGCCCCGAGCTGGCACCCGGCCCCGAAAGCCTCGAGGCACGCTTCTTCGACATTGCCGACATCCCTTGGGCCGAGCTGGCATTCCGTACCGTCATCACCACCCTTGAGCACTATGTTGATGATCTGAACAACGGTTGTTTCAACGACGGCGCTTGCCCGCCCATACACTGCTACGATGTCCAGCTGCCCCCAAACGCCATACCTGACACCATCATAAGTCCGAACGACCTCGCATGAGCGTTCTACCCTGGGTAACCCCCGATTCGCCCCTGCCCGACGTCGCCTTGGCCCAACCCGATGGCCTGCTGGCGGCAGGGCTGGATCTGTCTGTCGAACGTCTTGCGGAAGCATACCGCAAAGGGATTTTTCCGTGGTTCAGCCAGGAGACCCGGTACTGTGGTGGAGCCCCGACCCGCGCATGGTTCTGGCCTGCAATGCCTTGAAGCTATCGAAATCCCTGGCCAAAAAGCTGCGACAGATCGAGCGTCAAGAGACGCAGCAAACACCCACCTGGCAGGTTACCGTCGACACGGTCTTTGAACGCGTGATCGACGCCTGCAGCCATCCGCGACACGACGGTGCCAGCACCTGGATATCTCCTGCCATCAAGGCCGTTTACGGTGACTGGCACACTGCCGGACATGTTCACAGCATTGAAACCTGGTACGAAGGCCGTCTGGTCGGCGGACTCTACGGCGTCAGCCTGGGCGGATTCTTCTTTGGCGAATCCATGTTCAGCCGGATGACGGACGCTTCAAAGATTGCCCTCGTCTATCTGGTGAACCTCCTGAAAAATAACGGTGTTGACTATATCGACTGCCAGCAGGAAACGCGTCATCTGTCCAGCCTGGGGGCTCGCCCCGTACCCCGCCACATGTTCCTGGAATGGTTGACATCGGCGTTGGACAAACCCGGGCCAGTATGGCAACGTGGCCCACTATTACAGGGCGGGGTATTTGCATCGAAAGCCGGTCAATGCGCATAATAGGGCCGACCTTGATTTTGCCCGTCAGACCATGAGCCGCCCAAACGACCCGCACTGTCACAGCCTGCAGTTTTATGCCACGGCCACCTACCCGTGCAGCTATCTGGAAGGGCGGCTGGCGCGGTCGCAAGTGGCTGCGCCCAACCATCTGGTCGATACGCCGGTCTACAGTCGTCTGGTAGAGCAAGGGTTCCGGCGTAGCGGTGCGTTTACCTATCGCCCTCATTGCGATGCCTGCCAGGCCTGCAAACCCATTCGCATCGACGTCGAAAGATACTGCGCCACTCGCGCCCAGAAACGTGCCTGGCGTGCCCACAGCGATCTGCAGGCAACCCTTGTGCCCTGGCCTTCGACGCTGCACATTACCGCCTGTACCAACGTTATATCCATTCACGCCACGCCAATGCCGGCATGGATGAAGACAGCGAGGCACAATACACACAGTTTTTGCTCAGCAGCCGGGTTGACAGCGCGCTGGTTGAATTCCGCACCTCCGACGGAACCTTGCAAATGGTCTCGATCATCGACATTCTGGATACCGGGTTGTCTGCGGTCTATACCTTTTTCGACCCGGACGCCCAGGGCAGTCTGGGTACTTACGGCATCATTTGGCAAATCCGCCACTGTCAGGCATTAGGGCTGCCCTGGCTGTACCTGGGGTACTGGATCCCGGAAAGCCGTAAAATGGCGTACAAATCCCATTTCGGGCCGCACCAGATCTACGTCAATGGCATCTGGATGTCTGCACCCAATCACGCCCCTGAATCATGTCTTTTTTATTCAACGCCTATTCTTTCACCCGCCCGGCCCTGTTTTCGATGGATGCCGAGCAGGCTCACGAACTCACCTTGTCATCGCTGCAAAAGGCCTACGACTGCCGCATCACACGGCGCCTGCTGCACGATGCACCCAGCCTGCCGTCGCAACTGATGGGTCTGCCTTTGCGCAACCCCGTGGGTCTGGCGGCAGGTCTTGATAAAAACGGTGCCCACATTGACGCACTCGCAAATCTGGGTTTCGGGTTTATTGAAGTCGGCACCGTTACACCCAAGCCTCAGGATGGCAACCCGAAACCACGCATGTTTCGCTTGCCGCAGGCCAATGCGCTGATCAACCGCCTGGGTTTCAACAACAAGGGGCTGGCCGTTTTTCTGAATAATGTGCAGCAAAGCCAATGGCGCTCGCAAGGGGTATTATTGGCCTGAATATTGGTAAAAATGCGGCAACGCCCATTGAAAATGCAGTCTCAGACTACCTGACTGGCCTTGAAGGGGTTTACCCGCACGCCGACTATGTCACCGTCAACATTTCATCACCCAACACCCAGAACCTGCGAGCATTGCAAGGCCAATCTGAACTTGGCGAACTGCTGGGCGCCCTACGGGAAAAACGCCGCGCCCTGGAAGACCTGCACGGTAAACGTGTCCCGCTGGCAGTAAAAATTGCACCTGATCTGGACCAGAATCAGGTAGACGTCATCGCCAGCGTGCTGGCCAGCCAGGATGTGGATGGCGTCATTGCCACAAACACGACCTTGTCACGTGATGCCGTCAATGGGTTGCCGCACGCCAATGAAACCGGCGGGCTTTCAGGCCCCCGGTGCATGAGCTGTCGCTGGCTGTTATTGCGCGTCTGCGCCAGCAGCTGGGGCCGGACTTTTCAATTATCGGCGTCGGAGGCATTGCTTCGGGGCAACAGGCCGTTGAAAAGATCCGCGCCGGCGCCAATGCGGTCCAGTTGTATACCGGCCTGATTTACAAAGGCCCGGCCTTGATACGTGACTGCGTTCGCGCCATCGAAAAGGCACGCGGCTGACAACACCTGCCCGCCTGCAGGCAGGTGAATCGCGGGCAGCATCATCATTTCAAGCGGTGCCTGCTCTGAACCGAACCGGTAACATTGGGCAGATGTCGTTGACACTCAAGCAAAAAGCCCGTCATGTTCTGACGGGCTTTTTGCTGGGCGCTGGCTTGGCCGGTTCAGGCATTACGCCTGAACCCATTCGGCAATGGGGCGCCGATTAAGACGTTTTACCGGGACGTGCTGCAGGACGCGGTGTTGCCGACTTGACGACTTCAGCGGCTTCAGTAGCTGCTTTGAACGTTGCGTTGGTCGCGGCAGTAATGTTTGACTCAGCTGCTTCGGAAGCCTGTTTGGCCGCTTTGGCAACGGTTTCATAGGCGCTGTTGGCCGATGCAACCGAAGATTTCAGCAGGGCGATTGCACCTTCAGTACCTGTCGGTGCGTTCTTGGCCAGCTGCTCGATGGCTTCATGAACCTGGTGCTGGCCTTGTGACAGCTGCTCTTCGGCCAGACGGGTCAATTCGGTTTGAACCGATGAAACGATGTCATATACATGCTTGCCGTAGGCCATAACCTTGTCAGCACCGGGCTGCATCAGGCTGGACGTAAATGCGACGGCTTCCTGGGGGTCTTTGACTTCGACAGCTTCATGTGACTTCTGGGCGACGTCTTCAAACGTTGCCTTCATGACTTTCAGATTCAGGTCGACCAGCTTTTCAAAGCCACCGAAAATCAAACCCTGAGCAGCCAGGATCTTGTCGAGGAAGCTTTCTGGTTGTCGAACAGTTGTTGGGGGATTGCGCTCATGGTGATTTCCTTTATGTCAGGGTTATGTTGCAATGCACAATTCAAATTTAACCCTTTAAAAACAAAGTGTCAATGAATTTTTTATTGCAGTGCAATATTCAAGGGGAAACGCCGTTATGCCTGGCTGCTGATGCACTTTCAAAGCCCAGGGCAGCCGAGATACGGTTAGCGGTCTTGAGTAAAAGATCAATCCATTCTTCACGCAAACGTTCGGCGGGCGCAGAAATTGAAAGACCGGCCTGCAGGTTGCCGGCATCGTCGTAAACCCCTGCGGCAATACAACGCACGCCTAACTCGAGCTCTTCGTTATCGCGCGAATACCCGGTGCGACGAACCAGCGCCAGTTCTTCCTCAAGCCTGGAGGCCTGCGTAATACTGTTGGGTGTGGCGCCGGCAAGACCGGTACGCATGACATAGGCCTTGACCTGGCGCGGGTCGGAAACCGACAAAAAAGCTTGCCGGTTGACGTCAGGTGCAGGGGCGCCCGCCCCCAATGGCACGTACAACCTGCATGCCGGAACGCTCGCTCCAGGCGCGTTCAACATACACAATTTCATCGTTTTGCTGCACCGAAAGATTCACCGTTTCACCGGTCAACTGATGCAAGTCACGCATGGGTTCGACGGCGACCTCACGCACATTGAGCCGCCCCTTAACCAGCGAACCCAGTTCCAGCAGACGCATGCCCAGACGGTACAGACCGCTGTCAACGCGTTCAACATAGCGGCCTGCCACCAGATCATTCAGGATACGATGGGCCGTTGAGGTGTGCAGGCCGGTTTTTCCGCCAGAATCTTGAGGGTACCGCTTCGGCCTGGTGCGCCAGGACATCGAGCAACAGCATGGCACGCTCGAGAACCTGGATGGCGATCGGCGAATCGGCAACACTGGCTGGTTTGGCTACCGGCCTAAGAGGATTTGGATCAACTATAGACATGCCTGCTCATGATGCGACGCAACATTCCCATATTATGAAAATATTTTGTGCTTTGGCAAGCGGTTTTTTACCACAAAGCAGCAGCCGACCGGTGGCCAGGGCAACTACCCGAGCGCAACGACTCGTGCAACAATGCCCGCTAACATGCTCAGGGGTAAGGGTTCCACCCGCAGCCTGTGCCGCATCTTTAAGGAAAGCAAGCGCTTCAGCAGCCGCCAGGGGCTCGCCTTTTACCCCGAGATCAATGTGCGGGCGCCCCTCGCCCCCATGCTGGGCAAACTGAATGCCTTGACGCCCGGCCAACGCGCTTCGAGGGCCTCAAGTGCCGGCGTAATGCGTGATTCAGGTAACCCGAACACCAGAAATGAATGCTCAACACGCACCACCTGATGATGATGATGGCGATAGCGGGTATCGAGCGTCCATTCCATCATGGGCCAGGCCATCACGGGAAACCCCGGCATAAACGTGTGATTGCGGATAAAAAACCCGGGGATCTTGTTATACGGATTCGGCACGATTTCAGCACCCACCGGGAAAACCCCCATTTGCAGTCGTTGCTGGTTCTCGGGCAACGACATGTCAGCACTGCCCAGGCCTTTTTTCTCGTTATCGGCACACCGCTCGACAATCAGACGTTCAGCCTCGGGGTGCAGCGCCAGATCAACCCCCAGGGCCTGAGCAGCCGCTTGCCGGGTCTGGTCATCGGGGGTAGCCCCGATGCCGCCACAACTGAAGACGATGTCATCGGTGGCAAAACTGCGTGCCAGCACCGCCGCTATGCTGGCCCGATCATCGGAAACAAACTCGGCCCCAGAAAGCTGCATGCCACGTTGACCCAGCAATTCGATCATTTTGACAAAATGCTTGTCTTGACGGCGCCCCGACAGGATTTCATCGCCAACGATAATCAGGCGCACACGCGGCACTGAAGAAACAGACATACCATTACCTCGAGAAGGATCAGACATCAATGACAGTTTCCTGGCGCAACTGGCGCAAGGCTTCAAGACTGAAGTGGGCAAATACCAGCGCCGAAAAGACGGGCAAAACGAGCCAGGCCGGTGGAAAGAGGTTGACCAGAGCCATGATCGTACCCATCAGCCAATACTGACGGTTATGACGCTTCCAGATAATGCGCCGCTCTTGGGCACTGGCGTGTTCGATGACAGCGTCAACGCGAAGCATGCGGGTAAAGGCAAAAGCCCACCAAAATACCGACAAAAGTATAGGTAATGGCGGAAACAACCAGAGCGGCATGGTAACCAACCAGCCCAACGCAAACAGCCCACCCACCCAGACGGCGTTCCAGACACCAAGGGCGGTCGACATTTCCCCTGACGATTCAGACCCTTGTAGTCACGCTGTTCAAGGTGACGCAATACCAGCGGCATGACAAAAACAGCCGCAATGACCAGCCCCAGAATGCCGGCCAGCGGTAACAAAATGCCAACAGCCAACATGGGTACGATGATGAGATTGAGCGAGAACAGCCCAAGCCCCAGCATGAACTGATCAATACTGTTGATGACACCCCAGCTTGCGACCTGATCTGTCAACCAGCCGGTAAGCGGCGTCCAGAAGGCCAGCAACAGCACAATAGCCCCCAGCAAGGCGATAATGAAAGGCAAGAACAGCGCAAACAGCATGCGCGGGTGAAACTGCGACACCAACGCACGCCGAAAGGCCTGCCTGACAGCACTCAACCCGGACACCTGAAGCGGATCTGATGTTTTGATGACTACCTGAGAACCAGACTTCATTTTCATATCCTGACAAACATTCGACTATGATAGCCAAACCTGATTTTTTACGCCGCTCTGGTTACGCCTGTTTGACCTGCTCATGCCTGTTTATACGCTTCCCGACGACATTGAACCGCTTAAACGCCAGTTGAACCTGGCTGCCGCCCACCCGGGTAACCCGCATTATCTGGTCGTCTGTTATTGCGCCCAATGGTGCGACACCTGCCGCGAATACGCCGACGGGTTTGCCCGGCTGGCCGAAAAATGGCCGCAGCACACATTTATTTGGGTGGATATCGAAGAATTCCCCGAGCTTTTGGGCGACGAAGACGTTGAGAACTTTCCAACACTGCTGGTGCAAGCGGGTGGGAAAAACTATTTTTCGGCCCGATGCTTCCACATGCCGGACATCTGGACAAACTGCTGGAAACCGTAAGCCGCATGCCAGTAGTAACGGCAGGCCCCCCGCTCTGGCCACCCTGCTGACCGGCTGAACACACCTGCCGATGGGCACAGACCAAGGCGGCAGACCGGCTACCTGAGCCCTGTTACCGGCCGACATATAAAAATCAACGACCGCCGAGCAAAACGCCCACTGCCTTGCGAGCGGGCTTGGCAGGTAATGACTGGGCGCCAGCACCCTGCGCAGCCGATACCGTTGAAGGCACATACGGCTTGGTGAAGAAATCATCCAGCGGCTTGCGTGAGGACATGTCGGCGTAGGTACGTGAACTGCGCTCGCGCGGCGCTGCGGAAACCGATGACGCACGGACGCGGGCAGGCAACTGCAACGTGCCACGCGGAATTTTGGTCTTGATGAGCTTTTCGATGTCAAGCAGATAACGCTCTTCGTCGGGCGAGAAAAATGCGATGGCTTCACCCGACGCCCCGGCCCGACCGGTACGCCCGATACGGTGCACGTAATCTTCAGCGTTATAGGGCAAGTCGTAGTTGATGACACACGGCACGCCGGCGACATCAAGACCTCGGGCAGCCACGTCGGTAGCCACCAGCACTTCCAGCTCACCGGCCTTGAAGGCTTCCAGAGCCTTCATGCGGTCAAGCTGGCTTTTATCACCATGGATGGACTCGGCCTTGACGCCGTCGCGCCCTAAAGCAACCGCCAGGCGACTGGTGCCGATTTTGGTGTTGGAAAACACGATAACCTGATTCAGGCCACGCGACTTGACCAGATGAACCACGGCCGCACGCTTGTCATCACCGGACAACGGATACGCAATTTGCGTTACTGTCGACGCCGTCGCGTTACGCGCCGAAACTTCGATTTCGACAGGGTCTTTCAGCCAGGTGCGACCCAGTTTGCGGATTTCGTTACTGAACGTGGCCGAAAACAGCAGCGTCTGACGGCTTTGCGGCAGCAGACGCACGATGCGATCGAGGTCAGGCAGGAAGCCCATATCAAGCATGCGGTCGGCTTCATCGAGAACCAGAATGCCCACCTGTGCCAGACTGATGTTTTTTGTTCGATGTGGTCAAGCAAACGGCCGGGCGTGGCAATAACCACTTCACAACCACGACGCAAGGCCTCGCGCTGCGGATTGATATCGACCCCACCGAATACAACGGCAGAACGCAACGGGATGGACTCACTGTACCGCGACACGTTTTCGGCCACCTGATCGGCCAGTTCGCGAGTCGGGGTAAGGATCAGGGCACGTACCGGATGACGCGCCGGGGAGGCGCTGGTATTGGCCAGCGGCATGAGCCGTTGCAAAATAGGCAGGGTGAAGGCAGCCGTTTTGCCAGTACCCGTTTGGGCCGCACCCATGACGTCTCGCCCCTGCATGACCACAGGAATGGCCTGGGCCTGAATCGGCGTTGGCACGGTGTAGCCGGTAGCGGCAATGGCTTGCAGAATACCTGGGTGCAACCCCAAGTCAGAAAAGGTGATTTGTGGCGTGTCGGGGGAAGTAGTGTCTGTCATTGAATACGGTTGCGCCTGGGCGAGAACACCCCGCCAGACTTTGATAACGCATGGATTTTAACGCACACGGGCGGGCAACCCTAACCTGCAATGCAGGAATACCCTGCAAAGTGTCGTTAAATATCCACGACTTAGCTTGACTTCAGAATGAAGGCGCCTTTATATAAGGGCGCGCAGCAGCCAAAAAGCCCCCATGCCCGACAAAATAACCGCAATAGTGCTGCGTGTCCGCGCATACACCACCACGGCCACCACGGCGGCCAGCAGCTTTACGTCAAAAAAGGCCCGGCCGCCTTCGGCCCAAGGCAAAAGCTCGGGCACGATAATAGCGATCAGGGCAGCGGGCGGGGCATAACGCAACGCCCGGCGCACATTCTCGGTAAGTGGAATACGATTGCCAACGACGAAATAACCGGCACGTGTAATGGCACTGCACAGTGTCAGCAGCCCAATGACGGCCAACATGTAGGCGTCGGAACCTGGTTCAAACATGGCGCCCCCTTTCAATTGATACTTTTCAGCAGCCACACCGGACACAATACCGCCGACAACCGCCACCGCCAGCCCCAGCCGCAACGGCAGGGGCTGACACAGCCAGGCCAGACTGCCGGCTACAACAATGGACACAGCCATCGGCATATTCTTGATCAAAGGAATGGTGATACCCATAAGGGCCAGCGTTGCCGCAAACTCAAGTTCCCATCCCTGGGGGACGACACCGCCCATGAAAATTCCGGCCAGACTGGCCACCTGCCAGGAAATCCAGCCTGGAATGATCAAACCCAGATAGAACCACATCTGATGCGGCGTGCCCCGCTTTTTGGCGTCTGCAAACTTCGACATGAACAGAACAAAACCCATATCAGAGAGCCAATAGCCCAGACCCAGACGAGCCGGCCAGCGGTAACGACCGAAAAACGGTTGAACCGCCGCACCAAAAATGACAAAGCGGATATTGACCACGCAGGCTGCTGCGAAAATAAGCCATAGCGGCGCGCCTGCCGTAATAAGCGGCAAGGCCGTCAGTTGCGCTGAACCGGCATATACCAGCAAGGTCATGAGACTGGCCATGAATTCGGACATGCCCGCTTTAACCATGGCAATACCCGTCACGAACCCCCACAGACTGGTCGCCAGCATGGTGGGGAACACCTGCTGAAACCCTTCGTTGAAGCTTCTGATGGCACGCGCTTTGGCCAGCGCCCGTGCCTGGGACAAGGAAAGCTTTGTCACGGCTGCGACCCTGTAAAAACAACCCTGATTTCAGGGTAAACCCCATATCTTATACGAATGCCACGCCACTGACGAACTTCATGGCCCTGTCGTTGTCAATTGGTACAATCGCCTCATTCACATTTTCAACCAGGACACGCCATGAGCAGCGCTGACACTTCTGCAAAACCACACGCCGACGTCATCCAGGTCGGCGCCACCGACCTGCCGGTTTATTGCCCGGGCCCCAAGGCACCGCTGTGGTCAATGCATCCCCGTGTCTATATTGAAGTCACCAAATCCGGAACAGGCGTTTGCCCCTACTGCAGTGCCACTTACCAGCTCAAGCCAGGCGAACACGTACACGGTCACTAAGCAGTCCGCACCGTGACCGCAACACTCGATCTGTCACCCTGCCCACCCCCATCTGGTTACCCGGCGGCCATGCCCAAACCATCTGGGGCGCAACAGGCGCGCGCTTTCATCGCGTTACCTTCGTACGCGAGCGGGTTGACACACCCGACAGCGACTTTGTCGATTTCGACTGGACCGGGCCCAGCCTTTTCGCTGACAAAACCGCGGGTAATGCGCGGGTTGAACCCGATGCCACGCTGGAACACACGGCAGCCCATCGCTGGGCCGAACGCCCCGACTGGCATGCCCTGCAAAACCTCGACGCAACACCCGCCCTGATGCTGTTCCACGGCCTGGAAGGCAGCAGCCACAGCCACTACGCACAATCCATCGCCCAGTACTTCAGGGCGCGCGGCTGGGTGGTAGTCATCGGACACTTCCGCAGCTGCTCGGGGTTTCCAAACCGCATGGCACGTGCCTATTACTCGGGTGACACCGAAGACATCGGCTTTATGCTGGATACCGCCCGGGCCCGGGTACCCAATGCCCGCTGGCATGTCGCCGGCGTGTCATTGGGCGGCAACGCCCTGCTGAAGTATCTTGCCGAGAACCCGAACACCACCGGCTGGCTGCACGCCGCCGCAGCCGTGTCTGTCCCCATGGATCTGGTCGCTGCCGGCAATACGTTGTCAACGACCTGGGCGGGCAAGTCAATCTACTCGCGCTATTTCCTGAAATCGATGAAACGCAAGGTCGCCGAGAAAGCGCGCCGTTTCCCGGCCAGCATCGACACCATCCGGCTGGGCCACGTGCGTACGTTACGCGATTTTGACGACATGTACACCGCGCCCATGCATGGTTACAAAAATGCGCTCGATTATTGGACGCGCGCCTCATCAAAGCCGCTGTTGCGACAACTGCAAACCCCCACGCTGATTCTGAATGCCCGCAACGACCCGTTCGTGCCCGAAGCCTCGCTGCCGGGTCCGGGCGACTGCTCGGAACAGGTGCTGCTGCACCAGCCGGCTGAAGGCGGACACGTCGGTTTTGTCAACGGCAGTTTCCCCGGAAATGTCAGTTGGCTGCCGATGCGGCTGTCACGTTTCTTCGAACGCCACGCGTAAACACCCGCTATAATCGCGCCCCATGACACACAAGGGATGGCGCTTTCTCGGGGTTCAATGGCTGCTGTTGCTCGCTATCGGGCTGCAGGGCCTCGGGCCCGCGTTTGCAGGCCTCATGCCCGGTGCCGCTGCCGACCGGCTGCAAATTGTTGTCTGTACATCGGCCGGCATCGTCATCATGGATGTGCCTGCCGACGGACAAGACACCGACAACAGCCTGCGCATCCACAAAACCGGCGAGTGCCTGCTGTGCGGCGGCCCGCCCGCCCTGCCACCCACGTTGGCACCCTGGCGGTTGCTGCGGTCGCGACAACCTCACACCCCGCCTTTTCTGTCGGCAATGCCCCTGCGGCGATCCGCCTGACAGACTCCTGGGCCTGGCCACCCGGCCACAGCCCTCCTTTCTCATTGCTTCCGACTGTCTGATTTTCCTGTAACCGGCCTGATCCGGAAACGCTTCACGCGTTTTTCCGTTTCGTTATCGTGCCCGTAACACGCAACAGCCTGCGCCTCGCAATGCGCAGCCATGTCGTGCACGGTTGCCTGGCCGGTTGCTCCGTCTGCCTGCGAAGTAATGAGATTTCGATGACACCACTGAATTTTCGGGTAGCTGCGCTGCCCGCCGCCCTGCTGTTTGCCTTTTCCCCCGTTCTGAACGCGCAAAACGTACGCACCTTTGAACCGGTAGTGGTCACCGCGCCGATGCCGGACGCCCCCTGACCATCACCACCGATCCCAAAGCGCCCCGTCAGCCGGTACCTGCCCATGACGGCGCCGACTTCCTGAAAAGCATCCCCGGCTTTTCGGTGATCCGCAAAGGGGCACTGACGGCGATCCCGTCTTGCGCGGATTCTCGGGCTCACGTCTGGGCATTTTGCTGGATGGCCAGGAAATCTATGGTGGCTGCGGTGCCCGCATGGACCCACCCACCGCCTATGTTTACCCCGAATCATTTGACCGCGTTACGGTCTTGAAAGGTCCCCAGAGCGTACGCTATGGCGCCGGTCAATCGGCCGGTGTCGTTCTGTTCGAACGCGACTTCAAACGCATGACTACGTTCGGCATCAAGGGTAATGCCAGTCTGACCGGCGGCAGCTTTGGCCGCAACGACCAAATGGTCGATGCAACAGTGGGCGGCCCCATGGGCTATGTGCGAGCCGGTGGCACCCGCGCCCAGTCCGATAACTACAAGGATGGCGAAGGCGACCGCGTGCATTCTGAATACCTGCGCTGGAGCAGCCATGCCGCCATCGGCCTGACTCCCGACGACAATACCCGTATCGAACTGTCCGGCAACCTGAGCGACGGACGCGCCGCCTATGCAGACCGGGCCATGGACGGTAGCAAATTCAAACGCGAGAATCTATCGCTGATGTTCGAACGCAAGCGCATGGGTGGCATCGTCGATACCATTGAAGGCCGCGTCTACTACAACTATGTCGACCACGTCATGGACAACTACAGTCTGCGTGATGTTCCACCGGGGACAAAATACATGGCCAGCAACCCCGACCGGAAAACCACTGGAGGCCGCCTGAGCACCACACTTAAACCTGGTGACAACTGGGAAGTGGTGGTGGGGGCCGACCTGCGCCAGGATGTCCACACCCTGCGAGGCAGCGGCATGCGCAACAGCAGCGATGCCGCCAATGCCGCCTACAAGGCCGCCCCCGGGTCGAGGACATGCGCTTCACACAACGCGGCGTTTTCAGTGAAGGAACCTGGTTCATCAACGATGCTGATCGCCTGATCGGTGGTTTGCGAGTCGACTGGCACGAGGCGCGTGACAAGCGCATGCCAAACCAGTCAGTAACCGCAGGACAAACCGACAAACGTACCTTGACCAGCGGCTTCCTGCGCTACGAACAGGATTTCGCACCGGGCAGCACATGGTTTGTCGGCCTCGGCCACGCCGCGCGTTTCCCCGACTACTGGGAACGCATGCGTCGCAGCCCGGAGGGCAGCAATAGCTCCTTCTTGTCGACACGGCCAGAAAAAACCACACAGCTGGATATCGGTACCCGGTGGCGCCATGGCCCGCTGGATATTTCCGCATCGGCTTTTTACGGGCGGGTTGATGACTACATTCTGATCAACTGGGACAGGAACCAGACCCGCAATGTGGATGCCACTGTAATTGGCGGCGAACTGGACGGTGCCTGGCAACTGAACCCGCAATGGCAAGCCGTCGCCAGCCTGTCTTACGTTTACGGCCAGAACCGGACCGACGCCAAACCGCTGGCGCAGCAACCCCCGCTTGAGCTGCGACTGGGGTTGAACTATGCGCAAGGCCCCTGGTCCGCCGGCGTTTTGTGGCGACTGGCTGCGGCACAACACCGCTACGACATCGGTTCAGGCGGTATTGTGAACAACGGCAAGGATCTGGGACCCAGCAGCGGGTTTGGCGTACTGTCACTGAATGCCGGCTGGCGACCGAATAAAACCCTGCTGGTAACGGCCGGGGTCGACAACGTGTTCAACAAAACCTATTCAGAGCACTTGTCGAAATCGGGAGCCAATATTCCGGGTAATGTGGCGTTCGTAAACCGCCGCATCAATGAACCGGGCCGTGTATTCTGGCTGAAAGCACAAGTGGCGTTCGATTAACCACCCGACGGGGCACTGCGGCAATGCGATGGTGCCCTGGCGAAGCAGGCCACAAGGCCACCTGACCCTGACCGGGCAGCAGCAGACGCCACCTGGCCCTAACGGAACTGCTGCAGCAGGCTGCGATTTTGGCGGACGCGTTCTTGCAGGGTACGAATTTCAACGTCAAGCTCTGACTGCAGATAAAAATCTTTCGTCATGTTGCGTGCTTGCTGAAGCTGTTCAATGGCCGTGGGCAAGGCCCCTGTCTTGTCGTAATAAATGGCCATCGCACGGCGCGCCTGAACCGGTTTGCCGACACGTTCGAGGTTCTGTCCTTGCAACTGGTACCAGCGCGGCTCGTTGGGCCAACGACGAATCATGTCGGACAGCACCGCCAATGCCTGTTCAGGCTGTTTGTTGGCATCGAAGGCACGCGCAGTCACCAGACCCAGCCCCTGGTTGTCTGGCCAGCGTTCCAGGCCTTTGGAAGCCAGGGCTACCGCCGCCGGAGCCTGACCACGAGCCAGGGCAATTTCGGCCTCAAGCGCGACCAGGGTGGCACCCGGATGCCATCGGCCTGGGCGTTTCGCAGGGCAGTTTCGGCCGCATCAAGATCTTTGCGTTGCCAGGCCGCATACGCCAACCCATACCAGGCCGCTGACTTCCGGACACCCGACAAGGTTTTGACTTCTTCGCGCAAGGCGGCCTCCATGTTCCGCAAGGCACGCGGGTCACGGGCCTGAAGGGCACGCAGTTTGGCACGCACAAACCAGTAGGCATCAGAGTCTGTACGCTTTTGGGCTGGCAAGCCACGCACCCGGTTTTCGATATCGGACATCCGCTGAATGGACAGCGGATGGGTACTGGCGTAGGCGCCACCGCCCATGCCTTCATTCAACCGTGACGCATTGCCCAGCATGGCAAACATTTCTGCCATACCGGCCGGATCATAGCCCGCACGACGCAGCATTTCGAAACCGGAACGATCGGCCTCTTGCTCGGCCTGTCGCGAAAAGCCAAGTTGCTGATCGACAGCGGCCGCCTGGCCAAAGGCGGCGATGCCTGCCGCCAGATCACCGGTACCGGCCAACGCCGCCAGCAGCGCCCCTGCAATCGAGGCCATGGCAAGATAACTGGACTGATTGGCTTGAGTCATGCCACGGGCCACGTGACGCTGGTACACGTGTCCCATTTCGTGCGCCACCACCGAGGCCAGCTGGGATTCGTTACGAGACGACACTACCAGACCACTATTGATACCAATGTAACCACCGGGCAACGCAAAAGCGTTGATGGCCGGATCACGCACCCCGAAAATTGTTACTGGCGCTGAGCTGGAGGCGCTGGCCAACTTGCGCCCCATCTCATTGAGAAATTGCGAGACATCGGGATCGTCGATATAGGTTGGGTCTCGGTAGCCCTGCTCCATGATGGCATCGCCCAACGCTTTTTCAAGCACCGGGGAAAGGTCGGCGGAAGACGCCGAACCCATGCTGGGCAGACCTGCTGGCTGCGCCTGAAGTGACAGCGGGCCAGCCAGCGCCAGTGCCAATGTCAGCCCTAATGCGTGCATGGTCGGCCTCATGGCGTCGCCCCGTTAGCCCGCAGTGCCGCCGCTACAGCCCGTTTTTCTCGGGCAGTCGCCGTTTGCCAGACAGCCGCATGAGCGTACCCAGCGCAAACAACAAACCAAAAACTTCCACAAAACCCGCCAGAACCCACATCGTGAGGCCACCAATGGTTTGGTCGGTTACTGCAGACATGCCCGGAATGGCCCGCCCGCACAAATCAAAAATGGGGTACAGGTCGTATTCAGTGAAGGTGATGATGGCACCGACCACCATTTGCGGCACCATCGTGATCACCGGCGAAAAAATGCGTGCACCCGGCGACATGACCGCAGGCGGGTTCGGTCGGCGATCAAGAATGAGATTCCAGTACAGGAAGCCGGTAATGACCACTGACCAGTTCATGAAACGGTACAACCGCCAGTCGAGCATCGAGTAGAACTGAATGGTGGGAATCAGCCAGATAACAACCAGAAACACGAACAGGAACGGAACCAGGAACTTGTTTGTCAGCAGACCCTCAGTAAAACGCCCGGCCGTGGTTTGCCGGAAGTTTTTCAACCAGATGCGCGCGGGCATGGGCAAACCCGCACGCAAAACCTGCCCCGGGTACGCCCCCATGATCAACAACGGCCCCAGATGGTGCAACACCAGATGCTGCAAGCGATGGGCAAAAAACAGGCGCTCGGCGTAATAATCGATACGGGTATGCATTGACAGATACAACACCACGAGACCAATCCAGAACAGCCATTGACGCGCTGCAGAAACGCGATGAACCCGGGCACCCCTGACAAACAACACAATACCTGCGATAAAGCAGAGTATCAGGGCGGGGAAAATTCCCACGGCGTCAGCCAGCCGATGATATCCATGGACTACAACCCGGAAACTAGAGATAAAGACCCGTCTAGTTTAAAACAATATGCCGGTGGTCACCCCAACGCACATCACGCACGCCATCGGTACGGGCCAGTTCGCGGGCCTGCTTCATCAGCACAGGCCGCATTTCAGGGGACAGGTTACCGTCACACAGGCCGACACCAGATTCGGGTCAGTGGCGTGCCCCACCTGGAGCGACACTACCTTGAGGCCGGCACCCTGAAAGCTTTTATAAATAAAACGTCGTACAGAAGCCATTTGCCGGCTGTCGCACACCACGGTAAGACGTGACGACGCCGGCTTGCGCAGCGCAACAGGGGTGGCCTGGACACCGGCACGACGAAGGAACAGACTGAATAAACGCATAACACCACCTTTCGCGTACCGGGCAAACGGCACACGCACGAGTCCGCTGACCATGGCGGACTTGATTGAAACATTTTGTGGTGAAAGTGCCGGAGGACACCCGGCAAGAACGACCACACCCTGAACATGCTGACCAGAGTGCGGCCCGGCTGAAGGGCTTAGATGCGCACCTGGGAAGCAATAAAAAAGTCGATACACAATCGACTGCTACTGTCGCCAGAATCGGTACTCACCGCTTCAGCTCCTGTAAAATGAAGAGGCCCGTATTTTAGCCGCGAAATGCCTTGTTCTACAAGCCTGAAAACAACACTCGCAACCGACCAGACTCACGAAAACAACGTCACCGGGCCCTGACCTCTACAGCCCGGATTGTGCGCATCGGCAAACACGGTGCCGGCCAAAAGGCCATGACCCTGGCTAAAACGTATAACCGTCCAGCCAACCCATAGCGGTGTACACATACATCACCGTTGCGGCAATGCCCGCCACCACCACTGTACCGCCCAGAAATACCGTGAATATGGCGATTAAAACAGGGGCCCAGCCGGTACGTGTCGTTTGCCCTGACCCCGGGTTATAGCGGGCATCAAACCAGGCGTCGGTCTTGAGGCAAAACACCAGCGCCTCGATGCAAGCGGCCGCCAATGGAATAATGAGCAGCAGAAAAGCCGGGTTGTCCCACCGGCTTGGAAAGGTTTGTGCCCAAACCAGCAACCCAACCGTAACCAGCGTAAACAACCACGCCCAGGGCCGACGCAAATACCACCAGTGCGCGCCGAAGACGCCCAGAACGGCGGCCAGCAGCGATACAATGACTTTGCTGCGATGTTTTCCCACAATGCACCCCGTAATCCAATCAAACACCCGATTGTAGTAGAACCCCCATGCCCAATGCCGAATACGACCTGGTCATTACCGGCGCCGGCCCGGTTGGCAGCACACTGGCCTTGCTGCTGGCGCGCTACGCCCCCGACCCTGCCCGCATCGCCCTGATCGGCAACACGTTCCTGTCGGACAGCGAATCCCCGGATCTGAGCGACCCACGTTCAATTGCGGTCAATTACGGCAGCCAGGTGGTGCTGCAATCCGTGCACGGCTGGCCTTCACGCCACAGCCCTATTGAAACGGTTCATGTGTCGCAGCGGCAACGCCTGGGTCGCACCCTGATTCGCAATACAGACTTCAACGTGCCACGGCTGGGCAGCGTCGTGGCCTACCCCGATCTGCTGCAGCAATTGCATCGCGCAGTGCACAACAGTGGTGTCACGCTGATTCAGGGCACCACACCCGCCACACAAACCACCACGACGGGTGTCACTGTCACGCTGGCAGAAACCGGCGCAGTTTTGCACGCTCACATGGCTGTGCAGTCTGACGGTGTTCGGCCCAAAGGGCTTGAACGGCAGTACGACCAGGCGGCTATCCTGGCCACGGTCACGGCCTCGGCACCGCTGAAAGGCTGGGCCTTCGAGCGCTTTACCCGTGAAGGGCCGCTAGCCGTACTGCCTCACCCGTCAGGGGCGAACCACTATGGCCTGGTCTGGTGTTGCCAACCGGCCCGGGCCAACGAACTGGCGGGGCTTGACGATGCCGCGTTCGACGCGGCCCTGCTCGGCACTTTTGGTCAACGCCTGGGCCATCTGAAAGTCAATTCGCCGCGCCGTGTTTACCCGCTCACCCTCAACGCCGGCCCTGTCCGCCTTGACCCACGCCGCGTGGCCATCGGCAACGCCGCCCAAACCTTGCACCCGGTGGCGGGCCAGGGCCTGAACCTGGGGCTGCGCGACGCCGCGCAACTGGCCCATACCCTGCGTTTCTGGGTGGCCAGTCCATGCCAATCACCTGAACCTGCCCTGGATACCTTTACCCGACAACGGCGGGCTGACCGCTGGACCACCGGCACCATCACCGATGTATTGCCGCGCATTTTTGCCACGGGCAACCCGCTGGTCGAACATGCCTGTGGCCTGGGGCTGCTGGCCATGGATCTCAGCCCGGCACTGCGCACCCCGCTGGCCACCCATCTGCTGCAAGGCTTGCGAACATGACCGGGCCTTCGGCCCCCGCCCGAATTGGCGGTTAAAATCATGGCCATGCGTATTGGTTCCTGGACCCTTCCCAACCCTGTATTTGTTGCCCCGATGGCTGGCGTTACCGACCGGCCCTACCGGCAGCTATGCAAACGCCTGGGCGCCGGGTACGCCGTATCTGAAATGGCGGCCAGCAATCCACGGCTCTGGAACAGTGTCAAAACGTCACGGCGCCTGAACCACGACGGCGAATGCACCCCTATTGCGGTGCAAATTGCCGGCGCCGACCCCGACATGATGGCCGAAGCGGCGGTCTTCAATATCCAGAAAGGCGCACAGATCATCGACATCAACATGGGTTGCCCGGTAAAGAAAGTGTGCAATGTCGCCTCCGGGTCAGCCCTGCTGCGCGACGAGGCCCTGGTGGCGCGCATTCTTGAGCGCGTCGTACAGACCTGCCAGCCTTTTAACGTGCCGGTCACCCTCAAAACCCGCACCGGCTGGGACACTCGTTCACGCAATGCCCTGCGCATCGGCCAACTGGCGCAAGACACCGGTATTGCGGCCCTGACCCTGCATGGTCGCACCCGGGCCGACCTGTACACCGGGCAGGCCGAATACGACACGATCAAGGCCGTCAAGGAAAGCATCACCATACCGGTGATCGCCAATGGCGACATCGACAGCCCCGAAAAGGCCCGCCAGGTACTTGACTACACCGGGGCAGATGCCGTCATGATCGGGCGTGCCGCGCAAGGCCGCCCCTGGATTTTCCGTGAAATCGCCTGGTTTCTGGAAACCGGCCGGCACTTGCCGCCACCCACCCTGGGTGAGCTGCGTGAATGTCTGCTCGAACACCTTGAAGACCACTATCGCTTCTATGGCGAATATACTGGCGTACGCTCAGCGCGCAAACACATCGGCTGGTATCTGGGCAACTTCCCGGATAGCGCTTCATTGCTGGCACACATCAACACCACCGAATCCACCCAAGACCAGATCAACGCCGTTGCACAATGGTTCGACAATCAACCCGCCCATGCCTGCCCGTCAGGCCCGCGGGTTGCAACCACGCACGACGCCATCAAAGCGGCCTGACCCGGCACAAAACAACAGCAACAAACAGAATCACATGAACGACCTCAATTCTTTGGAACAAAGCGTGCGCGACAACCTCGAGCGCTATTTTGCCGACCTGGGCGACTCCGAGCCGGCCAACATGCTGGCCATGGTGGTCAGTTGCGTCGAGCGCCCGGTACTGCAAGTGGCGCTTGAACGGGCCAATGGCAATCAGTCGAAAGCGGCTGAAATGCTGGGCATTACCCGCAGCACCTTGCGCAAGAAACTGCAGTCCCACGGGCTGCAACCCTGATTTTTTCTCTACTCTCTCGTCATCCCATGAAAACTCAAACCGCACTGCTCTCGGTCTCTGACAAAACCGGCATCGTCGACTTTGCCAAGGCCCTGGCTGCCCGAGGCGTCAAACTGCTGTCCACCGGCGGTACCGCCAAGCTGCTGGCGGAAGCGGGCCTGCAGGTCACCGAAGTGGCCCAGCATACCGGATCCCCGAAATTCTTGACGGCCGTGTCAAAACGCTGCACCCGAAAATCCACGGCGGCCTTCTGGCACGCCGCGACAGTGCGGAACACCTCAAGACCATTGAGGAACACGGCATTGACCGCATCGATCTGCTGGTGGTCAATCTTTATCCTTTCCGCGAAACCGTCGCCAAACCGGGGTGCACCTTTGCGGATGCCGTAGAAAACATTGATATTGGCGGGCCGGCCATGCTTCGCGCCGCCGCCAAAAACCACGGCACCCCGGAAGGCGGTGTTTGCGTGGTCATTGACCCTGCCGACTACCCACGCGTTCTGGCCGACATCGACAGCCCGAAAGGTGAGCCCGGCTACGGCCTGCGTCTTGAACTGGCTGCCAAGGTCTATGCCCACACCGCCGCCTACGACGGAGCAATTGCCGCCTACCTCACCAGCCTGGCCGAAGCCGAACCCGCTCAGGAAACCGCGCCCGACCGCGACGCCTGGCCACGCACATTAACGCTGCAGGTTAAACAGCATCAGGTTCTGCGCTATGGCGAAAACCCCCACCAGACAGCGGCATTCTATGTTGACCAACCCGTCGGCCAGGGGCTGCTGGGCAGCTACCGCCAGCTGCAAGGCAAAGAACTGTCATATAACAACATTGCCGATGCCGATGCGGCCTGGGAGTGTGTCCGCAGCTTCGAGCAAGGCGCCTGCGTGATCGTCAAGCACGCCAACCCCTGTGGCGTTGCCGTCGGTGAAACACCTGTTGCCGCCTACCAGCAAGCCTATAAAACAGACCCCACTTCGGCCTTTGGCGGCATCATTGCCTTCAACCGCACCGTTGACGAAGCCTGTGCCCAGGCCATTACCTCGCAGCAATTCGTCGAGGTCTTGCTGGCACCAGCCTACACGCCTGAAGCCCTGGCCCTGTTCGCTGCCAAGAAAAACGTGCGTGTGCTTGAAATTCCTGCTGGCGCTGCGCATAACGTGCTGGATATCAAGCGCGTTGGCGGCGGCTGGCTGGTACAGAACCCGGATGACTTCCAGGTTGACCTGGCGGCACTGAAGGTCGTTACTGAAAAACAACCCAGCGCCCAGCAGATGCAAGACCTGATGTTTGCCTGGAAAGTGGCCAAATACGTCAAATCCAATGCCATCATTTTCACGGGCGACGGTATGACACTGGGTATTGGCGCAGGGCAAATGAGTCGCATCGACTCGGCCCGTATCGCCGCCATCAAGGCTGAAAACGCCGGTCTCAGCCTGCAAGGCTCGGCCGTCGCCTCTGACGCATTCTTCCCGTTCCGTGACGGTCTTGATGTCGTGGTCGACGCCGGTGCAACCTGCGTCATCCAGCCCGGCGGCAGCGTGCGCGACGACGAAGTCATTGCGGCAGCCAACGAACGCGGCATTGTGATGGTCTTCACCGGCACCCGCCACTTCCGCCACTAATGCGGATTCTGGGCATTGATCCGGGGCTCAGGCGTACCGGCTTTGGCATCATCGATGTCCAGGGCATGCGCCTGAGTTATGTCGGCAGCGGCACCATCGTGGTGCCTGCCGACCAGCCACTGGCCCTGCGGCTGAAAACCATCCTGGACAATGTCCGGGAAGTCATCGTTGCCCATCAGCCCACCGTATCGGCACTTGAAAAGGTGTTTGTGAACACCAACCCGACCTCAACACTGCTGCTGGGTCAGGCCCGCGGTGCGGCCATGTGCGCCCTGGCCGATCACGCCCTCGACATACACGAATACACCGCGCTGCAAATCAAGAAGTCGGTTGTTGGCAATGGTCATGCGGCCAAAGAGCAAGTCCAGGCGATGGTTCAGCACTTGCTGAACCTCAGCGGTCTGCCCTCGCCCGACTCGGCCGATGCACTGGCGTGTGCCATTTGCCATGCTCATACCGGTCCACTGACCGAGAAACTGCAAGCCTCGGGGGCGCTGGGCAAACTGGGCATCACCCGACTTCGGGGTGGGCGACTGACATAAATAATGCATGTTCCGGGGAGCTGCACCAGTACACAGCGCAATACGCGGACCTTGCCTGACCGCACCGTTTAATACGTCATCCGGGGGTATGATGAGCCCTGCCTGCACAGGCTGACACACCACCCCGTGGTTATCATGCCCTTGCCTCCCGGCGGGGCCATGATTGTCCAGCCAAACCGGCACGACACCCCATAACCTTGTTTTTCAGGAACTCCTTCATGATCGGAAGACTCACCGGCACCCTCATTGAAAAAATGCCCCCGACGATCTGCCTTGATGTGGGTGGTGTTGGTTACGAAATCGATGTCCCCATGAGCACGCTGTATGGTCTGCCCGATACCGGCGCCAAGGTGACCCTGTTCACCCACCTGACTGTTCGTGAAGACGCCCATATTCTGTTTGGCTTTGCATCCGCACAAGAACGTGCCACCTTTCGTGCCCTGATCAAAGTCACCGGCATCGGGGCCCGCACCGCGCTGGCGGTGCTGTCGGGCATGTCAACAGAAGAGCTGGCCGACGCTGTCACCCGTCAGGAAACCGGTCGCCTGACGCGGGTCCCCGGCATCGGCAAAAAAACGGCTGAACGCCTGCTGCTTGAACTCAAAGGCAAAATCGGTGCTGATTTGCCGGCAGGCACTCCAGGCCAGCCCGCATCAAATCGTGACGATATCCTGAACGCCCTGCTGTCGTTGGGCTATTCAGCCACCGAATCGCAGGCCGCATTGAAAACCTTACCCGCCGACGTTGATGTGGCTGAAGGGATCCGTCTGGCCCTCAAATCGCTGGCGCGCTAGACTTGCGCTGTTAACGCTACAAAATCTTTTATGGCCATCAAATCAGACGACCTCACCGGCAACTCACCCCAACGGATTGTCAGCCCGCAAACGACATCCAGCGGTGAAGACTCCATTGAACGCGCGCTGCGACCCAAGCTGCTGGCCGACTACGTAGGCCAGCACAGCGCGCGCGAACAGCTGGAAATTTTCATTGCGGCAGCCCGCAAGCGCGGCGAGGCCCTTGACCATGTGTTGTTGTTCGGGCCACCGGGGTTAGGCAAGACAACGCTGGCCCACATCGTGGCCCACGAAATGGGGGTGCAATTACGGCAAACCTCGGGCCCCGTACTTGAACGCGCCGGCGACCTGGCCGCCCTGCTGACCAACCTTGAAAAGAATGATGTCCTGTTCATCGACGAAATTCACCGGCTATCGCCCGTTGTCGAAGAGATTCTGTACCCGGCACTGGAAGACTTCCAGATCGATATTCTGATCGGTGAAGGCCCGGCCGCACGCAGCGTAAAAATTGACCTGCAACCCTTTACGCTGGTTGGAGCCACCACCCGCGCCGGCATGCTGACCAACCCGCTGCGTGACCGCTTCGGCATCGTGTCCCGGCTTGAGTTCTATAACGTGACCGATTTAACGCATATCGTCACGCGCAGTGCGCATTTGCTGAATGTCAGCATCACCCCCGACGGGGCCTCTGAAATTGCCCGACGTGCGCGGGGTACCCCGCGTATCGCCAACCGTCTGCTGCGTCGCGTGCGCGACTATGCCGAAGTGAAGTCCAACGGCGTCATCGACGCGGCCACTGCAGGTGCGGCACTGGCCATGCTGGACGTTGACCCGCAAGGCCTGGACCTGATGGACCGCAAATTGCTAGAGGCCATCATCCACAAATTCGATGGCGGGCCGGTAGGCGTTGACAGCCTGGCTGCCGCCATCGGCGAAGAGCGTGACACGATTGAAGACGTCATTGAGCCCTACCTGATCCAGCACGGCTACCTGCAACGCACGCCCCGTGGGCGTATGGCCACCCATACCACCTGGCGGCACCTGGGGTTGACGCCTCCGGCTTCAGCAGGCAACACGCCTGACCTGTTCAAGGACTGATCACCACACCGTCTCAATCAACCGCCCGCTGCAGAAAATACGCCATCTAGACCAGCGGCCCCAGGTTGACACACCGCAGCACCTCTTCACCGTAGGCATCGCGCTTTCGAACGCCAACCCCGCTGATATGACCCAGGTCGTCCAGCGTTTGGGGGCACGCCAGCGCCAGTTCGCGCAACGTGGCATCATGAAAAATGACATATGCCGGTACCCCGTGGCTGCGCGCCACTTCGGCACGCCAGGCCCGCAGGTTTTCAAAGCGGTGCTGCGCCTCGGGCGGAAGGTCGGGCTGGGCCGCACGCGGTTTGGCCACGCGAGCCTGACGGGCTGACTTTTCGGATTCGCGCCGGAACATCAGGGTCGTTTCCCCTTCAGTACTGGCCGGCTGGCATCGGTCAGCGCCAACGTACCGTAACCTTCATGATCAACAGCCAAAATGTTCATGGCCAGTAACTGACGCAAGACACCGCGCCAGGCCTGCTCTGACAAATCGGCCCCGACACCAAACACCGACAGGGTATCGTGCTGATTCTGGCGCACCCGCTCGGTCGGCTTGCCGCGCAAGATATCAATCAGATGCCCGCCACCGAAACGCTGGCCGCGTTCACGCCACAAGCGGTAGACCGCCGAGAGCATTTTCTGGGCAGCAATCGTGCCGTCCCAGGCCTGAGGCGGCTCAAGGCAGGTGTCGCAGTTACCGCACGGTTCGATCTGCTGATCAAAGTAAGCCAGCAAACGCTGACGCCGGCAATTGACGGTTTCGCACAAACCCAGCATGGCGTCCAGCTGCTGGCCCAGGCGGCGCTTGAACCCCTCTTCACCCGGTGACTCGTCAATCATGCGACGCTGCTGCATGACATCTTGCAGGCCATAGGCCAGCCAGGCGGTTGCGGGCGCACCATCGCGCCCGGCACGGCCGGTTTCCTGGTAATACCCTTCGACCGATTTGGGCATGTCAATGTGCGCCACGAAACGCACATCGGGCTTGTCGATACCCATGCCAAAGGCAATGGTCGCCACCATGACAATGCCATCTTCGCGCAGGAAACGGGACTGATTCTCGGCCCGCCGCGACGCGCTCAGACCCGCATGGTAGGGCAAGGCCTGAATTCCATGCTCGCAAAGAAAATCGGCTGTTTCTTCGACCTTGGCCCGCGACAGGGCATACACCACACCGCAATCGCCGGCGTGTTCATTCTGGATGAAACGCAACAACTGGCGGCGCACATCGTTCTTCTCGACAATGCGGTAACAAATGTTGGGGCGATCAAAGCTGGAAATGAACTGCTCGGCCGTATCGAGCCCGAGCCGCTGGACGATTTCATGACGGGTAGCCGTCGTGGCCGTTGCCGTCAATGCAAGGCGCGGGACATTCGGCCAGCGTTCAGCCAGCACCGACAAGCCCAGATATTCAGGACGAAAATCATGCCCCCACTGCGACACGCAGTGGGCTTCATCGATGGCAAACAAGGCAATTTTGCCGCGCGACAGCATGTCGAGACAACGCTCGGTGAGCAGACGTTCGGGCGCAACATATAAAACGTCGATTTGCCCCGATTGAAACGCCAGTTCAACCTGACGCGCTTCACGCCAGTCGAGGGTGGAATTGAGGAAAGCGGCACGCACCCCAAGCTCGAGCAAGGCATCGACCTGGTCTTGCATAAGCGCAATGAGCGGGGAAACGACCACCCCCACGCCATCGCGCACCAGCGCCGGAATCTGGTAGCACAATGACTTGCCGCCACCCGTTGGCATCAGGACCAGCGCATCGCCACCCCCGACGACATGTTCAACAATGGCCTGCTGATTGCCCCGGAAGGCGTCATAACCAAAAACCTGTTGCAGGGTGTCGAGGGGATCGGTGCTGAAAGACATCACGCCATTTTAGTATGAAGAGGCATTTCAGTTTATTTCTGGCTCTTGCCCGCCGCCGTCCAATCACGCAAACTTGATCCTATGGAAAAAACCTGATCAAAGTCCTGGTCGTTGACGACGACCCCGCCCTGCGCCAACTGCTGGCCGACTACCTGAACCGCCATCATTACGACACCCTGGTCGCCCCCGACAGCCAGGATCTTGAGGCACGCATTGCCCGTTACGCGCCCGACCTGGTCGTGCTGGACCGCATGCTGCCCGCCGGTGACGGCGCTGAAGCCTGCCGCCGCCTGCGACAGCAAGGCGAAGACATCCCGGTTATCTTGCTGACCGGCAAAGACGAAACGGTGGACCGGGTCATTGGCCTTGAAGCCGGGGCTGACGATTACCTGGGCAAACCCTTTGACCCGCGTGAACTGCTGGCACGCATTGAGGCCGTGCTGCGTCGAAAGAAAGGGGCGTCGGCCCTGATCAAGGAACAGCCTGTCGAATTCGGCCCCTTCCGCTTTGATCCCGTCCTGCGCCAGTTGTTCAGGAACAATGAAACCATCAAACTCACGGGTGGCGAAATCAACCTGCTTGAAGCCCTGATCCGCAACCCGGGCAAACCGCTGTCGCGCGAGCGTCTGCTGGCCCTGGCCCGCGACGATGACGAAGGCGAACGCAATGACCGGGCCATCGACATTGCCATTTTGCGCCTTCGCCGCGCCATTGAAGACGACCCCAGGCAACCGCGCTGGATTCAGACCGTGTGGGGTGTCGGTTACCGGTTTTCACCCTGATGGCCCGCCTGCTTTCCGTCTTGCAGTGCCTGGTACCCCGCTCGTTGAGTGCCCGGCTGATCGTGCTGACATTGGGGTCTTTGCTGGTAGTACAGGCGGCAACACTGGCCACCGTAGCGCATTTTCGCCAGAAATTCACCGAACAGGTCACCGTCGAAGTCACCGCGACCACCATCCGCACCCTGCGCCAATCACTGGCGCAGATCCCGGCTGACCAGCGCGCTGAATTCGTGCGCCAGGCCTCGCGTGACGAATGGCGGCTCTGGACCCGTACCCTGCCTCCCAATGCGCGGCTTGAGCGCCGTGGCCGCCCTGCCGATGGCAGGCGTGATGTCCGGACCGAGGCCCAGGCAACGCAACGACCAGACGACAGCCCGCCCCCTGCCAATGACCTGCGGCGCGAACTGCGTAAATTTGTGGATGCCCTTAACGCGCGGCTTGATGACGGCACCCGCGTCGGGTTGTCTCGCGGGCCGGTTCCCCGGATGTACATTTCCCTGATGCCCGACACCAGCGACGGCCCGCCCCGGCAAGAATGGCTGGTGATTCCGCTGGATCAACTGGCCCCACCGGTCAGCACGCCCGCCATCCTGGCCTGGCTGGGTGGCATGGGGGTCTTGCTGCTGATGGTTGCCGCATTTTCCTGGCACATTACACGGCCACTGACCCGACTGGCCAAAGCGGCCGATCAGCTTGCCGCCGGCAAGCCGCAACGTGTGGAACCTTCCGGGCCAACCGAAACACGCCGCCTTGCCGAACGCTTCAATGCCATGCTGGACACGCTGGCCGAATCGGAAACGATACGCCGCACGTTGCTGGCCGGTTTGCCTCATGACCTGAAAGGCCCACTGGCCCGCATGCGGCTGCGCGCAGAAATGCTCGACGCTGCCGAAGCCCAGGAGGGGTTCAAGAATGACATTCAAGACATGCAGCGGATGATCAACCAGTTCATCGGCTTTGTCCGCGGTACTGACCCCAGCACGTACCAGTTCGCCCCCTTGACCTGAAAACCTGGCTGGACGAACAGATCGGGGCCTGGGAAAGCACAAGCAGTGATGTACACATGGTGCGCTTGCCCCTGGCCCGGTACCTGTGCGCGCCGATCGACATGCCTTGGCGCGCTTGATCGACAACCTGGTAACCAATGCCCTGAACCATGCCAAACCGCCTGTCGAAGTCAGCCTGGCAACAGAAGATAACCTGGCCGTAATTCGCATTATCGACCATGGCGAAGGCATTTCTGCAGAGCGTCGCAACGAAGCCTTGCGACCGTTTTCCCGGCTGGATACGGCGCGCACACTGACCGGATCGGTTGGATTGGGGCTGGCGCTGTCAGACGCCATCGTAAAGGCCCACCAGGGTTCACTGACACTGGGCGAGGCCCCTTCCGGGGGCTGGCCATTGACATCACGCTGCCGCTAGCCCCCTGAATATACGTTATCGGCCCCCGCCTACACGTTCAGACGCGGAATTTTTGGCGCTTTGGAAACACCAAACATGCGCCAATACACCCAAATATTGAACACCAGTGCAATGGGTAACGACACCAGCGCCGCAACCAGAATCAGACGCAAGGTTTCCACGGAAGCCGCACCGTCCCAGAGGGTAATATCATCCAGCACCAGATACGGAAAAAACTGTACGCCAGGCCGCCCAGCGTGACCAGAAAGATGAACAAGGTCAATACAAACGGCAACCCGTTCAGGCGATGACTGGCATGAATGGTACGCTGCAGCGTCATTTCAATGGTCATGAAGCACACCAGCGTAAAGACCCATAGCCCAACGACAAGCGTCCACTGCGGCCCGTCGCTCCAACGCAGGAACACACCGGTATTGGCAAACGCCAGCACCAGTGAAACCGCCACTGAACCCGCAGCCGCCCAACGCACTGACTGACGCCCCCACCACGCCGCACGAATGCGCAACTCACCGGGCTCGCGCATGACGAGCCAGGTCGCCCCCAGCAAACTGTAGGCCGCGATGGCACACACCCCCACAAAACCGGCGTACCAGAAGTAGGCTGAACCCGCCTCATAGCCCACTACGACACGCCCCAGCAAAGCACCATGTGCAAAAGCCGTCAGCCAGGAACCCAAGGCAAAAGCCAGGGCCCAACGATCTTGCAAATGCAACGGCGCCCGTATCCGCAGCTCGAACGCCGCAGAACGAACCATGACACCAAGGCCCAGCAACACCAGCGGCACATACAGGGCCGACAAGACACTGCCCCAGGCGGCAGGAAACGCCGTAACGAAAAGCCCCAGACCCAGTAACAACCAGAACTCATTGGCGTCACGCCAGGGCTTAGCAACGCCAGCATGCGCAAGCGCAGCTCGGGCGATGCAAACGGCACCAGACACCCCACACCAATGTCGAATCCGTCAAGCACGGTACCTGCCACAATGACAGCATAAAAAGGCCCATGAAGACCAGCGGCATCCAGAAAGCCGGGTCTTCGGCCTGTATGCCCAGCAGGGCTACCAGGGTATCAATCATGCCCGCCCCCTGCGGCGTGCTACCGGAACCACCCCGTAGCGCACCGAATAATTCAATAACTGAATGAAACCCGCCATCAAAAGCACCGAAACCACGACCTGTGCCAGCAACCCGGCAAACAACACATCAGAGGAATGCTCGGCGGCGACCTCGGCCAGCGTGATGGCGCCATGCACAACCCACGGCAATTGCCCGTACCAGATATGCACTAGCGCAACCCCCAACACCACCCAACCGGCATACTGACAGAACGACAGCAACTTTCGCCACCCTTGGGGCAGCGCCAGAGGTTCCCAGGCGCGACCGCGCAAATACAGCAACGTCATCCAGCTGAGAAAGAACACCGCGACGGCCAGCAACACAAGAAGCCGCCAGGACCAGAACGTAAGGGCGACCGGCGGGTGCATCCCGGCAAACCGGTCAAGCCCCATGGCTGCACCAATGTCGTCAGTACCCAGAAAAGGTCGGGCCAAGCCGGGCAATGAAACCACAGCCTGATTGCTCGCCTGATCGGTACCGGGAAGCGCGAACAAGGTCAGGTCAGGTGATGAGCCCGACACCCAATACGCAGCCGTCGCAGCAGCTTTGGCCGGTTGATGTCCGGCCACCTGAACACCGTAAACCGCCATCACGACAAACAAGGCCACCGACCCTGCAACCGACAGGACCAGCCCGGTTTTGAACACACTGCGATCGGCCTCATCAATGACATGATGCAAAGACTGGCGCGCAGTCACCCCCATGAGCATCAACCCGGCCGTTAGCATCGCGATGACGCCCGCCAGTGCCGCAAAAACGAAAAACACCGGATTGAACACAATGGCATGCCAATCGGAAACCTGATATTCACCCTCAACCAACGCGGCCCCGACAGGCGCCTGCAGCCAGGCGAACAGCATCAGTACCCAGAGCAGCGCAAGGGTTGAACCCGTGGCAACCAGCATCACCATCAGGGTATGGGCCGTATCCGACATCCGTCGCTGACCAAACAGCATTGGCCCGAGAAAACAGGATTTGAAAACGAAGACCGTCAAGAGAGTAACGGCCAGCAACGGGCTGGCGACATTACCGATTTTCCCCATCAGCCCAGGCCATAGACTGCCGAACTGAAGAAAGACAGGCACTGCCGCGGCCATGACCATAATGATGGCCAAAGCAAACACACGCACCCAGAACCGATAGGCCGTGACATAGCGCGACTGCACCCCGCCCCGCCCGCGCAGCTTGAAATACACAAGCACCCAGGCCAGCCCGGTTTGTGTCAACAGGAACAACCCCAGGAAGCCCAGGCTGAAAAAGAACTGGGTCTGGGAAAGCCAAAGCGGCGAATTCGTCATGATCTACCAAAATTGAAGGCCACATAATGCTAACCGCGGACCGCCCGACAGGCAAATGGTCTGGAACGTGGCAAAATGCCTCTTTTGCTCTTGCACCTTTTGTATTGCGCCTTTGCGCCCGTGTTTATGACGACCGAATCCAGCACTCCAGCCCCATCCAATTTTCTGCGCACCATCATTGACCATGATCTGGCCAACAACCGCTTTGCGGGAAAACGCTGGGCAGGCAAGCCTGGCCCGGCCGCAGTCCAGCAACAGGGCGAGCCCGATGTCGCAAAAATACGCACCCGTTTCCCACCCGAACCCAACGGCTATCTGCACATCGGTCACGCCAAAAGCATTTGCCTGAACTTCGGTCTGGCGCAAGCTTACCAGGGGCCTGCCACCTGCGTTTCGATGACACCAATCCCGAAAAAGAAGACACGGAATACGTCCAGGCCATTATCGACACGGTGAAGTGGCTAGGCTTCAACTGGGAAAACAACGGCGAATCCAACCTGTATTACGCCAGTGACTACTTCGAAACCATGTACGGTTTCGCGCAGTCCCTGATCAAAGGGGCTACGCCTATGTTGACGAGCAAAGCCCCGAACAGATGCGGGCAACACGCGGCACCCTGACAGACAAAGGCACGAACTCACCCTGGCGTGACCGTCCGGCCGAAGAGTCATTGCGGCTGCTGCAGGAAATGCGTGACGGCAAGCACCCCGATGGCAGCATGGCCCTGCGCGCCAGGATCGACATGGGTTCGCCCAACATGAATATGCGCGACCCCGTGCTGTACCGCATTCGTCATGCCCACCACCACCGTACCGGCGATGCCTGGTGCATTTACCCGATGTACACCTGGGCCCACCCGGTTGAAGACGCCCTTGAAGGCATCACCCACAGTATCTGCACCCTTGAATTCGAAGACCAGCGGCCGTTCTACGACTGGATCCTGGCTCGTCTGGTTGAACTGGGCGAGCTGGCAGAACCCCTGCCGCACCAGTACGAGTTTGCCCGCCTGAATCTCAGCTACGTCGTCACCAGCAAGCGCAAGCTGCTGGAGCTGGTGCGTGAAGGCCACGTCAAGGGTTGGGATGACCCCGCCTGCCCACCCTGGCCGGGCTGCGTCGTCGCGGCTACACACCGGCAGCCATCCGGCTGTTCTGCGAACGGCTGGGGGTGTCGAAGGCTGACTCACGCATTGATTACAGCATTCTTGAACAAGCCCTGCGCGACGACCTGGACCCCATTGCCGACCGCAGCGTGGCCGTACTCGACCCGGTAAAGCTGGTCATCACAAACTACCCGGAAGGCCAGACCGAACTGTGTCACGCACCGCTGAACCCGCACAACCCAGAAGGGCCACAACGCGAATTCCCGTTCAGTCGTGAACTCTGGATCGAGCGCGATGATTTCCGCGAAGAACCACCCAAGAAATATTTCCGTCTGTTCCCGGGCAACACCGTGCGCCTGAAATACGGTTACATCGTCACCTGCACCGGCTGCGTGAAAGACGAAAACGGCCACATTGTGGAAGTGCATGCCGAATACCTGCCCGACACCAAAAGCGGCACGCCGGGGGCTTCATCGGTCAAGGTCAAGGGCAACATTACATGGGTCAGCGTCGCACACGCCGTCCCGGCCGAAATCCGGTTGTACGACCGCCTGTTTTCCGACCCGCACCCCGACGCCGGCGACAAGAACTTTCTTGACGCTATCAACCCTGACTCCTGCCAGGTCGTGCAGGGCTGGCTCGAACCCGGAACGGTGGCCGCGCCGGATAAAATCTGGCAGTTTGAACGGCTGGGGTTTTTCGTGGCCGACCGCGTTGAATCGACGCCTGAAAAGCCGGTTTTAAACCGGGCCGTCACGCTGCGCGACACCTGGGTTTAGGCACGTTAAAGGGGTGCATTGCACCCCTTGCAACTCAGGGCACAATAGCCGCAGTTTGCCTGTGGCCCCGTCCACACCCTCCCTTCTGGCTCCCTTCGTTTACGCCGTGACTGACGCCTCCTCTTCTCCAAAGACACTTCAGCACTCGACTTCAAGAGTGCAACCCTTTATGCCGTACGTGTTGTACTGCACAGCGCCAACCTGAACGAGCTACTCGAAACCCTTGACCGTCGGATGACCGATGCCGGGGGTTTTTGAAGACGAACCCGTTGTCGTCGACACCTCGGGGCTGGCCGACACCATCGACTGGCCGGCGTTCGTTGATGCACTTCGCCAGCACCGATTACGCCCCATAGGCGCGGTGGGCAATGCAGCAAACCTCGAGCAGGCCCGTAAGGTTGGCCTGGAAGCCGTCGACTTGTCGCACGGGGTGGCCCGCGCCATGCCCTCACCCGCAACCGCATCACCAGTTGTCGCTGCACCGGCATCCGCAATTGATCCGGCCGGCACCACGACGCTACCCACCGAAACGGTCGGCATCCATCCAGGTGAGCCCGCTAGCACCGGAACATCATCCAACGAATCAACCAGCACCAGTTTGGGCAGCACCGCCGCGACCGCAGGAAACGACGCCGCCGATACCGCAGCACCGCCCATGATCATCGACCGTCCGTTGCGTTCCGGCCAGCGCATTTATGCGCGCAATGCCGACCTGATTGTGGTGGGTATGGTCAGCCAGGGGCTGAGGTGATTGCCGATGGCAACATCCACGTCTACGGCCCGCTGCGCGGCAAAGCTATGGCCGGTGCACGCGGCAATACATCGGCCCGTATTTTCACCACCCAGCTTGACCCTGAACTGCTGGCGATTGCCGGGGTTTACCGTGTTATAGAATCTGCACTGGACCCACAGGTACTGGACCAGCCCGCCATAGTGCATTTGGGGGTGAAACATTACAGATTGTGCCGGTAGGTACTAAAGGGTAGAAGCAGTGCACTAACGGCCTGCATTTTGCTTTACGATTAGACGCTTTACAGAACACTATTAAGGGATTGAGATCGTCATGGCGCGAATTGTTGTAGTGACTTCCGGCAAAGGCGGTGTGGGCAAAACAACCACCAGCGCCAGTTTTTCATCGGGGCTGGCCATGCGCGGCCACAAAACTGTGGTCATCGACTTTGACGTCGGCCTGCGCAACCTCGACCTGATCATGGGGTGTGAACGCCGGGTCGTCTACGACTTCGTCAACGTCATTCAAGGCGAAGCCACCCTGAAACAAGCCCTGATCCGCGACAAGCAACTTGAAAACCTTTACATTTTGCCGGCCTCGCAAACCCGCGACAAAGATGCACTGACCAAAGAAGGCGTTGAGAAAACCCTGAACGACCTGAAAGCCATGGGGTTTGAATACATTGTGTGCGACTCGCCGGCGGGTATCGAAACCGGTGCCCTGATGGCCTCGTATTTCGCCGATGACGCCATTGTGGTCACCAACCCTGAAGTCTCGTCGGTACGCGACTCTGACCGGATTCTGGGTATTTTGTCATCGAAATCGCACCGCGCGATTCATAGCGACGAACCCATCAAAGAGTATCTGCTGCTCACGCGCTACAACCCCAAACGCGTTGCCGATGGCGAAATGCTGTCTTTGAAAGACATTGAAGACATCTTGCGCATCAAGCTTATCGGTGTCATTCCCGAATCCGAAATTGTTCTGCAAGCCTCAAACCAGGGGTGCCGGCAATTCACATGCGTGACTCTGACGTCGCCCAGGCCTATCAAGATGTGGTGTCCCGCTATCTGGGTGAAGAAACACCCTTGCGCTTTACCGACTACGAAAAGCCTGGCTTGCTGAAACGGCTGTTCGGGGGTAAGTAATATGTCTTTCTTGTCTTTTTTACTGGGTCAGAAAAAACATCGGCCAGTGTGGCGAAAGATCGTCTGCAACTGATCCTGATCAATGAACGGGGCGACGACAGCACCGAGCCTGATTTCATGCCCGAACTGCAACGCGAATTGCTCGAGGTCATTTCAAAGTACATCAAGATCAACCCTGAAGACATCAAGGTCAATCTTGACCGGCACGATTCGCTTGAGGTGCTTGAAGTGAAAATCGAAATGCCGCAAAGCGAAGGGCGACGTTAATTGGTTTGCGTGGGTTCAGGTCGCTTTCTGGTAAAGCTGTTTCTGGTAGCGACCGGGAATAAAGGCGGGGAGATATGCAGGCACTTGTCGAATCCATCAGCCACGCCTTGCAGTCTTGCGGCTGGCACGTTGACGTAAATAACAACGTACTTGAAGCCCGCCGCGACGCGATCAAAGCCAGCTGGTGGTTTGGCAGCCGGCGGGTCCGGTCTTCCTTGCGCTGTGTTTTTGATGAAAAAAACACCGTTCTATCAATGAGTAGTAACACGCACCCACGCATCCCTTTAATGGACGGCCACTTTTTCAACACCCCACACCTGATCGCCAAAACCGTTCAGCCACCACTGCAACTGGGCTGAATCAACCACCGTTGCCTGAATGCGATAACCAGCCCCGGTTTCCTCAACCACCTGATCCGCCGACAACCCGGATTCGAGCAAGTGGTAACCCGCTTCTTTGGTGATATTGAACGACAGGCGAATTTTGGCACCTTCACCAAAGCCAAAACGGCCATCGGCATCATAACGCTCCAGACTGAATTCGGGCGGCGGGGTAAAGCCCAACCCCGACACCGTTGCCTGCTGGATGCGATGCAGCGCAATGCTGCGCTCATTGTCGTAACCCTCGAAACGACACACCAGATACAACCGTGGCCCCTGCTGCGCCAGGCCCAGCGGCATCACCCGATATTCCGCCTGCTTGCCCGCCGCGTTCTGATACCCGATCGTCAGCCAACGGTTCTGATACAACGCCGTTGTTACCGCCTCGAAGACAACCGCAGGAATCACAGGCGGCAGCAACGGCTGCGTCACATCAACCACCCTGACCTTGTTCAGCCACTGGGTTTCCGGTTTTGGCGTCGCCTGACCCAGCAGGTTGGTGCGCGCCTGAAAGAAAAACCTTCCATCGACTGCATCACCGACGCCGGCAGCAAATTCTGCAAATACCGCTGGGCCAACGCCAGCAACAAGGACTCTTGCTCATTCAACATGGGTAGCGAAAAGCCCTGTGCATGGCTCCTCCAGCGATACCCGTAGGGTTTGCTGCGGTCATCCCGTTCAATCTCGAACTCGAGGCTTAACTGCTCGAGTTGTCGTTCAATGCTGCGCCGTGTACGCACAATACCCGCCGCCTCAAGCTGACGGTGCAATTCTGCCGCCGTCACGTACCTGTGGCGGGGGATTCGCTTCAAGAGCTCCAGAGAAAGTTTGAGCGTATTGCCGGTGGCGGGACGAATGGTCATGATTTCAGAAGTGCAGGAGAGAAACTGTAATGGGCTTTATACCTGAATTTGCGCCAAGCTCAGCGAGACCGTGAAGGCCCCGACATGAATCACTGAAATTATTGGAAGATCTATTGGTAGATCGCGCTCCGGTTGCCAACCTGCACCACAAGGACACGCAATTCACCGTCTTGAATGTCACAAATTATCCGACAGTCACCTACACGATAACGCCAGAGACCGCCAAGGGGGCCGGTCAACGCCTTGCCCGTGCTGCGCGGGTTATCCAGCCCGGCAATGCGCTCATCCATGTAGTCGACGATGCGCCGCGCCGTTTGTTTATCAAGCTTTCGGAGCTGTCCCTTGGCTGTTTCGGTGTACTCAATCGTCCAGACCAAGATCTTTCCTTACATCGGCAGCGGAATGCACCTGCTCTTGCCCCTTGCGGACACGTTCCAGTGCGTCGGCAGCCAGGTAATAGTCCTCCATGTCCTCAATCCCCTGCTCTATGATTTCCCGCAAATAGTATGCCTTGGTGCGGCCAGTGCTTGATGCGAGGAAATCAAGCCGTTGCTCTATATCTTGAGAGAGACGTATAGAAGTCGCCATAAATAAATCCTCTAGTGAATACATGCATTCATTGTATTGCATAAATACCAAAAGCCATATTTAAACTGTTGTTCCGGTCATAGCCTGCCATGCAGCCAAACACTGACGGCAACGGCACTTGCCCGCATTGAACAGGTCACACTTGCGACACAGATCGTCGCGCCTCATAAATACAATTTTTATTCCAAATAGCACTTATTCAAGTGCGTATAAAAAAGAGGCGGCGAGACATGAACCTTACATCCCGACTGGTGGCGACCTTACATCATCTGCGCAACCGCGCCACCACAGAAGACCTCGTTCCCGCACCGCCTGTATCGCCGGCCCAAAAAAATGGTACCGGTTCAACGCCATCACCCATCCGCTGGCTGGGGGCCGATGTGATTGTCAATGGCCATTATTTTTGACCCACTTTTGGCCAATAAAATTGACCCACCCATTGTTTGTTAACTGGATGTTTTCTGCTTCAGTCGGTAGCTCTCGCCTCCCAGCATAAAGATGTTTGAGTGATGGATAACGCGGTCAATGATCGGGATGGCCACGTTATCGTGATGGAAGAACTCACCCCAATCGGTGAAGTCTTTGTTGGTGGTCAGGATGATGGATCGGTACTCGTACAGCGCATTCACGAGCTGGAACAAGTTGAACCGGGCCTGAGCCGTCATGGGTAAATAGCCGAGTTCATCAATGATCAACATATCGAATTTGGCCAGCTGGCTGATCCGTTTTTTGAGCTCGCCTTTCATCTCGGCCAGCTCCAAGTCTTCCACCAGATCAAGCGCGGTGCGGAATAACACTTTGTAGCCCGCCTGGATCGCTTTCTGGCCAATCCCAATGGCCAGATGGGTCTTGCCCACACCGGGCGGGCCGATGAAGACCACGTTCTCGCGATTATCGATAAACCCGAAGTCCAGCAACGCATTGACCTGACGCTTGGTGATCGTGGTCTGATGGCGGTAGTCGAAGTCCTCCAGATGCTTGTCCAAGGGTAGACCGGCCTGGCGGTGGTGGCGACTGATACGGCTGCGGGTGCGTTCGGCAATTTCGTGCTCGGCCAGCATCTGGGCGAAGCTCAAGTGTGACAGGTCATTGGCCTCGGCCTGCGAGACCAGACCCACAAGGTCACGGCCGATGGCGCTTAAACGTAAGCTGCGATATTGTGCGCTGGTGTGCTCAAGCTGGCTCATGGGTCATCTCCTGTCCAGCAGAATGGCCAACAAGGGCGTAGGCACCCAGATCCAGAGGTTCGAACCAAGACTGACCAGACATCGGCTGATCGACGATGCGCCCGCGTTGTCGGGCCTGCTCATTCGCTTGCAGATAACGCTTAAGCAGACTGGCCGTCAGCTCATGGCGCTGCGACAGGCCGGTGATCAAGGTCATATTCAGCGGCATATGGGCCTGCAACAGCGAACGCACTGCGACGAGCTGGTCCCTATAGATTCGTGGGGATGTCCGTTTGAGCACCGCACATAATGCCAGGGCTGTGTCCGTTGGCATCATGCTCATAATCGCCTGTTCCAGGTCGCTGATACGCTGAGCATGGTCCCGGTAATGGTGACTATTCTTGACGATCCGGCCCCGCTCAGAACACACCGCGTGCACAGCAATCGTTTCGCCTGTTGCAAGGTCAGTGATCCTCAACCCATCGTCTTGTTCACACACACCGACGTTGGACTGCTGCCAAGCCATGGGCACGGAGTACTTGGTCGACTTCCATGAGATGAGGCCTGTCTTGTCGGCGCGCCGTGTTTGAACGCTGACCGCCCCAGTGGTCAGGCTGGCGGGGGATAGGTAAGGACGAAGGTGCTGACGTTCTTCATCTTCAAAGTGTGCTCGAGGCACTCGCCCTGTCGTGCCATGAACACGGGCATTGGCCACGTGATCAAGCCAGCGTTGGACATGCTCACGCAGTGCTTGTTCGCTGGCAAACTCCTCACCATAAAAACAATCCTGCTTAACGTATTTCACGCCTGCTTCTACTTTGCCTTTGCTCTCGGGGTCGTAACCCTCGCAGGCATGGATGCGGAATCCTGCCATGGTGGCAAACTCATGGAAGCGCTGGTTAACTGTCAATTCGCGATACTGCTCGCTGAGCACGACGAGCTTGGTCTGATCATACACACATTCTTCGGTGACACCGCCGAAGTAACGAAAGGCCTCATCATGCAATTGAATGAAGGCTGTGGTGTTCAGTGGCTTGAATGAGAGACCGACATACATCAAGCGCGAGCAGGAGAGCACGAACACCACAAAGTACACGGTTCGTTCTTGCCCACCCACAAGAACGCCACGCAGTTCACCTGGATCTACCTGGCACTGGATGCCGGGCATCAATTGCAGCACGGGTTCGTAATAGCGGGCCTGGCCTGTGGCGACGAGTTCTTTTAACGCCTGCACGTAGCGACGAATGCTGCGCGACGACACGCCCAACTCGCCCACACGTTGCTGTAGCCGACGCGCCAACTTGACCGCACTCAGCTGGGGAAAATGCTGAAGCTGATGGATCAGAAAGTCCCGATGCGCGTCCAGACGTTTATGCCGCGACCGATCCTCTTGAAGGATGCTGATCTGCGTTTCTTCCATCTGCAAATACTTGCGCACCGTATTGCGCGAAATCCCTAGCTCGTGACTGATGCCACGGATCGACATGCCATTGCCCTGGTCATACAGCCCTTTAATCTTGTGAATCACAACCCACTCCTTCACTACCGCGCTCCCGTTGCCCTTGATCTATGGGCAGGAACGCTACATGTTTCGTGGCCTCGCAGCCACCGGCAGGTAGGTCAAAATTGTTGGCCATAACTGGGTCAGTTTAATTGGCCATTAACAGTGATCATTTCAGAAAAACCCGTACACGGCACCGTCAGTGACCATTGCGATGCCATTGTGGTGACACAGCACGCACGCGCACTGGCCTGGCTTTACACGTTCTTGCGCTATGAATCTGGCAATGCACTCAATTACCTGAACGAAAGCGAGTTCTATGCCGAGGCCAGCCGTGCGGTTAACGATTTACTGCAGCGAAACCCCGACGCCAGTCAATCAGACGTGTTGATTGCAGCCCTTGATGGCGCACTTGAAATCGTTCAGGAATGGCTGGAACGGGGTGTGTATCAGGAAAAACCTGGTGCTGGGGCTTTTGTCTGAAACACGTATGCCATCAATGGCAATTCTGGATCGACCTATACAACACCACGAAGGACTTACACATGACTACCCCATTTGTGACACAAGAGAACGTAATCCGGGCAAGAGAAATTGTTCTACAAACGCAGTGGGCAACAATTTCCTTGATTCAGCGACACCTAAGACTAGGTTACCAGTCAGCCATCCAGGTCGTTCAATGCTTACAAGCTGAAGGGCTACTCATACCAAAATACCGCCAGTTATGGTTAGTAGCTGATGCCTACCATCAACATACATTCCAACATCGGCTCGAATTTATTGAGTCTATCGTGGCCTTTATCGTGGCTTGTAAAGCACGGATGCTTCAACTTACCAGACCAGCCTGCAGTGAAGCGTTCTATTCATTTGCACCTGAAACCGACGCCAACAGTTTATGCCGCAAGTTATGTGAAAAATGCTTTCAACAGCCCAGAGATTTCGGCGATGACCCTTCAGCCGCAATAGTAAAATTCTTGAAAAACCATGGGCATTGCGATGAAATGTCACCTTCCGACATCGAACTTCTGGAGATTTTAATTTGCGATAAATTTTATAACCATTGAGTCCAGTCAGGAAAAAAACAGAAAACCATTATCAAGCATGCCCACCCTCAAGAGCAGCCTTGTGCTATTTCGACACTTGCTGTGCCTTATGCCGATCAATGTGTACTGTGTATTGGCAAGTCAGCACAGGGCCTCGCGTCTGGGTAAAAATCTCAACATCTCAAGAAGATTAGCCAACTTACTTCTGACCAGGGTGCGTTGTCGATGCTAACAACTCATATTTGCAACGCCCAGCCTCAAGCAACAAAGCCACCATATCACTGTGATGCATCCACATCACCGGTTCACTCCACTTTTTGTCTTCCAAGCTAAAGACATCAAACATGGCATATACCTTCAGGCTCTGCGTACTGCCTTTGGCCAACAACTCATCAAACTTGGCATTTTCTGAACGATCGCCGAGCGAAGAATTCATAGCATGACTAACCAGGCACAAATTGCCCAAGGCATGCAGGGCATCCTCGGACCATTTATAAGCACCTTCCACACTTTGAGCTTCCCCTGATATTTCGTCTTCCATCTGGGTGACATATTATTAACGTCACTTGAAGGAAGATGAGCAATGAAGATACCTCGACAGTCATACACCCTGGAGTTCAAGGAATTAGCCGTCAAGCGGGTCAAGGATGGGCAGTCGTTTTCAGCGGCTGCCAAGGAGCTTGGCATCAATGAGCAGACGTTACGAAACTGGTCGAACGCAGCAGCTCGTGGTGCGTTGACAGGCTCTTCAAGCAAGCCAGTTTCTGAAGAGCAGATGGAGCTCTCGCGACTACGGGCTGAGAATGTCAGACTCAAGCGTGAGAACGAAATCATAAAAAAGGCAGCGGCGTACTTCGCGAAAGATGCACTGTGAAGTACGCCTGGATTGATCAGCATCGTCAGGAGTACGGTTTGGCACAAATGTGCGGCGTCTTGGCGGTCAGCGTCAGCGGCTATCGCTGCTGGAAGCGTGGTGGTACGCCTAGCCGCAAGCGGTTGACGGATGCGCAGATGCTGGCACTGATCAAGGCGATCCATGCCGAGCTCAAGGGCGCCTATGGCAGCCCGCGCATGCTGAGGGAACTGCGAAACCGGGGGTTCTCGGCCAGTAAAGCGCGGGTGGAACGATTGATGCGAGAAAACAATGTGCGAGCACGGCACAAGCGCCGCTACAAAGCCACAACGGATTCGAAACACAGTCTGCCGGTGGCGCAAAACTTGTTGGATCGCAACTTTACGCCCAGCGCGCCGAATGAAGTCTGGACGTCCGACATCACCTACCTGTGGACAGATGAAGGCTGGCTGTACCTGGCCATCGTTCTGGATCTGTTTAACCGGGAAGTGGTTGGCTGGTCTTTGAAACCACGCATGACTGCTGATATTGTGACCGACGCACTGACCATGGCCTGGTTTCGGCGCCGGCCAGCTGCGGGCTTGATCCATCACTCTGATCGGGGAAGTCAATACGCGAGCCATGCCTTTCAATCGCTGTTGTCGGAATATGGCATGACTTGTTCGATGAGTCGAAAGGGTAACTGCTGGGACAATGCACCAACGGAAAGCTGGTTCAACAGTTTCAAACACGAGCGCGTCTTTGGTAAACGGTTCCAGACACGAGACGAGGCCAGAGACATGAGCTTTGAATACATTGAGGTGTTTTACAACCGGAAAAGGCAGCATTCAACTCTCGGATATTTATCGCCAAGCAATTACCTGCACCGTTGGCTTAGTCAGCAAGCAAAGGAAAAGCTGGTAGCATGAACAACGCCCTTTGGTAGACGAAAAACAGAGGGAACCTCAGCTCTTGCCTTGGTTGGTAATTCGCCTCCAAATTCAACAGCCATTTGGGCCATGCTTTCCGTACACTGCTGCACATAGCCTTTCGGGTCGGTTTGCATTTGCTGCCAAATTGACTCGGCTTGGGCAGGCTCAAGCTCAACGTCGCACTGCACACCGCCCGGCAACGCCTGCTGTTCTGATGCAGCAACAGGCACAGGTGCCGCACCACCCACCTGTATCTTGAAGGGTTTAAATTGCTGCAAGACCAGCTTCTGGGTCCGCAGCAGGTCTTGGCGCTTTTCGTTGATGTTTGCACTGGCCGAGGTGACGACGAGTGTCAGATCGTCTTCACAGGCGGTATCGCTTTCCCAGAACTCGGTGGCATACCGTTCGGCATTTGAACCACCGAACTCAGGCACATTCAGCATGATGGTGTCGATGTTGCTGCCGGCCTTGTCAAAGACAGACAGGGCAACGCGCAGGTTGGAAACGGGTTCACCGCCGCTGTCGAATGTAAACGTCGCTGCACACATACCCTGCCCGGCCCAAGCGGTATTGGAATGCCAGAACTCTATGGTTTGTGCCTGCGCGGCGGCGGTACACAGTGCCAATACGGCACAACTGCGTCTCAAGAACGACATGCGCCTTCCCCCTTATTTTTTATCTGCTTCAAAAAAATGACAAAACGCTTTCAAGCGCCCCAGCCGAGGTTCGCGTTAATGCACCGTGCCCGCACTTCTGGCAGGCTTCCGGGGGCAGCGACAGCAGAGCATCAGAGTGCGGCGCGTACGTTGTCGACCAGCCGCACTTGGGGCAAGCGAATCGCATAGGTGAAGGTTTGACAGGCATGACGACTCCCTTCGCAGTAGCGTTGAATACTTACTTGATTCTATAACGCAAATGCGACATTTAATGTCATGTCTGGATTTTCAATACCGAACTGCTGTGTTTTTTAGCGACAAGTCATTTGCATGAACAGTGATTCATCGGATACACAGCGAGTGTAGCCAGTGACTACAGATCTTCAGTCTTGAATTCGCTATAGCCTTCGTAGTAATAACTGACGTCAATGCCTTTCATGAACAGGGCGCGGTCGTCAATCTGGTCGGTCAGAGCCTGCTTCAACAGCACCTTGATTTCAAGATCTTTCACTACGCTGCGCTGCATTGCCGAAAGGTATTCTTCTTTATCGACCTGGTTCCAGTCCACCACATGCCGGATTCCTTTCTTAAGCATCAGATCCAGCCAGATGCGAGTGGCCCGGCCATTGCCTTCACGAAAGGGATGAGCCACATTCATCTCGACATATTTTTCGATGATTTCATCGTAAGTGCTTTGCGGCATGGCGTCGATATGTTTCAGCGCTGGTTCCAGGTACATTAACGGCGCGAAACGAAAATTACCCTTGGCGATATTGACTTCGCGGATTTTTCCGGCAAAGTCATAGACATCCCCAAACAAATAGGCATGAATAAAAGCAAGCCCTTCGAAAGTACCGACCCGTACCTTGTTAATGTCGCCAGAATCAAAAAGCTGCCTGGCTCTTTGCTTGCTGATTTTTCTTCGGCGCGGGCCAGCTCGATTTGATGGGTGACGTTTAATTTGTTTTCCAGAATCATGCGGCAGCCCTTCCAAACTCTGCACCTTAAATTTCCGCTACAACAGCGCAACCCCTGATGCCAAGGGAAATCACGCTCTTGAGCGGTTAATTGCACAATTCTATAACGCAAGCACGAAGGCCAATGCGGCAAGTGCGACATTTTTTGTCACATAAGGATATCCGCTGAATACCGCTTGAAGCTATAGATCTTCAGTCTTGAATTCGCTATAGCCTTCGTAGTAATAGCTGACGTCAATGCCCTTCATGAACAGAGCGCGGTCATCACAACCACCGAGCGCCACACATCACTTCTGATGCTTGCCGATCTGGTCGCCCACAACACCGCCGATGGCTGCACCACCCACGGTGCCCAGCACACTGCCACCCGTAATGGCGGCACCGGCCACACCGCCGACGCCGGCACCGGTAACAGCACCTTTTTGACGACTGCTCATGCTGTCCCAGGTTGAACACCCGGCTGCTGCAACGGATACCACGGCCACTGCGGCCACTTTTGCAAACGTCGAAAACATCATGAAAACCTCCGGAAATCAGGCAGAAACCACTTCTGCGAAGTTTCAAGGATGCCAAGTTTTCAATAAGGAAGCTGTGAGCACGGGCAAATTTTGTATCAAATGACAAGCCCTTCACCAGCCATCAACCCAAGGCTCTGGCACACTGCGAAGACCCTGCACCTTGCAAAGCCACTCCGCACACCAAAAACCCCGCCTCAAAAAAAGCCCACGCTGCCATCAGACAACGCGGGCTGTTCAGCATGCAACCGATTACTTTAGCGCTTTGTAGCGAATCCGTTTCGGCTTGGCGCCCTCTTCGCCCAGACGACGCTTCTTGTCAGCTTCGTATTCCTGGTAGTTGCCGTCAAAAAACACCACCTGCGAATCACCTTCAAAAGCCAGAATGTGCGTGGCAATGCGGTCAAGGAACCAGCGATCATGGCTGATGACCAATACCGTACCGGCGAACTCAAGCAGCGCATCTTCCAGCGCACGCAAGGTTTCAACATCAAGGTCGTTCGACGGTTCGTCAAGCATCAACACGTTGCCACCGGCGATCAGGGTCTTGGCCAGATGGAAGCGGCCCCGCTCACCACCCGACAAATTGCCGACCAGCTTGTTCTGGTCACTGCCCTTGAAGTTGAAACGGCCCAGATAGGCGCGTGACGACATTTCAAATTTGCCCACAGTCAGCAGGTCCGCGCCGTCGGACATGGCGTCAAACACTGTTTTATCGTTTGCCAGGGCATCACGCGACTGGTCAACGTGCGAAATTTTGACGGTCTGGCCGATTTTGACTGTGCCCGAATCAGGCTGCTCGGTACCCGCAATCATGCGGAACAACGTCGATTTACCGGCACCGTTCGGCCCAATGATCCCGACGATGGCTCCGGCGGGAATCTTGAAGCTCAGGTTGTCAATCAGCAATCGATCGCCAAAGGCCTTGCTGACACCCTCAAATTCAATGACTTCATTGCCCAGACGGTCGGCCACCGGGATGAAGATTTCCGAGGTTTCATTGCGTTTCTGGTATTCGTGCGATGACAGTTCCTCGAAACGGGCCAGACGCGCCTTGGCCTTGGCCTGACGGCCCTTCGGATTCTGGCGCACCCACTCCAGCTCTTTCTTGATCGTGCGCTGACGGGCCGATTCAGACGCCTCTTCCTGCTTCAGGCGGTTGTCTTTCTGTTCAAGCCACGAACTGTAGTTGCCCTTCCAGGGAATGCCGTGGCCACGATCCAGTTCAAGAATCCATTCAGCGGCGTTGTCCAGGAAGTAGCGGTCGTGGGTGACGGCCACTACCGTACCCGGGAACTTGCGCAAGAACACTTCAAGCCATTCCACACTTTCAGCATCAAGGTGGTTGGTCGGTTCGTCAAGCAAGAGCATGTCGGGCTTGGACAGCAGCAGGCGGCACAAGGCCACGCGACGCTTTTCACCACCCGACAGCTTGCCCACGATGGCATCCCAGGGGGCAGACGCAAGGCGTCAGCCGCAATTTCCATTTGTGTTTCGGTGTCATCAGCACCGCTGGAGGCCGCAGCGGCAATGACCGCTTCCAGCTCTGCCTGCTCGGCAGCCAGGGCGTCAAAGTCAGCATCGGGCTCGGCATAGGCGGCGTATACCTCATCAAGACGCTTGCGCGCCTCGAAGACTTCGCCCAGGCCCTCTTCCACCGCCTGACGCACGGTCGATTCGGGGTTCAGCTGCGGCTCTTGGGGCAGGTAACCGATTTTGATGCCCGGCATGGGCACGGCTTCGCCTTCAATGTCCTTGTCAACACCGGCCATGATCTTGAGCAGCGTTGATTTACCCGCACCGTTCAGACCGAGCACGCCAATTTTGGCACCCGGGAAAAAAGACAGCGAAATATCACGCAGAATCTGACGCTTGGGGGCACGATCTTGCCCACGCGATTCATGGTGTAAACGTATTGAGCCATACTGAGAATGAACCCGTAAAAAATTGAGACAAAACACGATTGTAGGCCGACTCGGCAAATAAAACTAAAATGGGGGTTTGACCGAATCTGGCCCGAGAATAATGACCGATACACCCATCCCCGCACTGACCTTCACCGACGAAGAGCTTGATTACCTTGGCCGCACCGCCGACGCGCTCAGCGCCTACCTTGGCAAGCCGGTCCTGGCCGAAGTGATTGACGCCGACGAAACCGGTTTCGAATGGGTGGTTTTCGGCATCCCGCTTGATGTCGGCGATGACGCCGACGACCATGTCATTGTGGCCATTGGTGGCCAGAACGCCCGGATCATCGGCAACAAGGGCGGAATCGACATCAAAGACGGCGACATCTACGACTGCGAATACCTGTGGGCCATCCAGTTATCAGACCTCGAAGGCGTGCGCTTCATCAAGGTAGACCATGACGGCGAAGAAGTGGCCTGGAGCGATGACATTGGCGGCATTTTGCCGTTTGAGCTCAGCGATGAACCGGTTCTCGACATCGACGACGATGAAGATGACTCGGACGAGGGGGACGATGACAACAGTGCTTTCCAACCCCACCCGTCGTCACCGGTATTGCATTGACAAGTTGCCCCTGCAGCGTCTGCCCTAAAAAGCAGCTTGCATCTGCAAACTGCGCCACCTCTGACAGCCGCCCGATGCAAGCACAGCGGGTACATCACACAACGCACCCCAAAACAAAAACCCGGCCTGAGCCGGGTTTTTGCAAAAGGACCGAACAATCAGGCCTTTTTAACTTTTTCGAGCATTTTAAATACGCCTTTGGGCGATTTGATGAACAAACGCTTGAACGCTTTGCCCAGGCAACGACGCTCGATGGTGTTGCGTCGGTTACGCTTGACTTCTGCCATGATGAATTCTCCGAAAAGCGGGTCTTGAACTGTAATTAACCCACCATTCTACCGTAAACTTGGCCAAGACCCCAAATTCTTCTTCTTTGGTTTCACCCATGAGCTCAGCCATCCGCATTTTCGGCGCCCGCCAAAACAACCTCAAAAATCTTGATGTCACCATCAACACCGGCGAACTGCTGGTGATTACGGGGGTGTCCGGATCGGGCAAGAGCTCGTTGGCGTTTGATACGCTCTATGCCGAAGGGCAACGCCGCTACGTCGAAACGTTTTCACCCTATGCCCGCCAGTTCCTCGACCGCATGGACAAGCCCCAGGTGGATCGCATCGAAGGTATCTTGCCGGCCATCGCCATCGACCAAGTCAACCCGGTGCGCAATTCGCGCAGTACTGTCGGCACCATGACGGAACTGAATGACCACCTGAAGCTGCTGTTCGCCCGCATGGGCCAGTTGTACTGCCGGTGCTGCGGCCAACGCGTGGTGCAAGACAATGCCCATACCGTACGCCAGGCCCTGGCCGAGCGCACGCAAGGCAATGACCCCCGCCTGGTGATTACGTTCCCGATTGCGATTCCGGCCAACTTCACCGAAGACGAAGTGCGCGGGTTTCTGGACCAGCAAGGCTACACACGGGTTCACCACGAAGAAACCATTACTGCACCCGACGAGACCAGCCCGCCAGCCCGTGGCAAAGGCAAAACGGCCGCCCGCAAGACCGCACCGATGGCCAGGCGCGTCCTGCATGTGGTGCAAGACCGTTTCCGGTTCAGCAGCGTTGACCCCGGTCGCCTGGGCGAGGCGCTTGAAACGGCGTTCAAGCAGGGGGACGGCCACATAACGGTGTATGCCTCTGACAGCGCCGACGGTCAGGAAACCGCCTGGCGCTTCAGCAACCGGCTGCACTGTGCCCACTGCACTATTGATTACACCCGCCCGCTGCCCAGTACCTTTTCCTTCAACTCGCCACTGGGTGCCTGCGAGGCCTGTCGGGGCTTTGGGCGGGTCATGGGCATCGATTACGGCCTGGTCGTACCTGACGACAACAAAACCTTGCGCGAAGGGGCCATCAAGCCTTGGCAAACCGCCAGCTACAAAGAGTGCCAGGCCGAGATGGAGCACTACGCAAAAAATGCCGGCGTCCGTCTCGATACCCCTGGAAAGCGCTTTCGGCTGACGAGCGCCAATGGGTTATCGGTGGGGACCCCGCCTGGCGCGGTGGCCCCAGGCCTGGAAAACCCAGTGGTATGGCGCCCAGCGCTTTTTTGACTGGCTCGAAACCAAAGCCTACAAGATGCATGTGCGCGTGCTGCTGTCCAAGTACCGCAGTTACACGCCCTGCCCCAGTTGCGGCGGCGCACGCCTGAAGCCCGACGCTACACTCTGGCGACTGGGTACAAAACACATCCCGGTCAACCCGCTCTACCCGCGCTTCAAACCCGTTCATGCAGACTGGGATCATGAGCTGCTGAACCGGTTGCCCGGCCTGGCCTTGCACGACCTGATGCGCCTGCCCATCCGCCAGGTACGTGACTTTTTCCTGGGACTCAGTTTTGGTGACGCGCTGGATGCTGCGCTCGACCTGTTGATGACTGAAGTACGTGCCCGCCTTGATTTTCTGTGCGATGTCGGGCTGGGCTACCTGTCACTTGATCGTCAAAGCCGCACGCTGTCAGGCGGCGAAGTGCAACGCATCAACCTGACGACGGCACTGGGCACCTCACTGGTCAACACCCTGTTCGTACTGGACGAACCCTCCATCGGTCTGCACCCGCGCGACATGCACCGCATCGTCGAAGTCATGCACCGGCTGCGTAACAACGGCAATACGTTGGTCGTGGTCGAACATGACCCGCAAGTCATGGTGGCGGCCGACCGTATTCTGGATATTGGTCCCGGGCCCGGCGAGCGTGGGGGCACATCACGTTTGACGGCACGCCGCAACAGTTGCGACGGGCCACTACCCTGACCGGCAATTATCTGGGCAACCGGCTGCGCGTCGAAGCGCCCCGACCCTGGCCGTACAGCCGTCCACCCCCAAACTGCTGCTGGAAGGCGTGCGCGCCAACAACCTGAAAAACGTTTCGGTTTCAATCCCGCTGGGTCGGCTGGTCTGCGTCAGCGGGGTATCGGGCTCGGGCAAGTCCACCCTGATCCAGGACGTGCTGTATCCGGCCCTGCTGAAACGTCAGGGCAAACCCACCGAGGCACCTGGCGAGTTCGACCACCTGCTGGGCGCCGAACAGCTGGCCGATGTGGTGATGGTCGACCAGACCCCCATCGGAAAAACGGCACGCTCGAACCCGGCCAGCTACGTCGGTGCGTTCGATGCCATCCGCAAGCTGTTTGCACAGGCGGACCTTTCAAAAGAACGCGACTATACCCCGGGCACATTCAGCTTCAACAGCGGCGAAGGGCGCTGTCCCACCTGCGGCGGCACGGGGTTCGAACACGTCGAAATGCAGTTCCTGTCTGACGTCTATTTGCGCTGCCCCGACTGCGGCGGCAAACGCTTCCGGCCTGAAATTCTGGAAGTTCGTATTGAACACCTGGGCCGTACGGCCTCGATTGATGACGTCCTGAACATGACCGTACGCGAGGCCCTGGACTTTTTCGCCGGCCTGCGCGATGTGCAATGGGGCTGAGCCCCTGGCCGATGTGGGTCTGGAATACGTGAAACTTGGGCAGCCTGTACCTACCCTGTCGGGCGGCGAAGCGCAGCGGCTGAAACTGGCCGGCCACCTGGCCACGGCGTCGCGCAGTGGCATTTCGTCGGCTCGTGTGGCTAAAAAGGCAGCCTGTTCCTGTTCGATGAACCCACCAGCGGCCTGCACTTTGATGACGTCGCGCGCTTGATGGGTGCGTTCAGGAAACTGCTGGCTGCCGGGCATTCGCTGTTGATCATCGAACACAATCTGGATGTCATTCGTGCCGCCGACTGGGTCATCGACCTGGGGCCGGAAGGCGGGGATGCCGGGGGCCAGGTCGTTGCCACCGGAAGCCCGGCCGACATCATGGCACACCCGAACTCACACACCGGCAAAGCCCTGCTCGACTACGAACAATCGATTGTCGGAGGTGGAGGAACAACTGGCGAACATACCCTGACCGCAGACACGACCGGCGCACCCATCGCACCGGGAAAATCAGCCCGGACCAGTACCCACGGCAACCCCCGAACACTGGCAACACGACCACCACGGTGGCCGAACCGGCCATGCCCTATGGTCGCAGCGCTGCACACACCATCGACATCCTGAATGCGCGTGAACACAATCTGAAAGGCATCAATGTCCAGATTCCCCGCGACACCTTCACTGTCATCACCGGCGTTTCAGGGTCGGGGAAATCCACATTGGCCTTCGACATCTTGTTCAACGAAGGCCAGCGCCGTTATCTGGAATCATTGAACGCATACGCCCGCGCCATCGTCCAGCCCGCCGGCAAGCCGGACGTGGATGCCATTTATGGCATACCGCCCACCGTCGCGATCGAGCAGCGCACCAGCCGCGGAGGTCGCAAGTCAACGGTGGCCACCATGACTGAAATTCACCATTTCTTGCGCCTGCTGTACGTCAAGCTGGGGACACAAATGTGCCCCGACTGCAACGTACCGGTGCAGTCGCAAACCGCAGAACAGATTGCCGCACAACTGATGCGTGACCACAAGGGGCAGCACATTGGCATCCTGGCCCCGTTGGTGACTGCACGTAAGGGCTATTACACCGATCTGGCCAAATGGGCCTCAGGCAAAGGCTACACCCACCTGCGCGTCGACGGCGAATTCATCCCTGTCAGCCCCTGGCCACGCCTGGACCGCTACAAAGAACACACCATCGAGCTGCCCGTAGCCGACCTGGTAGTCGACCCGGCCAATGAAACCCGCTTGCGCCAGGTGCTGCGCAGTGCCCTGGAGTTCGGTCAAGGCAGCCTGAGCCTGCTCAGCCCGTTGACCCTGCACCCTCACGCCGCCCGGCACACACTGGACATGCTGGTCGAAAAACCGGCACAAACCCATTTTTCAGTGAAACGAGCCTGCCCGTGCTGCGGTACCAGCTTCCTGAGCCCGACCCCCGCCTGTTCTCGTACAACTCGAAGCATGGCTGGTGTACCAGTTGTTATGGCACCGGTCTGCAACTGCACGGGTTTGATGACACCCAGACCGGTGAAGAAACCGCCTGGAACGCGTGGTACGACGGCGAGGCCCAACCCTGCCCGACGTGCCATGGGGAACGGCTAAACCCGGTGGCGCGCGCCTTCCGCTGGCGCGAAAAATCCATCACCCAGCTCACGGCCCAATCGGTCAGCGAAGCCCAGACCTTCTTCAACGGGCTGATCAGCCGTGACCGCGAAGCCGAAATTGCCCGTGACATCCTGACTGAAATCAAGGGTCGGCTGAACTTCATGGAAGACGTCGGCCTGGGCTATCTGGCGCTTGATCGCTCGGCACCCACATTGTCGGGCGGCGAGGCCCAGCGCATCCGTCTGGCAGCGCAGTTGGGTTCAAACCTGCAAGGGGTGTGCTATGTGCTTGACGAACCCACCATCGGCCTGCACCCGCGCGACAATGAAATCCTGCTCAATGCCTTGGCCAAACTGGAAGGCAACGGCAATACCCTGGTGGTAGTCGAGCACGACGAAGACACCATCCGTCGCGCTGCCCACGTCATCGACATGGGGCCCGGTGCCGGGGTTCGCGGTGGCCGGGTTGTGGCACAAGGTACGGTCGATGACCTGATGAACGACCCCCAATCGCTGACCGGGCGCTACCTGAAGCACCCGGTGGTTCACCCGGCCCAGCCCCGCCGCAACGTTGACACCCACGACCGCTGGATTCACTTGACCGGGGCACACCGGCATAACCTGCAGAATGTCGACGTCAACATTCCCGTCGGCCGCTTGACCATTGTCACGGGCGTTTCGGGCTCGGGAAAATCAACACTGGCGCGTGATGTGCTGCTGGATAACCTGGCTCAGGCAGTCGGCAAGAAAACCACACCCCAGTGGCAAGGCTGCACCGCCATTTCAGGGTATGAACAGATTGACCGGGTTCTGGAAGTTGACCAGACGCCCATCGGCAAAACTCCGCGTTCGTGCCCGGCCACCTATGTCGGCTTCTGGGATGACATCCGCAAATTGTTCGCCAACACCCGCGATGCCCGGCTGCGAGGCTGGAGCGCGGCCCGCTTCTCGTTCAATACCGGTGATGGCCGTTGTCCGATCTGCGAAGGCCAGGGCCTGCGCACCATTGAAATGAGCTTTCTGCCGGATGTGAAAGTGCCCTGCGACGCCTGCAACGGCGAACGCTTCAATCGCGATACGCTGGACGTAAAGTGGCAGGATAAAAGTGCCGGCGACCTGCTGAAAATGGATATTGACGATGCCGTGGAACACTTCGCCGCGCATCCGAAAACCCTGCGGGCACTGAAACTGATGCAGGATGTCGGGCTGGGTTACCTGACGCTGGGGCAACCGTCGCCGACGCTTTCGGGGGTGAGGCCCAACGCATCAAACTGGTCACCGAACTGACCAAAGCCCGCCTGACCGACGGCGTCATCACCACCGGCCGGGCCTCCAGTGCCCCGCACACACTGTATGTGCTCGATGAGCCCACCGTCGGGCTATCCATGGCCGATGTCGAAAAACTGACACACGTTCTGCACCGGCTGGTAGATGCGGGCAATACGGTTGTCGTGATCGAGCACAACCTGGACGTGATTGCCGAAGCCGACTGGATTATCGACATGGGGCCCGAAGGCGGTACGCACGGCGGGCGGCTGGTCATGGCCGGTGCACCGGAAACCCTGATGGCTCATGCCGATCAGTCGCATACCGGCCGCGTGCTGAAAACCTTCATGCAAAGCGGCGCGTCAGCAGCCACTGAATAGCCTCGCCGGCGGCGGCCATGCCCATGGCCGCCGTCACCATCACGGCTGACCCGTAACCTGCGCACGACAAGCCCTGGGGCGCGGCAGCCACACCATCAGTGACGCCAGGCGAAACACCGGCACCGGCCACCGGCACCCCGCAGCAGAATCTGCCGTTGGCATGACCGCTGGTGCTGCAGTCGTCTTTGCCCAAAGATCCGGCAAGACGGCAGGCTGGTCAAACCATACGGCCCGCACCCCCATTTTGGGAATACGCCGGGGTGCCTTGCCGGCCGCTGCCGCCGCACGCGGATAACCATGCTGCCGGCGCAGTGTATTGCGCAGCTTGGACAACAACGCATCGTTTTGTGTGACCGACAGGTCGGAGGCACGCAGCGCCGTAACGGCCGTCTTGCCACCGGCCCCGCCGCACACCACGACCGGAACCTGGCGGCGCCGGGCCTCGAGAATCATCGCCAGCTTGGCCGACATCTGGTCAGTGCAATCGATGATGACATCGACATCGGCCGGAAAAATGACGGTCACGTTATCAGGGTCGACAAAATCATCAACAACCACGACACGACAGGCCGGATTGATGCCCACGACCCGGTCGGTCATGGCCTGCACCTTGGACTGCCCCAGGGTCGCCGTCAGGGCATGCAATTGCCGGTTCACATTCGATTCCGCAATGTGGTCCATGTCGATCAGGGTCAGGGCACCGACACCGCAACGGGCCAGCGCTTCGGCACACCATGAGCCTACCCCGCCCAGGCCGGCCACCGCCACATGGGCCCGGCGAAAAATTTCCGGGGCATCGTCTCCGTACAGGCGGGCCAGCCCGGAAAAGCGTCGTTCAGTATCAACAGGTTCTGTAATTTCGGTCATGACGTCGTGGTATGGCGATTCAGGTCGTATTACTATTAGAGCATGCCCGATTCGCGGCCCCTGAAGTTTCCTGCAAGTATCGTGACACACACTCTGCCCTTTTCGCCCCCGGCAACATACCCAGCCCGCACGCATTCCGGCGCCTGACTGACGACGAGCGCCGCGCCTCCATGCTCGACTACATGAGGCATTGGGAAAAAGGCCATGACCTTTGGGTTTTTGGCTACGGCTCACTGGTCTGGCGGCCCGAGTTCGACTACGTTGAACGCCGCCTGGCGCTGGTGCGCGGTTATCATCGTTCGCTGTGCCTGTGGTCACGCATCAATCGCGGCACACCCGAACAACCCGGCCTGGTGTTCGGGCTGGACAACGGCGGCTCATGCCGGGGCATGGTGTATCGTGTTGCCGGCAAGCATGTGCCCGACGTGCTTGATGAACTCTGGAAACGCGAAATGTCCAGCGGTGCCTATGTGCCCAGACACCTGAACTGCCACACCCATCAGGGCCCTGTCGGGGCACTGGTGTTTACCATGGACAAAACCAAAGACGGCTATGTGCGTGGCCTGCAAACCCCGCAACTGGTCGATATTGTCCGCCATGCCTGCGGGTCGTACGGGCCATGTATTGAGTACGTTATTGAAACCGACCGCGCCCTCAAGGGTGCGGGTATCCACGACCACAAGCTTGATGAGCTGGTCCGCCACCTGAACAGCGCCCAAACGCCTGATCGCAACCCAACCTGAAACCATGTCCATCGCTGATATCCGCCAGCAGTACCGAAAAGGTGTACTGCTTGAAAACTCCGTCGCCGACAACCCGTTCGACCAATTCATGCTGTGGTTCGATGAGGCCCTGAAAGCCCAGGTCAACGAGCCCAACGCCATGACCCTGGCCACCGTGGCCAACGGCCAACCCTCGGCGCGCATCGTGCTGCTCAAGGGTTTTGACCAGCAAGGGCCGGTATTTTTCACGAATTATGACTCCGACAAAGGCCGCCAGCTGGCTGACCAGCCCAACGCCGCGCTGCTGTTTTTCTGGCCGGAACTTGAGCGCCAGGTACGGTTTGAAGGTCGGGTCAGCAAAGTGCCTGCGGCTGAGTCCGACGAGTACTACCACAGCCGTCCGCTAGAATCACGTATTGGCGCCTGGGCCTCGCCGCAAAGCCGGCCCATCACACGTGCCGATCTGGACCAGCGCGTTGAAGAATTCACCACCCGTCTGGGCCAGGCCCCGAACGCCCGGCGCACTGGGGCGGCTATCGCCTGACCCCGGTACGCGTCGAGTTCTGGCAAGGCCGGCCCTCACGCCTGCACGACCGCCTGTGCTTCGAGCGACAGCCGCACAACCAGTGGACCTTGCAACGCCTGGCCCCCTGACACCCTGTAACCTGTAACAACACAATGAACGATTACATTCTGACCCTGTCCTGCCCTGACCGTATCGGTATCGTGCATGCCGTCACTGGCTGGCTGCTCGATATCCATGGCAACATTATCGATGCTCAGCAATTTGGCGATACCGAAACCGACCGCTTCTTCTTGCGGGTTCACTTCAAATTACCGCAATACTATGCAGTCGACGCTTTGCAAGAGCGTTTCGCCGGCGTGGCCGAAAAATTCGAAATGCAGGCCAACTTCCATGATGCCCAGCGCAAGTCACGGTTGCTGATTCTGGCCAGCAAACAAGGCCACTGCCTGAATGACCTGCTGTTCCGTACCCATAGCGGCCAACTCAATGTGGAAGTGGTAGGGGTTGTATCAAACCACAATGACCATGCCGGCATGGCGGCCGCCTACGGTCTGCCGTTCCATCACCTGCCTGTTACACCGGAAACCAAACGCGACCAGGAACAGAAAATCCTGGACCTGGTTGATGCCGAAAAAATTGATCTGGTCGTGCTCGCACGGTACATGCAAATCTTGTCGGGTGAAATGTGCAAGGCGTTGTCGGGGCGCGCCATCAATATTCACCACAGCTTCCTGCCCAGCTTCAAAGGCGCCCGCCCCTACCATCAGGCCCACGCCCGCGGGGTCAAGATCATTGGTGCCACAGCGCACTACGTGACGTCAGACCTCGATGAAGGCCCGATCATCGAGCAAGATATCGAGCGCGTTGATCACGCCATGAGCGCGCAACAGCTGACACAAGTAGGAAGTGACGTGGAGTCGCTGGTACTGGCGCGCGCCGTGCGTAGCCATGTCGAGCACCGCATCTTGCTCAACGGCAACCGTACTATCGTTTTCCGTTAAGCTCCGCCGGGGATAAGACTTACCGGGCCAAGGGCCTGCCAGAGTCCAGACCCACCCGAGCCGGAGGCCCTGCCTGGGTCAACGCCCCAATGCCAGACCTTCGCGACGAGGGTCTGCGCCACCCTGCCAACCGGTTCCGGTGCGAACAATGCCATGCAAGCCGCTGGGCAAAGGCCTGATTTCCACATCGTGCCCTTTACCCTTCAACGCGGCAACAACCTCGGTCAGCTTCGTACCTTCCTCGATTTCAGTACCGTAGTTGCGACTGCCCCGGTTCGGCAAATCAATGGCCCGCTGGATATCCAGGCCGTACCCGAGTACCCCGAGCAACGTCTTGGCCACGTAATTGATGATCGCCGTACCACCCGGTGCCCCGATCAGCATGTGCACCTGCCCGTCACGAAATACCATCATGGGTGCCATGGCGCTGCGAGGCCGTTTGCCGGGCTCGACCCGGTTCAACAAAGGACGGCCTTGCGCATCCACACCCGCCAGCGAAAAATCAGTCAGCTGGTTATTCAGCAAAAACCCCTGACCAGCATCTTGTTACCAAACGCCGACTCGACCGACGTCGTCATGGACACCGCGTTGCCCTGCGCGTCGACCACAGAAATATGCGTGGTGGAAGGCAACTCGGCCGACTCGTCCAGGCCAAAGTCGGCCGGGTCGATTCCTGGCGGCGAACCCGGCAAACCCTTTTTCATGGCGCGCTCGGGCGAAATCGCCGCCGCCCGTTGCGCAAGGTAGCCCGGGTCGAGCAAGGCCTTGACGGGCACATCGGCAAAATCAGGATCGGCCACGTACACATCACGATCGGCATACGCCAGCTTGCCGGCTTCGGCAAAGTAATGCACAGCACTGGGCTGAATCGGGGGCATGGTCAAGAACCGGCGTATGCGCCAGCATGCCCAGTATCTGCATCACGGCAATCGGGCCGGAACTGGGTGGCCCGCTGCCACACAAGGTATACACCCGATACCCCGTACAGACGGCCTCGCGGCGAACCACCCGATACGAGGCCATGTCATCCAGCGACAGATGCCCGGGGCGGTCGTGCGCACCGACCGCATCAACAATGGCACGGGCAATCTCCCCGGTATAAAACACATCAACCCCGTGCTGTGCCACCTGGCGGTATACCCGGCCCAGTTCCGGATTGATCAAACGATACCCCACCGGCAGGGCCTGACCATCACGATAGAAATAAGCACCTGCCGACGCACTGGCCTTTAGCCCGCTGCTGCGGGTCAAAAGACCGTGCAGCCGCGGTGACACCTCGAACCCTTGCTCGGCCATTGAAATCGCGGGTTCAAACAACACCGCCCAGGGCAGACGGCCATGGGTTTTGTGCATCTCGGCCAGCCCGCGCAGCAACCCGGGTACACCGACAGACAGCCCGCTATTCACCGCCTCTGGCCAGGACAACGCCTTACCCTGGTGAATGAATTGGCGATAATGCGCGGCCATGGGCGCGGTTTCACGTGCATCAAAACTGGTCAGACGCTGCTCAGCCTGGTCGTACACCAGCATGAAACCACCACCACCGATCCCCGATGACTGGGGCTCGACCAAACCCAGGACCAGTTGCACGGCAATGGCGGCATCAACCGCGTTACCGCCCTTCTCCAGAATGCCGACCCCCACCCGGGTGGCCAATGGATTGGCTGCCGACACCATGAATTGCGTGGCTTCAGCCAGGGTGTGACGAGTCGTTGAGACAGCCGCCTCCGGATCCGGTGGCGGATCAGCGCGCGAGAACGTCGGCAGTACGTTCAGAAGAAAGGCCAGTGCAAGGCCTGCACACCGGGCACGGCGTACCGGACGTGACCGGGTTCGGCCCATTGAACCCAGAGTGACACTGCACCCCAAACCGGAATCCTCCCTTTTCATTCAACTCTCCTTTTCGGGCGACAGCATTGGGGCGCCATTGGAAGTGTCATCGTTCAATTTCCCATGTCTGGTAACCACGGCACCGTCGACTGGGTCGCCACCACCTCATCCAGCCAGGCCTCAAAGACCTTGAGCGCGTCATTGGGCACATGCTGCACCGGATAACTGAAATAGTAAGACTGTCGCATCGGCAATGCCCCGTCAAAAGGCACGACCAGATCGCCCGCCGCCAGCGCCTCGCGCGCCAAAACCGCGGAATCAACCCCACGCCAAGCCCGGCATGTACGGCCGCCAGCACCATCGTAAACAATTCGTAGCGCGGCCCCGCCCCGATGGAGGGATGCCAGTCCAGCCCTTGGGTACGATACCAGTCACGCCACGCATGAGGCCGCGACATCACGTGCAGATGGGTCAGGGATGACAGCCCTTCCGGTGTTGCGCGCGCCGCGTCATAGAGGCGAGGCGCACACACCGGCAGCATCGCCTCTTCATCGAACAACCGTATGCCCTGGGTACCCGGCCAAGGCTGCTCGGCGTGATAGATTGCCGCATCAAACGGGTGATCGGCAAACTGGAACGGCAATGTCCGCACCGACAGACTCACCGCGATGTCAGGGTGACGCGCCTGCAGCAACGGCAAGCGGGGAATCAGCCAGGTGGTGGCCAGCGTGGGCAACACTGCAATATGCAGGCTATGCCCAAGCGCCGCACGCGACATGACACCAAAGGTGTCTTTTTCCAGCTGTTCAAGATGATGCCGCACCCGGCCTGCATATTCAGCCCCTGCATCCGTCAATACAATGCGTCGCCGCACGCGTGTAAACAAGGCCACGCCCAGACGCTCTTCCAGACCACTGACCTGCCGGAACACGGCACTGTGCGTCAGCGACAGCTCTTCGGCCGCCCGCGAGAATGAGCCCAGACGGGCGGTGGCCTCAAACGCCTGCAACGCCCCGAGATTCGGCACCCCTTTTCGCATGACTTCCCCTTTTGCCGGCAATTCAGTATCGTTAACCTGATTGCCCCGTTCAACGTGCGCAATTGTCACGACAATGTGCAATTTTATCAATTGCAATGTGCCTATAACTCACATAACCTGTCGGTATTCGCCGTATTGTTCTTGTCAACGGCTATTTTTTCGGCAAGAATACTTTAAACCTAAACTTTCGACTCGGAGCACACCCTATGTCATCGGCCCCTTCATTCAATTGGGAAGATCCCCTGTTGCTGGATTCGCAACTCACCGAAGAAGAGCGCATGGTCCGCGATGCGGCCTACGCTTACGCACAAGACAAGCTGGCGCCCCGCGTCCTGGAAGCCTTCCGTCACGAAAAAACCGACGCGGCCATTTTCCGCGAAATGGGTGAACTGGGTCTGCTCGGCCCCACCATCCCCACCGAATACGGTGGCTCGGGCCTGAACTACGTCTGCTACGGCCTGATCGCTCGCGAAGTTGAGCGTGTCGACTCAGGCTACCGTTCGATGATGAGCGTGCAATCGTCCTTGGTCATGGTTCCCATCAACGAATTCGGCAGCGAAGCGCAAAAGCAGAAATACCTGCCCAAGCTGGCCAGCGGCGAATGGATTGGCTGTTTCGGCCTGACCGAACCCAACCACGGTTCCGACCCCGGCGGCATGGAAACACGTGCTGTCAAAACGGCTAACGGCTACAAGCTGTCAGGCGCAAAAATGTGGATCACCAACTCGCCCATCGCCGACGTTTTCGTCGTCTGGGCCAAGTGCGTTGGCGGTGACTTCGACGGCAAGATCCGCGGCTTCATTCTTGAAAAAGGCATGAAAGGCCTGTCGGCACCGGCTATCCACGGCAAAGTCGGCCTGCGTGCTTCCATCACCGGCGAAATCGTCATGGACGAAGTCGAGGTCAGCGACGAACAGATGATGCCCGGCGTATCCGGTCTTCGTGGCCCGTTCACCTGCCTGAACTCGGCACGCTATGGTATTGCCTGGGGTGCCTTGGGTGCGGCAGAGTTCTGCTGGCACACCGCCCGTCAGTACACCCTCGACCGCAAACAGTTTGGTCGCCCTCTGGCCCAGAACCAGCTCATCCAGAAAAAACTGGCTGACATGCAAACCGAAATCACGCTGGCCCTGCAAGGCTGCCTGCGTTTGGGCCGCATGAAAGATGAAGGCACGGCTGCTGTCGAAATCACCTCGATCATGAAACGCAATTCATGCGGCAAGTCGCTCGACATCGCCCGCATGGCCCGCGACATGCTGGGTGGCAACGGTATCTCTGATGAATTCGGCGTTGCCCGTCACCTGGTCAACCTGGAGGTCGTCAACACCTACGAAGGTACACACGACGTTCACGCCCTCATCCTGGGTCGTGCCCAAACCGGTCTGCAAGCGTTCTTCTGATCGGCCCCCGGCCGGCGCAAATCGGGTGCTGTTGTAAAACGTAAACAACGCCCGGCTGCTACCCGGTCATGTGTTGCAAACATGAAGCGGTGCCATTGCTTGTCGCAATGGCACCAAAACAAAGACCCCGCCAACACTACGTTGGCGGGGTCTTTGTTTTGGCCAGCTATGTATCGGGGTTTCAGGAAGCCGCTGACGTACCCAGATCAAAAAGGCTGGTGGCCTCAACCTCAAGAACCTGCTCGTTGTTCTGGTTGAACATGCTCCAGGTCCAGCGCAAAATGCCCAGATCGCTGCGCGTGGACGACACACGCACCGAATCAACGTGCATTTCAAGACGCAAGGCATCTCCAGGACGCGTTGGCAACATCCAGCGCACCTTATCGACACCCGGCGACGCAAAGCTTTCTGAATCGTGCAATACGGCATCGACAGCCATGCGCATGGCCAGACTGCAGGTTAGCCAGCCACTGCCGATGATACCGCCCCAACGCCCCTTCCGGGCCGCCTCGGGATCAGTATGAAACCACTGGGGATCGAACTTTTGGGCAAAGTCGATCATCTCGGCTTCGGTTACCACAACAGGAGGGTGGTGCAAGACCTGCCCAACCTGAAACTCACTGAATTTCATATCACACGACCTGTTTCAAGAAAGTGATCAAGATTAGTAAGTCTCGAAGTGTAGCCGACCTTTGGCTTTAAGTTCTGCGTGCATGTCTTCCCAGTTGCGGCCACTTTCGGTAACGATGTCTTTCAGGGCCGACAGCACACCCTCTTCCATCCCTTTCAAACCACACACATAGACGCAGGTTTTACTGTCTTTCAACAGATTCATCACATCGTGCGCGCGTTCGCGAATGAGGTCCTGCACGTATTTCTTGGGCTTGTCGGCTGAACGCGACAACGCCAGGTTCACATCGATAAAGTCTTTGGGCAGGTTCATCAACGGACCAAAGTACGGCAGTTCACGTTCAGTGCGGGCACCGAAGAACAGCATCAAGGTGCCATTGAACTTATTCTCTTTGGTCAGGCGACGACAGCGTTCGGTCATGGCACGCATGGGGGCTGCACCGGTGCCGGTACAAATCATCACGATGTTGGCATCGGGCTGGTTTGGCATCAGGAAACTGCTGCCGAACGGACCAATGACCTTGACGACGTCATTTTTCTGCAAATCGCACAGGTAGTTTGAACACACGCCATCAACCGGGTTGCTGTCGTGACCGGCACGAACACGCTTCACGGTAATGGACAGGTTGTTATAACCGGGACGTTCGCCGTCACGCGGGCTGGCGATGGAGTACTGGCGTGCATGGTGCGCCCGCCCGTTGGCATCGTTGCCGGGCGGGAAGATCGCAATTGACTGCCCCTCGAGGACTGGCATGGGGTTGTCGCCAAAATCAAGCACGATATGATGAATGTCGCTTTCGGTATCGCTGTCGGTAACGCGGTAATTACCCACCACGGTGGCGCTGACCGGATTCTTGTGGGTATACCAGTTGACATACGGGTGGGCTGCCGACCAAGGCGGAATACTGGCGCCTGCGGCAGTAAACGGCGTATTGGCGACATTCGTCAGCGCGGCCTCATCCGCCGACAAGGCTTCGGCGGGAACCACTTCCACCGGCTCGGACATGTCTTGAGCTACACCCTCGGGGACTTCCTGTGGCTCGGGCAATTCATTCCAGGTGAACTGCTCTTCTACGGAATAGGTATTGGTGCTGAGCACCTGAATCCAGTTGTCGATGGCACCCGTCGGACAGGGCGGCACACAAGCCATACAGTCATTGCAAATGCTGTCATCAACCACATAGTTGTTGACATCATGTGTGATCGCATCAATCGGGCAACTTTCTTCACACGTATTGCAACGAATACAGATTTCAGGGTCGATCAGGTGCTGCTTTTTAACGGTAACGGCCGACGCTGCTGTCATCAAGAGTCTCCTTGGCGGACGCACTGCGGCGTAAGGCCGACACATGCGACTTTTATACAAACGGGTATGCTAAATCGATAATCGGGCGAATGCCAGAGCACGCGCCCGATTACAGGGTACTACGAGTCAGTAAAACGGATTAGTTGAAACGAACGTAGTCGAAGTCAACGGGCTGACGGTTGATGCCCATGACCGGAGGCGAAATCCAGTTGGCAAACTTGCCGGGCTCTACCACACGACCCATCAGGGAAGCCACGAATGCACGGTCTTCCGGAGTGGGCAGCCAGTTGTCAACGTTGGCTTTCCATTGTTCTTCGGTCAGCACGGTACCGTCCGGCGAGACACGGATCCCCGACAGGGTGCCGATCTTGCGGTTGAACGCTTTGTGCGGAACGGTAAGGCGGAAGTCAATGCCCGCTTTTTCCAGAACCTTGTTCCAACGCTGGACACCGGCCATCGAGTCACGGATATAGTCGTCACGCAGAACTTCGTTCAGTGCGTTGAGCATAGGCACTTCGACTTCGTTCAACTTGCCGTCCTTGACTTCCAGAACGCGGTAAGTGTCGTTCTTGAGGATGTGGTCGTCTGTGCGTTTACCTTCTTCGAAGCGGCCTTTCAGACCGGTTGTGTAGAACGTAGCGGCATTGGACGACTGGTCGGCACCGAACAGGTCGATCGTGACGCTGAAGTGGAAGTTCAGATAGCGCTGGATGGTCGGCAGATCGATGACACCGGCACGGCGGATTGCGGCGGGGTCGTCGGTCTTGAGCTCGTTCATGACCTGTGCCGTACGCTGCAGAACACGCGAGACACCCGACTCACCCACGAACATGTGGTGTGCTTCTTCGGTCAGCATGAACTTCGTCGTACGCGCCAGCGGATCGAAAGCCGATTCAGCCAAGGCACAGAGCTGGAACTTGCCGTCACGGTCAGTGAAATACGTGAACATGTAGAACGCCAGCCAGTCGGGCGTTTTTTCATTGAAGGCACCCAGAATACGGGGGCTTTCCTCGCTGCCCGAATTGCGCTGCAACAGTGCATCGGCCTCTTCACGGCCATCACGCCCGAAGTAGCGGTGCAACAGATAAACCATGGCCCACAGGTGACGCCCTTCTTCAACGTTGACCTGGAACAGGTTGCGCAGGTCGTACTGCGAAGGCGCGGTCAGGCCCAGGTGACGCTGCTGCTCGACCGATGCGGGCTCGGTGTCGCCCTGGGTCACGATAATGCGGCGCAGGTTCGCACGGTATTCGCCCGGCGCATCTTGCCATGCGGCTTCGCCCATGTGCTCGCCAAAGTGAATCTTGCGGTCTTGCTCGGGCGGCGTCAGGAAAATGCCCCAACGGTAATCGGGCATCTTGACGTGTTCAAAGTGGGCCCAGCCGCTCGGATCGACGCTGACTGCAGTACGCAGGTAAACGTCCATGTTCTGCGACGATTCAGGACCCATGTCGGCCCACCACTTCAGGTAGTTGGGCTGCCAGTGCTCAAGCGCGCGCTGCAATGTGCGGTCGCTGGACAGGTTGACATTATTGGGGATCTTTTCTGAGTAATTGATACCGGCCATCTTGTTGACTCCTGTAGATTTTATCGTCGTAGACTTACACACGATTCCAGTCAAAGCTGGGTTTCTCACCTTTGCCGTAAAGCTTGAGGGCACCTTTTTCACCCGAAGCATTCGGCCGATAGAAGATCCAGTTCTGCCAGGCCGACAAGCGACCAAACACACGGGTTTCCATCGTTTCTTTCACGCCAAAGCGCAAATTGGCTTCCAGACCTGTCAGCGAATCAGGCGACAGGGCGACACGCTCTTCAAGCGCGATACGGATTTCATCAGCCCAATCAAGATCATCAAGGGCAAACGTAATCAGGCCCAGTTTCTCGGCTTCGGCAGGCGACAGCGTCTGGCCGATGACGGCACGAACCGCGTCCAGTGCAGGTGCTTCTTCGTAGAAGCGGCGTTCGAGGCGGGACTGGGCACTGACCATGGGGTACGTACCAAAGTTCAGTTCATTTGCAACGATCTGTGCCGGCGTGTCGGTTTCAGGATCGTCAAGCATATAGGTGCGGTCAGCGGCCAATGCCAGCTCAAGCAGCGTGCCGGCGAAACATGAACCCGGTTCGATCAGGGCAAACAGCGAGCGCGAGGTCACATCCAGGCGGGCCAGCGTGCGACGCAGCATACCGGTGGTTTCACGAACGAACCAATTGTCTGCAAATTTTTGCAGCGTTGCATCTGCGGCCAGAACACGGCCTGCATCACCCTCGGTCTTGAGGACCCAGGTGCCGATATCGAGCTCGTTGGAGCGCAATTGCAGGATGGCGTCGTCGAGCTCACGTGCCATTTGCAGAGGCCACCATGCAGCGCCCTGGGCTTCGATGGCAGCGATATCAGTCGGCACATCGGCATCAGGCGCCTTGACAACCAGGGTAGCGATACGCTGGTTGCGGTCGATGGTGACCTGCACAAATTTATAGGTCAGGGCATCGGCACTGTCTTCGCGCTGAACGGGTGTCAGGGCAACCCCTTTGGCACCGACAGGGCGGTTGCTGGTCGCCGCCAGTTCAGCCGCACGCTTTTTAACGCCTTCCGCGAACAGGTTGGGCTTGATGACGTCGTCAACCAGGCGCCATTCTTTGGCACGTTCGCCACGCACACCCTCTACCAGAGTGCAGAAGATGTCGGCACGGTCATGACGGACCTTGCGCTTGTCAGTAACACGGGTCAGACCACCGGTACCAGGCAACACGCCCAGCAAGGGCACCTCGGGCAATGAAACAGCCGACGAACGGTCATCGATCAGAAGGATTTCATCGCAGGCCAGTGCCACTTCGTAGCCACCGCCGGCACACGCACCGTTGACGGCAGCAATGAACTTGAGACCGCTGTGACGGCTGGAGTCTTCGATGCCGTTACGGGTTTCGTTGGTGAATTTACAGAAGTTGACTTTCCAGGCGTGAGAGGAGAGACCCAGCATGAAAATATTGGCGCCCGAGCAGAAAATGCGGTCTTTATTGCTGGTCAGGACAACCGTGCGAACTTCAGGATGCTCGAAGCGGATACGCTGAAGGGCGTCGTGCAACTCGATATCCACCCCCAGGTCATACGAGTTCAGCTTGAGCTTGTAACCAGGACGCAGGCCTGCATCTTCATTGACGTCCATTGCCAGGGTGGCAACTTCACCGTCAAAACTCAAATCCCAGTGCTTGTACTGACTGGGGTCGGTGCGAAAATCTACGCGGGATGCGGCTTGAGTCATGGATTAGTCTCCTCTGTGTAAAGCTGAATAATAGTGCATCTGATGAATTTTTGTGCATCATAATGCAACTCTTTGATGACGTCAACAAAACACATGCAAAAAAATGCATGTTTGGAAAAATACTGCGGGTCAAACCAGCGAAAGCCCCGCGACTTCCCGGATGTGGGCACGCAAACGTTCAAACGCGTCCGTCAAACCCACCTGACTGGTCATACAGGTGTAATCGGCCTTGGAGTAAAAGGCCTCACGACCGGCAAGAATGCGTTTGAGGTCGAGCATGGCTTCGTTGTTGCCCGCCATGGGGCGAAAATCACCCTGCGCCATGACCCGGGCCATGTGGTCTTCCGGAGTGGCCTTGACCCACACGGTATAGCAATGCGACAGCAGAACATTCAATGTAGAGGGCTCTGAAACAATGCCGCCAGGCGTTGCCAGAACCATTTCGGGATACAACTGCAAAGCTTCTTCAAGCGCACGCTTTTCGTAGCGCCGATACGCGGTGGGGCCGTACAGGCTGTAGATTTCGAGAATCCGGCACCCCGCCACACGCTCGATTTCATCACTCAGTTCGATGAACGGGTAACCGATATCGGCCGCCAGCATGCGCCCCAGCGTTGACTTGCCCGCGCCACGCAACCCTACCATCGCTACCTGACGGGCACGGTTACGGCTGCTGCCGGCAACCTGCCCTGAAAACAAGTCGGCCAAAGCCTCGCGGGCACGCTGCAGATCGGGTTCGGAGCGGCCTTGCAGCAATTCGCGAATCAACAGCCACTCGGGGCTGGACGTGGAGACATCGCCCACCAGTTCAGCCAAAGCGCAATTGAAGGCATTGGCAATCTGCAACAGCACCAGAATGGAGACATTACCCAGCCCACGCTCAAGATTGGCCAGATGGCGTTCGGACACACTGGCAGCACGCGCCAGTTCTTTGCGCGTCAGGCCACGGATGGCACGCAAACGACGCACCCGCTCGCCCAACGCAATGAGGTAGGGATCGCGATCATGGCTGCCTGTTTCGTCGTTGACCAAAAGCGGTTGACCTAATGTTTTATTGTTCACCCAGATTTACCCTAAGGATTGGCGCACATGCATTATAATGCTTGACAAGCCCGAATAAAAGCCCTAATTTTGAGCCTTGTCGCGATAGCATGAACCGGAACTCCGGCATTTTAGTTCCATTCACCTTATTGGCCCGACTCTCGCACCGGCAGAACAGGAAGCATCAGAATGAACACAGAGACATTTCAGCAGCTCATCCAGCACATCACTGATCACATCGGCAACCGGCCACTCGACAAAGCCTTGCAAGATGATCTGAACACCACTTTCCCTGCAGACGGCGCAGTGTTCAGGCAAATTGCCGACGCCTGCAAAACCGGCGTTGCCGAGGGCTGGATGTGCCAATATGAAGCCGGCGGTCTGCGCTATGGCCGCGTTATCAAGCCCTCAGAGGCGCTCAACGGGTTCTCGGTTGATGTTGTCGACATGAAAGATATTGCCGGTCCACACCACCGTCACCCGAATGGCGAAATTGACCTGATCATGCCCGTCGACGATGGCGCCTGTTTCGACGGCCAGCCTGCCGGCTGGCTGGTGTACGGCCCCGATACCGCCCATAGCCCAACCGTTACCAAGGGCGAAGCCCTGGTGCTGTACCTGCTGCCGCAAGGGGCGATCGAATTCACGAAACGGTAAGCCGCCAATCGGTTGCCACGACAGCAGTGGCACGCCACCCCACCCTTATCTAGCCCAGGAAACATCCGTAATGACGAAACTCGCAAACTACCTCGAAGGCCGCTGGCAAGAAGGTGCCGGCGCAGGAGCTCCCGTGCTGGACCCGGTTACCGGCGAAACACTGGCTACCGTCAGTGCCGACGGCCTTGATATGGCTGCTGCCTATGCCTTTGCCCGCGAAAAGGGCGGCACGGCGCTGCGCGCACTCAGCTACGCCCAGCGCGCTGAACTGCTGTCCGCCATCGTCAAGGTTCTGCAGGCCAATCGCGACAAGTATTTTGAAATTTCCCTGAAAAACTCGGGTACCGTACAAAACGACAGCGGCGTTGACGTCGATGGCGGCATCTACACCCTGTCGTACTATGCCAAACTGGGCAGCAAACTGACCGCCAAAGCCCTCATGGCTGACGGCACCCCCGACGCCCTGGCGCGTGATAACGCCTTTGCCACCCAGCACATTCTGGTGCCTGCCCATGGGCTGGCGCTGTTCATCAACGCGTTCAACTTCCCGTCATGGGGCCTGTGGGAAAAGGCAGCGGCTGCCCTGCTTTCAGGCGTGCCGGTGGTCGCCAAACCGGCCTCGGCCACCGCCTGGCTGACCCACGAAATGGTCAAAGACGTCATTGACGCCAATATCCTGCCCACTGGCGCCCTGAATATCGTCTGCGGCCGGCCCGCCGGCATGCTGGATGCGCTGGACCCTCTCGACCTCGTATCTTTCACCGGTTCGGCCGACACCGCGGCCTCATTGCGCGACCATCCGAAAATCAAGCACGAAGGCGTACGTTTCAATGCTGAAACCGACAGCGTCAACAGCGCCATTCTTGGCCCAGACGCCGATGACGACGCCATGGGCCTGCTGGTACGTGAGGTGGTGCGTGAACTGACCATCAAGTCGGGTCAGAAATGCACGGCCATCCGGCGCATCATGGTTCCCGAATCCCGCTATGCGGCTGTTGCCGCGGCGCTGGCCGACAAGCTCAAGGGCATTACCGTCGGCGACCCGCGCAACGAAAACATCCGTATGGGCAGTCTGGTCAGCACGTCACAACGCGACGCCATTTTGCAAGGCATCAGCCAGCTGGAAGCCTGTAGCGATATCCTCTTCGATGGCCGCAAAGACATTGCCATTCAGGCCGACCACGCCAATCACGCCATCGTCCCTCCAGTTGTATTCGGGACCACCACACCCGACACCCACCCGCTGGTTCACCAAATGGAAGTGTTCGGTCCGGTCGCCACGCTGATGCCTTACCGCGATACCGATCACGCACTGGCGCTGGCCCGTCGCGGCATGGGTTCACTGGTAGCGTCGGTGTACAGCAACGACAGCACGTTTCTGGCCCAGGCCGCCGTGGCCCTGGCCGAAAGCCATGGTCGGGTGCACCTGATCAATAACGACGTCGCCAAAGTACAAACCGGTCATGGCAATGTCATGCCGCAGTCCAATCATGGCGGTCCAGGCCGTGCCGGCGGCGGTGAAGAGCTTGGCGGTCTGCGTGCGCTGCGTTTCTATCACCGCCTTGCTGCTGTTCAGGGTGCTCCAGGCGTCCTCGAAGCCATCGTGAATTAATCGAATTTCCGCCCGGCCAACAATAAAAGCAACCTGGCCGGGTGCCGCCCCATCCTCGGAGACAAATCATGCAAGCCTGCCCTGCAGAACTCAACTACGCCCATTACCTGGCTGAACTGAACCAGTCGCGCGCGGCCAAAACCGCCTATATCGATGACCATCGTCAGATGACCTATGGCGAACTGGCCGAACGTACGGCCCGCTTTGCAGGCGTGCTGGCCTCAATGGGAATTCGTCGGGAAGAACGCATTCTGCTGGTCATGCACGACACCATAGACTGGCCTGTCGTCTTCCTGGGAGCCCTGCACGGGGCCGTCGTGCCCGTTGCCGTCAATACGCTGCTCACGCCAGAAGACTATGCCTACATGCTGGAACACAGCCGGGCGCAAGCCATCTTCACTTCGCCGGCACTGCTCGAGACCGTACAAAAAGCGGTCAGCCTGTCCAATAATGAAGTCAAACACCTTGTTGTCGCTGACGGCGGTGACACTCTGCCAGAGGGCGTAGAGCGCTTTGAAGATTTGATGGCTGGCGCAACGCCTGTTCCCGGCGTCAAAACCAGGTCTGACGAAATCGCGTTCTGGCTCTACTCCTCGGGGTCAACCGGCCAGCCCAAAGGGGTGGTTCATTGCCACGCCAACCTGTGGTACACCGCAGAACTTTACGGCAAGCCGGTACTGGGCATCCAGGAAGACGACGTGGTGTTCTCGGCCGCCAAGCTGTTCTTTGCCTACGGTCTGGGCAACGGCCTGACCTTCCCGCTGTCTGTCGGTGCAACCACCATCTTGATGGGAGAACGCCCGACGCCCGACGCCGTTTTCAAACGCCTGACTCAACACCAGCCCACCGTGTTTTACGGTGTCCCTACCCTTTACGCCAGCATGCTGGCTTCGCCCAAACTGCCGGCACGCGAAGCCGTCAACCTGCGCGTCTGTGCATCCGCAGGGGAAGCCCTGCCCAAAGACCTGGGTGACCGCTTCACACACCATTTCGGCTGCTACATTCTTGATGGCATTGGCTCAACCGAGATGCTGCACATTTTCATCTCGAATCAGGCAGGCAGCGTACGCTACGGCACCACGGGCAAACCGGTCCCGGGTTACGAGATCGAACTGCGTGACGACCAGGGCAAACCGGTTCCTGTGGGCAGCATCGGTGACCTGTACATCAAAGGCCCGAGCTCGGCCATCATGTACTGGAACAACCGCAGCAAAACCCGTGAAACCATGCTGGGCGACTGGCTGAAAAGCGGCGACAAATATATTTGCGATACCGACGGCTACTACACGTATGCCGGCCGCAGTGATGACATGATCAAGGTCAGCGGCCAGTACGTGTCTCCTGTCGAAGTTGAAAATATTCTGGTACAGCACGCGTCTGTGCTGGAGGCTGCGGTGATTGGTGTAACCGACGAGCAGGGCCTGGTCAAAACAACGGCCTACGTCGTACTGCGTGAAGGCAAAACCAACGACGGCAACATCGAAACCGAACTGCAAGCCTACGTCAAATCGCAGCTGGCCCCCTTCAAATACCCGCGCCACATCCACTTTGTTGATGATCTGCCCAAAACGGCAACCGGTAAAATCCAGCGCTTCCGCCTGCGTCAGCTTGAAGGACGCTGAACTTACACGTCATTGTCAGACATCATGAACATCACCAACAAAATGCTGCCGATCCAGGTTCTGGGTCGCGACTACGACATTGAATGCCAATTGATCGCGCCCGAAAAAGCCGATCGTCCCTTGGTCGTCTTCCTGCACGAAGGGCTCGGCTCGGTTGCGCTATGGCGTGACTGGCCCGCACAATTGTGCGAGCTGGCCAACTGCCGCGGCCTGGTGTTTTCGCGCTATGGCTACGGCAATAGCACGCCACGTCCAGCCGACGAAAAATGGCCGGTCAGCTACATGCACACCCAGGCCGAGCTGTTCCTCCCCGCCGTACTGGAAGGGCTGGGTCTGGACAATGAGCGCCCGGTTTTCTATGGCCATAGCGATGGCGGCTCGATTGCGCTGCTTTATGCTGCCATGTACCCTGAAAAAACGGCAGGTATTGCCGTGGCGGCGCCACACATCTTCGTTGAAGACATCACCGTGTCCAGCATCGAGCAGGCCCGCCAGGCGTACCTGACCACCGACCTGCCCAAACGTTTCACCCGCTATCATCAAAACCCCGACCTGACTTTCTGGGCCTGGAACGATATCTGGCTGAACCCGCAGTTCAAATTCTGGAACATTGAAGATTATCTGCCCAAAATTCAATGTCCGGTTCTGGCCATTCAGGGGAAAGACGATGAATACGGCACTCTGGCCCAAATCCAAGGGATTCACCGGGTAGTCAAAGACACAGAACTCTGTATTATTGACGCCTGCCGACACTCGCCCCACAAGGATCAACCTGAAATCCTTAACCAGGCGATGCTGAAATTCCTGGCGAAGTTCAACCCGGTTTCAGCCTCATAGGCACCCCATTCAGGCCATTAAAAAAACAATAACAGGCCCCCTTTTCGGCGCAACATTGCGCCCGCTGCAGTACTTTTTTCACAACACCAAGGAGTAGACAAGATGAAAAAAGCATTAACCGGTACCGCCCTGGCCATTGCCATGGCTTTTGGCGCGGGCTCTGCTGCCGCAGAAGTCAAAGTCGGCTTCATGCTGCCTTACAGCGGCACCTATGCCCAGCTGGGTGAAGCCATTGAAAACGGCTTCAAACTGTATGTGCAAGAACAGGGCGGCAAGCTGGCCGGTCAGGAAGTGACCTACTTCCGTGTTGACGATGAATCCAACCCCTCCAAAGGCCCTGACAACGCCAACCGCCTGATCAAGCGTGACCAGGTCGACATCCTGGTTGGTACGGTTCACTCGGGCGTGGCCATGGCGCTGGCCAAGGCGGCTACCGAAGCCGACACCACCCTGATCATCCCGAACGCCGGTGCCGGCGCCCTGACCGGCCCGCTGTGCAGCAAGAACGTGTTCCGTTCGTCGTTCTCGAACTGGCAACCCGGCTATGCCATGGGTGTCGCCGCCGCTGAAAAAGGCCACAAAAACGCAGTCACCATTTCATGGAACTACGCGGCCGGTAAAGAATCCACCGACGGCTTCAAAGAAGCGTTTGAAAAAGCCGGCGGCAAAGTCGTCAAACACCTGGCCCTGCCCTTCCCCAGGTTGAGTTCCAGCCACTGCTGACCGAAATCGCTGCGCTTAAACCCGATGTGGTCTACACCTTCTTTGCCGGTGGCGGTGCCGTCAAGTTCACACAAGATTACGCTGCTGCGGGCCTGAACAAAGACATCGAACTGGTTGGCGCCGGCTTCCTGACCGACGGTACCCTGAAAGCCCAGGGTGAATCGGCACAAGGCTTGTTGACAGCACTGCACTATGCCGACAACCTGAACACAGAACGCGACAACGCCTTCCGCGAAAACTACCGGAAAAACTTCCCCAAGCTGCCGCCCGATGTGTATGCCGTTCAGGGCTACGACGCGGCACAAATGCTTGACGCCGGCCTGAAAGCCGTTGGCGGCGATGTCTCCAAAAAGACGCCATGCGTGAAGCGATTCGCAACGCCACCATCGACAGCCCACGCGGCAAGTTCACCCTGTCCAAATCGGGCAACCCCGTGCAAGACATGTACCTGCGTCAGGTCAAGGGTGAAGACAACGTTCTGGTCAAGGTTGCCGTCCCGGCACTGGCTGACCCGTCCGTTGGCTGCAAGATCCAGTAACACCAACAAAACCAACAATAAAACAAGCAACACCTGAGGAGGCCTTGTGGACCCGGTCATATTTTTAATTCAGTGCCTTAACGCCATACAGTACGGCTTATTGCTGTTTCTGGTTGCCAGTGGGTTGACGCTCATTTTCGGCATCATGGGCATCATCAATCTGGCACACGGCAGTTTTTACATGATCGGGGCCTACATGGCCTTCGCCCTTGAACCCTTGGTCTCGCAGTATCTGGGCGGGGGTTCCTGGCCACAGTGCTGGCCTGCATTCTGTTGGCCGCACTGCTGGGCTATTTTCTCGAATGGGCGTTCTACAGTTACCTGTACCACCGTGAACACCTTCAACAGGTGCTCATGACCTACGGGCTGATTCTGGTGTTTGAAGAACTGCGCAGTATCATCATCGACAACGACGTGCATGGTGTTTCAGCGCCTGCCTGGCTCAGCGGCACCGTTCCGCTCAGCGATGTCATGACCTACCCGACCTATCGCCTGTTCATCTCGGCCGTCTGTATTGTGGTGGCTGTCCTGATGTACTGGCTGCTGTCGCGCACCCGCCTGGGCATGATGATCCGTGCCGGCGCCAGCAACCGTGAAATGATCAATTCGCTCGGTATCGACATCAACCGGCTGTTTCGTATTGTGTTCGCGCTGGGGGTCGCCCTGGCCGCTCTGGCGGGCGCCATTGCCGCACCGGTATCGTCGGTCTACCCCGGCATGGGCAATGCCATCATCATTATCTGCTTCGTCGTGGTTGTCATTGGCGGTATCGGTTCGATCAAGGGTGCATTCATTGCCGCCATGCTGATCGGTTTTGTCGATACCTTTGGCCAGATTCTGTTCCCGCAGGCTGCGGGCGTGCTGGTCTACGTCATGATGGCGGCCATCCTCCTTTTCAAGCCCGAAGGGCTCTTCAAGCAAGGCTGACGAAGTATGCAACGCTCATTCCGTAACATTCTGGTGCTGGTACTGGTGGTGCTGGTCGCATTACTGCCCATGGTCACCACCGATTACTACACCGCTCTGGTCGTCAAGATCATGATTTACGCGCTGTTTGCGCTCAGTTTGCAATTGCTGGTGGGCTGTACTGGCTTGGTCAGCATGGGCCACGCCGCTTTTTCGGCATTTCGGCGTATGCCGTCACGCTGTTATCCCCTGAATATGTCGCAGGCAACATGCTGTGGCTGGTGCCCGCCGCTATCGGCTGTGCCATGGTGTATGCCCTGGTCACCGGCGCGCTGGTTTTGCGCACCAAAGGCGTGTATTTCATCATGGTCACACTGGCCTTTGCCCAGATGGCCTATTACGTCTTCCACGATACCAAGCTAGGTGGCGGCAGCGACGGCATTTATCTGTACGTTCGTCCGCAATTGCGCCTGGGTGACTGGGTCTTGCTCGACATCAGCAATAACTACACCTTCTATTTGTTCACACTGGGCTGCCTGCTGTTCGCCTGGGCCTTCCTGGCCATGCTGATGCGCTCCCGTTTCGGCGCGGCCCTCACCGGCATTCGCGTCAACGAGCAACGCATGCGAGCCGCTGGTTTCTCAACCTTCGGCTACAAACTGACGGCCTACGTCGTAGCGGCCGGGTTTGGTGGCCTGGCCGGTCTGCTGTACGCTGCCAAAGACGGTTACGTCAACCCCGAACTGATGGGTTGGGAACAATCGGGGCTGGTGCTGTTCATGGTTATTCTTGGGGGTGTCGGCCGGCTATGGGGCGCCATCATCGGTGCCGTCGGCCTGATCCTGTTGCAAGAGTTTTTCCAGTCTGCCGCGATTTTCGGTTCGTTTGCCATCCACTGGCACCTGACCTTTGGCCTAGCCATTATTGCCCTGGTTGCGTTCATGCCCAACGGGTTGATCGGGCTGCCCGAACAGTTGCGTGCGCGGCGCAACCGCACGACCTCATCGGCAACGGCACATTAAGGGTTCAGACATGTCTCAAATACTTTTATCGGCCAAAAATATCACGCGGCGTTTTGGTGGCCTGGTCGCCATCGATAATGTCTCGGTTGATCTGAAACAGGGTTCGGTACACGCGGTCATTGGCACCAATGGCGCGGGAAAATCCACACTGATCAATGTCCTTTCGGGTGAAATACCCCCAGCGAGGGCAGCATCATGATGCTGGACAAAGACATCACGCAATGGTCTCAACCCGATCGCGCCCGTGCCGGGCTGGGCCGCAGCTACCAGCGCACCACCATTTTCCCTTCGCTGACAGTGCACGAGAATTGCCGCTTGTCGGCACAATCCAACCATCAAAAGTTCTGGAGCTGGGCTACACCGGCCAGCAAGTGTACATTCAGCAACGAGGCGGCCCAACGTGCGCTTGAGGCGGCTGGCCTGGCCGAGTTTGCCCATACCAAGGCCGGTCTGTTGTCTCATGGCGGCAAGCGGCAACTTGAAATTGCCATGTGTCTGGCCACGCACCCCAAAGTGCTGCTGCTCGACGAGCCGCTGGCCGGAATGGGGGCTGAAGAAACCGACCGCATGCTGAACTTGCTTGATTCCCTGAAGAAAGAACATGCGATCTTGCTCGTTGAGCACGATATGGACGCCGTGTTCCGCATCTCTGACGAGATCACGGTCATGGTCAATGGCTGTGTAATTGCGCACGGTGCACCTGACGATATCCGTACGAATCCTGAAGTACAAACCGCCTACCTGGGGAAGAAGAATGACCGTCCTGATCGACGCCCAGGGCATCAATACGCATTATGGGCAAAGCCACATTCTGTTTGATGTCAATCTACAGATCAATGCGGGTGAATCGGTGGGTTTGCTGGGCCGCAATGGCATGGGCAAAACAACGCTGATCCGTACCCTGATGGGGCATTTGCGACCTACCGCGGGTAACATCAAAATTCGCGGCAAAGACCAGACCAAGGCAGAGCCTCATCAGGTTGCCCGCCAGGGGTAGCATATGTGCCCGAGGGGCGTGGCATTTTCCCGAATCTTGATGTGCGCGAGAACCTGATGGTTGCTGCCCGGCAAGGGGTCAATGGCCGCAATGACTGGAATTACGAGCGGGTTCTCGAAACATTCCCGCGGCTTACCGAGCGTTTGGGCCATGGGGGCAGCAGCTTTCGGGGGTGAGCAGCAGATGCTGGCGATTGGCCGTGCGCTGATGACGAACCCGGATGTCCTGATTCTCGATGAGGCGACCGAGGGCCTGGCACCGCTGATTATTGCCGAAATCTGGCGAATTATCGGCACAATTCGCGATACCGGGGTGGCGACGCTGATTGTTGACCGGAATTATCGCAAGGTACTGGCGAATACGGATCGGTGTGTGGTGCTTGAAAAAGGGTGGTGGTTGAACAGAAGGACAGCGCCACGCTGATCAATCAACCGGATTTGCTGACGAGGTATCTGGGGGTTTAGCCCGGAAATTTCACCAAAGGAATCGGCGCATACCTTTAAGCCCGCATAAAATCGAGGTGCGAAACAAGATTTTGGGAAGGTAGCGCCGATGCCAAATCGTACCACTGAAGAGCTGAACTTTGGGCGCCTTGGACGCCGTCATTTGCAGGCCAATTTCCAGGGTGGAGACCTCAGTTCCGATGGCGGGCTGATGCTGTTGCGACAGATTGATGCACGCACCGGTTTGTCGCGTCTGGCCGCCAAGGCCCTGACCGATCGGCGTGCCGGGGTCGGATTCGCCACCGCCTGCGCGATCTCATCGCCCAGCGCCTGTATGGCCTGTGCTGCGGCTACGAAGACCTGAACGATCACGACACGCTGCGCTCGGACCTGTTGATGCAAACGGCCGTCGGGCGCGATCAGACACTGGCCAGCTCGCCCACACTCAGTCGGCTCGAGACCGGTGCCAGCCGCGCCGATGCCTGGGCGCTGCATCAGGTTCTGGTCGAGCACTTCATTGCCAGCTTTGCCAGCCCACCCCAAGAGTTGATTCTGGATGTCGACGCCTCGGATATCCCGTTACATGGTGAACAGGAACTCAAACAGTTCCATGCCTATTACGACCACCACTGCTACCTGCCGCTGTACGTGTTCTGCGGCCAGTCGATGCTGGCCTGCCTGCTGCGACCCAGCCGCATTGATGGTGCCCGGCATGCGTCGGCCGTGCTGCGGCTGCTGGTGACGCGGCTGCGTCAAGTCTGGCCGCAGGTGAAGATCATCATCCGGGGCGACTCCGGGTTCTGTCGTCAGCGGCTGCTGCGCTGGTGCGAACGGGCCAATGTGCAGTACATCATCGGCCTGGCTCGCAACACCCGCCTTCAGGCGCGTGTAAAACTGGCCGAACAGGTACTCGAGCGTGACTACCGACGCACCGGGTCCAAACAGCGCCTGGTCAGCGAATTCATCTATGCGGCCGCCTCCTGGAACCGACCGCGACGCGTACTCACCCGCTTGGAATACGGCGCCCAGGGCGTGAACCCGCGCTTCGTCGTCACCAACATTGCGGGTTCTGAGGCCGATGCGGTACAGCTGTACGACCAGCTGTATTGTGCCCGGGGTGAGGCCGAGAACCGCATCAAGGAAGCTCAGCTCGACCTGTTCGGCACCCGCGCCAGTTGCCACCGATTTGCGGCTAACCAATTCCGGCTGCTGCTGGCTGCGCTGGCCTACACCCTGATGCAGCGCCTGCGCGAATTGGCCTTGCGCGGCACAGAACTGGAACGGGCCAGCGCCGCCACCATCCGCGTGCGACTGTTCAAGATCGGGGCGGCCATCGTGCGCAATACCCGGCGCGTTCGAATCCTGTTGGCCTCACACCATCCCTTGCGCCACGTGTTCGCCCACGCGGCACACGCCATGGCCCCGTAGTTCTGAAAAAGTGCTGTCCCCGGCACGCTATAAAGCCATGGGGGTTGGGGCAATTGCGCCTGTGGCATCAAAAACACCATCCGCGCCATCATCTTGTCTTCGCTGCGAACGACTCCAGCCAGAGCGGCCAAAAAACGCTCGGATCACTTGGCTGATGAAAAGTCCGGGTTAGAAACGATGGGCGGCTTTGATCGGCTGCCGGGTTTGGGAACGGCTGCTTTTTGGGTGGCCGTTTTCTTTTGAGGCTTGGGTTCAGGCTCAGGTTTTTCGCAGGCGCTGCGTCGGCGTGATCAGGACAGGCCCTGCGGGACAAGAGCCCGGCCCCTTCGGGGCTTCCCGCATTGGGGCCACTGGCCGAGGCGGGCGCTAAACTCGCCAGCTCGACCCTCTGGGTCGAAAACGCTGGCTCAGACACCGCGCCCTTGCCTCCTCGGCCAGCGGCCCCAATACGGCGGGCTCAAGCCCTTGTGCCTATCCCGACCACACCGACGCTGAGTTTGGAAATTGGGAGAATAAAAACTAATTTGGATAGTAACTGACAACGGCTTAAATACTGGCTGAGCATAACTGAAAGCCTGTATTCACAGGCACCATACCGCACGACATGTTGCCTGAACAAAAAGTGCTGTCTGCGTACTGCAACTACTCTTCAAGGATTAAAAGCAGCGGCAGCGCGGCCGATGCGATCGTTGACGGCTTGACAGGATGGCATTTGGGGTGGGCGTTCCAGCAGGATAAGATCGCAGGCCATGGCGTCCATGTCTCACACAAGTGCGCACATATAATATGTTGGAAAATATGCGCATCATTTGCGCCATTGCCTACGGAGACTCACGATGCACACCACAAATCAATCGCGCAGAACCACCAAGCGCGCAACCAATATTTCGCTGGCCGAAGACATTCTGGCCCATGCCAAAGCCTTGCACATCAATATTTCGCAAGCGGCCGAAGCCGGCATTACGCAGGCCATCGCACGCAAGCGCGCGGAGCTTTGGCTGGCCGATAATCACGAAGCCATTGAAAGTTCCAATGCCTTTGTTGTAAAGCACGGCCTACCCCTGGCGAATCACAGGATGTTCTGATGAGCCTTGAACGCTACAATCTTTACCCCAACCCGTCAGGCTCGGGGTACTTGCTGAATGTGCAGGCTGACATCATGCAACCATTCAACACACGTGTGGTGGTGCCATTGCTGCCCTTGAACGTCGCACCCAAACCTGCTGCCACACTGAATCCCTTATTCGATATTGATGGTGTTGAGCATGTCATGATTACACAGTACATGGCTGCAGTTCCGGCTAAGGAACTTAAAACCCCTGTATCCAGCCTTCAACATCACCACGATATTATCGTGGGGGCTATCGATTTTTTATTTCACGGGTTTTAGGCAGACCTGCCTCGCCACATTGCGTACTTGATTTAAGCCGCTTCATCTGTTGTCTTCAGGGGTTAAAGGCAGCGGCAGCGCGGCCGATGCGGTCGTTGACGGCTTGCCAGGATGGCGTTTGGGGTGGGCGTTCCAGCAGGATAAGATCGCAGGCCATGGCGTCCATGTCGCGCAGGCGAGCGTACAGGTCATGGGCGTACGCGTCGGCTTTCTGTGGGGCGCGGCACCAGTGCCAGCCGGTCTGGGCAAGGGCTTCGGGTGACAACGGTGGTTCGCCGAAGGCAAGGACGACACGGCGCGTCGTGTCTGCAGGCTGGCAAAGCATGGCGTCGAGCTCGGCGCGGCTGACCAGTTGCAAGGGGTGTGGGGCGCGTAGTGCGCTTTCAGGGAACCTGACACGCGAGGGGCGTCGGGGCCAGCCTGTTGCAAGGGCATGATGCCGATGACGTCGGCAATGTCTTTGGGGCTGATATGGCCGGGGCGCAACAGAACCGGCGGCGTCCCTGAGCCGACACGCGACAGGTCGAGGATGGTTGATTCGATACCGACCTGGGCGGCACCACCATCGAGGATCATTAGTTGGTCGGCGCCCAGTTCGGGAAAGCCGCTGCGTACGTGGTCGGCGGTAGTGGGTGAAACCTGGCCAAATTTGTTGGCTGATGGGGCGGCAACGCCGCCGTGACCGCCTTTAAGCGCGGCGAACTGCGCCAGCAAGGCTTGGGCGATCGGGTGTGAGGGGCAACGCAGGCCGATGGTGTCCTGGCCGCCACTGACGGCGTCAGGCACATGGGGTGCGCGATGCAGGATCAGTGTCAGGGGTCCGGGCCAGAAGGCTTCAACCAGGGACCAGGCAATGTCGGGGATGTCGCAAGCCCAGTAGTCGAGGCTGGCACCGGGGGCCAGGTGGACAATGACGGGATGGTCGGCGGGTCGGCCTTTGGCGGCGTAGATACCGGCGATGGCGTCGGGGTTTTCAGCGTCTGCACCGAGACCGTAAACGGTTTCGGTGGGAAAGGCGACCAGGCCGCCACCGACAAGCCGTCGCGCAGCCGCTTCAATGGGCTCGAGGTCGACGGGATATTTCATGAAAACGCGAGGCCGAGTGCCTGAGCCACCTGGCTGGCTTGCTGGCGGGCTTCGTCAAGCGTTGCGCCGGTAATGGTCACGTGCCCCATCTTGCGGCCTTTGCGAGCTTCAGCCTTGCCGTACAGGTGAAGTTTGGCGTGATCGGCACGCAGAACGCCCGCCCAATCGGGTTCACGACAGTTGCCTTTGGCATCGAACCAGAGGTCACCCAGAATATTGAGCATGATCGAGGCATCATGGCTGATGGTGCTGCCCAGGGCATGCCGGCCATCACCCTGACCTGCTGCTCAAACTGGCTGGTGATGCAGGCATCAATGGTGTGATGACCGCTGTTGTGCGGACGCGGGGCGACTTCATTGGCCACCAGGCGGCCGTCGTCGAGGACGAAAAACTCTACGCAGAGTACACCCCGATAGTTCAAGGCGATGGCAATTTTTTGCGCGGCCTGCGCGGCTTGCACGTAAAGGGCTTGCCGGCTTTCTGCAGGCACCGGGTCTACCGATGATACGGCCAGAATGCCATCGCGGTGCTCGTTGTGAGCCGGCGTATACACCACGCAATGGTCGTCGTGGCCACGGGCCATGACAACAGAAATTTCGTCGGCCAACGGCAGCATGGCTTCCAGGACACAGGGCACGGAACCGAACGCGGCGAAAGCATCCAGCGCTTGCTCGCGCGAGCTGACGCGCGCCTGGCCTTTGCCGTCGTACCCCAGGCGCGCGGCCTTCAGGATGCCGGGAAACAGAGTATCGGGGGCATTTTGAAGATCGGCTGCAACCAGAACGGGCTGATATGGGGCGACCGGGACACCTGCCTGCGTGATGAAGGCCTTTTCCTGGATACGATCTTGCACAACAGCCACGGCATCACCGGAAGGACTGACCGGGCAATGTTGAGCCAGGCGCCGCAAACTGTCGGCGGGCACATTTTCAAATTCAGTGGATACCGCAGCGCAAAGGCGACCCAGCTCGTCAAGCGCCCGGAGATCATCGTAGCTGGCCTGGATGTGGCGATCAGCCACCACACCGGCAGGGCAGCCGGCAGCAGGGTCAAGGACGGCCACTTTATAGCCCAGGCTTTGGGCGGCGTGGCAGAACATGCGGCCAAGCTGGCCACCGCCCACCATACCCAGCCAGCTGCCGGGTTGCACAGGCCAGGTCGAAGCAGAAGCGGTCATGATGTGTATCTAGGTAGTAGCAGGCGGCACCCGCATGTCGCGAGCGGCCTGGGTTTGGCGTTCACGGAACGCATCGAGCTTTTCGGCCAGCACTGTATCGGTGGTGGCCAGGCAGGCAATGGCATGCAGGGCCGCATTGGCTGCCCCAGCCTCGCCAATGGCAAATGTAGCGACCGGTACGCCTTTGGGCATTTGCACAATGGACAACAAAGAGTCTTCACCGCGCAGATAGCGCGACGGTACCGGTACGCCGAACACCGGCACGGGTGTCAGGGCGGCCATCATGCCGGGCAAATGGGCAGCGCCACCTGCACCGGCAATAATGGCACGCAAGCCGCGACTGCGTGCAGCGGCACCATAATCGGCCATGTCGGTGGGCATACGGTGCGCCGAGATAACTCGCGCCTCGTAGGACACACCGAAAGCATCCAGCATGTCGGTAGCATTTTTCATGACGTCCCAATCGCTGGAAGAACCCATGATGACACCGACAAGCGGTGCGGCAGTTACAGTAGCAGTCATAGAAGGCGGTGAATCAAGCGGTAAGACGGGTCAGGGCTTCGTGATACTTGGCAGCCGTCTTTTCAATAACGTCGGCAGGCAGACGCGGCGCAGGCGGGGTTTTGTCCCAAACCTGGGTTTCGAGCCAGTCGCGAACAAACTGTTTGTCGAAGGACGGCGGGCTGGTGCCCTCGGTATAGCCATCGGCCGGCCAGAAACGGGAAGAGTCTGGCGTCAGGACTTCGTCCATCAGGTGCAACTGCCCCGCATCATCGAGACCAAATTCAAACTTGGTGTCAGCAATGATGATGCCCTTGGTTGCCGCATAGTCAGAGGCTTCCGCATACAAACGCAAGGTGATGTCACGAATCTGTTCGGCCATCGCCTGACCGACTTCGCGCACGACATGAGCGAAGTCGACGTTTTCGTCGTGAGCCCCGACTTCGGCCTTGGCCGCAGGTGTAAAGATGGGCTGGGGCAAACGGCTGGCCTGTTGCAAGCCGGCAGGCAAGGTGATGCCGCAAACGGCGCCACTGGCCTGATAGTCTTTCCAGCCTGAACCAATAAGATAGCCGCGGGCAACCGCTTCAACCATAACCGGCTTGAGCCGTTTGACCACCATGGCACGACCCACCACCTGATCACGCTCGTCAGGGGTGACAACGTCTTCAGGGCGCACGTCGGTGCTGTGGTTGGGCACAATATGGGCCAGCTTTTTCAGCCAGAACTCGGTCAGTGAGGTCAGTACGGCACCCTTGCCCGGCACTGGATCATCGAGAATGACATCAAAGGCCGAAATACGGTCGGTCGCAACGATGAGCAGCTTGTCGTCGCCTACCGCATACATGTCGCGCACCTTGCCGCGTGCGATCAGCGGCAAGGAGGTAATGGAGGACTGGAGCAGGCCTGACATTTACTGTACTACCTGGGCCAGTTCGCCAGCAGCGTACTTGCGAGCCATTTCGTCGAGGGCAACCGGCTTGATCTTGGACGCCTGGCCGGCACAACCGAACTGCTCGTAGCGCTGCAGGCAAATACCTTTGGCCGCAATGCGCGCAGGCTTGAGGTATTCGCGCGGGTCGAACTTCGAGGGATTTTCAACGAAGAAACGGCGAATCGCGCCGGTCATGGCCAGACGGATGTCGGTGTCGATATTGATTTTGCGAACGCCGAACTTGATGGCTTCCTGGATTTCTTCGACCGGCACGCCGTAGGTTTCTTTCATGTCGCCGCCAAATTCGCGGATTTCAGCCAGAAGTTCTTGAGGAACGCTGGATGAACCGTGCATGACCAGGTGCGTGTTGGGCAGACGCTGGTGGATTTCTTTGATACGGGCGATGGAAAGAATGTCGCCGGTGGGCTTGCGGGAGAACTTGTACGCACCGTGGCTGGTGCCGATGGCAATGGCCAGGGCATCAAGCTGGGTTTTACGGACAAAGTCGGCAGCCTGTTCGGGATCGGTAAGCAACTGCTCAAGCGTCAGCTTGCCGTCGGCACCGTGGCCGTCTTCCTTGTCGCCTTCCATGGTTTCAAGCGAACCCAGACAGCCCAGTTCGCCTTCAACGGTAATGCCCAGTTTGTGGGCCATGTCGACCACTTTGCGGGTGACGTCAACGTTGTACTCGTAGTCGGCAATGGTTTTGCCGTCTTCCTTCAATGAGCCGTCCATCATGACGCTGGTGAACCCCAGGTTGATGGCGCCCTGGCAAATGGCCGGCGACTGCCCGTGGTCTTGGTGCATGACCACGGGCAGATGCGGGTAGCTTTCGACCGCTGCCTGAATGAGGTACTTGAGGAAGCCTTCACCGGCGTATTTACGCGCACCCGCCGACGCCTGCATGATGACCGGGCTGTTGGTTTCGTGCGCGGCCTCCATAATGGCCTGAACCTGTTCCAGGTTATTGACGTTAAAGGCGGGGATACCGTAACCGTTTTCGGCAGCGTGGTCGAGCAGCTGACGCATGGAAACGAGGGCCATGGAAAGACTCCTGATCAGAAAGAATAAGTAATGGGGGTCATTTTACCCGAACCGCCGACTTGGGACGGAAGGCTTTGACCACGTGTTCATGGGTTTCAATATAGGGGCCGCCGATCAGATCGATGCAATACGGAACGGCAGCAAACACACCGGCCACCAGGCTTTTACCCTGTTCATCCTTGAGCCCCTCAAGGGTTTCACGGATGGCTTTGGGCTGGCCAGGCAGGTTGATGATCAGCGCAGCATGGTCTTCAGTTTCCCGGACCACAGCCACCTGACGCGACAAAATTGCCGTCGGTACGAATTGCAGGCTGATCTGACGCATTTGCTCACCGAACCCGGGCATGACCTTGGTACCTACAGCCAGCGTCGCTTCAGGGGTGACATCACGTCGGGCGGGGCCGGTGCCACCGGTCGTCAACACCAGGTCGCACCCGACCTCATCGACCAGCTCAATCAGCGTCGCTGAAATGACCGTTTGCTCGTCGGGAATCAGACGAGCGGCAAACTGCGCACCGTTAAGCAGCGCGCCTTCGAGCCAGGTTTGCAAGGCGGGAATGCCCTGATCTTCGTACGTACCCGATGAGGCACGATCGGAAATGGACACCAGTCCGACCAGCAACTGGTCGGGATGGGCACGAACCAAACGTTTTTCAATCGACATAGAACCCCCTGTAGCAGAACAATAACGGCCCGTTGTATTTAGCCAGCAGCGCGCTGTTGCAGCACATCGACAGCGGGCAAGACCTTGCCTTCAAGGAACTCAAGGAAGGCACCGCCACCGGTCGAGATATAACCGACCTTGTCGGCGATGTTGTACTTGGCGATGGCCGCCAGCGTATCGCCGCCACCAGCAATCGAAAATGCGGCGGAGTCAGCGATGGCTTGCGCCACGACCTTGGTGCCATTGGCAAAGGCGTCAAACTCGAACACACCCACTGGGCCATTCCAGACGATGGTACCGGCCTGCTTCAAGATACCAGCCAAGGTTTGCGCTGTATCAGGACCAATATCAAGAATCAGGTCGTCTTCAGCCACATCGGCAGACGCCTTGACGGTCGCTTCAGCATCCGCACTGAACGATTTGGCACAGACCACGTCCGTCGGAATGGGTACACCGGCACCACGCTTTTGCATGATATCGATCACGGCACGGGCTTCCTCGACCTGATCGGGTTCGGCCAGTGATTTTCCGATCGGCAGGCCCTGGGCCAGCATGAACGTATTGGCAATACCACCGCCCACCACCAGCTGGTCAACCTTGTCGGCCAACGCGCGCAAGATCGACAGCTTGGTCGAAACTTTCGAGCCGGCCACAATCGCAACCATAGGGCGCACTGGGTTGTTCGAGCGCCCGACCCAGGGCGTCAAGCTCGGCTTCCAGCAAGGGGCCGGCACACGCTACCGGGGCAAAACGGGCTATGCCATGGGTCGTCGCTTCGGCCCGGTGTGCCGTGCCAAATGCGTCGTTGACATACACATCGCACAAGGCTGCCATCTTGCGTGACAGTGCTTCATCATTTTTCTTTTCGCCCACATTGCAGCGGGCGTTTTCAAGCATGACGACCTGGCCGGGTGCCACATCGACGCCGTCCACCCAGTCTGCCACCAGGCGTACCTCAGTACCCAGCAGTTCGGCCATACGGCGCGCCACGGGCGCCAGAGAGTCGTCAGGCGTGACCGTACCTTCTGTCGGACGGCCCAGGTGAGACGTCACCATAACAGCGGCACCGGCGTCCAGCGCCAGACGCACCGCCGGAATGGAAGCACGGATACGGGTGTCTTCAGTGATTTCGCGGGCATCGTTGAATGGCACGTTCAGGTCAGAGCGAATGAACACGCGTTTGCCAGCCAGTTGATTGGCCTTGGCCAGGGCAGAAAGGGTTTGAACGTTGGACATGGGAAAAATGAAAAGACAGTTTGAAAAGAAGGCAGACAGCGCAAGGGCGGGATGACCCCGCCCTTGCAGCACACAACCGGCGTATTACTTGGCCGACATCAGTGCAACTGTCGTGTCGAGCATGCGGTTCGAGAAGCCCCACTCGTTGTCATACCACGAGCAAACCTTGACCAGGTTACCGGACACTTTGGTCAGACCCGAGTCAACGGTGGACGACGCTGCCGTGTGGTTGTAGTCGACCGAAACCAGCGGCTCGTCGCTGTAATCGAGGATACCTTTGAGAGGGCCCGACGCAGCGGCTTCTTTCAGGATGGCATTGACTTCTTCAACCGTTGTTTCGCGGGCAGCCACGAACGACAGGTCAACGATGGACACGTTGATGGTGGGGACGCGCATCGCGTAGCCATCGAGCTTGCCATTGAGTTCGGGAAGAACCAGGCCAACCGCAGAAGCCGCACCGGTTTTGGTCGGGATCATGCTGGACGTGGCCGAACGTGCGCGGCGCAGGTCAGAGTGGTACACGTCGGTCAGAACCTGGTCATTGGTGTAGGCGTGGATGGTGGTCATCAGGCCATTCACCACACCCAGTTTCTGGTGCAAGGGCAATACCAGCGGAGCCAGGCAGTTGGTCGTGCACGATGCATTGGAAATAACGGTATCAGACGCTTTCAGAACGTTATGGTTGACACCGTAAACAACGGTTGCGTCAACATCGTTGCCGCCGGGTGCCGAAATGATGACTTTCTTGGCACCGCCCTTGATGTGAGCGCTGGCCGCCGCTTTGCTGGTGAAAAAGCCGGTACATTCGAGCACGACGTCAACGCCCAGCTCGCCCCAGGGCAATTCGGCCGGGTTACGGTTGGCCAGAACACGGATCTTGTCGCCGTTAACCACCAGGAAGTCGCCGTCAACCTCAACCGTGCCGGGGAACTTGCCGTGGGCGGTGTCGTAACGGGTCAGGTGGGCGTTGGTTTTGGGGTCGCCCAAGTCATTGATGGCCACGATTTCGATGTCGTGCTTTTTGCCGCCTTCGTAGTGGGCACGCAAAATGTTGCGGCCAATACGCCCATATCCGTTGATCGCTACGCGAATTGCCATGGTAAATCTCCTGTTTATAGAACCTGTTCGACTGCCGCCGCAACGTGTTCGGCGGTCAGACCAAAATGCTTGAACAACACCCCTGCTGGCGCCGACTCACCGTAAGTATCGATACCTACGACAGCCCCTTCAAGACCCACATATTTGTACCAGCCATTGGTGACGCCGGCTTCGACCGCCACACGCGGTATGCCGGCAGGCAGCACGACGGCTTTCCAGGCCGCATCTTGCGCATCGAAAACCTCGGTGCACGGCATGGACACAACGCGGACCGCAACGCCCTTTTCTGCCAGCTGCTTTTGTGCAGCCAGCGCAATTTCAACTTCAGAACCCGTTGCTATGATGACGGCCTTGAACCCTTGCGCATCGGACAACACATAACCGCCACGGGCAATGGCCTGCACCGTTGCTTCATCACGCGGAATAAACGGCAGATTCTGGCGTGACAGCAACAAGGCGGACGGACCGCCCGCACGCACCTGCATGCCGATGCTGGCCGGACGCGACACCGACTGAGCCCAGGCCACAGCAGTTTCGGTGGTATCGCAAGGACGCCAGACATGAAGGTTGGGAATCAGGCGCAGGCTGGCCGCGTGTTCGACAGATTGGTGGGTAGGGCCGTCTTCGCCCAGCCCGATCGAATCATGCGTGAACACATGCACCACCCGTTGCTTCATAAGGGCCGCCATGCGCAGCGCATTGCGGGAATAGTCGGAAAACGTCAGGAACGTGCCGCCGAACGGCAGATAGCCGCCGTGCAAGGCCACACCGTTCATGATGGCCGCCATGCCGAACTCGCGCACACCGTAGTTGATGTGACGACCGAACTGCAGGCCATCAGCGGTGGCGCGCACCGCCGTAGCACCTTTCCAGTCGGTGAAGTTGGAACCCGTCAGGTCGGCGGAGCCGCCCAGCATTTCAGGCAGCAACTCAACCAGGTCGGTAATGGCATTTTGCGATGCCTTGCGTGTTGCAATGGTTTCAGCACGCTCGGCCGTGGCACGAATAACGGCCTGGACCTGGGCCTCGAAACCGGCAGGCAAATCACCGGCCATGCGACGCTGCAGCTCGGCCGCCAGCTCGGGGTAAGCCTGCGCATAGGCCTCAAACTTTTCGTTCCATTCGTTCTGCCAGAGCTGACCCTTGATACGGCCGTCCCAGCGCTGATAGATATGCGCCGGAATCTCGAAGGGGGCGTGAGGCCAGTTCAGGGCCGCGCGTGTAGCCGCAATTTCTTCGGCACCCAGCGGCGAACCATGAACCTTCTCGGTGCCTTCCATGGTGGGGGCGCCCTTGCCGATAACGGTACGGCAGCAAATCAGGGTTGGACCCTTGCCTTGGGCAGCGTATTGTTTGGCCAGCTCGGTGGCCTGATCAACCGCCATGACATTGTGGCCGTCGACATTACGGATGACGTTCCAGCCATAGCTTTCGAAGCGGGCCGGGGTGTCGTCGGCAAACCAGTGCTCGACATTGCCGTCAATGGAAATGCCGTTGTCATCGTAATACACGATGAGCTTGGACAACTTGAGGGTACCGGCCAGCGAGCACGCCTCGTGCGAAATGCCTTCCATCAGGCAGCCGTCGCCCACAAAGGCATAGGTGTAGTGATCGACAACGTCGTGACCGTCGCGGTTGAACTCTTTGGCCAGCAAGGCCTCGGCCAGCGCCATACCCACGGCATTGCTGACACCCTGGCCCAGCGGGCCTGTGGTTGTTTCAACCCCCGCCGTAATACCGACTTCGGGGTGACCCGGCGTACGCGAGTGCAACTGGCGGAAATTGCGCAACTCATCGATGGGCAGGTCGTAACCACTGAGGTGCAGCAGGGCGTAAATGAGCATCGAACCATGACCATTGGACAACACGAAACGGTCGCGATTGGCCCAGGCCGGGTCGGCAGGATTATGGCGCAGATGGCGTGTCCAGAGGGCTTCGGCAATGTCGGCCATACCCATGGGGGCGCCGGGGTGACCGGACTTGGCTTGCTGGACTGCATCCATTGCCAGGGCGCGGACTGCGTTGGCCAGGGATGAATCTTGGGTGGGCGATTGGCTCATTTAACACTCGCAAAACGTGGGCGGGCCCGCAAACTAGGGCAAACCCCGATAAAGAAGGATTGCAAAGCCCGGCATTTTAACACCCCGGTAAGAATTAACCCGTTACATCCAAACCTAATACACTGCTTGATTCAAGCCCGCCGCCGTGCAAAACCACGCCCTGCGCCGCTATCCGATCACCTCGAAACCGTTGCCAACACTATGTCTTCGCCACGTTTTTACTGTCCATCTCCCTCTCGGCAAATCAGACTCTGCCGTTACCTGACGCGCTGACCCATCATGCCGTTCGCGTATTGCGGCTGAAAAACAACACCTCCATCGTACTTTTCGATGGATCAGGGGGACAGTACGATGCCCTTCTGGACATTGACGGCAAACAAGCCTGCGCTCATCTGGGCGACAAAAACCCGGTTGAGCGTGAATTACCCGGCACGATTACCCTGGTTCAGGGGCTGGCCTCGGGCGACAAGATGGACTGGATCATTGAAAAGGCGGTAGAACTGGGCGTTCACCGCATTGTGCCGATTGCGGCACGACGCAGCGTTTTGCAGCTGTCCGGCCCACGTCTTGAAAAACGCGTTCAACACTGGGAAAAAATCGTGCAATCAGCCAGCGAACAATGCGGGCGCAACAGACTGGCACACGTTACCGCACCCGTCACGCTGGCCGAGTTCTTCAACCGAGAGCCAACCAGCCTGACCTTGCTGTGCCACCCCGAGGCCCCGACGACGCTGGCCCAAGCACTTGCTGACAACCCCTCCACCGCCATTTCAATTCTGGTCGGCCCGGAGGGCGGCTGGTCGGACGAGGAGTTGCTGACGGCAGAAAAGAACGGGGCCACCCGCATTGCTTTTGGCCCGCGCGTGTTGCGCACGGAAACCGCCGGCGTTGCGATGGTGGCCGCCATCAGCGCCCTTCAGGGCTGGAACTGACCGGTTAACTGCCCGAATACGGCAACGGAGCGACACCTGGCTCGGGGTCGGGGTGCTTGCCGGCATGCTCGATGGCGAATACGAATACACGGCCATTGTTGGCCGCATAATCGACGACATCACGACAAACGGCCTCAATGGCCTTGGCATCTTCCGCCAAAGCCGGGTCGCCTGAATGCAGATTGTGAAACCACAAGCACAGACCAACCTTCTGATCGAGCACCGTGTCACACAGGCAATCGTACAAGGCGTCAAGATTACCGCCAAAAAACTCGGGGAAGTCGACGGCCTTGACCACTGCCCGCAAGACCGCCGAACGGCTGCGGGCACGGTCACACTCAACGACCTGGCAAGACAGCCCCAGCGCCTGGGCCTTTTCGGCCAGAGCTTCACGGGAGACAGACGCGGCATCAAGCTGCCCCCTTTTTCAGTTGATTTTCCAACGCGGTTTGAGTCATTAGTGCGCCTCTGAAAAATAGACCAATCGCATTACCTGGCTATGTCTTTGGTGTTGGCGTCAACGACAGTCATGGCTGCCATATTGACGATGCGCCGCACCGTGGAACTGGATGTAAGAATGTGGACCGGTGCGTTGGCACCCAACAAAAACGGCCCGATCGCCACATTGCCACCTGCAGCGGTTTTCAGCAAGTTATAGGCAATATTTCCTGAGTCAACGTTGGGACAGATCAACAGATTGGCTGCACCCTTGAGCGTTGTGGAGGGCAGGATGCGTTCGCGCAAGGATTCGTCGAGGGCACAATCACCATGCATTTCGCCATCGACTTCAAGCACTGGATTGCGTTCGCGGACGATATCCAGCGCACGGCGCATTTTTGACCCTGATGCTGAACTGCCGGTACCGAAATTCGAACGCGACAGCAAGGCCACCTTGGGCTCGATATTGACGCGACGCATTTCCTCGGCAGCCATCAGGGTAATTTCGGCCACCTGTTCAGCGGTCGGATCATCATTGACGTGGGTATCGGCCAGGGCAACCGTGCGCTCGGACAGCAACAGAATGTTCATGGCGGCGTAGGTGTTGACCCCCGGCGCCTTGCCAATGACTTCATCGATGAAACGCAAGTGATCGGCATACGAACCCACCGTACCGCAGATAAGGCCATCGGCATCACCCATGCGCACCATCATGGCACCGATCAGGGTCAGGCGACGACGCATTTCGACACGCGCCATTTCTTTACTGACGCCACGACGGCACATCAGTTCCCAATAGGTTGTCCAGTAACTGTGGAAGCGCTCGTCAAAGTCAGGGTTGGTGACCTCGACATCGACACCCAGCTTCAAACGCAGGTTGAAGCGCTTGATACGGGCCTCAAGAACATCGGGGCGTCCGACCAGAATCGGCCTGGCAAGCTTTTCGTCAACAATGATCTGGACAGCGCGCAAAACGCGCTCATCTTCGCCCTCGGTAAAGACGATGCGCGCCTTGCCGCCGTCGCGCACCATGGCTTTGGCTGCCGAGAACAGCGGCTTCATGAAACCACCCGAACGGTACATGAACTGCTGCAGCTCTTCAGCGTAGGCATCAAAGTCTTCAATCGGGCGCGTGGCAACACCATCGTCCATAGCGGCTTTGGCAACGGCCGGCGCAATGCGCAGAATCAGGCGTGGGTCAAACGGTTTCGGAATCAGGTACTCACGGCCAAACGAAACGCCATACGTGCCATACGCCGCCGCAACCACGTCGTTTTGCTCTTCCTGGGCCAGTGCCGCAATGGCGTAGACGGCCGCCTTTTCCATGCCCCGGGTAATGGTGGTGGCACCGACATCGAGGGCGCCACGGAAAATATAGGGGAAGCACAGGACGTTGTTGACCTGGTTTGGATAATCGGAACGCCCGGTGGCCATGACCACATCGTCACGTACTGCGTGGGCGTCCTCTGGCAGGATTTCAGGATTCGGGTTGGCCAGGGCCAGAATGATGGGGTTGGGCGCCATGCGCGCCACCATCTCGGGCTTGAGCACGCCACCCGCCGACAGCCCCAGGAAAACATCAGCACCGCCAATCACGTCGCCCAGTTTACGGGCGTCGGTGTCTTGCGCATAACGTTCTTTTTCAGGGTCCATGAGTACGGTGCGGCCCTTGTAAACCACCCCTCGATGTCGGAAACCCAGATATTCGACACCGGCAACCCCAGGTCGACCATCAGCTCGAGACAGGCCAGCGCGGCAGCCCCGGCTCCGGAGACAACCACCTTGACCTGATCAATTTTTTTATTGACGACGCTGAGCGCACCAATGAACGCTGCCGCCACACAAATCGCTGTTCCGTGCTGGTCATCGTGAAACACCGGGATGCTCATGCGCTCGCGCAATTTGCGCTCGACGGTAAAGCATTCGGGCGCCTTGATGTCCTCAAGGTTGATACCGCCAAACGTTGGCTCAAGCCCCGCAATGATATCCACCAGCTTGTCAGGGTCTGACTCGTTGATTTCAATATCGAAAACGTCGATGCCGGCAAACTTCTTGAACAAAACCGCCTTGCCTTCCATGACGGGCTTGGACGCCAGCGCGCCAATGTTGCCCAGGCCCAGCACAGCGGTACCATTGGTAATGACACCGACCAGATTACCGCGGCTGGTGTAGCGACGGGCATTCTGGGGGTTGGCAACGATTTCTTCGCAGGCAGCCGCGACGCCAGGCGAGTACGCCAGCATCAAGTCACGCTGGTTGGAAAGCTGTTTGGTGGGTGTGACAGCGATTTTCCCGGGGCGGCCCTTCTCGTGGTACTCGAGGGCGGCTTTGCGGAGGTTTTCTTCCATGATAGATCTTTACCCGAATGAACGAACAACAGAGGGTAAACATTCTAGCCCCGGATTCACTGATCGGGGCGTTTCGAGCCGCATATTTACCGCAGGCGTCCGGAAATTACCGCTACCACCCGGAAAAATCAAAGATCCTGTCCGGGATGAGGAAAAATACCCCCGGATCGAACAGGCCTTTGACCTGAACATCGATGCCCTGCGCCGTATACCAGAGGTCTCCAGGTTGACCCGCCTGCCGACCCCAGCCCTGCAGGACTGGCGGCGTCACCGGGTCGGGTATCGACTCGAACACCATCCAGTCAATCCAGGCCAGATCGCCGCCATGACCCAGCAGCACATGCGAAAGGTTGACCACACGACCGGCCTCTGGCATCAAGGCATCAAGCCGATAGCGGCCTGGCCAATACCCGGCTTTTGCGCAATCACGCGCGGGAGCATCCGCCGCGAGGCGGAACAGACCCGGAACAAGATTCTGCAACGTCAGGTTTTCAAGCGGTTGGCGATTACCGGCCCCAAATGCACCCAACACCCCGGTTGACCCGTCGGCCAACAGGACTGACGCCAGCATCAACCCGGAACGCCAGGTCTGCCCGGTTGGCCAATTCATGAGCGTTCGGTCAGCCACGCAGGCCGCTACACTCAGGTAGCCCGGAAAATCATCAAACTGGCGCAACCCGGCCTGCTGCAGTTCACCCACCAGGCAACCCGGCTGCACAAACCAGAGATGAGGCGCATCGGGCATCGTCTGACATTGCCCTTGCGCCCGGCCCGGGTCGACCCTAAGCACCGACTGCCCCACAGGAAATGACGGGTAATCAATGCCATCGAGCACCAGCACCACACCATACCCGGCACACAATTCGCGGGCATGACGAACATCGGCCGGCCCACCCGCACACAAACGCCCTCGCCCGCAGCCGTCGTACTCGCCATCGTCATGAAACGTGCCGGCAATCACCCGCTGCAACCGCTGGCTGAATTGCCCCAGGCCGTCTGGGCTGGACGACGCCCGGTGAAAAAGGCGCGACGGGAAGATGACACCATGGCAAATTTCCTTTGTACCGCTTTATGAGATTTAATAACGACTTGATTGACCGACGCGCTGTCTGGACAGCGCCCATTGCAGAGACTCACCATGCCCACACTGGCCCAGCGCTGTGACGCCGTTTTGCCATTCTATGCCGTCGAATTGTTCAAACAAGCCAACGCACTTAACGCCCAGGGTCATGATGTGATCAGCCTGGGTATCGGCGAACCGGACTTTACCGCACCTGCACAGGTTGTGGAAACACTGAACCGGGCCTCGCATGCCGGGCTGTCCGCCTACACGCCCCCGCTGGGCCTGACCGCGCTGCGGGAGGCTGTTGCGCTCTACTACACCGAACACTTCAATGCGCCGGTTGATCCGGCCCGCGTCGTCATTACCGCAGGGGCTTCGGGTGCCTTGTTGCTGGCCACCATGGCCTTGATCAACCCCGGCGACGAGGTATTGCTGCCTGACCCTTCCTATCCGGCCAACCAGAATTTCGTCATCGCTGCCGGAGGCATTCCACGATTAATTCCATCAACGCCCGAAAAACGTTTTCAGCTGTCCGCTGAGGATGTGCGCAACCATTGGGGCCCCGCAACCCGCGGCGTTCTGGTGGCATCGCCCAGCAATCCGACCGGCACACGCATTTCAGCGGACGAGCTGGCGGCACTGATCGCCGAAGTGCGCAAACGTAATGGCTTCATCATCATGGATGAAATCTACCTTGGGCTGTACTACGGCGACCGACCGCAAAGCGCACTGGCCCTTGATGATGACATTGTCATCATCAACAGCTTTTCGAAATATTTTCACATGACCGGCTGGCGACTGGGCTGGATGATTGCCCCCGCCGCCATGATCCCGGCACTCGACAAGCTGGCCGCCAACCTGACGATCTGCGCGCCCAGCCTGGCCCAGCACGCCGCCCTGACCTGTTTTGAACCCGATGTACTGCACATTTATGAAAACCGGCGGCAATCTTTCGAGCAGCGCCTGAACTACCTGCTGCCCGAACTCGAAAAACTGGGTCTGCGCGTGCCGGTCAAGCCCGACGGCGCGTTTTACATTTATGCGGACATCCGCCAGCACAGCGCCGACAGCGACGCCTTTTCACAGCAGCTGCTGCACGAAGCACACGTAGCGGCCGTACCGGGCCGCGACTTCGGCCCGCACCATGCAAAGCATATGCTGCGGTTTTCGTATACCGTCGGGTTGAATCGTCTGGAAGAGGCCGTGCATCGCATGGCCCGGTTTATCGGCGCCTGACCCGCCGGCATTTCTGAAGGCACGGCTCGAACGCACTGAACCTGCAAACAGCCCCAGAAAACCCGGCTAGCGAATGGGAATGCCCGAGGCCAATGCAATGCGACGGCGCTCGGCCAGCACCTTGGCGCCGTAGCCACCGTCACCGGGGCCGGTCGCCCCGACATAACACGCCAGCCCGCCCTGAACTGAACCGCGTCGCTTGATGCAATCTCGCAAGATCTGGGAGCCCACCTGGATATTGGCCAGCGGGTTCAACGCCGCATCAGGGCCATCGGCAAACTGTTCGAATTTGTCTTTATGCACCCGGGTCATGACCTGCATCAACCCCTGGGCACCCACCGCACTCTCGGCGAAGGGGTTGTAACGGGACTCGATGGCAATAACAGCCAGCACCAATTGCGGGTCAAGTTCAAGCTCTTTGGCGACACGGAAAACATTCTGGATCAATACCCCGGCCGCTTTGTGGGCAATACGGTATTTACGTGCAATGTAGCTGCGCAAGGCCTGGCTTTGGGCGCGGCTGACGCCGGGCACCGCGAATGTATCAGTACCCGCCAGCACTTGCGAAAACGACTGATCGCCCACGCCTGGCGCCTCGGACGCTTCGCTTGGTGCCGTTTCGCCAGTGGGCAACAAACGGTCAGTCGAGAACAGGCGACCTCCGGCCAGAAGATCATCTTGCAAGGCCGCCGGCCGGAGACTGGCCAGCAATGCCGTATGAATTTCCCGGGTCTGCTCACGCAAGGCGGGCACCGTAATGCTGAGGGCAAAGGTTACCAGTACGGCAAGACCCAGATATACGGCGCACACGTGTACCAGCTCGCTGAGCTGATGACGTAAACTGTGAAACGCACGGCCAAGCGCCGCGCCCGAACCGATCTGCATTGTGGGCCTAGCCTGGAGAGTCTTTTGAAATATCGTGACTTACGCGACTTTATAACGCAACTCGAAGCCATTGGCGAACTCAAGCGCATCAAACCGGCGGTTTCAACCCGGCTTGAAATGACCGATATCAGCGACCGCGTTTTGCAAAAGCAGGGGCCGGCGCTGCTGTTCGAAAACACGGTCCACAATGATGCCCCCGCCAAAATGCCCGTACTCACCAATCTGTTCGGCACCCCCGCAGGGTGGCCCTGGGCATGGGTGCTGAAGATGTCAGCGCCTTGCGTGACATCGGTGAACTGCTGGCGTCGCTACGCGAACCCGAAGCCCCAAAAGGCCTGCGCGACGCCATTGCCAAGGTATCCATGCTGAAGTCCGCGCTCTGGGACATGAGCCCCAAGAACATCAAAAGCGCCCCCTGTCATGACATTGTCATCGAAGGCACTGATGTCGACCTGAACGACATCCCCTTGCAGCACTGCTGGCCGGGCGACGCTGCCCCCTGCTGACCTGGGGGCTGGTCATCACACGCGGGCCCAACGCAAAACGCCAGAATCTGGGCATTTACCGTCAACAGCTTATCGGACGCAACAAACTGATCATGCGCTGGCTGTCGCACCGCGGAGGTGCGCTCGACTTCCGCGACCACGCCCTGGCCAACCCGGGCAAGCCGTTCCCGATTGCCGTCGCGCTGGGTTGCGACCCGGCCACCATCCTGGGAGCCGTCACCCCCGTGCCCGACAGCCTGTCTGAATACCAGTTTGCCGGGCTGTTGCGCGGTTCCCGTACCGAACTGACCAAGGCCATCGGCAGCGACCTGTCGGTGCCGGCTTACGCTGAAATTGTGCTTGAAGGCCACATTCTGCCCGCCGATCACCCCGACGCCACCCCGTTGCAGGTGCCTGAGGGCGTATCCTCCTAAATCAAACACTTACGAAATGGCCCTGGAAGGCCCCTACGGCGACCATACCGGCTATTACAACGAACAAGACTGGTTCCCGGTCTTCACCGTCGAGCGCATCACCATGCGCCGCAACCCCACGTACCACAGCACCTACACCGGCAAGCCCCCGACGAACCTGCCGTGTTGGGTGTCGCCCTGAATGAGGTTTTTGTACCGCTGCTTAAACGCCAGCTGCCGGAAATCGTTGACTTTTACCTGCCCCCGAAGGGTGCAGCTACCGACTGGCTGTCGTCTCCATCCGCAAGCAATACCCCGGTCACGCCAAACGGGTCATGTTCGGGCTCTGGAGCGTTCTGCGTCAGTTCATGTACACAAAATTCATCATTGTGGTCGACGAGGACATCAACACCCGCAACTGGCAAGAAGTGGTCTGGGCCATGACCACCCGCATGGACCCGGTACGGGATACCGTGCTGGTCGAAAATACGCCCATTGACTATCTGGATTTTGCCTCACCGGTATCGGGCCTGGGCGGCAAAATGGGGCTGGACGCCACCAACAAATGGGACGGCGAGACGCAACGCGAATGGGGCACCCCCATTACGATGGATGCCGAGGTACGCAAGCGCGTTGACGCCTTGTGGGAAACGCTGGGGCTCTAAGCCGACCCCGGCACCGGCCTGAACTTTCCGTCAGGAAGGTTGGGCGGATACGTCTTGGCAGCGTTTGACGCTAACCCTGCCAAGGCGTTCTGCACGTACGTCTACTCTGTACCCGTGTTTTTTTCACGGCGTGCCAGACGCAGAGCCTGCCAGCCCAGCGCAACACCCACCACAACCCTAAGCACACGACGGCTTGCGCGCCCGCGCTTCGCGCCGGAAAACAACCCCGTCAATGTTGACAGCAAGAAAGGATAACGCGCCAGCAAACCCGCCCCTGAAGCAGCGTGTCAGAGGTGCTGCCAGTAGTCAAACCCGCAGGCAACATGCTTTTGACAAGATTGCCAGGCGCAAGATCATTGGCCAGCTGACCTGAATACTTGCGCAGATTCTGACGTTCGATCGCGGCCCGGGCACGCAACAGTTCAAGGCGTAATTCTCGAGACTGCGCACGCGATAATTTACCTGCCATCAACCCGGCTCCTTGTCTGAACGGATATCAGCGTGCATACGGGCTGACCCGGCCGGTTCACGCAACCGCTCGAATAAAGCGGCATCGCGACGCAGTTCATCAAGGGTTGCCGCAAATGGCACCGGATCATTGACCAGGGCCTGACGAACGGCCCAGAACAGACCGCCCCCAGCAACGCATAGACCAGGGCCAGAACACCCAAGGCCAGATACCGATGGTCGGTAGGCCAAAAATAAAGGGCCACCAATAATGTAAAAACGAAGATAGCCAGCGACAGGCAAATCAACCCGCCAAACGCCATCGCCAGCAGGCGCACCATGCGGGCACGCTGTTCGGCTGCCTCGAGAGAGAACAATTCCAGACGGGTGCGAAGCGCAGACAGCGCGGTCGCACCCAGATCGCTGACGGACTGGCGTAAGGCCATACGTTAACCGTTGACTTAACGACGGCTGATCAGCATGCCAATAAGCAAGCCGGTCAGGCCTGCCAAGCCAATGGCTTGCCAAGGTTTGTCATGCACATACTCATCGGTAGCCCGAGCCGCACGGCGACCTTTTTCGAGCATCGCGTCTTGCGTGTCGTACAAGGCCAGGCGGGTACGGCGCAACGATTCGAGTGCACGCTCGCGCATTTGCACCGCCTTGTCACCGGTAAGCTCGGCCGCCTCACGTAACAGACGCTCGGCGTCATCAAGACTTTCTTTCACTTCTTCGATGAAATTCTCTTCCTGCGCCTTAAGATCTTTATCAGCCATGGGGATCTCCTGTGAGCTGTTTAAGTGGTCAACTTCGATACTACCGCAATCAGACGCCGCACAACACCCTAATCCTCTTTCTGGCGGGTTCCGAAAATGCGGTCGCCCGCATCACCCAGGCCCGGAATGATGTAACCGTCTTCATTCAGGTGACTGTCGATGGACGCTGTGTAAATATGCACATCGGGATGAGCCGACTCGACGGCCTGGATACCCTCTGGGGCTGCCACCAGCACCAGGGCGCGGATATTGACCGCCCCGGCCTTCTTGAGCATGTCGATAGTGGCAACCATAGACCCGCCTGTCGCCAGCATCGGGTCGACGATCAGGGCCAGACGCTGCTCAAGCGAGCCCGCCAGCCGTTCCAGATAGGTTTGCGCCTGCAGGGTTTCTTCGTTGCGGGCAATACCGACAGCACTTACCTTGGCACCCGGCACCAGCGTCAACACCCCGTCGAGCATGCCAATACCGGCACGCAGGATAGGCACCACGGTGACTTTCTTGCCCGCCAGCTTCTCGACATCCATTGCACCGCACCACCCCTGGATGGTGTGGGGCTCGAGCGGCAGATCTTTGGTCGCTTCGTAGGTCAGCAAGGCAGCGATTTCCTGCGACATTTCACGGAAGTTCTTGGTACTGAGGTCAGCACGGCGCATCAGGCCCAGTTTGTGGCGGATCAGCGGGTGACGGATTTCATGTATGGGCATGGAGTTTTCCTGCGGTGGAATAATGAAGTGGCAACGCGAGCCATCAGCGCTCGGAGAGCCAGGAAATAAGCGCATCGTCGAACGCACGAATAGCGGTAGAGCGCTCACCGTTGGCAATACTGACCATCAGGTAACGACGACCGCTGGCACCCAGCACGTACCCCGCAACGGCACGAACATCACGCAAGGTACCCGTTTTAAGATGTGCGCGGCCACGGGCCTCGTCGGAACGTAACCGGCGCCGTACGGTGCCATCGACTCCGACAATCGCCAGGGATGAAATGAACTCCGGCATCATGGGCGAATTCCAGGCGGCATTCAGCATGCTGGCCAGGCCAGAGGCTGTAAGGCGGGCATCTCGTGACAACCCAGCCCCGTTATCAATGGCCCACCCCCGCGTGTCCACGCTCTGCGTTTGCAAGATGCGCAGGGCGGCCTGGGCCCCGGTCTGTGCCGTTGCTCCGCGCCCGACCTCTTCGGCCCCCAGCGTCAGCAGTAACAACCTCGCCATGACGTTGTTACTGAACTTGTTGACGTGCCGGATCATGTCAGACAACGATTCGGAGTCGTGCCAGGCCACCAGCGTGGCACGTGCCGGTGTCACCCCGTCGCGGACCCCTTTGGCCAGCGTCCCGCCCAGCTCTCCCCAGATCTGGCGAAACACGGTTTCAAAATGCTGGGGTTGGGAAAGGGCCAGCCGATAGACACTGAATTCACCGCAGGACCCGGCTGCCGTGCCTGACACTTGAATGGTTGCTCCGCCGCCCCCAGCAATAACAGCGGTGCTGACGGACGGCGACCCCGGACACGTCTGATCGCTCCAGAGGACTTCACCAGCTACACGGATGTTTCGTGAAGGAGGGTCAATAACCGGCACCCATTTCCGGGCCACCGGATCGGGCTGAAAGGACAGCCGCACCGCCCCCAGCCCAACCACCAGGGCATCAGGGCTGGCGTTGTAAGGACGGTCTGCAGCACCATCAAATGCACCGGTATCAATCGCAACCGGACCAAACACCGAACGGTCGACAACGACTTCAGACAAATTCTTGATGCCTCGCAAACGCAACTCGCGCAGCAGCGACCATAATTCTTGAACACTGAGCAGCGGATCACCGGCCGCTTTGAGATAAAGCGGCCCCTTCAGGCCGCCCTGTGCATCGGGCCGGCCATCGCCGTCGGCATAAAACGCAGTACGCCAACGGTACTCGGGCCCCAACCCCGACAGGGCCGCCCAGGTCGTGACCATTTTCATGACTGACGCCGGATTGCGGGGCTGATCGGCATTGATGGCCACCAGTCGGGGGCCGTTGAGCTCTTGCACCACGATGGACACTTCATTTTCAGACAGACGGGTTGCACGCCACGCCTGTTGCAGTTCGGGAGGCAAACCTTGTGCAAGCGTCGCACCAGACGCGAGAGCCGCAACGGCGGCCACAAAACCTGTCGACACCACCCAACGACGCATGCGCCCCAACCCTACCCCGAAATTCATGCAAAACACCTTTGGCAAACCCACCTGAAATAACCCCGCGAAACGCTAGCATACCGAAAAGCGCCCATAACAGGGTGCGCCCTGCAATTTTGACACAAGCACTTAAAATAGCGGGTTGACTCCTTAAAACGCTGTGGCTGAATTTTCACGTGAACCCCGACCTGCAACTGTCCGATTTCGATTACGACCTTCCAGCCGACCTTATTGCCCAAAAGCCGGCGGCCCAGCGCACGGCCAGCCGGTTGCTGCACCTTGACGACCACAGCCGTCTGCACGACCGCCAGTTCACCGATCTGCCGGGCCTGCTGCGTCCGAACGACCTTCTGGTGTTCAACAACACCCGGGTCATCAAAGCTCGCCTGCTGGGCCATAAGGCCAGCGGCGGCAAGGTGGAACTGCTGATCGAGCGCCTGCTTGACCAGCGCAAGGCGCTGGCGCACATCAAGGCCAGCAAATCACCCAAACCCGGGACTGTGCTGCACATCAATGATGATCTGGCACTGACTGTCACCGGGCGCGACGATGCCTTGTTCGAAGTTGAATTCCCTGACGATGCCCTGTCGCTGCTCGAGCAGCACGGGTCAACGCCGCTCCCCCTACATTGAACACTCACCCGACGCCGAAGACGACGCCCGTTACCAGACCGTCTACGCGCAGTCTCCCGGTGCAGTCGCTGCGCCAACCGCAGGGCTGCACTTCGATGAGGCCATGCTGAACCATCTGGCTGGCATGGGCATCGAACAATGTTTCGTCACGCTTCACGTCGGAGCGGGTACGTTTCAACCCGTCCGGGTCGACACGCTCAGCGAACATAAAATGCATTTCGAACGCTTCAGTGTCGGTGCAGAGGTCATTGCCAAAATCCGTACCGCCCGTGAACGTGGCGGCCGGGTGGTTGCGGTCGGCACCACCAGCGTTCGCTCACTTGAGTCGGCGGCTGCACTGCTGTCCGCCGGAAAGGATGAAAACAGCCTGAGCGGCGACACCAACCTGTTCATCACGCCCGGCTATCCATTCCGGCTGGTTGACGCCCTGATCACCAATTTCCACTTGCCCAAGTCGACGCTCATGATGCTGGTGTCGGCCTTGGCCGGCATGACGCCGATCCGGCAAGCCTATGCCCATGCGGTCGCCCAGCGCTACCGTTTTTTCAGTTATGGCGATGCCATGTTTATCGAAAGCCCCAACCCATGACCGGTCTTGATTTCAAACTGCTTAAAACCGACGGCGCTGCACGCCGCGGCCAGATGACACTGAACCACGGCGTCGTCCAGACACCCATTTTCATGCCGGTAGGTACCTACGGCAGCGTCAAAGCCATGCTCCCGCATGAGCTCGAACAGATCGGCGCCCAGATCGTACTGGGCAACACGTTTCACTTATGGCTGCGTCCCGGCACCGAAATCATGGAAAAGCACGGCGGCTTGCACGGTTTCATGCAGTGGAACAAGCCCATCCTGACTGATTCGGGCGGGTTTCAGGTGTTCAGCCTGAATGGTTTGCGCAAAATCACCGAAGAAGGGGTGAAATTTGCCTCTCCCATCGATGGCGCACGCCTGTTCCTGACGCCGGAAGAATCCATGCGCATCCAGCGCTCATTGAATTCAGACATCGCCATGGTGTTTGATGAATGCACCCCCTACGCGATTGACGGGCGCCCCGCCACAGCCGAAGAAGCCGCGAAATCGATGCGCATGTCACTGCGCTGGGCCAAACGGTCACGCGATGCCTTCGATGCACTTGAAAACCCCAATGCCCTGTTCGGCATTGTGCAAGGCGGCATGTATGAATCATTGCGCGACGAATCGCTGGCCGGCCTGACCGACATCGGCTTTCATGGCTATGCGATTGGCGGTCTGTCGGTGGGCGAACCCAAAGAAGACATGTTGCGCATTCTCGGCCACGTCGCCCCGCGATTGCCTGCCAACGCCCCCCGTTACCTGATGGGCGTCGGAACCCCGGAAGACCTGGTCGAGGGCGTCAGCAAGGGCATTGACATGTTCGATTGCGTCATGCCTACGCGCAACGCCCGCAACGGCTGGTTGTTCACCCGGTTTGGCGACATCAAGATCCGTAACGCCCGCTACCGCGACGACACCCGTCCACTGGACCCCAGCTGCGACTGCCACACCTGCAGCCATTTCTCGCGCGCCTACCTGCATCACCTGCAGAAATCGAATGAAATCACCGGCTCACGCCTGAATACCTTGCACAATCTGCACTTTTACCTGAAGATCATGGCCGAAATGCGCGAGGCCATTGAAGCAGGCACGTTTGCCCAGTGGAAGGCCCAGTTCCATGAAGATCGCGCCCGCGGCATCAGTTAGACAGATGTCGCTACAATAGAAAATTAACCCAGAAAAATTCAGGAGCTATTGAATGTCCGCCCTTGACACCGTTACACACATTATTGCCCAAGCCCCGGCCGAGGGTAATGCCCTGATGGGGATGCTGCCCATCATCCTGATGTTCGTCATCTTGTACTTCCTGATGATCCGTCCCCAGATGAAACGTCAGAAAGAGCATCGCAATATGGTCGCCAACCTGGCCAAGGGCGACGAAGTCATCACCTCCGGCGGCATTCTGGGCAAAGTCACCAAAGTGGCCGAAAGCTACATCACGGTCGAAGTCTCCGACCTGGCCGACAAGCCTGTCGAGGTCGTCTTCCAGCGCACAGCCGTCAGCGCCGTTCTGCCCAAGGGCACCATCAAGTCGCTGTAATCTGGCTTGCTTCCGGCCCCGGCACCTGCAATCCGCCGGGGCTTTTTCCTGCGTTCAAGATCAACCTGCCATGAATCGTTATCCTCTCTGGAAGTATCTGACCGTACTGGTCGCCGTCATCATCGGGCTCATCTACACCTTGCCCAATTTTTTCGGCGAATCGCCGGCCGTGCAGATTGCCGGGGCGAAAACATCGGTCAAGGTTGACTACACCACGCTGCAACGGGCCCAAACCCTGCTGCAAGAGCAGAACATTACGCCTACCGGCGCGTTTTTGAACAGAACGGCCCGGTTGGTACCGTACGCATCCGCTTTGACTCGCCTGACATTCAGCTGAAAGCCAAAGATGTCATTGAAAAGGCGTTTAACCCCGACCCAGCCGACCCGGGCTACACCGTCGCACTGAACCTGCTGCCGGCCTCACCCACCTGGCTGACCGCACTGGGAGCCCACCCGATGTATCTGGGTCTCGACCTGCGGGGCGGGGTGCACTTCCTGCTGCAGGTTGACATGCAAGGGGCCTTGACCGGCCGTTACGACACCATGTCGAACGATGTACGCACCATCCTGCGCGAAAACCGTATTGAAACCGGCGGGGTTGAACGCGACGGGCTGTCTATCGTGGCGCGCTTCAGCGACGCCGCCGCCCGGGACGCCGCCATCGCCGCGCTGCGCAGCCGTCTGCCCGAACTGGCCTTCACCCCCGCCACTTCAGGCGCCAACGAAGTCTTTACGGCACGCCTGACAGAATCCGCCGTTACCGACGTTCAAACCAACGCACTTAAACAAAATATCACCACCCTGCATAACCGCATCAACGAGCTTGGCGTCGCCGAGCCGGTGATCCAGCAACAGGGTGCCGACCGTATTGTGGTCCAGTTGCCCGGCGTGCAAGATGTAGCCAAGGCCAAAGAGATCCTCGGACGTACGGCCACGCTTGAAATCCGCATGGTCGACGACTCCCAGTGCCGCTCAGACGGCACTGGCAGCCGGCACAGTTCCATTCGGTCTTGAGCGCTATGAAGATGCCGACGGTCGCCCCTTGCTGTTGCGCCGCCAGGTGATCCTGACCGGGGAAAACCTGCAGGATGCCCAGCCCGGGCGCGACCAGCAAACCCAGCAACCTTCGGTCAACCTGACCCTGGATGCCAAGGGCGCACGGATTTTCCGCGATGTCACCCGCGACAACATCAACAAGCGCATGGCCATTCTGCTGTTTGAAAAAGGTAAAGGCCAGGTTGTCACCGCACCCGTCATTCGCAGTGAAATTCCTGGTGGCCAGGTGCAAATTACCGGCAGCATGTCGGCCCAGGAGGCCGCTGACGTCTCCTTGCTGCTGCGCGCCGGCTCACTGGCTGCGCCAATGAACATCATTGAAGAACGCACCATCGGGCCAAGCCTGGGTGCCGAAAACATCCAGATGGGTTTTTACTCCACGCTGTACGGGTTCATCGCACTGGCCCTGTTCATCATTATGTACTACCGCCTGTTCGGCGTGTTCTCGACGCTTGGGCTGACCTTCAACGTTCTGCTGCTGTTTGCCGCACTGTCAATGCTGCAAGCCACGCTGACGCTGCCCGGTATCGCCGCTATTGCCCTTACGCTGGGCATGGCCATCGACTCCAACGTCCTGATCAACGAGCGTATTCGTGAAGAACTGCGGGCTGGTGTAGCCCCCCAGCAGGCCATCACACTGGGTTTCGAACGCGCGTGGGCCACCATTCTTGACTCCAACCTGACCACGCTTATTGTCGGCCTGGCATTGCTGGCGTTTGGCAGCGGCCCCGTGCGGGGTTTTGCCGTCGTCCACTGCCTGGGCATTCTGACCTCGATGTTCTCCTCGGTGGTCGGGGTACGTGCCATCGTCAACCTCTGGTATGGCCGCAAGCGCAAGCTGCAGTCGATTTCTATTGGCCAGATCTGGAAACCCAAAGACTAAGCCCGGCAACCGGCAATCAACGTATCAGGCATCACGACCATGGAATTTTTCCGTATCCAACGCACCATCCCGTTCATGCGCAACGCGCTGGTGCTGAACCTCATCAGTTTCATCACCTTTGTACTGGCCGTATTTTTCATTGCCACACGCGGCTTCCACCTGTCGATCGAATTTACGGGTGGTACGGTCATGGAAACGCACTATGAACAAGCCGCCGACCTGGAAAAAATCCGGGGCAGCCTGACTGACCTGGGTTACAGCGATTTCCAGGTGCAAAACTTTGGCACATCGCAAGATGTGCTGATTCGCCTGCCGGTTCGCGAAGGCGAAGACACCGCCAAACAAAGCGAAACCGTGTTCGAAACACTGAAAGCACAAAGCCCGGACGTTGAACTGCGACGGGTAGAGTTCGTCGGGCCGCAAGTGGGGCAGGAGCTGGTGAACAATGGCCTGATGGCACTGCTATGCGTTGTCATCGGCATCATGATTTACCTGGCGATGCGTTTCGAATGGAAATTTGCGTTAGCAGGCGTTGTCGCCAACCTGCACGACGTCGTCATTATTCTCGGCTTCTTCGCCTTTTTCCAATGGGAATTTTCACTGGCGGTACTGGCCGGTGTTCTGGCCGTTCTGGGGTACTCGGTGAACGAATCCGTGGTCATCATGGATCGTATCCGTGAAAACTTCCGTAAAAACCGCAAGGCTTCCGTTCGAGAAATCATTGACAGTGCAATCACCCAAACCATTTCCCGTACCATCATCACCCACGGGTCTACGCAAATCATGGTGGTGTCCATGTTGATCTTTGGCGGCCCCACCCTGCACTACTTTGCCCTGGCGCTCACCATCGGGATCTGGTTCGGCATTTACTCATCCGTGTTTGTTGCGGCCGCCATTGCCATGTGGCTGGGTGTCAAGCGTGAAGACCTGGTGAAACCCGTCAAGAAAGACGACCCGGCCGCCGAACTGGAAGAAGGCTGACCAACCGCGCAGCGGGGCTTGCGCCCGCAGGCATGCGCTCATGTCAGGCACAGCAAGACCGCGCCATTCTGGCGCCATAAACAAGAATGCCCCGGAACGAAACCGGGGCATTCTTGTTTATGGCGGGGCATCCTTGATATCGGCCACCCCCGCTAAAACAACTTACTTGCTTGTAGACTTCACGACATAGGCAGCAACAGCTTCCATATCGGCCGAACTGAGCGAAGCCTTGAACGACGGCATGGCGCCCATACCCTCATTCAGAACCTTGAGGATGCGGGCGGTGTCAGGCTTGAGCTCGTCGAGATTGGGACCAATAGTACCCACCGAGCCCGCGTCAGCCATAACATGACAAACGGAACAGGCCGGTACAGCCTTGGTCATGAACAGCTCTTTACCACGAGCCAGTTGCGCTTCGTCGGCCATGGCGGGCGTGCCTGTAATGGCCAGCAGCGAGGCGGTTGCGATTGCTGCGAATTTCATGAAAACTTCCTTGCTTAAACGACGTTGATTGTGACCATGTGATCCCGCCAGCTATTGTTGTTGTAGCCACGGTTATTCTCGACCCGATCAGCCGGTTGGGTTTCACCTTTTGCGTTGGTTGTGCGGCAAGCCAGATTGTAGCTGCCCGGCTTCAGGTTTGCCTGGAAGGCAAACTGACGCCATGCATATTTACCCAGGTCAGGGCCGACAAACTGCGCTGCTTGCCAGTCTTTGCCCCCATTAAGCGACACCTCGATTTTAGTGGCGGCATCGACGCCACCCATCGCCAGACCACCAATGACAACCTTCCCGGCTTTCACCGGCGCATCGGGGCTGGACGGTGATGTAATCCAGGACTTGGGTGGCATTTGCCACACTGCCGGGAATGTCGCTGCGCCTTTAACACCGATATCGGTCATACGGTAGCTGTTCTGCTGAATGCTGGCCATGGACTGCTCTTTGGTAAAGGCCAGCCGCTTCAGGTACTTGACGCTATTAACGCCGGTATACCCGGGAACAATCAGACGCAAGGGCCCACCATGCGCCAGAGGCAAGGGCTCGCCATTGACCTCCCAGGCCAGAATGGCATCTTGCATGGCTTCAAGCGGTACCGAACGTTCGACCATAACCGTATTTGGATCAAGCCCTGCGGGGATTTCTTCACCGCCGGTGCCGGTCATGTAGACCATACCATTGGCCACACCGCCCAAGGCCTCGACAACTGCCTTGACCGGCACGCCAGTAAAGACCACACAACCTGCAGCACCGACCTGCCACTGAGTACCACCGGGTTTATGCTCAAAATACGCCCGACCGTTACCGGAGCATTGCAGCACCATGGGCAACGCCTGCAAACCCATGGTTTTCAGGTCAGCCACAGTAAACGATTGCGGCTTGCCGACACCCTGCACCTCGACAACCCAAGCGTCAGGGTCTGCCATTATGGACGCATTTGGCGGACTGACATTGTTACGCACGAACAGGCGATTGAGCGGTGTAACAACACTGTTACCAAAAGCGTCGCGACGCGTTTCAATGGTGTTGGCGCTGTGCACGATCATGCTGTCGGCATGCTTCCATTGTGCATATTCAGGTAGCGGTTTAGCCGCGGATACCGGGCCAGGATTCGATTTGGACGCGGGCTCGGTTGAGTCGGCGTGTGCCGTACCCAGACCCGCCCAGGCGGCGGCAGCACCGGCTGCGGCCATGATACGACGACGTGGCAAATTGATTTGTTCAGACATGTCAGCCTCCGAAGGTCAGAACGACAAAAAATATCGAAGATCGATGCTTAATTACAAAAAATTATTTGCTTATACCTCTTCGATATACGCAAATTATTATAGGCCGTAATCATGCGCCAGCCACAGGCCGGACGAACGTCAGCCAACGCACGGGCCGACGGTACGCGAGGCCGGACTCGCGCGGTACAATGATCAATTGTCATCACTCTAATTATGCCCCCGGGATAAACACCCGTTCCGGCGACCCATCATGCAAGAAACCCCACTCAAACGAATCGACACCCCGTCGACCGACACCACACGCCCGCGCAAGCTTTTCATCAAAACCTTCGGCTGCCAGATGAACGAATACGATTCTGACAAAATGGCCGACGTCCTGCGCGGTGACCGTGGCCTGGAAATCACCCAGAACCCTGAAGAAGCCGACGTGATTCTGTTCAACACCTGTTCGGTGCGCGAAAAGGCGCAAGAAAAAGTGTTTTCAGACCTCGGCCGCGTACAGCACCTCAAACAGCTGAACCCCAACCTTGTCATTGGTGTGGGTGGCTGCGTGGCCAGCCAGGAAGGCGACGTCATCGTGCAGCGGGCCCCCTACGTCGATGTGGTATTCGGCCCGCAAACCCTGCACCGCCTGCCGCAACTGATCGAAAAACGCCGCCTGACCGGTCGTTCGCAGGTTGACATCAGCTTCCCTGAAATTGAAAAATTCGATGCCCTCCCGCCAGCGCGCATTGATGGCCCGACGGCCTTTGTGTCGATCATGGAAGGCTGCAGCAAATACTGCACGTTCTGTGTGGTGCCCTATACCCGGGGCGAAGAAATCTCGCGCCCGTTCGACGATGTCCTGACCGAAGTGGCCGACCTGGCCGACCAGGGTGTCAAAGAAATCACCCTGCTCGGGCAAAACGTCAATGCCTATCGTGGCCCCATGGGCGACACCAGCGACATTGCCGACTTCGCCATGCTGCTCGAATACATACACGATATCCCCGGCATCGAACGTATTCGCTACACGACATCGCATCCGAAAGAAATGACCTCGCGCCTCATCGAGGCCCACGGCAACCTGTCCAAACTGGTCCCCTTCCTGCACTTGCCAGTCCAGGCCGGCAGCGATCGCATCCTGGCGGCCATGAAACGGGGCTATACCGGCATCGAATTCAAATCCATCGTGCGGCGGCTGCGTGCAGCGCGGCCAGGCATGACGCTATCGTCGGACTTCATCGTCGGATTTCCCGGCGAAACCGAGGAAGACTTCGAACAAACCCTCAAGCTCATCCGCGATGTGGGTTTTGACCAGTCATTCTCGTTCATCTATTCACGCCGGCCGGGTACCCCGGCTGCCGACCTTGAAGACAACACCACCAAAGAACAGAAGCTTGAACGCCTTTACCGCCTGCAGGCCCTTATCAATGAGCATGCCGCAGCCATCAGTACCGGCATGGTCGGCAGCGTGCAACGGGCACTGGCGGAACGGCCTCGCGGCGCGACCCCAACGAACTGATGGGGCGCACCGAAAACAACCGGATCATCAACTTCCCGGCACCGGCCCACCTGATCGGACACATGGTTGATGTCAAGGTCACCCAAACCAATACCAATACGTTGAAAGGCGAACTGCATACATGACACGAGCCCGACGCAACAAGCCCGTCACCTTGCGCCTTGAAGGCGACAACATGCACCGGCCAACCTGTGTGGCCCCCTGGATGAAAATCTGCGCCAGATTGCCGACGGCTGGAACGTTTCACTGAACCGCCGTGGCAGCCAGATCACCATCGAGGGAGAACAGGCACAGGCAGCCCGCAATGCCGTACAGTGGTTTCATGATCGCGCCGTGCACAAGGCACTGACCATCGACGACATTCAGCTTGGGTTGGTTGAGCTCGGGGCTGGCCGAACACAGCTTGAACCGGAACCCGTTGCCAAAGCACCCGAACTGCCAGAACTGCCGCCAGTCGATGACCTGAGCATGGACCTGGTCTTGCGTACACGCCGCACCGACCTGCGCCCGCGTACGCCACGCCAGCGTGACTATCTCAACAACATCCTCAAGCACGACATCACCTTTGGCGTCGGCCCTGCGGGCACCGGGAAAACCTGGCTTGCTGTCGCCTGCGCCATCGATGCCCTTGAGCGCGATTCCGTTCAACGCCTGGTCCTTACCCGCCCGGCTGTCGAAGCCGGCGAACGCCTGGGCTTTTTGCCAGGCGACCTGGCCCAGAAAGTCGACCCCTATCTGCGCCCGCTTTACGATGCCCTGTACGACCTGATGGGCTTTGAAAAAGTGCAACGACTTTTCGAGAAACAGACGATTGAAATCGCGCCGCTGGCTTACATGCGCGGCCGCACTCTTAATCATTCGTTTGTGATTCTCGACGAAGCCCAGAACACTACGCCGGAACAAATGAAAATGTTCCTGACCCGTATCGGTTTCGGCAGTAAAGCGGTCATCAATGGCGACCCGTCGCAAATTGACCTGCCCAAAGGCCACCCCAGCGGTCTGACGCATGCCCTTGAGGTCCTGGACTCGGTCCAGGGTATCGCCACCACCCGCTTTACCAGCCGCGACGTGGTACGTCATCCCCTGGTCGCCCGTATTGTTGATGCCTACGAAAAAGCCAATGCCAGTCACCACCCCTGAATTCGGTCTTTCGGTTCAATACGGCACAGCAGCCCCTGAACTGCCGCGCTGGCGTCTGCGCAGCTGGCTGAAAGGGGCCGTAAGCTACGTGTCAAAGCAGTTTGAACTCGACATCCAGCGTATTGAAATCAGCCTGCGCATCGTTGATGCCGATGAAGGTCAGGCCCTGAACCGGCAATTCCGGCAAAAGGACTACGCCACCAATGTCCTGACCTTTGAATACGGTACCGACCCGCTGGGCACCCTTCGTGCCGACATTGTGTTGTGCTACCCCGTACTCGTATCCGAAGCCCTTGCACAACACAAGACACTGCAACACCACGCCGCGCATCTAGCGCTGCACGGCCTGCTGCACTCGCTGGGCTACGACCACCTTGACGACGATCAGGCCAGCGAAATGGAGGCGCTGGAAATTGAACTGCTGGACCGCTTGCATATCGCAAACCCCTATATCGCCTGACAACGCGCCACCCTGAAATCGTCACAAATTTCCGTTATGCTTGGGATTCCCTAAACTCGTCCTCGTGACAATGTCCGACTCACAATCCCCCGATACTGAACCTCGACCGGGTAAACCGGCGTCCAAATCACTGCTGGCACGACTCGTTTCGCGCATCCGTGCCGAGCCCGAAGACCGTGAAGATATCCGCGAACTCCTGCAAGCGGCCCACGAACGCGAAATCATTGATGCCGATTCATTTACCATGATTGCCGGTGCCCTTGATGTGGCCAGCAAGACAGCGGGCGATATCATGGTGCCGCGTTCCAGAATGGACATGCTTGACATCAGCAAGCCCTTGTCCGAGCTGTTGCCTGAAATCATCGAGACAGCGCACTCCCGGTTCCCTATCTACGAAAACGATCGTGACAACATTGTCGGCATTTTGCTTGCCAAAGATTTGTTGCTGACCATCACCAATCCATCCATTGACCTGCGTCCCCTGATCCGGCCGGCTGTTTTCATCCCTGAATCCAAGCGTTTGAATGTATTGCTGCACGAATTCCGCAACAACCGCAATCATCTGGCCATCGTCATTAACGAACATGGCGGCACGGCGGGTCTGGTCACCATGGAAGACGTACTCGAACAGATTGTTGGCGACATCGAAGACGAATACGACGAAGAAGCAGAAAAAACCATCTTCCAGACGGGCAGCAACAACTGGCGCGCCATGGGCATTACCGAAATCGATGTCTTTAATCGTGCCTTCAACACCACCCTGCCAAATGATGAATACGACACCCTCGGGGGCTGGATCACCGCAGAACTCGGGCATATCCCAAAGCGTGGCGACACCGTCAACCGCGAAGGTCTGAACATCACCGTGGTCGGAGCCGACGCAATGCGGGTACTTTGGATCAACATCCAGCACGACGAGAACTCCTTGCTCACACCACCCCATGACTAACCCTCGTCTGGCCCGCCTGAACAGTGCCCGGCGCACGCTGCAGCCCCTGCTCATCGGGGCGGCGCACGCCTTCAGCTTTTCCGATGGACCCCTGCCCGTCTGGCTGCTGCCATATGTTCAGGTCCTGACCCTGTCCTTCCTTGCGCTCTGGGTCTGGCGCGCCAGATCGACACGCAGTGCGGCCTTCAGCGGCCTGCTTTTTGGCCTGGGTAATTTCACCCTGGGTTTGTACTGGATCTTTTTCAGCCTGCACACCTATGGCGGCATGCCGCCGGCCATGGCCATCGCAGCGGTACTGGTCATGGGGCTGGGGCTGGCCACCTTCAGCAGCATCGCGTGCGGCCTGACATGGCTTCTGGCCAGAAAACCGATCGCCCTTGGGCCTCTCTCCACCGACTCACCCCCGACGGGTCGATTTACCGGGTTTCTTTTTGCTGTCGCCCTGTGGGCTTCGTGCTGGATGCTGCTCGAGTGGCTGCGCGGCACCTTGTTTACCGGCTTCCCTGGCTGAATGCCGGATACGGCCATGTTGATGGTCCGCTGTCAGGTTGGGCACCAGTACTTGGCGTGTATGGCCTGGCCTGGCTGGCCGCCTTTGTGGCTGGGGCCATTGCCTTGCTCATCAAGTCTCAGCGCAGCGCCAATGAAACCCCCGCCGCCCTAACCGTTGCCTGCGCCATCGCTCTTGTACTGGCGGGTGCCGGTCTGGGCCAGCTGCAATGGTCACAGCCCTATGGTGACCCGATCATGGTTCGCCTGGTTCAGGGCAATATTCCCCAAGCGGTAAAATTTGACCCCGCCCACCTGCAATACGGCATTAACGCCTACCTTCATATGGCCGGTCTGCCCCCGAAAGAAGGCGGTGCTCCGCCCTCGGTCATCATCCTGCCTGAAACCGTCATGCCGGTTTTCCAGAACCGGCTGGCCACACAAACCTGGCAACGGTGGGTCGATATTGCACGCCAACGCAATGCCACCATCGTGATGGGGGCTCCGCTGAATACGTCACCCGATGGCCGGCAGCACTATACCAACAGCGTCATTGCATTCAACGGCACGACCACGCCAGAAACCCTGCATCAGGGCCAAATCGATTTGCGCTACGACAAACACCACCTGGTGCCGTTTGGCGAATTCATTCCGCCCGGCTTTCGCTGGTTTGTCGATGCCATGAACATACCGCTGGGTGACTTTGACCGGGGCAAACAGAGCCAACCACCGTTTGAGCTGGCTGGCCAACGGATTGCACCCAATATTTGCTACGAAGACGTGTTTGGCGAGGAAATCATCCAGGCCGTGCGGTGGGGCACCACAGAGCAGCCCGGTGCCAGCCTGCTGGTCAATGTCAGTAATCTGGCCTGGTTCGGGAAATCATGGGCGCTGCAGCAGCACCTGCAAATATCGCGCCTGCGTGCCATTGAAACAGCGCGGCCCATGCTGCGCGCCACCAACACAGGGATGACCGCGGCCATCGATGCCGACGGTACCGTTCGTGCGGTACTGCCCGACCACCAGATGGGCGTGCTTGACGTTGAGGTGCAAGGGCACAAGGCCTGACCCCTTATGTGCGCTGGGGCAACGGGCCCATACTGGTACTGGGCCTGGCGATCGTCGGTCTGGGTGCTGTCAACCGGCGGCTTTCGCCAGCGAAATCGAGCCCTGGGCCAGCAAACGGGTAAATTCATCAGGGGTACCGGGCGTGAAAACAGGTATCCTTGACCAAAATCACATCCGATCCCGATCAGCAAGTCGCGCTGGGTTTCGGTTTCCACCCCTTCGGCAATAACCTGCAGGCCCAGTTTGTGTGCCATCATGATCATCGCTTCACAAAGCGCCATATCTTCAGACTCAAGTGACAAATTGCGCACAAACGACTGATCGATTTTCAGGTAGTCGATATCGAACTTTTTAAGGTACGACAACGACGAATAGCCGGTACCAAAATCATCCAGCGCAACCTGTACCCCGGCATCCCGAAACCCCAGCAGTTTTTCAGTGACCACCGGTGCGACATCCATCAGGACGCGCTCGGTCAGTTCGACCACAATGCGTTCGGGTTCAAGACCAGAATTGGCCAGATGCTGCAACCACTGCGTATGATCAAGACCTTCACCCCTGAGCTGGATCGGTGACACATTGATACCCACATTGAAGCCATCGTACCCCATGGACCGCCACTCGACCATCTGGCGTGTGGCTTCTTCAAAACCCAGTTCCCGATATTGATAATAAGGCCGTTGTCTTCGGCAAACGGGATGAACAAGGCGGGGCTGACGAACCCCCGCTCGGGATGACGCCAGCGTATCAAGGCCTCGGCCTTGGCAATACGCCCGGTTTTAAGATCGATGACGGGCTGGTAATGAAGGACAAATTCGCCCTTTTCAAGGGCCCCCAACAAGTCACGTGCCAGTTTCCAGCGTTCACGCACGGCCTCGTGCATTTTGACGTCGTAAAAACGAAACTGGCTTCTGCCGGCATCTTTGGCCGCATACATGGCCAGATCGGCATGACGCATCAAGCGCGCAGCGTCACTGGCATCGCCGGGGTAAAACGCCACCCCCACGCTGGCAGACACATACGCGGTTTGCTCTTTAAGACGATAAGGCTTGGCCAACGATTGGAGTACCTGTTCGCAGATACGGCGAATGACGCCGCGATCAGTGATACCGCCTGCGATAATGACAAACTCGTCACCCCCAAGACGGGCCACGGTATCGGCCTCGCGCACGCATTGCGTCAGGCGTCGGGCCACCTGACGCAACAAATCGTCACCCATGGCATGGCCCAATGTGTCATTGACCTCTTTAAAGAAATCAAGATCAAGAAAAATCAGCGCAACTTCAGTTTGTGAACGATGCGCCCTGGCCAGTTCGACACCCAGACGGTCTTCCAGCAATTTCCGGTTAGGCAACCCGGTAAGGAAGTCGTAATTTGCCTGACGCCAGATGAACTGCTCGTTTTCTTTCTTTGCCGTAATATCGGAAAACACACCGATACGGCAGCGAACCGAACCATCGTCGTTGTATGACGTATTGATAACCAGGTTTTCGACGTATTCCTGGCCGTTTTTACGACGATTCCAGATTTCACCACGCCACTTGCCAGTTTTTGCAAGCTGGCCCCACATTTCACGATAGAACGCTTCAGGATGTCGCCCGGAGCTCAGAATATTCAGCCGCTGGCCAACCACCTCGTCAAGGGGGTAACCCGTAATATCGGTAAACGACGGGTTAACGGTAACAATAACCCCGTTGGCATCGGTAATGACCATGGCCTCGCTGCTGTGCTTGTAGACCAGGAAGCCAGGTGCGCAGATTTGGCATCGGCCTTGCGCTGCGTAATATCGAGCATCATGCCAATAAGTACAGGCTCGGGGCCCAGGCGCATCGCCGAGGCATACACTTCGACATCGATGTAGGCCCCGTCTTGTTTGCGTGCCTTGCGCTCGTAGTGAAATTCCGAGATTTCGCCAGACAGCGTACGGGTAACATGAGACCCGACCAGATGCTTTTCATCGTGGGCCACGATGTCGAACAACGACATGTCGTTCAGCATTTCTTCACGCGAATAGCCCAACATTTCTGCCAATTTCGTATTTACATACAAAAAACGATTCTGGCAGATCAGGTAAACGCCGATTACCGCATTTTCGGCCAACGCCTTGAAAAGCGACTCGTCAGGGGAAACCACTCGGCAAACCGGGAAAACGTATCAGGCTGTGAGTCGGACATACGCATGAAAGAAAAATGGTTTAACGCGCAATTATCGCGCAAGCAGGACTTAACTGCTCGTTTTTTTAGAATATGCCGTTGTCGGCAACGCCTGCCCGAACATACATCTCAACGCCGCCGGTCAGTTTTCAACTAATAAAAAAACAGTCTTGCTGAAAAAATGTCTTTTTTTCTTGAAAAAACCTATTCTGTATCAAAAAAACAACGGAAATCAAGAAATATTCAGATTTTTGGGTGCTTTTGCACGCCGACTTGCACAAGCCGAAAATTTGATGCATAATTTCGCTTCTTTACGAAACAGCGCAACGTTGAAACGAAAGTGAAAACGCCAAGCTGGTCCGGTTTGGGGGTATAGCTCAGCTGGGAGAGCGCTTGCATGGCATGCAAGAGGTCAGCGGTTCGATCCCGCTTACCTCCACCAAAAAAACCTTCGTAAAGAAAACAAGCGTTAAAAACTGTGTTATAATGCTTGTCTTAGTTAAGTCCGGTCCCCTTCGTCTAGAGGCCTAGGACATCACCCTTTCACGGTGAGTACAGGGGTTCGAATCCCCTAGGGGACGCCAAAGAAATTTGGCATGGTTAGGCACCAAACCGCTGCGGAGCGGTAGTTCAGTTGGTTAGAATACCGGCCTGTCACGCCGGGGGTCGCGGGTTCGAGTCCCGTCCGCTCCGCCAAAAATTTAAAACCCTGCATTGAAAAATGCAGGGTTTTTTCGTTTCCGGCACTACGGCTCCAGGCTCCACTACTGGGCACTATCAAGACTCTACCGGCTCTACCCCCATTATCGGGGGCGGCTCTACCCCATTATCGGGGGACACGCATTCACTAGACACGGTTAATCACACCGTTCCAACCGCACTGGGCCAAGACCCGTAGGCGGTAATTCTCAAAGTTCCTAAACCCATACGCACGGCGTGAGAGCATTTCCATTTTAGTATGGAAGCCTTCAGTGATGCCGTTCGATTTGGTAAAGCGCCACATTCTCACAATCGGCTCGAGCCACGCCCTGAGCGTTTGGGCCAATGCTCGCGCCGGGCTCTGTTCAAACTGCTCGATCAAGGCCAGGAACTGAGGCATCATTTTCTGGGCCCGCTTTCTGTTCAGGCTTTTCATCACCAGGAATCCGTTCAATTGCTGCTTGGCAAAGTACAGCGCGCGAAGTACCGGCTCTTGGGCCAGATACTGGCGCAGATTCTCCTTCTGTACCGCACTGAGCTTCCAGTGATGACGACGCATCAGACTGAGCAGCCCGCGGTTCTTGCGACCTTCCGGGTCGTACTGCTGCCACAGCTTCAAAAAGTGCTGGTTCACCAGGCGCACGACGTGGAAGCGGTCGGCCACGATGAGGGCGTTGGGGAAGTACTTCTGGGCCATCCGGCGATACGTCTCGGACAGATCCATCACAATAACCCGCACGCTCTCACGCCCGGGAAGACGCTTTAAATAGCTGCGCAGACTCGCCTCAGAGCGTCCCAGCACCACATCAAACACCTTATGGTTCTTCAGATCCACCAGCGTGGTGGCATAGCCCTGCTTGCGCGTAAAGAAGTGCTCATCAATGCCCAGCACCTGCGGACACGCCCGGCCTGATAACTCCGAGACCCGCTGCTTCACAAACGACTGATACCAGCGCTCAACCGTGGCACTGCCTATCTGGTGGGTGATGGATAACTTGCGCTGACTCACACCGCCTTCATGGGCTTCGAACACCTCGAGCCGGTAGGCTTCGGTGGCGCGTCGACGCGGGCCAATACCGGCAAACCGATGACGAAAATACCGGTTGCACTGGGTGCAGTGGTACTTGGGCACGGCCAGGTGCAGCACCATCAATTGGTTACCTTGCCGCGTATGCTTGAGTGTGCGTTGGTACGTGGCCTTGATGCGCAGATTAGGCGCCTGACAGTACAGGCAACTAGGCCGACGTTTGGGCCTGGCCCAGACGTGAATATCCTGTGCCCGGTTGACCTGCTGAACAACTAAACCTGGGATCCCTAGGATAGAATCGATTGGGGACATCGACATACACTCCATTAAACGTGTTTCTTCGCAAAAACAAGTCTAATGAATGTCGGTGTCCCCTTTAATGATGAAGAGCCTCGGGGGCAAACCCTCCTTATTCAGCGGCGACTTTCTCGAGCAATGCAATCAACTGCTTGCGCTCGCGGGCAGTGAGTTTGGCGGCAATCTGTTTTTCATGCTCGCGCAGCAACATATTCAGACGTCGTAATTCGGCATACCCCCTTTCCGTGACCTCAAGCGAATAACTGCGACGATCTTCCGGAATGGGTTGCCGACGCACGTACCCTCCGGACTGAAGCGAATCAATCACTTTTACAACACCGGCCCGGGTAATCCCCAACATATCTGCCAGAACACTTTGATTAATGCCCTGCTGGGTGGCAATAATGCTCAGCGCTGTCATCCGCCCCGGCGTCAGGGAATCGGGCCCCAGCACATTGAACAAAATCCCGTATGTGCGCACCTGGGCACGCTTGATGGCATAACCCAGCGAATCGCGCTGCAGGTCTACATAACTTAGCGGCGGGACATCCGTGAACGCCGACACATCGTCCTCGAGAGAATCAGCAGAAGTAACCAAGGGTTTGCCCTTATAGAGTGGGGATGAACGGAAATATATGATACGCACATTGTTAACTGGATTAACAATATACCTGTTTTGACACAATAATCAATCCTCGTTAATCCTGATCGGAGACACCCCAATGAACTCAAGTACCCCTGAACAGCTGGTCGCTGTGACTGTTGAAGACACGATTGCCACCATCACCCTGACACGACCGACAAAACGCAACGCGCTCAGCCTGCGGGTCGTCGAACAGCTGCGGGTTGCCTTCGATACCCTGCCTGACACCGTACGGGTTGCCATACTGGCCGGTGAAGGCGAACATTTTTGCGCCGGCCTTGACCTGTCTGAACTGACAGAAACCACGACCGCTGAAGGGGTGCAGCATTCATTCAAATGGTATGAAGCGTTCTCAAAAATCCAGTTTGGACGTGTACCCGTCGTTTGTGTCATGCAAGGTGCTGTTGTTGGCGGCGGTCTGGAACTGGCCTCCTCAGCTCACGTCAGGGTTGCCGATGAAACCACCTACTTCGGCTTGCCCGAAGGCCAGCGTGGCATTTTCCTGGGCGGCGGCGGGTCGGTACGCGTATCGAAGCTGATCGGTTTTTCCCGCGTCACGGAAATGATGCTGACCGGACACGTTGTCAATGCCAGTGAAGGGCTGGCCATCAACCTGACGCACTACGTCACACCCAAAGGTCAGGCCATGGATAAAGCGCGTGAACTGGCTCGCAAGATTGCCGGCAATGCCCCCTGTCGAACTTCGCCATTACACAGGCTCTTCCCCTGATTGCTGAACAGCCCATGTCGCACGGCCTGCTGACAGAAGCCCTGATGGCATCGATCACCCAGGGAGCCCCGAAGCAAAAGAACGCGTCAATGCCTTCCTGGAAAAGCGCGCCGCCAAAGTCAGCCTGAGTTAACCCTGACGCACTACTGGAGACAAGCCATGACGACGACAACCAATGCCCCATTTCGCCCTTTGGCACTTGGACCGTATGAAGCCACGCGCGAGGCACTTGCAGACGGCAGCGTGGTGCTGCGCAATGCACGTCCCCTGCAGCCCTTCCCGCGCTGCTACACCGAACCGTTGATGCACTGGGCGACCATCCGCCCCGAAGCCACCCTGCTGGCACAGCGCGTCAATGGCGGCGACTGGCGACACCTGACCTACGCCGACGCGGTCAAGCGCATCCTGCCGATTGCCCAGGCATTACTGCATCGTGGTCTGAGCGCCGAGCGTCCTTTAATGATTCTTTCAGAGAACAGTATCGAGCATGCCTTGCTGGCCTTGGCGGCAGAGCATGTCGGCATACCGTTCGCCCCCATCTCACCAGCCTACTCATTATTGTCAAAAAGCGCCGAACGCGTACGCCACGCCGCAGACCTGCTGACACCGGGTGCCGTCTTTGCCTACGACGCCACACGCTTCGAAAACGCCATCCTCAAGTCAATCCCGCCTGAAACCGAACTGATTTTTGTTGAAGGTGAGATCGAAGGCCGCAAGTGCACCCCTTTGCCGAACTGGAGTCCTACACCGTCACAGCGGCAGTGCAACAGGCTCACCAGGCCGTGACGGGCGACACCATCGCCAAATTCCTGTTTACCTCAGGCTCCACCAAATTGCCCAAGGCGGTCATCAACACGCAGCGCATGATCACCTGCAACCCGCAGATGCACATGCAATGCTATCCCTTTGTGCGCGAAGAACCGCCGGTTCTGGTGGACTGGATGCCCTGGCACCATACCGCGGCCGGCAACAATAACTTCGGGGTTGTGCTGTACAACGGCGGCACCATGTACATCGACGAGGGCAAACCCACACCCGAAGGCATGGCTGAAACCCTGCGCAACTTGCGCGAAGTGCCGTCCACCATTTACTACTCGGTTCCGAAAGGCCTTGAAGTGCTGGCCCATGAGATGAAACGCGACGAAGTCTTGCGCAAAACCTTCTTCAGCCGCCTGCGCCTGATTTTCCCCAACGGTGCCGCACTGCCTGCACCGCTGAAAAAACCATCGACGAACTTGCCATTCAAACCGTCGGGGCCCGTATTCCCATGACGGCTGGTCTGGGGATGACGGAAAGCGCCCCTTCGCCACATCCGCACACCAGGCCGACTGGCAAGCCGGTGTTATCGGCATTCCCGCCCCTGGCTGCGATGTCAAGCTAACCCCTGCGGCGACAAGCTGGAGGTACGCTATCGCGGTCCCAACATTACGCCGGGCTACTGGCGCCAGCCTGAACTGACTGCTGAAGCCTTCGATGCCGACGGTTTCTTCTGCAGCGGTGATGCTGCTCTGATGATTGACGAAAACGATGCCAGTGCCGGCCTGCGCTTCAACGGCCGTATCGCTGAAGATTTCAAGCTGATCAGCGGAACCTGGGTTAATGTCGGCGCAATGCGTTCACAAATCATCGCGGCCGGCGCGCCGTTCATTCATGATGCGGTCATTACCGGCCACGACCGGGATGAGCTGGGTATGCTGATTCTGTTGCTGCCAACCGCCACCGGACTGTCACCCGACTTGCCTGAAGGCGCTTCACTGGCGGAAATTGCCTCAAACCCCGATGTTCGCGCCTGGGCACAAGCGCTATTGAACACCCTTTGGGCCAAAGGCACCGGGAGTTCCAACCGGGTCGTACGCGCCCTGCTTCTGAAAGACCCCGCCCTGATGGAACTGGGTGAAATGACCGACAAAGGGTCCATTAACCAGCGTACCATGTTGCGTACCCGTGCCGCACTGGTCGAGAAACTGTACGAAGTTCAGCCCGATGACGATGACGTCTTGCTGGCCCAACCCCATTCTGCAACTGCCTGAAAGGACACTGTATGACTGAACAGAAACCCCTTGTCGCGATTGATATCCATATTCACGCCACGGTATCGACACGCAACCCGCCCGACGAGGTCGCGATCGCTTTTGACAAGGCCATGGCCGAGTACTTCAAAGAAAAGATGCCACGGCCCACCATTGAAGAAACTGCCGCCTACTACCGCGAACGCAACATGATGGCGGTGATCTTTACGGTTGATACCGAACGCGCCAACGGCCAGGTTCGTATCTCCAACGAGGAAGTCGCGGAAGAAACGGCCAAGCATAAAGACGTGTTGATCCCGTTCGCCAGCATTGACCCGATGCGCGGCAAAATGGGGGCACGTGAGGCCCGTCGCCTGATCAACGAATTTGGCATTCGCGGCTTCAAGTTCCACCCGTCCGCACAAGAATTTTACCCGAATGACCGGGCCGCCTACGACCTGTACGAAGTCATTGCCGAGGCCGGTCTGCCTGCCATTTTCCACAGTGGCCAGACCGGTGTGGGTGCCCGCATGCGTGGCGGTGGCGGCGTACGCCTGAAGTACTCTGACCCGATGTACCTGGACGATGTCGCGGTTGATTTCCCCGACATGCCCATTGTGATTGCCCACCCGTCATTCCCCTGGCAAGAAAATGCGCTGGCGGTTGCGACCCACAAACCTCAGGTGTATATCGACCTGTCAGGGTGGTCACCCAAATATTTCCCGCCCATTCTCGTGCAATATGCCAACACCATCCTGAAAGACAAGATGCTGTTTGGCTCCGATTTCCCGGTCATGACGCCTGACCGCTGGCTGGAAGATTTCGACAAAATCGGCATCCGTGACGAAGTCAAACCCTGATTCTGCGTGATAACGCTGTGCGGCTGCTCGGCCTGGACAAAGACCCTGTCTATGGTCGCTACGCCCGCCTGAAACCACCCACCGCCGACGGTTGCTGTTAAGGAGACACACCATGGATCTCAAAGATACCCTGTATTGATCACCGGTGGTGCCTCGGGCCTGGGTGAAGCCACCGCCGAGCGCCTCGCCAGACAAGGTGCCAAGGTTGCCATTCTGGATGTACAAACCGAACGCGCACAAACCGTTGCGGAACGCATCGGTGGCATCGCTGTTCACTGCGACGTCACCAGCGCCGAAAGTGCGCAGGAAGCCATTGCCATCGCCCGTGAAAAACACGGTGTTGCACGGGTGCTGGTCAATTGCGCCGGTGCAGGCTCGGGCAAACGAGTGGTCGGCAAAAGCGGCCCGATGCCGCTGGAAGACTTCACCAAAATCATCAACCTGAACCTCGTCGGCACCTTCAACATGACCCGCCTGGCAGCGGCTGACATGATCGCCAGCGACCCGATCGGCGAGGAGCGCGGTGTGATTCTGTTCACCAGCTCAGTGGCTGCTTTCGAAGGGCAAATCGGCCAGGCCGCCTACGCAGCATCCAAGGGTGGCGTCGCATCGATGACCATTCAGCTGGCGCGCGAGTTCGCCCAGTTTGGCGTACGCGTCATGACCATTGCGCCGGGCATTTTCCTGACGCCGCTGCTGTACACGGCATCACCCGAAGTGCAGGAATCGCTGGCCAACGGCATTCCTTTCCCGCGCCGCCTGGGGCAACCCGATGAATTTGCCGATCTGGTCAGCCATATTGTCGGCAACCGCTACCTGAACGGCGAAATCATCCGTATCGATGGGGCAACCCGCATGGCGCCGCGCTAAGTACAGTTAAGGCAATAACCCCGGCGCTTTTAAACCTGACCGGAAAAACCAGACCCTGCTGATCCGGAGATCTGCAGGGCGCGGAAATGAAAAGGGTGCCTGCCGGCACCCTTTTCATGACGGTCGGCTAAATACCCGCCGGCCACTGAAGCCTTGCTTACTTGAAGTAAGCCTTGAACTCGTCGGGCACATTGGCACCCTTGATACCACCGTCGTCTTTGTACTGCGCCCAGGCACGCAATTCGTGACCGGTCGCCAGCAAACGATCACCGCACTTGACGGTATAGGGCACTTTGAAACGGCGCTCAAACCATTCAATCTCGCCAGCCTCAATCGTAATCACGTCATCGTAGGCGCCAGGCGAACGGAACGTGGCACCGACATCAACCAGCGGAGTCACGCCCTTGAGTTTATGACGGATATCGCGCTGGCTAAGGCCACGGCTGCGCAACAAGCCCTGGAATGTGCAGTCAAACCAATAAAAGTAATTGGGGTAGAAAACAATTCCGGCTTCATCACAGTCACCCCATTCGATGGTGACTTCTTTCGTAAACAAGGTCATGCGTCAAGTCTCCGGCATGCAAAAGGCATGATGATAGCGGTTTACGGGAGGGTTCGTCATTTTTACAACAGGTAACTATTTTGCGAAGTGACCTGTCATCATGACCGATCCGAATGTTAGCCAAACAATTGGCGAAAAATAAAAGAACTTGAAGTCTAAATTAAAAATATTGGCTGATTTTATGGCCTGAATGCGGTTGCAGCCATCTGCCCCCGCCAATAACATACACACTGCATTTCCCCGGGCATCTACCACGACGCGACACGGTGCATCTCCAGCGCACCCTCCAGGCCATCATCCGGAACTGCCCGAAACCTGTTCAACATCCCCGACACCCGTATAGAAGAGCTGCATCATGGAAGCTGTTGCCATTTCCCGTCACGAACCTGCCGTCACACCTGACACCCGACGCTGGAATGTCAAATCCGTATTGGCGTTGTACGAGCTGCCTTTCCCCGAGCTCATGTACCAGGCGCAAACCGTCCATCGTGAAAATCACGACATCAATGCCGTCCAGCTGTCCAGCCTGCTGTCCATCAAAACCGGTGGCTGTCCGGAAGATTGTTCGTATTGCCCGCAATCGTCACGCTACGATACCCCGGTCGAAAAAGAAGAACTCTTGCCTCTGGACGAAGTTCTGCAGGCCGCACGCGAAGCCAAGGCCAGCGGTGCGCAGCGTTTTTGCATGGGGGCCGCCTGGCGCTCACCCAAGGCACACCACATTGACGCCGTAGCCGAAATGGTGCGACAGGTGAAAGCACTTGGCCTGGAAACCTGCGTCACCCTGGGCATGCTCAAAGAAGGCCAGGCCGAACAGCTGAAAGCGGCGGGGCTCGATTACTACAATCACAACCTGGATACCTCGCCCGAATTTTACGGCGAGATCATTTCAACCCGTACTTATCAAGATCGCCTGGATACCCTGGAACGTGTACGCAATGCAGGGGTCAACGTGTGCTGTGGCGGTATTGTCGGGCTGGGCGAATCACGTCGCGAGCGTGCAGGCCTGATCGTTCAGCTGGCCAATATGTCCCCCTACCCTGAGTCGGTGCCCATCAACAACCTGGTCAAGGTTGAAGGCACCCTTTGCAAGACACGGCCGACATTGACCCGCTGGAGTTCGTTCGCACCATTGCCATTGCCCGCATCACCATGCCCAAGACACATGTCCGCCTGTCGGCAGGCCGCGAAGCCATGAGTGATACCCTGCAAACCCTGTGCTTTCTGGCCGGCGCCAACTCGATTTTCTATGGTGAAAAACTGTTGACCACAGGCAACCCGCAATTTGTGGAAGACCAGAAACTGTTTGACCGGCTGGGTTTGCATGCCAGTCAGCAGCAGGCGCCTGCCCACCACGGCTGATGTTCCTTCTGATTCTCAGCATCGGCTGCAGCGTTGCTGTTTCGGTACTGCTCAAGATCGCCCGACGTCACCATGTGCCTGTCGGGCAGGCGATTGCGGTCAACTATGTCGTGGCCTCCGTACTTTGCGTAACGCTGCTGCGCCCTCTCTGGACACCCTGCTGGTGCCTTCGGCCTCGTCGGGCATCCTGGCCGCCTTGGGCCTGCTGCTGCCCGCTGTCTTTCTGGTGATGGCCGCTGCGGTACGACATGCCGGCATCGTGCTCAGCGACGCCGCACAGCGTCTGTCGCTGCTCGTCCCGCTGGCCGCAGCGTTTCTATGGTTTGGTGAAACCTTCAGCACACAAAAACTGATCGCGATTGGCGTGGCCTTCCTGGCGTTGCTGGCCCTGCTGATACGACCGGCCGGCGCACACCGCCAGAACCTGATGACGCTGCTGTGCCTGATGGGCGTCTGGCTGGGTTACGGCACGATTGATATCCTGTTCAAGGAAATGGCCCGCCAGGGCACCGCCTTTGCCGCCACACTGCTGGGTGCGTTTGGACTGGCCGGGGTCGTCATGTTTGCCGGACTGACCTTACAGCGTACCCAATGGCAACAGGCAGGCGTTATCGGCGGCCTGGTGCTGGGCCTGCTGAATTTCGGCAATATTTACTTCTACATCAGTGCCCACCAGGCTTTCCCCACCAACCCCAGCCTGGTTTTCGCAACCATGAACATTGGTGTCATTACGCTGGGTACGCTGGTGGGCGCGCTGGTGTTTAACGAAAAACTGTCACGCATCAACCTGGCGGGCATTGCGCTGGCGATTACCGCGATGTGGCTGCTTTACCCGCGCTGAGGCGGTGTAGCCGTATCATCAGCTACCGACGACTCGACAGCGGTCGCCTGTGCTGCCGGCGCTTGATGCGAAATATCAGTTTCAAAATCGATACGCGGGTCAAGTGCCGGGGCCACCGGGGCAGTTTCCATGTCGGTCATGGGAACAAACCGGGTTGGCGCATCCTGGCTCAGATGAACCCCGGTCATACGCTGGGGACGCACATAGAGCACCAGCAAACCAGAGCAGGCAGCGACAAACACAAAGAATGTGTCAGGGTTGATCTCGCGCATGATGGCCCCTGCCGCCAATGGGCCCAGACAGGCGCCAAGCCCGTAAACCATCAAGACAATGGCACTTAAACCAACACGACGCTCGGGCTCGACATTGTCATTGGCGAACGCCGAAGCAATGGGATACAAGGTGAACTGAAACACGCCAAAACACGCCGACACCACAAGTAAAACCCAGTACGGCATCACCATCCACCCCCACAACGGAATACTGATGATGACCAGGGCAATGGCATTGAGCCGCATCAGACGGGCACGATCCATGCGATCAGCCAGCCAGCCCATCGGCCATTGCGACACCAAACCGGCAGCGACGGCAACCGCCACGAACATGGCCACCTGATCACCTGAAAGATTCTGCTTGTAAGCAAACACCGGGCCAAGACCATAAAAGGCACCAGTCAAGGTACCGGTGATGAACACAACGACAAGACTGACGGGCACACGCGCCAGGTAATAACGCGGCATCAGGGGAGCCGGCTCGACGATGGCCGGATGCAACCGGCGCGTCAGCGCAACCGGCAACAAGCACAAAGCCGAACACATGGCCGCAAACACCAGAGGCTGATAATCAAGCGCAGGAAACAGCGTCAGGGAAAACTGGCCCAGCACCGTACCCAAACCCGAAAACACCATGTAGAACGCAAACACCTTGCCACGCGACGTGTTTTCGGTTTGCTCGTTCAGCCAGTTCTCAATGACCATGAACTGCGTCACCATGGCCAGGCCCGCAAGAAAACGCAACCCAACCCATACCCACAGGTTATCAATCAGAGCCTGCGCCAGTACGGCTACCGTAACCACGGCCGCCGACGACGCGTAAGCCCGTATGTGACCGACACGGCCAATAAGCCGGTGACCATTTCGGGCACCCAATACCAACCCCAGGTAGTACACCGCAATCAGGGAGCCCACCCAGAGCTCGGACACCTGGGCTTCGGCCAGCCGAATACCCAGGTAGGTGTTGAACAAACCGGTGCCCAACAACAGCAGCAGAGTTGCCAGATACAACGACGAGAATGAAATGACAGCACCAATCATGCCGCCGCGATTCCTTGCTTGAACGCCATAAGCTCCTGCACGGTTTACGTCTTGCACGGCGTTGCTTTGATGACAACGCCGCTTCACTCAAGATTTAGAGTTGCTGCAACAACGTTGCGGCATCACTGACGGAATAGCCGCCCCCGTTTTCAAGATTGAGCAGGGTGACCACACCATTGTCGACGACCATGGAATAACGTTGTGAGCGCACGCCCAGACCACGGTCGACCAGATCAAGCTCCAGCCCCAACGCACGTGTCCAGAGGCCACTGCCATCGGCCATCATGCGAATGCGGCCATTAACCTTCTGATCACGCCCCCAAGCGCCCATGACAAAGGCGTCATTTACCGCAACACACCAGATCTCATCAATACCTTTGGCCTTCAATGCGTCAAAATGTTCCAGAAAGCCGGGGACATGCTGGGCCGAACATGTGGGCGTAAATGCTCCGGGAACAGCAAAAATCGCGATTTTTTTGCCCTTGACCAGATCAGAAACCTTGAATGCGTTAGGACCAAGACTGCAGCCCTGCTGTTCAACCTCGATGAATTCGGTCAGTGTGCCTTCCGGCAGGGTATCACCTGTTTTGATCGTCATAGCGTTCCTCTTGGTAAATCATTGAAAAAATAAACATTCTAATACCAGCACGTCATGCGCCTGTAACGCAACCCTGTCAGAATAAGGGTCTTCATAAAAGAAAAACCCTTCCTTCGCGAACGGGACACCCACATGATTCTGCCAAAAATATCTGCCGCAATTTTGTCTATGGCCACCTATGGCTCGGCCTATGCGGTTGCTGACCGCCAGCTTTGCATTTCGTTTGAACAATGGGTCGTCATGGCGGGTGCAACCAACGGGGCCGCCTGCGTTTTTGGTGTGGAACTGGACGACGCCAACCTGCATCGCATGACAGCCCGCCATAATTTCACCCGCTACGCCGAAGAACACGGCCTGTTGCTCGACGAATTCGACCCTCTGTTCGAACGCGGCGTCATCGAAGGCGAAACCCTGACGCGTCGTCGCGCCTCGATTATCGTACCGCGTCATGACGGCCTGATTAAAGGGTTCCATCATGACAAGCTCATTGATTACGCGCGTATCCGGAATGCGCTGGGGCATTGAACCCATGACGAAAATTTGACCAATGCCGAGAACATTGCCATCCAGGCGCTGAGTCGGCCACAAAACCACACGCCCTCCCCTTGCGTATATCATCTGTCTTTCATGCCATAACAACGATTAGCAGAGACGATGAGCAACAACGACGAACCCATTCTCAGTCACCTGGATGAATCCGGGCAGATCCGCATGGTCGATGTGGGCAATAAAGCCCCCACCCAGCGCAGCGCCACGGCTCAAGGGCGTGTGGTCATGAGCGCACAGGCCTTTGGCCTGCTGACGGCACGCGATAATGCCAAAGGCGAAGTACTGAATACGGCGCGTGTCGCCGGTATTCTGGCCGCCAAGCGGTGCGCCGAACTGATACCCCTGTGCCATAGCCTGCCCCTCAGCTTTGCCGGCGTCGACTTTGCCCTTGACGAAGCCACACACAGCGTTACCATTACCTCAACCTGCCGCACCGATGCCAAAACCGGCGTCGAAATGGAGGCCATGACCGCCTGCAGCGTGGCCGCACTGACGGTGTACGATATGTGCAAAGCCGCCGACAAAGGCATCATTCTGGAAAACATCCGACTGATTCACAAATCCGGAGGTAAAAGCGGTGAGTGGCACAGCAATTAATGTTCTTTACTTTGCGCAGGTTGCCGAGCTGACCGGCACACGACTTGAAACCTGGCCGTTGGCAGAACCCGTTACCGGGGCCGACTGGCTGGTTCAGCTTGAATCCCGTTACCCGCAGCTGGCACCCGCAAAACGGCTGAAGCTGGCGGTCAACCAGTTCCATGTCAAACCCTCTGCCATTATTAATCCGGGCGACGAAGTGGCCGTCTTCGAACCGGTTACCGGGGGCTGATATGGTGGTGGTGCAAACTGACGACTTCAATGTCGCAGACCTGACCGCACAACTGCGCACGCGCACCGCCGGGCAGGCCGGCGCCCTGGTGACCTTCACCGGCTATGTGCGCGATTATGCCGAAGGCCAGCATACCCGCACCCTGTTTCTTGAGCACTACCCCGGCATGTGCGAACGTGAAATCACCGAGATCTGCACGCAAGCGCAACAGCGCTGGAATGTGCCCGAACCTGTGGTCGTTCATCGTGTAGGCGAACTGGGGAACGCCGAACAAATTGTATTTGTGGGCGTTGCCAGCGCTCACCGTGGCGATGCGTTCCGGGCCTGCGAGTTCATTATCGATGCCCTGAAAACACGCGCGCCCTTCTGGAAGCGCGAGACACTGTCAAACGGCGAACGCTTTTGGGTACAGCAGCGCGAAACCGACGCTGAAAAAACTGCCCGGTGGGGCACCGATACGTCAACTGACACCACGGAGCCATCATGAGCAAGACCAGGCCCGACACACCGCCAATACGTCTGAATTGTGCGGTACTGACCATTTCAGACACCCGCACTCGCGCCAACGATACCTCGGGTGACTACCTGGAACACGCGCTGACCGAGGCCGGCCACCACTGCGTTCAGCGTGAAATCAGCAGCGGCAATATTTACGAGTTGCGCAAAATCATCAGTGCCTGGATTGCCGACCCGGCCATTCAGGTCATTCTGACCAATGGGGGCACAGGCTATTCGCATCAAAAAGCCACGGCCGCAGCCATTACACCCTTGCTGGATGTCACCATCGCCGGTTTCGGTGAACTGTTCCGGCATTTGTCGTTTCTCGAAATCGGCAGTTCCACATTGCAGTCTGACGCCTTCGCCGGCGGAGCCAACGACACGCTGATCTTTTGCATGCCCGGCTCGACCGGTGCCTGCCGCACAGCCTTCGAGCGCATTATCAAAGAGCAACTTGACAGCACCCATCGCCCCTGCAACTTTGCCAGCCATTATCTTGAATCTTCCGGTTAAACCCCATGAACACTGCCATGCTTGATTTTGATGACGCCCAGCGCCGGCTTTCCGAAGCGGGCAATGCCCCTTCAACCACCGAAACATGCACACTGTTCGATGCATTCGGACGCGTGCTGGCCGAGGACATCGTGGCCCGGGTCGATTTACCGCCGGCCGACAACAGTGCCATGGATGGTTACGCCATCCGTTTCGCCGATTACGGCCCCCAGCGTGCACTGCCAGTACAGCAGCGGTGCTTTGCTGGGCAAACCCCTGAAGCGCTGAAACCCGGGCACACCATTCGCCTGTTTACCGGTTGCGTCATGCCCGACGGCGCCGACACAATCGTCATGCAGGAAAACGTGGTTGAGCAAGACGGTACCATTACCCTTACACAGGTACCCATTCTTGGCGAACACGTACGCAAACGCGGTGAAGATGTCGAACAAGACCAGCAAATCCTGACGACCGGCACCGTGCTGCACACCGGCCAGATCGCCGTGCTGGCCTCGCAAGGCATTCATGAAGTCAAAGTTTATGCCCGGCTGAAAGTCGGCATCCTGACTACCGGCGACGAACTGGTGAACCCCGGTCAACCCCTGGGGTCAGCCCAGATTTACAACTCGAACGGCGCCATGCTGGCCGGTCTGGTCGCGCAAATGGGGGTGTGGTTTGCCAGACCCTGCACGCGGCCGATACCCACGAAGCGATTGAAAACGCCTTCCTGGCCCTGCTGGCTGAATGTGATCTGGTGCTGACCGTGGGTGGGGTTTCAGTCGGCGAAAAAGACCTGGTCAAACCTGTCCTCGAATTACTGGGTGGCACGCTTGACCTGTGGCGCGTGTGCATGAAACCAGGCAAGCCGGTAGCGCTGGCAAAGGTCAGAAACAAACCGGTGGTCTGCCTGCCAGGCAACCCGGTATCGGCCTTTGTGGTATTTGGCTTGCTGGTGTCACCCTGGTACGACGGCTTCAGGGACGTACCGACCTGTTCCCCCGATCTGCTACGGACGCTTGCGCACCAGCAAATCGTTTCATGAAACCCGCGAAGAATTTTTGCGTGTGCAATGCAAACCCTCGCGTTCAGGGCTGCCGGCACTGGTGCCCTACGAACTGCAAGGCTCGGCCATTATCAGTGCCCTGCCCTGGGCATCGGGGCTGGCGCGTATTCCGGTCAATACCACGGTATCTGACGACGATGTCGTCGCCTACTACGACTTTGCGCACTGGCTATCCTGACGACGCGTTAGGGCTGGACGTGTTTTTACACTCCGGCCTAATGTTCGCCCTCGGCTCGGGCTTTACGTCCCTGCCGCGCTGACTACCGCCCCGCACGATGTCCAGGTCATGCACAGTGTTGATATTGAAGAACGTAACGCCCTGCGCATCAAACTGCACCTCAACACCGCCGACATCCACCTGCCATGCCCTCACCTTACGCTGACCGGCCAACAAGGCGTTGTGCAATGACATGGCCAGGATACGGTGCACCAGCATGCATAACGGAAACGCACCGTGCTCCGTAGTGGCACTGACCAGCAAGGCCCCTTGCGCCGCGCGGGCCGCCAGCCGTGTGACCAGGTCATCGGGCAAACAGGGGGTATCAACGGGCAGCGTCAGCAACCACGGGGTTTGCAAGCGTTTCAGGGCCGTGGCCACACCGGCCAGCGGGCCGGCGTATGTACCGTAAGCCGGGTCGTCGGGCAACACCTCACCAAACCGTCGGTAATCCGGTTGATGACGATTGGCACTGATCCACAGCGGCCCAACCCGTTCAGCCATGTAGCGCTGGACATGGGCCACCAGCGGCTGGCCGTCCAAAAGGGCCAGCCCCTTGTCAACGGCTTCAGCGGCAGAATCGTGGCCTGCGAACCGGGACGAACGGCCACCGGCCAGAATGAGGCCGGTGATGTGATGGCGCTCAACCACCGATATAACTCATTTCGATTTTGGTGCGCGGCTGGGCGGCGGTGCCGCGCAATTCAGAGTACCGGTCGGTACGGCCAGACCAGATGCCGGCCAGATGACCCGCCAGAATCTCGTCAGAGTCGGTGGCGCGCACCACCGAGCGCAGGTCGTAGCCCTGGTCGGCGAACAAGCACAGGTACAGCTTGCCCTCGGGGGACATGCGCGCACGCGAACAGTCGCGGCAGAAGGGATGAGAAACACTGGTGATGACACCGATTTCACCGACACCATCCAGGTAGCGCCAGCGTTCAGCGACTTCACCGGCATAGTCGGCCTGCACCGGCTCCACCGGAAAATGCGAACCAATCAGATCCAGCATGGCCCGCCCGGTCATCACCTCGGACATGTTCCAGCCATTGGTCGAACCTACGTCCATGTACTCGATGAACCGCAGCACGTGACCGGTACCGCGAAAATGCCGCACCATCGGCAGGATCTGGTCATCGTTCAACCCTTTACGGACCACCATATTGACCTTGACCGGCGCCAGCCCGACCTGCGCAGCCGCCTCGATGCCAGCGAGTACGGTTTCAACCGCAACCTGGCTGTCGCTCATGCGCTCGAACAAGACCGGATCAAGCGCGTCAAGGCTGACCGTTACCCGGCGCAACCCGGCATCTTTCAGAGCTTGCGCCTTTTTGCGCAGCAAGGTGCCATTAGTGGTTAGCGTCAGTTCAAGCGGCTTGCCCTCGGGGGTACGCAGCTGTGACAACATGAACACCAGCTTTTCAATATCTTTGCGCAGCAGTGGTTCGCCACCGGTCAGGCGAATTTTCCGAACCCCCAGCTGCATGGCCACCCGCGCAACGCGTGTGATTTCCTCGAAACTGAGCAATGCCGAATGCGGCATGAACGGATAATCAGCGTCGAATACGTCACGCGGCATGCAATAGGTGCAGCGAAAATTGCACCGGTCGGTGACCGAAATGCGCAAATCACGTAACGGACGCCGCAACGTGTCTACAGGGGCTTGACCCGGGTGCCAGTCCATGAAAGGCAATTCTCCCGGCGCATCGGGCACCCCTTGGCCATGAAAATCACTTTTTTATGCTTTTGTCAGTTGCCATTACCGCTTGCCTCCTGGTGGCAGGGTATCAGGAAACGCCTCGTCGAGCGTCATGACCCTGCCCATATGTCCGGCGTCATACCCCACCAGCCCGGCCACAAACTGCCGGTAAGGCTCACCGTTCAGCAGGGCCAGCAACGCCTGCATGCGGGGGGACGACAGACTGTCTTGATTGACCGCAAAATAGTAACGCTCTTTAGCCAACGGAATAAACGCCAGCCCGCACCGCCAGGCCGCCGTCTCGACGCCAATGCCCACATCGGCCATGCCACTGGCAATATGCGCCGCAATCGCCAGATGCGTAAATTCGCTGGTATCGTAACCGTTGACCTGGACGGGGTCGATGCCCAGACGTTGAAGCATCAAACCCACCAACAGACGCGTGCTGGACCCCACCTGACGATTCACGAACCGTACACCCGGCTTGACCAGATCGGCAATGTCGTGGATGTTCCGTGGGTTATCGGGCTGGACAAACATGCCCGTATCGCGCTGTGCCAGGTAGATAAGGCAGTGACGGTCCGGATCAAGCCACGGGCTGTAATGCGCCAGAATCGGGGCCTGAAACTCGCCTGCCGGCACCTGAAAACCGGCCAGATCACATTCATTGCGATTCAAAGAAGCCAACGCTTCGGTTGCGGTGCGATAGCGCAATTCTATTGTAAGCACATCATTACTGCCCGCCTGCTGCACCAGACCTTCCACGGCAAACCCGTGGCTGGCGTGCAAACGCAACCGGGGCCGGTGTTGCGGATAAAGGCTTTCAATCGCTTCCTGGAGTTCGGACGACAGGCTTTGCAATGTCGGTTCAAGCCGGGCCTCGGTGCGGCGATGTGCCCACAGCAAATGCCGGGCAAAATCAGTCAGGCGTGTGCCCTGGCGCCGGTTCGTATCGAGCAACGCCGTTTCAAACACCAGCTCGGCACGCCGCAACAACCCCCATGCGTGGCGGTATGACAACCCGCAATCGCGACAGGCCCCGGAGATATTGCCGGTCGTTTCAATGGCCGACAACAAACGCAAGATGTCGTCGAGCGCGAATGCGGTACCGTCAGGCGCTTCAAGCGACCACGCTGCATTCAGACGGGCCTGGAATTTATATGACATTTATTTCATATTGAATCATCGCGCATGACGCGGTAGATTACGGTAAATAAAGACTTTTTATTATGCACGAATAAACATAATAAAGCACCCGAATTCCTCAAAGGACTCTGCATGCCAACCCTGGAAGACCCGGTACGCTTGGCCACCGAACAGGCCCTTGGGCGCCACGCCGGACAACCCGGCAACCTGATGCCCATCCTTCACGACATCCAGCACCAGCTTGGGCATATCCCCGAGGCGGCTGTCCCCATGCTGGCGAACGCGCTGCAGCTTTCACGTGCTGAAGTGCACGGAGTGATCAGCTTTTATCCCCATTTTCGCCAGGCGGCACCGGCCGGTATCACTCTGGAAATTTGTCGTGCCGAATCCTGTCAAGCCATGGGGGCCAATGCCCTGATTGACCACACCCGCAAAAAACTGGGCTGTGATTTCCACGAACACAGCACCGATGGCAAGGTGGCACTTGAGCCGGTCTACTGCCTGGGCCTGTGTGCGCAATCACCGGCCATCATGCTCAACGGCCAGCCTCACGCACGCATCACCCCTCCAAAATAGATCGCCTTCTGGCGGAAAAAGGGGTCTGACCATGACACACGCCATCACATTTTTGTACCCAAAGATGCCGCCGCCCTGGCGGTTGGGGCCGATGCCGTGGCCGAAGCCATTGCGGCTCAGGCGGCACAACGCGGCATCGTTACTCACATCGTACGCAACGGCTCGCATGGTCTGCTGTGGCTGGAAACACTGGTTGAAGTCGAAACACCCGACGGGCGCATAGCGTTTGGCCCGGTCGATGCCACCGATGTCCCGACCCTGTTCGACGCGGGCTGGCATCTGGGCCGGCAAGATCACCCTCTATGCCACGGGTTCACACAAGAAATTCCCTATCTCAAGAACCAGCAACGCCTGACCTTTGCGCGCGTTGGCATGACCGACCCGCTCAGCCTGGCTGATTACCAGGCCCACGGTGGTTTTGAAGGCCTGAAACGCGCCATTGCCCTGACACCGGCACAAATCGTTGCCGAAGTTACCGACTCGGGCTTGCGTGGCCGTGGGGGCGCAGCATTCCCCACCGGCATCAAATGGAAAACCGTCCTTGACACACCGGCAGACCAGAAATACATCGCCTGCAATGCCGACGAAGGCGACTCGGGTACGTTTTCCGACCGCATGCTCATGGAAGGCGACCCCTACACCCTGATTGAAGGCATGACCATCGCGGGTCTGGCCGTAGGGGCTACCTACGGCTACATCTACGTGCGGTCGGAATATCCGCACGCCATCGCTGCCCTGAACAGCGCGATTGACAACGCGCGCGCCGTGGGTTGGTTGGGTCACGACATTGGCGGCAGCGGGCGGCACTTCGACCTCGAAGTCCGTGTGGGTGCCGGCGCCTACATTTGCGGCGAAGAAACCTCGATGCTCGAAAGCATCGAAGGCAAGCGCGGGCTGGTGAGGGCCAAGCCCCCTGCCCGCCATCAAGGGCCTGTTTGGCAAGCCCACGGTCATCAACAACGTCATGTCACTGGCGACCGTACCCGTCATTCTGGCCAAAGGCGCCGCATTCTATCGCGACTACGGCATGGGCCGTTCGAAAGGCACGTTGCCCTTCCAATTGGCCGGCAATCTGAAGCAAGGCGGGCTGGTCGAATGCGCTTTCGGTATTACCCTGCGTGAACTGCTCTTCGACTTTGGCGGCGGCAGCGCCTCGGGCCGCCCCTGAAAGCGGTTCAAGTCGGTGGCCCGCTGGGGGCCTACCTGCCCGAATCACAATGGGACACCCCGCTTGATTACGAGGCCTATATCGGCATCAATGCCATGGTCGGCCACGGCGGCATCGTGGCCTTCGACGACACGGTCGACATGGCCCACATGGCCGAATACGCCATGGAATTCTGTGCCGTCGAATCATGCGGCAAATGCACTCCCTGTCGCATCGGCGCCGTACGTGGCACTGAAGTCATCCAGAAAATTCGCTCCAACCACCAACGCACCGAACAGGTCCATTTATTGCGCGACCTGTGCGACACCATGCTGGCCGGGTCGCTGTGCGCACTGGGCGGCATGACTCCTTACCCGGTCTTGTCTGCGCTTGACCACTTCCCGGAAGATTTCGGTCTGGGCTCACCCACACCGACCACTGCCTGAACCGGAGCCCAACATGCTGGAAACCATTGCCAAACGTGATCGCGACCTGGGCACACCCGCCAGTGTCAGCACCCAGATGATCAACCTCACCATCGACGGTCATGCCTGCCGGGTGCCCGCCGGCACGTCCGTCATGCGCGCGGCAGCCGAACTGGGGGTCAACATCCCCAAACTGTGCGCCACCGATTCGCTGGATGCCTTCGGTTCGTGCCGCCTGTGCCTGGTGCAGATTGAAGGCCGTCGCGGCTATCCGGCCTCGTGTACAACCCCTGTCGAAGAAGGCATGGTGGTCTGCACTGAAAACAAAAAGCTCCATGATTTACGTCGTAACGTCATGGAGCTGTATATCTCCGATCACCCACTCGATTGCCTGACCTGTCCGGCCAACGGTGACTGCGAGCTGCAAGACATGGCCGGCGTTGTCGGCTTGCGCGGCGTACGTTACGGGTTCGATGGGGCCAACCACCTGAACGACACCACCGACACCTCCAACCCCTATTTTGCCTACGACCCCTCAAAATGCATTGTGTGCAGCCGGTGCGTACGGGCCTGCGAAGACATTCAGGGCACGTTCGCCCTGACCATCGACGGCAAGGGGTTCGAGTCACGCATCACCGCCGGGCAAAACGACCCGTTTCTTGAATCTGACTGTGTCTCGTGTGGCGCCTGTGTCCAGGCCTGCCCCACCTCGTCACTGATGGAAAAAACCGTCATCATGATGGGCCAGCCCGAACACTCGGTGGTCACGACCTGTGCCTATTGCGGCGTGGGCTGCGGCTTCAAAGCCGACATGAAAGGCCAGGAGGTCGTGCGCATGGTGCCCTGGAAAGACGGCAAGGCCAATCGGGGGCATGCCTGTGTCAAGGGCCGCTTTGCCTGGGGCTACGCCACCCACAAAGACCGGGTGCTCAAGCCCATGATCCGCGAGCAAATCACCGACCCCTGGCGCGAAGTCAGCTGGGACGACGCCCTGACCTACGCGGCATCGCGGATCCGCGCCATCCAGCAACAGTATGGTCGTGATTCTGTCGGCGGCATTACCTCATCGCGCTGCACCAACGAAGAAACCTACCTGGTTCAAAAACTGGTCCGTGCTGCATTTGGCACCAACAACGTAGATACATGTGCCCGCGTATGCCACTCACCCACCGGCTATGGCCTGAAGACCACACTGGGCGAGTCGGCCGGCACACAAACGTTTGACTCGGTCATGCACACCGACGTGGTCATCCTGATGGGGGCCAACCCCAGCGCCGCCCACCCGGTGTTTGCCTCGCGCCTGAAACGCCGCCTGCGTGAAGGTGCCAAACTGATCGTCATTGACCCGCGCCGCATTGAGCTGGTTGACGCGCCACACATCAAGGCCGATTTCCACCTGCCGGTTCGCCCCGGTACGAATACCGCCCTGCTGACGGCCCTGGCCCACGTCATTGCCACAGAAGGCCTGATCAATGAAGCCTTTGTGGCCGAACGCTGCGAAACCAAAGCCTTCGAGCAATGGCGCGAATTCGTGTCCCGCCCCGAAAATTCGCCCGAAGCCATGGCCGAGACCACCGGCGTCGATGCGCAAACCGTACGCGGTGCCGCCCGGTTGTTTGCCACCGGCGGTAACGGTTCTATCTACTACGGCCTGGGGGTTACCGAACACAGCCAAGGGTCGACCACCGTCATGGCCATAGCCAACCTGGCCATGGCCACCGGCAACATCGGTCGTGAGGGCGTGGGGGTGAACCCACTGCGCGGCCAGAACAATGTACAAGGCTCATGCGACATGGGCTCGTTCCCGCATGAACTGCCGGGGTATCGACATGTGTCCGACGACGCCGTACGCCACCAGTTCGAGCAGGCCTGGGGCGTGACCTTGCAACCCGAGCCCGGTCTGCGCATCCCCAACATGTTCGACGCCGCACTGGACGGCTCGTTCAAGGCGCTGTACTGCCAAGGCGAAGACATTGTCCAGTCCGACCCCAACACCCAGCACGTCACGGCAGCCCTCAGCGCCATGGAATGCATTATCGTTCAGGACATTTTCCTGAACGAAACTGCCAAATATGCGCACGTTTTCCTGCCAGGTTCGTCGTTCCTGGAAAAAGACGGCACCTTCACCAATGCCGAACGTCGTATCTCGCGGGTACGCCAGGTCATGGAACCCAAGGCAGGCCTGGCCGACTGGGAAGTCACCTGCGCCCTGTCGAATACGCTGGGTTACCCCATGGATTACAGCCACCCGGCAGAAATCATGGATGAAATCGCACGTCTGACACCGACATTTTCAGGCGTTTCATTCGCACGCATTGATGCCCTGGGCGGCAGCGTGCAGTGGCCCTGCAACGACGACGCCCCCGAGGGTACACCCATCATGCACATCAACCAGTTCGTGCGTGGCAAGGGCAAATTCGTGATTACGCAATATGTGCCCACCGAAGAGCGCAGCACCCGCAGATTCCCGCTACTGCTGACCACTGGCCGCATCTTGTCCCAATACAACGTCGGGGCCCAGACCCGGCGTACCGACAACGTCGTCTGGCACCACGAAGACGTTCTCGAAATTCACCCGCACGATGCCGAAGACCGCGGCATCACGAGCGGTGACCATGTTGCCATTCAAAGCCGGTCGGGTGAAACCGTACTGCGTGCCGTCATTACCGAGAACGTACAGCCTGGCGTGGTGTACACCACGTTCCACTTTCCGGAATCAGGGGCCAACGTGGTCACCACCGATAGTTCTGACTGGGCCACCAATTGCCCGGAATACAAAGTCACGGCGGTGCAGGTACGACGCGTCAACCAGCCTTCCAGCTGGCAGAATGACTGGAACCGGTTTACCCACCTGCAGGAAAACCTGCTTGAAAACCGGATCAGTACAACGGCACAGCCGGGCTGAAACCCATGCCCGACAGCGTGCTTTCCCCGGTTGTCGAAACACCGGTCTGGCGTTACCGCCAGACCGGGTTGGCGCCTGGCCAGAGGTTAACCGTTGAACAGGTGTCGGCAACGGACCCTGTCGGGGCAACCAACGCCCCAGACACTGGCCTTATGGCGACCATCGACCATATCGCCGACGAAGTGGCCGTCGCCATGGAGTACAACGGCATCAGCCATGCCACCGTACTGGCCACGCCGCAAAATCTCGACGACCTGGCCCGTGGTTTTTCACTGACCGAAGGCATTATCCGCACACCTGCCGATATCTACGATATCGAGGCTGTGCCCCACCCCAACGGCATTACCCTGCAAATTACCATTGCATCGGCTTGCCTGAACACCTTGAAACAGCGTCGTCGCACATTGGCAGGCACGACAGGTTGCGGGCTGTGCGGGCTCGAAAGCCTGGGCGATGTCGAACGGGTATTACCCACCGCAGTTGCTCCCGTCATGCCCCTTCAGCCCGGTGCCCTGCTGGCGGCCAGCCTGCAACTGCGCGACAACCAGCCCCTGCATCAGCAAACCGGCGCCACCCACGCAGCAGGCTGGGCCAACGCCAGCGGCCAATTGGTCCAGGTGATGGAAGATGTGGGCCGCCATAACGCGCTGGACAAACTGGTCGGTTACCTGGCCCGTTTCCCGGAATTGCGCGAACGCGGGGGTTTGTAGTCATGTCAAGCCGGGCCAGTTTCGAGATCGTACAAAAAGCAGCGGCTGTCGGTATCAACGCCGTTGTTGCGATCTCTGCACCCACCGCCTATGCCATACGTCGTGCACACGACCTGAACATACTGCTGGCCGGCTTTGCACGCCAGACCAGCTTCACGGTGTATACCCACCCCGAATACCTTTGCAGCCAGGAACCCGTATCGTGAAGATTGAACAATTGATCAAAATGGCCAACCAGATTGGCGATTTTTTTGCCGCCATGCCCGACCGTGACGAGGGCCTTGACGGTGTGGCCAGCCACATCGAGAAGTTTTGGGAGCCTCGCATGCGCACTGCCCTGCTGAACTTCCTGGACACCTACCCCAATGGGACTGCGCCAGACATCCGCCTGAACGAATTGACTCTGGCTGCCGTTTCAAAATACCGCGACCGCCTGCTTCCGCGAAAAGTTGCCTGAAATACAAAGCCCCACCATACAACCGTAGGGTGAGGCCAGACCCGTCACAGCACTACGGCGCGGGGCGCAAACGGCGTTAACACGCCACAACTACCCCACGCACCAACACCAGCAGATAAATTACTTGTCGTCTTTCACACGGTAAACCAGCACTGCCACCTTGGCCAGGCTCAGCACCTTGGCAGTCACACTGCCCAGCAACAAACGCGACAAGCCGCTGCGACCATGGCTACCAATAAAGATAAGGTCACAGCCGTGCGCCTCAGCGGCGTCAACGACACCGTCGGCAACGTTAAAGTTTGTTGCAGCCACCTTGGACACTTTCACCCCGGCCGTTTCGGCACGGTCGACAACCGCCTGAAGATATTTTTCAGCCTGTTCAGCAACGGTTTTTTCGTAGTCTTCATCGGTAATGGCATATGCCGCCGCCATGCCATCAAAGCCCACTGTTGCCGCGAAAGGCTGGGCTACGTGCAATGCAACCACCTCGGCACCAATTTCTTTGGCAAACGTAACGCCTTTATTCGCAGCCTGTGCCGAAAGCGCTGAACCGTCGGTAGGGAGAAGAATTTTCTTGAACATGGTTTTAACCTTTAGTTGACGTCAATACCTAATCGTACGAACGAATCCAGAAAAATAAACCCGGGCGACTGCCCGGCTTTTGCGTGAGATCAAGCCTTGGCGGCCTGGTACAGGTTGGTACAGCGGGCACCGCTGCGGCAATAGGCCAGAACGGGCCCCGGCAAGGTATCGAGCAGTTCGGCAAAGCGCGCCACATCGGCTGGCGTAATGGCACCGCTGACCACCGGCTGGTATTCAACCTGCAGACCGGCCTCTTTGGCGGCTGCCATGACTTCAGCCGCCTGGGGCTGGTCAAGACCGCCTTCAAAGTCGGGGCGATTGATGATGACGCTTTTATAGCCCAAAGCCGCCACCGCAGCCATGTCAGCGGCCGTGAGCTGCGGTGCAACCGCGAAATTTTCGGTAAGCCGGTTTACTGGTACAGCCATTTCTCTTGCTCCTTCGTACGGCGACCGGCAAAGCCAGCCGCTTGAATATTGACTCGAACAAATGAAGTTTACACCTGCACGCACAGCCCGTAACGATTCAGATACCGGTTAAAGACATCACCGGCTAGTATGTCGAACTCTGCATTACGCTGGGGATCAATATCACGATCATCAGGATGATAGCGTTCGGGGTGACACATCATGACATCGCCGGCCTGTGCAACCTGCAACCAGGCCGCCACGTGGCTGGCATACACTTTGCCCCCACCCTGAAAGTCATAAACGCCCAAAAACCCGGGGTTGGTTGAAAACCCGTTCTTTTCGGCCAACTGCACCAGGGCCCGGGCACCCAGAAACTGAATGACTCGCGCCTTGAACCGCAAACGCCGGTGCAGGGACGGCTGTAGACGCGCTACGGTGCTGCGTACCCAAAACCCCGACTTGCCCGCATAGCGCCGGGAAAGCTCAAAAAAGTTCATCGCGAATCTGGGGCAACTGATGCACATGCAGGTGACCGTCCACATAATCGGGCGCCGTACCCATGATGGTTTCGAAACGATCAAGCTGACGCACAATCTGTTCACGCACCTGTGCAACATCAAGGCGATAAAAATAGGCCTCACGAATCAATCGCTTGAGCGGATAATGCAAACCGGGCTGCCCCAGGTCATCGGTGAAGTTCAGATGCAGACCCTTTTGCAGCGTCGTTTCCTGCAAGGGACCCGCCCCGCTCTCGAAACATGGACCATCGACCAGACAACTGGTGGCACTTAGACGCCCCAATGCGGCAAGATCCAGCACGGCCCGGTTGACCGCCGCATTCATACCGAAGTCATCGGCGCATACAATAAGCGGTTTACCGATGTTGCCGCTGGCCAGTTGGTGTTTGATCATCATGAAAAAATTTTAGGCCAGGTTACCTGGTTCGTAATGGTGGGTTGCGCTGCCGCAGCCACCCACTGGCTTGTGGTGGTGGCTACCGTATCGGCGCTGGGCACGCCCCCTGATGGCCAACGTGGCAGGCTGGCTGGTCGCGTTCGTGGTTTCGTTCGCCGGCCACTATACCCTGACCTTTCGTCACCAGAAAGCCCCGTTGTTGCAGGCACTGCGACGGTTTTTCATGGTTTCGGCGGCGGGTTTCGCCATCAATGAAGTGGCCTACGCCTGGCTGCTGCACGCGACTCGCATCAGGTACGACATTTTATTGGCCCTGATCTTGTTGGGCATTGCGGTCATGACGTTCTTTTTGGGCCGCTTCTGGGCCTTCAGACAACGCCGCACCTGAAGACCCTGAGTCCGTACCGCGCACGCCCGGACCCACTGCCCGCGCACGTGTCAGCACGGCCTCATCCAGACCGCCCCCAGGCGTTGACGCACAATAAACACGGGTCGTTGCTTCACTTCACCAAAAATGCGACCAATGTACTCGCCCAGCACACCCACCGAAATCAGGTTGACCCCCGCAAAAAACAGGATGACCGTCGCCAACGTGGTAAAACCCTGTACCTCGTCACCCAACAACAGGTACTTGACGACCGTAAACAGGCCATAGGCCAGTGACAGCAAGGAAATGAGAATGCCGGCTACGCTGAGCACCCGCAGCGGCCAAGTGGTGAACGCCGTCAATCCGTCAATCGCAAAACCAAACAGCTTGAATGGCCTGAACGTCGTGGTGCCATGCAACCGTTCGGGCGGGTGATAGTAGAACGGCTCGGCCTTGAACCCCACCCAGGCAAACAGGCCTTTCATGAACCGGTTGCGCTCGGGCAGCAACAGCAAGGCATCCACCACTGAACGATCCATCAGACGAAAATCACCCGCATTTTCGGGCACCTGCACGCCGCCCGGCGTACGCATCAGCTGATAGAACAGCTTGGTACCTACCCGCTTGAAAACGGACTCATCGTGACGACTGGCACGCACGCCATAAACCATGTCCACACCGGAACGCCAACGTGCCAGCATTTCAGGAATCAATGCAGGCGGGTGCTGCAAATCGGCATCCATGCTGACCACCACCTGGCCACGGGCCACTTCAAGCCCTGCACTTAACGCGGCTTCTTTACCGAAATTGCGCGACAGCTGCACATAGACCACCTGGGGTGCTCTGCCGCCAGGCGCGAAACCAGCGCCGGCGTACCATCGGTACTGCCGTCGTCAACCACGATAATTTCATATACCGGGGACAGCTTTGCCAATACCACCATGAGGCCGGGGATCAACACACCCAGATTGGCCTCTTCGTTCAGGCACGGCACAACACAGCTGATAGACTCGGGATTGGACATGGACAAAATCAGGTTCTGACAAACGAAAGCAGGCAGTTTACCGTTTATTACCTGCCCGAAAAACAATGCACTTGATTGAACAGCAGGTGTCCTTGACGTGGCCACCAGTCATTATTAAGATTCATATTAAAGTAACCTTAAAGGAACTCGTTATGTCGACACGCGATCAATTATGTTCCGAAGAAGACATCAGGGACATGGTGCATCAGTTCTACGAAAAAATCCGGCAAGACGGCGTACTGGGGCCCATTTTCAATGCACACATCCACGACTGGGATACCCATCTGGGTCGCATGGTGCAGTTCTGGTCATCCATGCTGCGCGGCACCGGCACCTACGAAGGCACCCCCATGCCCAAGCACATTGCTCTGCCCGACCTGAATGCCGAACTGTTTGGCCACTGGCTCAACCTGTTTCACGACACGCTGGCAACCCTGCCAAACCGGGCCATGGCCGAAAAGGCCGGTGAATTTTCCCAGCGTATCGCCCGCAGCCTGTGGTACGGCTATCAACTGCATCACAAGCCCGATGCACCGCTGCGCGAGGTTAACCGTGGCTGAGCTGCACCCGATCAACGAACCACACGAACCTCCACGCGCGCCCTCATTCTCGGCACTCTTCAGCCTGGGGTTTCGGCCACTTTACATCGGCGGCATGGCCTGGGGCCTGGTCACCATTTTCATCTGGGTGTTTGTACCTGACCTCATTTCTCCTCAATTGGGGCCACTGGCATGGCACGCCCATGAAATGCTTTGGGGGTTCATTGCAACCATCGCTGTGGGCTTTTTACTGACAGCCGCGGCCACCTGGACCGGCGCCAACCCGGTGCAAGGGCGCGCACTGGCCACCCTCTGCGGTCTGTGGCTGGTCGCCCGACTCGCCTACTCGGCCCCAGGTACCGCCATGCTGGTACTGGCGGTACTGGCAGAAACACTCTTTCTGCTACTGGCCGCACTGGCACTGTGGCGCGTGATACAGCAGGCAAAAAGTCACCGCAATTATGGGCTGCCCTGGCTTCTTCTGGGTCTGGCCATCGCAAACCTGATGTTTGTAAACACCGCCCACGAGGGCAACTACAACGCACTGATGGCAGCCTTCCAGATCGGGCTTATTGATATGGCCGTGATCGCCCTGCTGGTTGCACGACGTGTCATTCCTTTCTTTGCCATGCGCGCTATCCAGGGGTTAACACTGCCGATGCACACCGGTTCCGGACAGATACAACTGGCCCTGGGGCTGCTGGCCATCATTACCGGGCTGCTGGGTTTGCCTGCTTTATCAGGCAGCGCCCTTCTGCTGACCGGTTTCATCGGGCTGTATCAACTGCAGGGCTGGAAACCCTGGCGGTCAGGCATCGCCCCATCTTGTGGATTCTATATGTCGGCTATGCCCTGCTGGCCTCGGGCCTGATCACCGCCGGTGCGTGGCAGCTGGACCTGTTGCCGGCACCCTGGGCCCGGGCCGCCGTCCCGGTCCATGTCATCGGCATGGGCGGTTTTTCGGTACTGATTATCGGCATGGTCACCCGAACTGCACTTGGCCACCTGGGACGCCCCCTGCAACTGGACCGCAGCATGCTTATCAGCTACATTCTTGTGCTTGCCGCCGTTGTGTTCCGATTGTCGGCGATGTGGCCATCGGCTGCCTACGCTACGCTCCTTTATCTTTCGGGGGCATGCTGGGTGGGTGCCATGGCCTTGTATCTTTGGCGTTTCGTACCCTGGCTGATTCGCCCGCGCAGCTCCTGAACCGGCTACGGGGGATTGACCACCAAGGTGCAGGCGCCCCACTGTCGTACCCTGCCCTCTATGCGCCTTACCACCCTCACCGACTATGCCCTGCGTTTGCTGATTTACGTCGGCCAGCACCCCGATCGGCTATGTACCATCGCAGAGATCGCGCAGGCCTATCGAATCTCTGAAACCCATCTGATGAAAATCACACATCGGTTGGCGCAGCAAGGCTGGCTGCAAACCGTACGCGGCAAGCATGGCGGCATGCGCCTGGCCAAGCCCCCACGAGATCAATCTGGGCGCTGTGGTACGCGATACCGAGAATGATTTTGCCCTGGTCGAATGCTTCACAACCGGCAATGCCTGTACCATCACAGGCCGCTGCGGGTTGACCGGCATTTTCAGCAAAGCCCTGGAGCACTTCCTGAGTTACCTCGACAACTACACATTGGCCGATGTGCTGCCGACCAATGGCAAAACCGCGCCCGAAGGCGCGGAATTTCCGGTTAAATTCGATCGCAACGTATTGTGACCGGGTTGGCACGCAATTCGGTAATGACCGCATCACTGACCGTACCTTCCACATCAGAAATCACATAACCCACCTGCCCCAGCGTTTGCAGCTGCTGGCGCACAATATTCAAACCATGTGCAGCCATCAGGCTGCTCAGGCTGCCCAGGGCGCCCGGCTCGTTACGGTGCACATGCAGGATACGTGTCGCACTACCCGCATCCTGGTAGGGGATCTCGGGGAAATTAACCGCCCCCTTGGTGGCACCACCCTGCACAAAACGCACCAGTTTCTCGGCAACTTCGCGACCGATGTTTTCCTGGGACTCCTGGGTACTGCCCCCGATGTGCGGCGTGAGAATGACATTGCGCATGCCGATAAGCGGGCTTTGCAAGGCTTCGTCGCGTCCCTTGGGCTCAATCGGGAAGACATCCAGCGCCGCGCCTGACAGGTGTTCGGATTGCAAAGCCTGATGCAAGGCATCAATATCCACCACCGTACCGCGCGACGCATTGATCAGGATACTGCCCCTTTTCATAGTGGCCAGGGCCTTGGCATCGATCAGGTTACGCGTACCTGAGCCCCAGGCACATGCAACGTGACCACGTCGGACTGCTCAAGCAGTTGTGCCAGCGACGTGCAGGCCCGGGCATTACCGAGCGGTAGCTTGGCCTCGATGTCGTGAAACACCACCCGCATCCCAGCGGCCTCGGCCAGAATGCCTACCTGAGAACCGATATTGCCATAACCCACAATGCCCAGCGTTTTACCGCGCGCCTCAAACGCACCATCGGCGGTTTTATCCCAATGACCATGGTGGACACGATCGTTCTTTTCAGGGATACGTCGCAGCAGCAAAATGGTTTCGCCCAGCACCAGTTCAGCCACTGACCGGGTGTTCGAAAATGGTGCATTGAACACCGGAACGCCCCGCATCATGGCAGCGTCCAGATCAACTTGGTTGGTACCGATACAAAAACAGCCCACGGCACGCAAGTCGGGAAGGCCAGCGAAAAGCGCAGCATCAAGATGGGTTCGCGAACGAATACCTACCAGAGCCGCCCCTTCAAGGCCGCGGACAACTCATCAGACGGCAAGGCAGACTTGTACGTGACGACATCCGTCAGACCGGCGGCAGCAAAGACGTCCAGGGCGCTGGGGTGAATATTTTCGAACAAGACAATACGCGTCATGATGGCTTCCTGTAACAAAACAACGAAGCCTTATTGTGGACCATCTGTCAGAAAAAGCCCTCACATCCCTATGAAGATCAGGGGCAAACAGCCAAGAGAAAACGTTTGCGGCCGCCGTCAGCCGCGCCAACGCAAAAAAACTGGCACATAACTTGCTTCATACACACTGTCGGCCAGGGTTCAACACCGGCCGGGCAGCCCGGTCTGGATTTTTGCGGAGGTTAGAAATGAAGCCATCACTGAACAGCGAACATTATGCCCACCCCCGTCGGCACCCCTGCCGCATCCATAAGCGCGAGCCCGAATGCGCCGCCTATGTGTTGCCATCACTCTTGCGCTGCTACGTTCCCGGCGTCAAAGTGATGCCAGAGGCACGGCTGGCCCACCGCCTTGTCAAGCACCTTGACGTATTCAGCGTGCTGGGCCAATTCTTCGGGCGACGCCCTTAACACCCTCAACACCGAAGCATCAAACGCAGACGGCCCATTGCCAGTGGCCTCCGGAGGCGTCCGATGCATCAAAATCAATTAACAGGGAATCCTGGCCACGGGTCATGGCCAGCCAGACCTCCGCCAGCAATTCGGAGTCGAGCAACGCCCCGTGCAAGGTTCGATGCGCATTCGAAATGCCGTAGCGTTCGCACAAGGCATCCAGGGAATTACGTTTACCCGGATGCAGTTCGCGGGCATACAACAACGAATCGGTAATACTGTCGCAGAATGTCTTGAAGGCCGGATGCCCGGCACGAGCCAGTTCGGCATCCAGAAACTTCACGTCAAACGCGGCGTTGTGGATAATGACTTCTGCACCCGCGACATACTCGATCACTTGCGCTGCCACCTCGTTAAAACGCGGATAGCCTGACAGGAAGTCAGTCGTCAGCCCGTGCACCGCCAACGCTTCAGGGTCACTGTCGCGATCGGGGTTCAGATACAAGTGCAGGTGCCGCCCCGTCAGACTGCGATTCACCATCTCGACACAGGCCAGTTCAACAATACGATGGCCCTGGGCAGGGTCCAGACCAGTGGTTTCAGTATCGAGGATGATTTGACGCATGGCTACAGGAAACAGGTATTCAGGAAGAACCGACTTTTTTACGGGCGATCAGCGAATACGCCACCGGCACCACATACAACGTCAGCAAGGTGCCAAATGTTAACCCACCGACCAGCACCCAACCAATTTGCTCGCGCGACTCGGCCCCGGCACCGGTGGCCAGCGCCAGAGGCACCGTACCCAGCACCATTGCGCCCGTGGTCATCAGAATCGGGCGCAAGCGCATGACACTGGCTTCTGTCACCGCATCCATGACATTTTTACCCTCTTCACGCAGCTGGGTTGCAAACTCGACAATCAAAATCCCATGCTTGGTGATCAGACCGACCAGCGTGATCAGGCCAATCTGGCTGTAGATCGACAACGTACCCCCGCTAAGCCACAACGCCAGCAACGCCCCCGTCATGGCCAGCGGCACTGACAGCATGATCACGAACGGGTTGCGCCAGCTTTCAAACTGGGCTGCCAGCACCAGGTAAATGAAGGCCAGCGCCATGACAAACACCAGGTAAATACTGCCGGATGAGTCACGGAATTCGCGCGACTGCCCATCGAGGTCGGTTTGCACCGTCGGCGGCAAGGTATCGCGAGCCACCTCAAACATATGATCGAGCACCTCACCCATGGCATAGCCCGGTGCCACCGACGCCTGCACCTTGACCGCGCGCAGACGATTAAAGTGATTCAGGGACTGCGGAGAAACCGATTCAGTGACTTCAAGGAAGTTGGACAACTGGACCATACCCCTGGGCGGTGCGTACATAAATATCGGAAATGTCCCGAGGGTCGGCCCGATCTTGCCGGCTGACCTGGACGATCACATCATATTGCTCGCCACTGTCGCGGAAGCGCGTCACCTGCCGCCCTCCCAGCATCGACTCGAGCGTACGACCGACGGTACCGACGTCTACACCGACATCGGCAAGCTTTTCACGATTCACCGAGACGGTAAGCTCGGGGGTATTCAAGCGCAAGTCCGTGTCAATATTCTGCAAGCCCGGATAATCGGACAATTTATCGACGAAGTCCCTGACAATGCGGCCAATTTCTTCGTAGGGTGCCTGGCTCATGATGACGAACTCGATCGGCTTGGACGTGGCCCGCTGACCGAAGGACGGGGGTTGCTGGGGAAAGCCCGTACCCCAGGCAACCCCATGAAACGCGGCAACAAACTGGCCGCAATTTCTTGCTGGGTGCGTTCACGTTCATCCCACGGCTTGAGACGCAAAATCGCAAAGGCCTCGGTCACCGTAGGGAACCCGACGATCGACTGGTTTCCCGAGGCTTCGGGAATCACCGCATACATCTGCTCAATGCGTTTGACGTTCTCCAGCGTGTAGTCAAGCGTAGCCCCATCGGGCGCGCTGACGACCCCGAACACCACGCCCCGGTCTTCCAGCGGTGCCAGTTCACTTTTAATAGTTTTGAGCAACACCCCGCTACCCGCCGCCACCACCAGCCCCACACCCACCACCAGCAGACGATGACGCAAGGCCAAGCCCAGGCTCTTGCGATACCCCGATGTCAGACCTTCGAGCAAATTTTCAATAAAGACGTAAACCCGGCCATGCGATTTTTGATGGCGAAGCAAGGTGGAACACATCATCGGCGTCAGCGTCAGCGCCACGAAACCGGACACCAGTACCGCGCCGGCCAGCGTCAGGGCAAACTCGATAAACAGCCGCCCGGTTCGACCGGTGGCAAACGCCAGAGGGGCATACACCGCCACCAACGTAAGCGTCATCGCAATCACCGCAAAGGCGATTTCCTTGATGCCCAGAAACGACGCTTCCAGACGCGACTTGCCCTCTTCAATGTGCCGGTAAATGTTCTCCAGCACCACAATCGCGTCGTCAACCACCAGACCAATCGCCAGCACCATCGCCAGCAGGGTCAGGGTATTGATCGAAAACCCGAACAGATACATGATGCCGAACGCACCGATCAGGGAAACCGGGATGGTGACGATCGGGATCAGGCTGGCCCGCACGCTGCGCAAGAAAAAGAAAATGACCAGGACCACCAGAATGATGGCTTCGGCGATGGTTTTATACACCGAGTTGATCGACTCCTGGATGAACACTGAGCTGTCGTAGGCAATATTCAGGCTCATCCCCGAGGGCAGGTTCTGATTGATCAGTTCCACCTCGGCACGCACCGCGCGCGACAAATCGAGCGGATTGGCTGTCGACTGTTTGGTCACTCCGATATTCAACCCGTCATTGCCATTGAAACGCGACAAAATGCGCTCGTTGGCAGGGCCAATTTCGACAGTCGCCACATCACCCAGTCGCACCGGATAACCGTTGACGGTATCGACAATCACATTCTGGAACTGCTGCACAGTTTGCAGATCGGTAGTCGATACCACCGAGAATTCGCGCATTGACGACTCGATACGGCCGGCCGGGATCAACACATTCTGGGCCCGCAACGCCGACTCGATGTCCTGCACCGTCAGGTTGTAGGCGGCCAGTTTGGCCCGGTCGATGTAAATGCGCATGGCGGGCAGACGTTCGCCGAAAATACGGATCTCGGCGGCCCCCGGCAACACCGACAACCGCGTCTTGATATAGCGGTTCAGATAATCGGATGCTTCCATCGTGCTCAGACTGCCCGCCTGAACGGCGATGTAGATAATCGGTGTGGAATCGGCCTCGACCTTGCTGATGACCGGCTCATCAATTTCGTCTGGCAAGAAACGACGGGCACGCGACACCTTGTCGCGTACATCGGCAGCGGCCGCATCCGGATCCCGCCCCATCTTGAACTTGATGTTGATCAGACTACGTTCAGAGCGACTGAGCGATGTCATGACATCAACACCTTCCATGCCGGACAATTGATCCTCAAGGGGTTTGGTGACCTGTGACTCGACCACCTCGGGAGACGCGCCCTTGTAGTCGGTCATGACAGACACCACCGGCTCGTCGATGGCCGGATATTCACGGACCGTCAGACGGTCGTAAGAAATCAGGCCAACCAGAATAATCAACAACGACAAGACCGTCGCAAAAACCGGACGCTTGATGCAGACTTCAGACAGAACCATGCTGGCCTCCGGGCTCAGGAAGCAGACGCGGCGGCAGGCGCTGCCAGAATCCGGACGGCAACACCGTCAGACACCTTTTGCAAACCGGCCACCACGACCTGATCCCCTTCCTGCAAGCCCCGCACGATCTCGACCTGTCCGGCGCGACGCTGGCCGATCTCGACCACCACCCGCCTGACCTTGCCCTCTTCAACACGGAAGACAAAGCGTTCGGACCCACTGGACTGCAGGGCCGTTTCAGGCACGGTCAGGGCCTGGGCCTCATTAAACTGCAACTGGACGCGGGCAAACAGGCCCGGGCGCAATTTACCATCGGGGTTGGGGACATCGGCGCGAACCAGCACCGAGCGACCACCCACATCCACTTGCGGGTTGATCGCCTTGACGACACCGCTGCGCTGCTCACCGGGCAAGGCATCAAAGCGTACCGACAGGGGTTGGCCTGCCGCCAACTGCCCTGCGTACCCTTCGGGCACCCGAAAATCAACCTGCAACGGATCAATGGACTCAAGCGGGGCAATATCAGTTCCGGGGCTGACGTAATCGCCTACGGATACTTGACGCAAACCGATCACCCCGTCAAAGGGGGCCAGAAGAGCGGTCTTGTCGAGTTGCGCCTGCGCCAATGCGACGGCAGCCTGCTGCACTTTCAACTGACTGAGTGCTTCGTCGCGGGCCTGCTTGCTGATAAACCCTTGCTGGGTCAAGGTTTCCGAACGACGATACTGCGAATTGGCCAGCCCCAGATTAGCCTGGGCCTGCTGCAACTGCGCCTTGACGACGCTGTCATCAAGCCGCAGCAACACCTGCCCCCGTTTCACGGGCTGACCTTCCGTAAACGCGATTTCGCTGATACGCCCCGTGATTTCAGGACGCAGCATAACGGCGTTTTCCGAACGCATCGTACCCACCGCCGACACCTCGGCTGGCATGCTGACCAGACGAACTGCTGCGACTTCAACACCCACTGTGCGCGGCGCTGCAGGCGGGCCACCCGAGGGCGAGGGCGATGGCCCTGGCGCGGCTGCGGCAGGAGGAGCCTTACCGGCGACGGTTTCGCCAGAGCCGGGCCCCCACCACTTCGAGGCCCCGACACCCAGGGCGACCCCCAGCCCCAAAACCACCACAAAACCCGCTACACGTTTGTTCATATCCGTATTTGTCGCCTGAGCCGAATTGCCAGAAATTAATTGCCAGAGCGCCACCGCAGAAACCTGCCGGCAGAAACCGGCATTGATAATAGCGCAGGATGAGACTTATTTACGCATTGTTTCGTGTGCTTGCCGCCCGTGCCACGTCGACCCCCTGATTGGCCAGCGCATCGGCCTTTTCATTTCCCGGGTCACCTGCATGACCGCGCACCCAGCGCCAGCTGAGCTCGTGCTGCTGTACAAGCGCGTCGAGCTCCTGCCAAAGATCGGCATTTTTTACCGGTTTTTTATCGGCAGTGCGCCAGCCCCGTCGCTTCCAGTTCGCGAGCCATTCCGTCATGCCCTTCTGAACGTATTGGGAATCGGTATGAATGACCACCGTGCAGGGCCGCTTCAGCGCCTTCAGGGCCTGAATAACCGCCATGAGCTCCATGCGGTTGTTGGTTGTTTCGGGTTCGCCCCCGCAAAGACTTTTTTCGTGTCGGCCATGCCGTAAAAAAGCCCCCATCCACCCCAACCAGGGTTGCCTTTGCACGCCCCGTCAGTCCAGATATCGACAGGACGTGCCTGACCTTGACTCATGATTTAACTACCTTGCTGTTGCCTTGATACATCGGCCTGACGCGGCTGACTGGCCACAACGGCCGCCCGCCGCATCCGGCGTTTCTTCTTGTTCTTCCAGTGCGGGGCCCACCAAACGAACCGCCGCCACACGCTTGACTGCCGCCACGACATAGACAGCACCGCACACCGGCCACCAGCGATCACCGGCAGCCTCCATGAATGACCAACGCTGCAGCCAGCGCTGCGTGGCGCAGGGGGCAGCGTAACAACCAAAATGGCCCCGGTCAATTTCAAGGGACAGCAGCTTGAACCAGTCTTTCAGACGCGGCAAAGAGACCTGCATATGAGCCGGTACCGGTGCCAGAGGCTCGACACCCGGCACGCGCGCCTGAAGCCCCCATAAGCTCAAAGGATTGAACCCCGAAATAACCAGACGCCCCTCGGGAACCAGTACCCGTTCCGCTTCTCGTAAAACCTGATGCGGATTATTGGAACACTCGAGGACATGCGGTAATATCAGAAGATCGACGGATTGGCTTTCAAGGGGCAGTTGCTCGGGCTCGGCCAGTAAAAGACTGCGATCGGGCGGCAACGCCAAACCCTCGAAACACGAGCCGGCAAGAATTTTGTGGGGTATGCGGTTTGCCGCCAGCAAGTCCCAGTGGGGCAAGCCGACCTGCACCGCATGGTAGCCAAACGCATTTGCGACCATGCCATTGGTTTTTTCTGTTCCCAGTTTTGCACGTACTGGCCGGCCGGCGTTTCAAGCCACCCGGCCAGTTCACCGATAAGCGGTTGGTCTGAAACAAACACACAAGCTCCCTATGGTTAATACAACTCAAGACTCCAAAACAACCCGTCTGGTTCCGGTGCCCGCATTTTCAGACAACTATATCTGGTTATTGCGCAAAGGCAACCACGCCGTCGTCGTCGACCCGGGCGACGCCGCGCCGGTGCTGGCCCTGCTTGAAAAACACCAGCTCACGCTTGATGCCATCCTGATCACCCACCATCACGCCGATCATGTGGGCGGTGTATCAGAACTCAAGGAAAAAACCGGCGCGCTGGTGTATGGCCCCATCGGTGAAAATCTGCCGGTCTGCGACCACGGCCTGAAAGAAACCGATCAGGTCGGGCTCGATCACCTGGGGCTGACCCTCTCGGTACTCGATATCCCCGGGCATACGGCAGGTCACATTGCCTACTTTGGTTACCTTGACGAGCAGCAACCTGTTGTTTTCTGTGGTGATACACTATTTGCCGCCGGTTGCGGGCGCCTGTTTGAAGGCACCCCGGCCGACATGGTGAACTCGCTGGCAAAGCTTCAGGCGCTACCTCTGGACACCCTGGTGTGCTGTGCGCACGAATATACCCTGTCGAATCTACGCTGGGCTCTGGCGGTCGAACCAGGTAACGCGGTGCTGAAAAAACGCTTCGAGGCTGCCCGAAAAACGCGCGACCAAGGGTTGCCCACATTACCGTCAACCATCAGCCTCGAGCTTGAAACCAACCCGTTCCTGCGCCCTTTGCAGTCGTCCGTGATTGACGCTGCTCAGGGCTATGCCGGCAAGCCGCTGAATTCCGCAGTCGCTGTTTTCGCCTGCCTGCGCGAATGGAAAAACAATTTTTAATGCTCTACCCATGTTCCTGAGATTATTTACGCTGCTACTGGTAGCGATACTGGCCGGCTGTGCTCACCAGGGCAGCGTACAACAATCGGGTCAAGACCCCTATGTGGCCGTCGATACCTCGCGCACCATCGACCTGACCAACCCTCCGGCCGACATCTGGGACCGGATCCGGCGCGGCTTTGCCATCCCCAACCTGAATGACCCCTTGGTCGACCACTGGACCAACTACTACGCCTCGCATCCGCAGTCGGTGTACCGCATGAGCGAACGGGCCAGACGCTACCTGTATTTCATTGTCGACGAGCTTGAGCGACGCGGCATGCCCACCGAGCTGGCGCTGCTGCCATTTGTCGAAAGTGCCTACAACCCCGAAGCCTATTCCCGCGCCAAGGCATCGGGCCTGTGGCAGTTCATCCCCAGCACGGGGCTGCACTACAACCTCAAGCAAGATCAGCTGCAAGACCAGCGGCGTGACCCCATTGCATCAACCCACGCGGCACTGGAATACCTGAACTATCTGTATGAATTCCAGGGTGACTGGTACCTGGCCCTGGCCTCGTACAACTGGGGGAAGGGTCGGTGAAACGTGCCATCGAGCGTGCCGAAGAGGCCGGAGACGGCACCGACTACCTGTCGCTGAAGATGCCCGACGAAACCCGTAACTATGTACCCAAGTTGCAAGCCATCAAAAACATTATTACCAACCCGCGACGCTATGGCATGACCCTGCCCCATGTGGGCAACACGCCGTACTTCACCAGCATCCGCAAAACACATACGATGGCCGTCGAAGACGTTGCGAAACTGGCGGAAATACCGGTCGAAGAATTCAAGGCCCTGAACGCCTCATTCAACCAGGACATCATCGTTGCCGATAACTCGCCTGTCATTTTGCTGCCAGCCAACCGGGTCGACATTTTCAAGGCCAACCTGGAAGCCCACAAGCACAAGCTCGACACCTGGAAGCCCTACAACCCCGGCAAGGGCGAAGCCCTGAGCGCCATCGCACAAAAACACAACATCAGCCTGGCTCGGCTACGTGACATCAATGGCCTTGATGACCGTGACACCCGTGCCAATGGCCAGGTGCTCTGGGTACCGGCCACCACGGGCACCGGCCTGCAGATCGCCGCCAGCAGCACTTCTGTTGCCGGCCTGCCCCCGGTTGGCACACCCGTGCCTCGTGCACGTCGCCACGTTAGGCCTGACGTACCGTCGCGCAACACCAGCGCATTGAGCACGCATACAGTACGAAAAGGCGACACCCTGTTTTCTCTGGCACGCCGTTACAACACGTCGGTCAATGAACTGCGCCGGCTGAACAACCTGAAAGGCAACAGCCTTGACCAGGGCAAGCGCCTGAAAGTACCCGGCAAGGGCGGCGCAGCTAAGTCAAGTACACCACACCGTCAAAACCGCATGGTCACGGCCAGTCACACCATACCTTCCAATTGCCTCGCAACACACCATTTTTATTGATTCCAAAGGCTGAATAATGGGCTTTCTTAAAAACAAACGCATCCTGATCACCGGTGTCATCTCCAACCGCTCGATCGCCTACGGCATCGCCAAAGCCTGCCACCAGCAAGGCGCCGAACTGGCCTTCACCTACGTCGGCGACCGCTTCAAAGACCGCGTCACCGAGTACGCCGCTGAATTTGGCAGCTCCATCGTGCTGCCCTGCGATGTCGGCGACGACGCACAAATCGAATCGGCCATCGCCGAAATCCAGAAACACTGGGACGGCATGGATGGTCTGGTCCACGCCATCGGCTTTGCCCCGCGAGAGGCCATCGCCGGCGACTTCCTCGACGGCCTGTCACGCGAAGGCTTCCGCATCGCCCACGACATCTCTGCCTACAGCTTCCCCGCCCTGGCCAAAGCCGCCTTGCCCCTGCTCAAAGGCCGCAACAGTTCCGTGTTGACCCTGACCTACCTGGGCGCAGAAAAAGTCGTTCCCAACTACAACACCATGGGTCTGGCCAAGGCCTCACTGGAAGCCAGCGTACGCTATCTGGCCAACTCGTTGGGCCCCATGGGCATCCGCGCCAACGGCATCTCGGCCGGTCCGATCAAAACCCTGGCCGCCAGCGGCATCAAAGACTTCGGCTCCATCCTGAAGTTTGTCGAAGCCCACGCCCCGCTGCGCCGCAATGTCACGACAGACGACGTGGGTAACGTCGCCGCGTTCCTGCTGTCTGACCTGGCTGCGGGCGTGACCGGTGAAATCACCCATGTGGATGCCGGTTTTTCGACCGTTGTGCCAGGGATGGAATAAGCTGCGGCCTCTTGCTGAAAGACAACAAGCTCATCACTCGAATCTGGTTGCCGGCACATCATGGTCACGACAAGCGCCCATTACACTGACCCCCGTTATCGCACCACCCCCGGTGATGGCTATGACGGCGTGGTTCGCATCAGTGTCAACAACTACTATGCAACCGGCAGTTTGCTGTATGACGGCCGGGCCATACTGACAGCGGGTCACCTGTTTGACCCCAAGGCCAGTTCGGCGATAATCCGGTTCGAGACGGCGCAAGGCATCCAGACGTACACCTCGACACAGATTCTGCGACACCCAGGCTATGACCAGGACAGCAACAATGACCTGGCCATTGTCTGGTTGCCGACCACTGCGCCCATCAGCGCTGACCGATACGAGCTTTACCGAAACAACGACGAAATCAGCAAGGCGTTTGTCTTTGCGGGGTACGGCCGTACCGGCACGGGCAATCTGGGGACAACCGACACTCAAAATCTGTCCAGGCTCAAGGCCGCCAACCAATTCGATGCAGACGCGGCGACCTTGAAAAGTGACTTGGGCGCGAGCATCGCGTGGACGCCCAAAGCAGGCACACAACTTATCGCCGACTTTGACAACGGCAACCCCTACAACGATGCTTTTGGTCGTCTGATCGCTCGCGACGACCTAGGCCTGAGGTTGAATGAGGGACTCATCGCACAAGGTGACAGTGGAGGACCGGCCTTTCTGGACGGGTACCTGGCAGGCGTGGCCAGCTACACCGCCAGCCTCAGCAAGAACGGCATCCACCCCGATATCGACAGCACAGGAAACAGCAGCTTTGGTGAACTCGCGGCCTGGCAGCGCGTCAGTGCTTACCAGCAGTGGATCGACCAAAACCTGCGTGCCCATTACCCAGACGCGCCCACCACACCGGAAGAGGTCGTTAGAGAGGTTGTCGAAAACAATACCGGCACCAGCTACGCGTACTTCCTGCTGCAATTCACGGGCGTTCGCAGTGATCCGAATGAAATCCTGAGTATTGACTACTCGACGCGAAACGGCACAGCCGAAGCCAACGAAGACTATATTGCGGTCAATGGAACGCTTAACCTGTACCCGAATGAAAACAAGGCGGTCATTCCTGTCGAAATCATTGGCGACACCCAACCGGAAGCTGACGAATACTTTTACCTTGACGTCTTCAACCCTGTCGGCGGCAGCTTTGGTGAAGGGGTAGTGAAACTAAGCGCTGTTCGCACCATTCTTGATGATGACGGGTGGATGGGGTAAAGGCAAACCATCAGTATCAGTTCGCATGTAAATGCGAGAATCCCGCAGCGCTGAGCGCAAGCTGGCACGAGAGCCGACAAGTTGATACACGCTATACAAATTGTTATCATCCAGCCGCTCACTGAAACTGTTTTATTGAAAACTCCAACCGAGGGGATACCTATGAAAATGCTTAAACGCGCCTTGGCGCTGACACTTTTAGCAGCGATTGTCGGCTGCGCGGCTCCTATCTACAACGTAAACAATGCCCCCGTCACAACATCTTCAGCGAAACAACTCAGTGCTGCCCAAGTCCGTGAAGCTATCGTTCGTGCCGGTGCTTCATTAGGATGGGTCATGAAGGATGCAGGCCCCAACAAACTGACAGGCACCCTTCACCTTCGATCGCATACTGCCGTTATTGATATCCCTTACTCGCCACAGAGCTACAGCATCAACTACGTGAGCAGTCAGAATCTTAATGCCAACAACGGCACCATTCACAAAAACTATAACGGCTGGATTACAAACTTGACCCGGGCCATAGAAGTTCAACTGGCTGCACAGTAAACAGCTTTATTTTGAATAACCATGACAGTTACAGCCCGAGAACTTGCCATACTTTTCGTAGACGCTCTAGACTTGGAAGATGTTGACCCCCAGCTCGTTGACCTGAATGCGACGCTATTCGGCGACGGCCTCGGTCTGGACTCGCTGGATATGCTTGAAATTGCTCTTATTATCCAGCAGAAGTTTGGTCTCAAAATCAAGGCAGACAACCCGGATATCGAACAGATATTCGGGTCACTTGAAAACCTGGCTAGCTACATTAACAGCAGCACAACGGTTCAGGCCTGAGGCCTGACATCACCTTTCGTCAGTGCAATGGTGGTTATTCCTTCGCCCTGGAGCTGGCCAACCCTTTGTATTCTGGGTTGGCTGGCGTGGCGCTTCGGCAAAACACTACAACACCAAAAAATCCCCCTCATTGAGCAAATTGCACGTGTCAGCACTCCCCAGCTAACGCCTGGACTCTGTCGCTACACCCGGTTTCTGACGGCGCTTTGGTGTGCTTATTTTCTCTTGTTGCTGATCTCATTCTTTGTAACAGACCAACACACGTTGCTTCGAAGCATGTTCGCTGGTGCGGGTTCAGCACTACTGTTTCTGATTGAGTACTGGCTAAGGCCCCATCTGTTCAAGGGCATAGCCTTTCCCGACCTGCCCACCCAAATCGCAGACACATGGCGGATCTGGAATGCAAAGACGGCTATTACTCTTTCAGACCCGCCAGAGCCGTGAGAGCTGCACTCCCATTGGCCACGACATCACACATGGCCTCCTTGCTCGGCGCAACAGATTGCCTGGACCAAACTGCAGTTATTCAATCTGAGCGCGACTGGACATGGAGAGAAATCCATCGTGCGGCTCTTGCCCTTGCGCCTCGGCTACCTGAAGGGCATGCCGTTTGCAACCTGTGCTCATCATATCTTGCGTTCCTGATAACCTGGGTAGCCACGCTGCGCCGGAATTTGACGCTCGTCCTCCCCCATCACGAGGAGCAGCGGATCTTCACCGGGTCATTTCTCTGACCAATCAACCCGTGCTTCTGATCACAGACAATGACGTCCGTACCGACATCAACACCCCATGGTTGCATTGTCTGCCCTGCTCCCTGGCCCAACAAATACAACCAGACACCCGCCTGAGTTGGGAAACCAACCTGGACGAAGCGCGAATAACACTTTACACCTCGGGAAGCACTGGAGCGCCAGAACCGCGATCTCGCTCTTTGGCACAGCTGTTCGCTGGTGCCTTGCAGCTTGGCTCCAGACTGGGGCAAACCCTTGCCAGATCACCCTCCGAGAACCTTGAAGCGTTCGATCATATCGTCAGCAGCGTCCCACCGCAGCATATGTTCGGTATCGAAACAATGCTGATGCTTTCAATCACATTCAACAAACCGGTGATCGACCGACGACCATTGTTACCCGCCGATATCCAAGACGCAATGACCTACCGACACGGTAAAGCGGCATGGATTGCAACACCACTGCACCTTCAGGCTCTGTCACGAGCCGCAGTAAAACTGGAGTCATGTTCAGTGGCATTGACATCAACCATGCCGCTGTCCGACGAAATAGCGCAAAATACAGAAATGCTGATCAAGGGTCCGGTAATCGAAATTTATGGATCTACTGAAACGGGAGCGCTTGCAACCCGACGTACGGCAACGACTTCTGTCTGGACACAATTGGATAGCGTTGGACTAGACTTCAACGCGGAATACAGTCGGGCCAGCGGCCAACACTTCGACTCACCCCAAGTAATCTCCGATCAGCTTGAACCGATGAACACGCGTCAATTCAAATTGATCGGGCGCAATAGCGATGTCATAAAAATCGGAGGGCGCCGAACCTCTCTGGCTGCCCTGAATACCATACTGCAAGAAATTGACGGTATTGACGATGCCGCTTTTATAGCCACGAACAGGGATGCGCGGGAGCGTCCAGTACTCATTTATTCGAAAACCAGTACCATCACCCCTGTACAGATCAAATCAGCCCTAAAAGCAAGAATCGATCCGGTATTTTTGCCACGAGTGCTTATCTGCGTTGATCGAATACCACGAAATGAACGGGGTAAAGTCATCTACGCTGACCTGATGGCTATATACCAGCAGTGGCAAAGTGAAAAATCCAAGTCATGAATCATCACGTTTTTATCGTTCCGGCAGACCACCGCTGCCTGCAAGGGCACTTTCCTGGAAACCCGGTTGTTCCCGGCGTATTGCTGCTGAGCGAGGTACTCACCGGACTGGGTGCCAACATAAAAGCAAAGCCCATCACGATCAAAAGCGCACGATTCACCGCGCAACTACTGCCCAATGAGCAAGCCAGGGTCAGCTACAAAATTAAAGACAAAAGTATCCGTTACGAGGTGACTGTACTACGCGACGCGACAACAGTCGCTATCGCCAGCGGCTCACTGACAACCCGCCTGGATGAATCCTCCCAATGAAGTGGACCTCTCGAAAAGAAAGAGGGAGCGAATTTTCGCTCAAGCTCATCGCATGGCTGGCACGCCTTGCTGGCAGGGCATTTTGCCGGATTTTGCTCTACCCAATCGTGTCCTACTTCATTGCAACAGACAGGGTTGCACGCGAAGCATCCGCTGATTTTTTACAAAGTATTTTTGGTCGAAAACCTCGAGCAAGCGAAATATTCCGGCACTTCCACTACTTTGCCACAACATTGCTCGACCGTGTTTATCTGGCAAACCATGAACTTGGCCGCTTCCATATCACCATTGAAAACCGCCCACTTGTCGACGCGGCCTTAGCCAAAGGAAAAGGCTGCGTTTTACTGGGTTCACATTTGGGTAGCTTCGACCTTATGGCATTGGCCAGACACGGCATTGACGACCGCCCGCTAAACATCATGATGCGTGCCGACCACTGGCGCTCGCGTCCGACGGATCGCAGGCATTGACGACACAGGTTTCAAAGTAATCCCGTATGGACAGCCTCACAGCCTGTTACTGGCACACCAGGCCTTGGCAGACGGCGAAGTCGTTGCCATTCTGGCCGACCGTATGGAAGGCAGGGCAACCGTCCCCGTTACATTTCTTGGCCGCCCTGCCAAAATGCCAAAGAGCCCCTACCTGCTGGCCGCACGCAGCAATGCCCCGATCCTGATTTGTTTTGGAATATATGAGGGGCGCAATCGCTACCGCATAACATTTATCGATCCGGGGCTTGCTCTTGACGCGGGTAGCGGCCTCAGTGAAATAAATCACGCTGCGCAAACGTACACCCGTGTGCTAGAAAGCCAGGCACGGCATAGCCCATACAACTGGTTTAATTTCTATCCGTACTGGGACAACGATCGAATTCAGTCATGACATTGGCAAAACTTTATCAACTGATCCTCCTGCTGCTTGCAAGCATACTGGGCGGACTGTCACAGGCCGCCCAGCCTTTACGTCTCAAGACCTGGCCCGCATGCTGAGCGATAACGCCCCACCGAGTGTTGGATATGAAGAAGTTCGCGAATCGCCCTGGCTGAGCACCCCTGTTATTTCCCGGGGCACGTTACACGCTGCGCCCCCGATGCTCGAAAAAATCGCATCCACCAGCCCCCAGACCTGGCGGTTGTATCCAGACCATATGGAATGGTTCGATGCAAATGAAACGCGGGTTATTCGTTATGAGACACAGCCTCAGCTGGGTGCATTAGCCAACGCACTTCGCGGTGTTGTCTTTGGCGACTTCAGCATCATCAGCAACGATTTCAACGTACACCTGGAAGGAACACCGGAGTCCTGGCGCCTGCGCCTGACACCTGCAACCGTGGAACTTTCCGGACTGCTGAAAGAGCTCGAGTTTCACGGCAATGGCACACATATCGAGAAATTCATCATTATTGAAGCCCAAGGCGACACAACCACCACGGTACTCTCTTACGTACCACTACCCTGACCTATGCAAGAAAAACATCTCTTTGACCAAGACCCTTTAACTGCAATTGAGGCCATCACCATGGCACAGATGCTTGCATTCGGACCCATAGCATTCCATGCCATTGTGGTCATGCGAGACCGGGGCATCCTTGAGGCATTGGCGAAGAATCGCCGAAAAAATGGCCTGGCAATCGAAACAATTTCTGAGGAATGCGGACTGTCACACTACGCGACCCGCGTTCTTCTCGAGGCGGGGCTGGGCTTGAAGCTGGTGTGGCGACGAGACGGGCTGTACCACCTGACAAAGCTCGGTTATTTTATCCTGACCGACGAAATGACACGTATCAACTTCGACTTCACGCGCGATGTCTGCTACGACGCTGCAACTCAACTAGACGCAGCCCTGAGCACTGGCAAGCCCGCCGGCCTGAAAACACTGGGCCCATGGGACACTGTTTACCAAGGCCTGTCCGCCATGCCTGAACCAGCCATGAGCAGCTGGCATAACTTCGACCATTTTTATTCCGATCAAGCTTTCCCGGTCATGGTCGAAAAACTGGCTGCGGAAAATCCGAGCAGCCTGCTGGATATCGGATGCAATACGGGAAAATGGGCATACACATGCCTGCAACGACTACCCGACTTACGCATCGGGCTTGTTGATCTTGAGCCTCAGCTTGAAAGGGCCATAGCGCACCTGACGCCTCTTGAAGCCACTACCCCGCCAAAATGTTACCCACTTGATATGCTGGACCCAATGGCACGCCTGCCAGACGGTTACGATATCATCTGGATGAGCCAGTTTCTGGACTGTTTTTCAGAACAAGAAATCATCGCAATTCTTTGCAAGGTAAAAGAAGGACTAAAACCAGGCGCAAAAGTATGGATCCTGGAGTTGTTCTGGGATCGCCAACGATTTGAGGCCGCTGCACTCAGTTTGCAGCAAACATCGCTTTATTTTACGTGCGTGGCTAATGGTAATAGTCAAATGTATGACTCAGAAGTATTTTTCGACCTGATCCGCGCGTCAGGCCTGACCATTTCCTCCGTCACTGATAATGTTGGCCAATACCACACTCTCATTGAGTGTACAGCCAGCACTTCACTCTGACCTTACCCCCATGTTGCTGAAACCTTCCGGAATTGCGGCTGTCAGCCTGACCCACTCATTAGGGGTTGGGGTTGCCGATTTGTGGAATGCGATGATCAACCATCGCTCCGGTCTGCGGCCCAACGACCTTGAGTGGTGCGATCTCGATTGCTGGATCGGACGACACCCCGACGTTGAGCGGTTTTCAATACCCAAACACCTGACCAAATACGAATGCCGCAACCATCGGCTCGTATGGTCAGCCCTGCAAGATCCGTTACTGCAAAACGCCCTTGACGCTGAATACTCTAAATACGGCACAGACCGCGTGGCGCTTGTCATGGGTACAAGCACTTCGGGCATCCAATCGACAGAAACAGCATACGCCGAACGAATTGCCACGGGCCAATGGCCTGCAAGCTTCAATTTCAATGACACTCACAGCGTTGAAAGCCTGTGTCAGTTTGTCAGCGACGCCGTCGGGCTGACCGGCCCATCTATTGGCATCGCCTCTGCTTGCGCCTCCAGTGCAAAAGTATTTTTGATTGCGCAAAAGTGGCTCGCTACCGGGGTCGCTGACGCTGTTCTGGTCGGCGGTGCCGACAGCCTCTGTCTGTCGACATTACATGGTTTTAATGCGCTGCAATTGCTTTCAGACACAGCCTGCCGTCCTTTCGATCGCCGCAGAAACGGCATCTCGATCGGTGAAGCTGCGGGCTTCGCGTTACTCACTCGTGAAGACAGTGACGTCATTTTTTGGGTGGGGGCGAATCAAGTGATGCCCACCACATCACCACACCAGACCCGGAGGGCTCCGGTGCCATAAACGCCATCAATCAGGCATTAAAACACGCAGGAATTACCGCAAACGATATTGACTATATCAATGCCCATGGCACCGCCACCCAGTCTAATGACCGTGCCGAGGCGATAGCGCTAAAGCATGTCTTTGGTAACCAAGACACACCGGTGTCCTCAACCAAGGGGGCTACTGGCCATACGCTTGGAGCGGCGGGCATTACCGAGGCTGTCGTCACAATAGAAGCCTTACGTCGACAAGTACTGCCCCCGTTTACGGAACTGGGGCAAACGGACGATGACATCGACCTCAATTTCGTAACCAAAGCAGTGCCTGCACGCATCCGACGCGCAATGACAAATAACTTTGGCTTTGGTGGCACCAATTGTTCGTTGATCTTCGGACAAGGGGCCTGAAATGTTTGAAACAACTTTCTACCTGCAGGCGGCAAGCGTACTTACTCCGGACCTACCCAATTTGGACGCTCTGTTCCATACCGCTCGCACCCGTCTACCGATACACGCACAAATGCCGTTGCAATTGCCCGCACCGGCCAAGTTGCCCGCCAACGAACGAAGACGCGCGAGTCAAGCCGTAAGACTGGTCTTGGCTTGCCTGCATGAGCTGGAAACACAAACCGGGCAACCTGTCAGCTCATTGCGCTCAATCTTTGCGACGAACGATGGTACGGGCGAGATTTCACAGCGCATGCTGGAAACACTGGCGACAACACGCGAAATTTCACCACTTGTATTTCCAAACTCAGTTCACAACGCCGCTGCCGGTTATTTCTCGATTGCCTATAAGAACCACCAGCCCTCTACGGTTATAAGTCAAGGCAAAGACAGCTTTGCGGCCGGCCTGTTATGTGCGCTGACAGAAGCCCTAGCACTGAATGAGCCGGTGCTCCTGGTATGCTTTGACCCTGCAATGACAGGCCCAATGCTCGAGCAACTGCCTATACATCAGGCAACCGCATGCGCGTTGGTGGTCAGCACACGAGATACTGACACGCCGCCGCTGGCGAAGATCCATGCCAAACTTTCGCTTGACGAACAACCCGACCATTTCCCCGACTGGTTGCCCTCCGAATGGCAACACCAGAGCGCCGCATACGGGTTCTCTGTGCTCGGGTGCATTGCCACCCGTTCAACACAGCCTGTTCGTCTGAAACTTGGCAAACAAACGCTGTCACTCACCTGTCAAACGGACTCTACCCGGTGAACATGCCAACTGTCCCGCATAACATTGCTTCGCTGGTGCCCCATAAGGGATTGATGTGCCTGATCGACCAGATCATCGACCATAGCCCGGAAACCATACGTTGCTGCGCCCAGGTTGACCACAACAACCACCCCTGGCACAGAACAGCGAAATACCATCCATGGTTGCCATTGAGTACGCGGCTCAAGCCTGTGCGATTCATGGTGCCCTGCTTGATAACGCAGGCCAGTCAAGACCAGGCTTTTGGTAAAAATAACCAACACAGAACTGGAAACTCAGGCACTTTCAATCGATGACGGCCCTTTGACAATCTTTGCTCAACGGTTGGGCAGCACTGACCACGGCTGCCTTTACAAGTTCAAGGTAAACACTTCGCTGCGTTGCCTCGCACAGGGGAGCCTGATGATCGCATTTACCGATACATATATAGTTCAGGCATGACTACTGAAAAAACCTCTTTGAAACGTGCGCTTATTACAGGAGGAAGCGGCGAAATTGGTGCCGCTGTTTGCCGTGCACTTGCGAAAAATAACGTACACGTGATCATTCATTCGAACCGTAATTTTGAACCAGCCCGGCTCCTGGCCGACGAAATTTCGCAAGGTGGGGGCTCAGCAGAAGCCGTGAGATTTGATTTAAATGACGAGGCTGAAACCTCGGCTGCAGTCACACGAGTTCTTGAGGATGGGCCCATCCAGATTCTTGTAAACAATGCGGGAACACACGACGATGGGCTGATGGCTGGAATGGGTACAACCCAGTGGCACTCCGTTATTGACACAAATTTGCACGGCATGTTCAGGGTAACCCAGCCCCTGCTGTTACCAATGGTCCGCACACGCTGGGGCCGTATCATCAATATAAGCTCTGTCGCTGCCATAAGTGGTAACCGCGGACAAGCCAATTACGCTGCGGCCAAGGCAGGGATTCATGGCGCCTCAAAATCCCTGGCCCTCGAAGTCGCCAATCGCGGTGTCACCGTGAATGTGGTTGCACCGGGCATAATCGAAACCCCAATGTCACTCGGGCTTTTTCCAAAAGAAAAAATTCAGCAACTGGTCCCGGTCGGTCGCAGCGGACGCCCTGAAGAAGTTGCTGCTTTAGTCGCGTTTCTTGCCTCTGAAGAAGCCAGCTACATTACCGGACAAGTCATCAGCATCAATGGTGGCATGTGCTGAGCCAGACCACTGAATCACTTTGGAATGATGTCTGGTGCGTCATTCCTGCCTTCAACGAGGCGACCACTATACGCCAACTGGTCGAAGCCCTTCTTGAAATGTGCCCTCGTGTCATTGTTGTAGACGACTGTTCAACCGACGGTACAGCACAACAGCTTTACGGCTTACCGGTGAAACTGCTTTCACACACTACCAATAAAGGGAAGGCCGCCAGCCTGAAAAACGCCTTCACCTACGCCGCGTCACAAGGCGCCGCGGCAGTCATCACAATGGACGGCGACGGCCAGCACGACCCTACGGATGCCAAACGATTGTTGGCACTGTGGCGCGCTCGCCCCGACCACCTGATTATCGGAGCAAGGCTGCATGATCAAAAGCACTTCCCCAGAGCGCGCTACCATGCGAATCGTATCGCCTGCTTCTGGATTTCATGGGCGGCTGGCCACGCCATTGCAGACACACAATCAGGTTTTCGAGTTTACCCTGCCCCAGTCATTGAATTGATCTTGCGTGGCAAGGTCAAGAGCAGCCGTTTCACTTTTGAAAGCGAAGTATTGATCGAAGCGGCTCGCGCGGGCACTCGAACCTTGGCCATTTCCATTCCTGGACATTATCCCAGACATGCGCGGCCAAGCCATTTTCGCCCGGTCATTGATATTACAAAAATCATCCTGATGGTCGCCAGCAAACTATTGCAACGTGGAATGTCGCCTCTGGGACTGCTCAATTCTTTAAAACCAGCGCCGATCATTGACCCAATCCAGCCCGCGACAAAGCCTGATCAACAATCCTCATCGCCATCATGAATGAACGACGACCAGCACTTATTGCTGACCGTATCAGCTACCACTATCCGGGACACCCGGCGCCAACACTTCGCAATATCAGCCTCGCTTTACGGCGCGGCGAGGCGACAGGGCTGCTGGGACCAAACGGGTGCGGAAAGTCAACCCTTATTGATATTTTGACTGGTTTAAAAAACCACAATCTGGAAGGGTTCAACGACCCGGCAGCCCTCCTCCAAGCCTTGCGCTGGTTCCTCAAGATTATGCTTTTTATCCACAACTGACTTGCCGGGAGAACCTGGAATTCTTCGGCGGAATTTTGAATCTTCCAAAACGCGACGCAGACACCCGGATAAGGCAGGCCATAAAGGACTGCCTGCTGGAACCATTCCTCGACAAGAGGGCTGAGCAATGTTCGGGCGGGATTCGTCGCAAACTAAACTTGGCAATTGCACTGTTGCAAAACCCGGATATTCTGCTTCTTGACGAACCAACTGTTGGCGTCGACCCGCAGTCACGCGCCTTGCTGCTCGCTGTAGTCAAAAAGCGTCTGGCTGATGGATGCGCTGTACTTTATGCCACACACTACATGGAAGAAGTCAGCGCTCTGTGTACCAATATTGTCTTGATGAACCAAGGTTCCGTACTCGCCAGCGGCAGTCTTTCAGCACTGTTGACACCCACTGACGGCCGGCCCCCATTCCAGGATCTGGAAGCATTGTTCATTCATTACACAGACAGATCTTTGCGCGACTGAACTCTTTACTCATGGCCAAAATTAACCATTACCTGCATCAAACCCTGGTCATCGCCAAAAAAGAATGGACGCTGTTGCTCCGTAATCCGCACGGGCTGGCCGTACTTTTCCTGATGCCCGCAATTTTCGTCCTCGTCATGTCGTTTACGCTCAAAAACACGTTAACGACCCAGATCGACATGCCCAAGACCGGATGGTTGCTTGAGAATGACAGCCCACAGGCCAAGCGATGGATGCAAGAATGGTTCGATAAATACGGTGGTTCGTCTTACACCTCTCGTGACACTTTACGCCATGCAATTGCATCAGGTGACGTACAGTCGGGTGTGCTCGTCCTGACCACCTGGCTAGGTCCTGACGGTATCCCGGACAGCAAACAAATTGAAATCTGGTTAAACCACAAAACCCAGCCCGCAGCTGCCGCACGCCTGCGCGCTGAACTGACCTTATCTGTGATGCAGGTCAATTTAAAAATGAAGCTGGCGACCGCTGGGCCGTTTGCCGGCATGATGGCGGGACAAACCGATATAAGCAAGTTACTTGATACCGGTAACACCCCGGATATTCGCTACCTTTACGAGATTGACTCGGGAAGACCCATGACAGCGGTACAGCAAACAGTACCGGCATGGCTGATATTCGGCATGTTCTTTGTTGTGATTCCAATTGCCGGCGTGCTCATCCAGGAACGCAATGACAGGACTTTGGACAGGCTTAGAACTTTTGGTGTTTCCCACACTGTCATTCTCGGTGGAAAGCTATTCGCCTTCATGATTCTGAACTGGATACAACTCGCCTTCATGCTGATCGTTGGAGGCGTTTTATTGCCTTTGCTGGGAACAGAGGGCCTTTCTCTGGATATTTCCCTTCCTTGGTTTACCGGCATGACTCTCGCCATCAGTGCAGCAGCGGTATCCCTGGCATTGCTGATCGCGGCCTTTACCCGCACTTTCGACCATGCCGCAGCTCTCGGCAGCGGCATAAATGTAATTCTTGCTGCAATTGCAGGCGTCATGGTGCCCCGCATGCTCATGCCGCCCGGGCTACAGACAATATCGGAATGGTCACCCATGGGGTGGGCACTTGATGGCATACAAACCGTTTTTCTGGGGGTGCCGGAAACCGGGTTCATGCTTGCCCGAATTGGACTTTTGCTTGGCTTTGCAATGATATGCCTCGCCCTGAGTTGGGTGAGGCTGCAAAGGAGGAGCTGAAAAATAAATCCTACGGACGGTAACTTGATTCAGTCAGCGTAGCCCGGAAACAAAATACCTGCTTCCCCGCTTTTCCACACCGGATACTTCTGCATCACCGTAGCGAATAATGGCAGCGCCAGAAACGCCGACAACCAGCGTTGAACGCCAGGCACAGGCTGCGACTGGAACCAGTCCACATCAACACTGGCGTATTGCCGCACAAACGGTGCTATCGCCATGTCGGCCAGTGCAGGGGTTGCACCGAACAGCCATGCTGACGTGGCCAACCGCGCTTCCAACCCCGTCAACCAGTCAAGCGCCAACTGCCGATGCGCCTCGGCAGGCCCGGCATTTTCGTAACGTTGCGGGTATTTATAGCGGTCAAGATGCGGCTTGAACTGCGTATCACAGTGCTGAACCAGCGCCAGCATGCCGGACAGCCCATCACCCTCCTGCGCACCGCCAGTCACAGCAGCACCACTTTCCAACACCCCAGGCCTCAACCACCCCTGCGGGTCATGCTGTCGCAATGCCCACACCATGATGTCCAGACTTTGATCGATAACGGTGTCATCGGTATCTACCAGAACCGGTACAGTACCCTTGGGCGATGCCCGCAACATGGCATCAGGCTTGTCGCGCAAGACAATTTCACGCAGTTCACATTGCACACCACTGACGGTGATGGCCAAACGGGCGCGCATGGCGTACGGACAACGTCGAAACGAATACAGCACAGGCCGCGCCGTGGCGTGACTGGCGTATTCCGGTAAAGGCAAAGCCCCGGTCGTCATTTACCCTTCTGGCCCGCCAGCGCTGCCTGCCGGGCCTTTTCTTTGGCAGCAGCCTTGGCGGCCTTCTGGGCTTCGAGTTGGGCACCAATGTGACGCTCGTGACGCTGTTGCGCCAGTTCCGTTTGCCTTTGACGCTCGCGGTAACGCGCTTTCTGTTCGTCTGTATGCTTGTCATGGCAATGCGGACAGCTGACGCCCTGCTCGAAATGTGGCGACTGCTTGTCTTGGGCAGAAAGCGGGAAACGACAGGCGCGGCACAGTTCATACTTGCCCTGATCCAGCCCGTGCACCACCGACACGCGCTCGTCAAACACAAAGCACTCGCCATCCCAGAGACTTTGTTCTTCGGGCACCGTTTCCAGATACTTCAGAATACCGCCTTCCAGATGATAGACCTCGTCAAAACCCTGCGAGCGCAAATACGCCGTTGACTTCTCGCACCGGATGCCACCCGTGCAAAACATGGCCACTTTTTCTTTTGACGCAGCACACCGCCTTCTGCCGACTGTTGCTTGACCCATTCAGGGAACTGGGTAAAACATGTCGTTTCAGGGTTGACCGCCCCCTTGAACGTACCAATGGCCACCTCGTAGTCGTTGCGCGTATCGACCAGGACCACATCAGGATCAGTAATCAGCTGGTTCCACTCTTCGGGCTTGACGTACTTCCCGGCACGAGTCTCGGCCTCGACGTTGGGAATACCCATGGTCACGATCTCGCGCTTGAGCTTGACCTTCATGCGATAAAACGGCTGCTTGTCGGCCCACGATTCTTTGTGCGTTAGCGTCGCCAGGCGCGGGTCGGCATGCAACCAGGCCAGCACCGCCCGAATACCGGCCTCAGGCCCGGCAATCGTACCGTTGATGCCTTCCTGCGCCAGCAACAGCGTACCCGTGACATCGTTCTTCTGGCACGTTTCAAGCAACGGCGCCTGCATCTCGCGGTAGTTGTCGAGACGAACGAATTTATAAAGTGCAGCAACCAGAAATTGAGCCATATCGATATAAAAGGAAAAGTTGAACCGCAATTTTTGATTTTACCCCGGGTGCGGGGACGGGGGTGTGCCGGTGCAGGCTTCGAGCACGCCGTTGTCCGGGCCGGAGGCGGGGAGACAAGGGCGCGGTGTCCGAGCGGGCGCTTTCAGCCAGCCGGGGGCTGGCTGATTCCGCGAGTTTAGCGCCCGCCCCGCTGCCGGCCCGGACAACGGGCAGCCCCGAAGAGGCCGTGCGAGGCCGGAACAGGCACACCCCCGTCCCCCGCACCCTGCCCTGGGCCAACACAGCATCACCGAAGCCAAGCCCCTTCCTTTAGAACAGAAGCCGAATTATCATCATCAAAATAACCCGACCCACAATTCGAAAAAGGAGACACCGTGATCAAACTCGACCCCTCTTCAAAATCTACGCCCAACTCGATGACATCCTGGACTTCGGCAAAAGCGACGCCGGCCACCTGCGGATCGTGCGGATTCTGGGCGGCACCTTCGAAGGCGAAAAACTCAGCGGAAAAATTCTTAATGGGGGCGGCGACTGGCAAACACTGCGTGACGACGGCGTCATGGAGCTTGAAGTGCGCTGCCTGATGCAAGCTGACAATGGCGCCCTCATTCACCTGACGGGCCAAGGCATGCGCCACGGCCCCCGGAAGTGATGGCTCGCATGGCACGCGGCGAAGCGGTGGCCCCCGACGAATACTACTTTCGCGAATTCATGCGCTTCAAAACCAGCGACAAAGAACTAGCCTGGCTCAATGGCGTCTTCGGCCTGGCCACCGGCGGGCGCGAAAAGAACGCCGTCTATTTGCAGGTCTACGCCGTCAACTAACCGGGAAAGAAAATGCCCCGGCAGGCAAACCCGCCGGGGCACAATGAAATCTGGAATCGTCAGTACGAGATAGGGATCAGTTATCGCGCTTCCTGCTGTACCGCTCGTTGCCGATACTGCTCATACTGATGATGCGTGGCGCGGATGCCTGCTTGGCACGCTCATGATTCGCCGACAACAACACGCTGGTCTTGAAGGGGCGAAACGGGGTCGGAGTACGCGGTTTAACCAACATCTGGAACCTCTCGGGAAGTTACGATTATTCGGAATGGTTTGCAACTGCGACCTTGAGAGTAACCCCGTTTTTCTACATTTTCATGACAAAGCCGCCATTTTCAGGGTTATTACTAGGAAATGGCGGCTTTTAAGTGCGCGAAAGCCGGGTCAGAACACCACCCGGCCGAAACACAGAAATTTATTTCAATACTGACGCAAAGGCATGTGCCACACGATCCACATTGCCGGTATTCAACCCCGCCACACAAATACGGCCCGATTCGATGATGTAAACACCGAACTCTTCACGCAACCGCACCATATGCGCGCCCAGTACCGGCGCATAGGCAAACATGCCGCGCTGCACGTCCAGGAACGACCAATCGACCTGGGGTTGTTCGGCCACCATCCCCTGAATCAATCGTTCACGCATGGCTTGCATGCGCACCCGCATTTCATCGACCTCGGCACGCCACTGCGCATTCAACGCCGGGTCGGTCAGTACGGTTCGAACCAGGCTCGCGCCATACGCAGGCGGACTGGAATAATTACGACGCACGGCCTGCTGCATCTGGCCCAACGCACGGCTGGCTTCGTCAGCGTTGGCACACACCATGCTGAGACTGCCGCAACGTTCGCCGTACAGCGAGAAAATCTTCGAAAACGAACCCGACACCAAAAAGGACTGATTCGCCTTGACCAGCGCCCGCACCAGATAGGCATCGGCTTCCAGCCCTTCCCCAGGCCCTGATACGCAATATCAAGAAACGCCAGCAACTGGCGCGATGCAATGATCTCGACGACTTCGTCCCATTGCGCTGGCGTTAAGTCGGCCCCGGTAGGGTTATGACAGCAGGGATGGAGCAGCACCAACGTGCGTGCAGGCAGTTCACGCAACGCCGCCTTCATGGCGTCGAAATCGACGCGCTGCGTATCGCGATCAAAATACGGATAGGTATCCACCTTGAACCCCGCACCCTCAAGAATGGCGCGATGATTATCCCAAGTTGGATTGCTGATACGCGCTTCAATGTCAGGAAAAAAGCGACGGATCAGGTCACTGCCCACCTTCAAGGCTCCCGACCCGCCTACGGTCTGGATCGTTGCGACCCGCCCCTGCCTGACGATCTCGGCGTCGTCACCGAACAGCAAGGCCTGACTGGCCTTGCAATACGCCGGATCACCGCTCATGGGCAGGTACATGCTGGGTTCGGTCGACGTTGACACACGCGCCTGGGCCTGCTGCACCGAGGCCAGACAGGGCACCTGGCCCTCGTTGTCGTAATACAAACCGATACTCAAGTTGATCTTGTCGGCGCGAGGGTCATCGCGATAGGCCACCTGAAGAGACAAAATGGGGTCGCCGGCGTAGGCGGAAAGTACGTTGAACAAGGCGGTTTCCTTGTAAAGCCGCGCCCCGGCCAGCGGGCGTCGCAGCGAAAGATTGACGGGAAGCACAAACATCTGCCCCGCTATTTTATCCAGTTCATGGTGAACCAAACGGCACGCCATGACTCTATCCGGATTACGGCAAAGCAACCCGCACGACATGGCGCAAAAAGCCCCGAAGTGCCGGTGCTATCATCAAAACCCCTTTCCAGACCTGATTCTTATGGATTCCGTAACACAAGCCGTATTGGGTGCCAGTGTGTCTGGCGTCATGCTGGGCCGCTATCACGGTCGCAAAGCCTATGTCGCCGGAGCCATTCTGGCCACACTGCCTGACCTCGATGTGCTGATTCGTTACAGCAACCCCATCGCCAACATGATCAACCACCGCGGTTTCTCGCATTCGGTGTTCGTTCTGACGGCGCTGTCTTTGCTGCTGACCTGGCTGATACGCAAGTGGCCACCGGCAACGCAATACGACTGGAAACGCCTGTTTGTTACCCTGTGGCTGATCTTCATCACCCACGTATTGGCTGACGCCTTCACCAGTTACGGCACCCAGCTGTTCTGGCCGTTCATGCCGACACCAACCAGCTGGTCAAGCATTTTCATCATTGACCCGTTTTTCACAGTCCCCATGCTGATCGCCGCGATTGCCGGTATAGGCTGGGGAGCCCGGCCACGGGTGCAACGCATGAATGCCCTGGCGCTAGGCTGGTGCGTGGTGTACCTGTGCGTGTCACTGGCCGGCAAGACCGTGGCCGAATCGCGGGTACGCACAGCGCTGGAACAATCGGGCGTGGGCGTTGAGGCGATCTTTTCCACACCGGGCCCATTCAACATTCTGTTGTGGCGTGTCGTGGCCCGCACCAACGACGACCACTACTATGAATACATCACCAGCCTGCTGGACAAGGCCCCGCGTGAACACGTCAAGGCCGCACTGAACACCTCCATGGCAGACCGGTTCCCCGATGACCCGATGATCAACGGGCTGCGCTGGTTCTCGGGCGACTGGATACGCTATGACATTATCGACACGCATCTGGTGGCCACCGACCTTCGCATGGGCCTGGGCACCGGATACTACTCGTTCCGCTTCCGCATTGCGGAACGCGATACCCATGGCCGATGGGTTGCCATCACCCCGGAACGATGGCCGTCAGACCGTGGCCTGGACGCTTTGAAGGCGGTGCTTGAGCGTACGGTTTCGGCGGTCCCCCCGCTGCCGTTGCAGACCTGGGAGAGCCGCATGCACCTTAACCCCTGAAGGCCTCGTAAAGCTGCAACCAACAGCCCGCTACCTGACCGCGGCGACCAGGGCGGTAACCAGCGCATGCTGATGCCCCCTGCGGGTGCGAATGGCATAGACCTCTTCGCACACCCCGGGGTCTGCCCCAGGAACCGCAACCCTTTTAAAAACCTGGCCTGTTCGGCGCCAAAATGGCTCACGGGAAACACCCCCATTCCCTGGGCAGCGAACACGGCCATCAAGGCGCTGTCTTCAAACTCACCCACCACATTCGGGCGCAGGCCTTGCTCGTGAAACCAGCGATCCAGCGTCCGGCGCAATTCGGAATGCCCGGTCGGCAACAACACGGGCAATGTTTCCAGGCAAGCCGGAAACGCCATGACCTCTTTCTTCTTGACCCAGAGGGCCGGCCCATACCAGTCAACCGGGGATGTCACCAGACGCTCACTGCTTAAACGCAGGGTATTGCTTGACGGCGCGGCCTGACCGGCCAGCACTACATCGACGTGATGCAAGCTCAGTTCCACCAGCAACCGGTCAAACTCGTCTTCATGACACACCAGATGCAGGTCAGGGGTTTGCAACACCGGGGCCAGCAAGGCATGCGCCGCGAGCTTTGAAATTCCGTCTGACAAACCCACCGCCAGACGCGCCACACGCTTGTGCGCCGCCTGACGCACATCTTGGGGCAACAGTTGCCCCAACTGAAAGATTTCTTCGGCGCGCGAAAACGCCACCGAGCCTGCCTCGGTCAGGGTGACGCCGCGACCCTCGGGCTTGAGCAGCTGGCAACCCAGCGACTGCTCCAGTTCACGCACCTGAACCGAAATGGTTTGCACCGCCACGCCAAGGCGCTCGGCCGCACGCGAAAACCCGCCTTCCTTGCCAACCACCCAGAAATAGTAAAGGTGCCGGTAATTCAAGGTATCGAGCATGAGGACCTTTGGATTTATTTCGTAAAAACAGAAATTAAATTCAATTCTAATATGGTTTTTCCGAAGTATCCAAAAGCGCAGAATTTGGCCTGTCGTTCGTAAATCCATTCATCAGAATCCAAAGGTTTCATCATGGCTGATCTGCTTCCCCTACTTTCAACGCCGTTAGCCGGCGTGCCGGGCTGGACCTGGCTATTCTTCTTTGCCATCGTCCTTACCCTGCTGGTGCTTGACCTCGGCGTCTTGCACAAAGAGCAACGCGAAATCGGCATTCGTGAAAGCCTGATACTTTCCGCCGGCTACATCGCCGCCGCCCTGCTGTTCGGCGGCTGGGTGTGGTGGTACATGGGCGCCCAGCAAGGCCTGGACTACTACACCGGCTTCCTGATTGAAAAGTCACTGTCAATGGACAATATTTTTGTCATTGCACTGATTTTCAGCTACTTTGCCATCCCGCCCAAGTACCAGCATCGGGTACTGTTCTGGGGCATCCTGGGGGTCATTGTCTTGCGCGCCATCATGATTGGCCTGGGCGCTGCACTGATCAATGAGTTTGACTGGGTACTGTACATTTTCGGTGCCTTTCTGGTGTTCACCGGTATCAAAATGTGGTTCATGGCCGATTCACAACCTGACATGGACAAGAACCCGGTGCTGAACTTCGTCAAACGACACATGCGCCTGACCGATCAGTTGCACGGCAATGCCTTCTGGGTAAAGCAACCTGACCCCAAAACCGGCAAGCTGGTCCGCGTCGGCACCCCGCTGTTCCTGGCCCTGGTCATGGTCGAAATGACCGACCTGGTCTTTGCGGTGGACTCGATTCCGGCCATTTTTGCGATCACCACCGACCCGTTCATTGTTTATACCAGCAACATTTTCGCCATTTTGGGCCTGCGTGCGCTGTATTTCGCGCTGTCTGCCATGATTCACCGCTTCCATTATCTGAAGTATGCACTGGCCCTGATCCTGGTGTTCATCGGCTCCAAGATCTTCCTGGTGAACTTCATTGGCAAGATCCCGGCGGCATTGTCGCTAGGTGTAACAATTACCCTGCTTATTGGTGGTGTCGTCATCTCCCTGAAGAAAACCGCAAAGCACAAATAAGGGAAAACCCTAATAAAATAGTGTTTAGTATCAAATACCTATAAAAATCAAAGGGACGCGCGATGCGTCCCTTTTTCTTCGATACATTTATGCACAATTCCGACAGGCCCTGCACAAATCAGATAGTGCTTAACCGGCCTGAAACAGTACTGTTCGGTTGTGGCATCTTCCGCCTGCGGTAATGCCAAGTCCACTGACCCTTACAATTCACAGTGCATCGGAGACTTCATGGAAACCAATAACTTCCTCAAGCGTGACCACTTCAAGCTGGGCACCTTCTCGACCAACTGCTCGGGCGGCATGACAGTTTCAAAACTGCCTAACCGCTGGAAAGCCGACTGGGAAAGCAACCTCAAGCTGGCCAAAATGATGGACGCTGCCGGCATGGACTTCATGCTCCCGATCGCTCGCTGGATCGGTTACGGCGGTGAGACCGACTTCCACGGCTACGTGCTGGAAACCGTGACCTGGGCAACAGCCTTGCTGGCCAACACCCAGAACATGACCATTTTCGCCACTGTACAAACCGCTTGCAACCACCCCGTCGTAGTCGCCAAGCAAATTGCCACCATGGCACAGATCAGCAACGAACGCGTTGGCCTGAACATCGTTGCCGGCTGGAACAAGCCCGAGTACGACGCGCTTGGCCAGAACCTGCCTGACGATCACGAAACGCGCTACGGCTATGCCCAGGAATGGTACGACATGATCAAGCGCATCTGGACAGAAGATCAGCCGTTCAACTTCGACGGCAAATACTTCAAGACCACACGCACCTACGGCAACCCCAAGCCAAAAACCATGCCCCCGATCTATAATGCGGCAGGTTCCGGTCTGGGTCGTGAGTTCGCTGCCCGCAATGCTGACTTCCTGTTCACACCGGCTATCGACCTCGAGCGCTCGAAAGAAGAACTGAAAGAACTTAAACAGCAAGCCCTAGACCAGGCCGGTCGCAAGGTTGGCGTATTGACGTTCTCGCACGTTATCTGCCGTCCTACCGAAGCCGAAGCCAAAGAAGTCTGGCAATCACTGCAAGACAACGCCGACTGGGCCGCTGTCGATAACCTCATCCGTTTGCAATTTGCACACGCTCACTCCTTCCCGCACGACCTGATGAACCTGATCCGCGAACGCTTCGCAGCAGGTCACGGCGGTTTCCCGCTGGTCGGTACACCCGAGCAAGTCGCTGACGGCATCACTCAACTTCACGAGACCGGCTTTGGTGGTACAACGCTGTCGTTCTTCGACTACGCTGAAGAGTTCCCTTACTTCCGCGACAACGTTCTGCCCATCCTTGAGGCTCGTGGTATCCGCAAGAAATTCGCATGAACGACGTAACACTTAATCAGGACTTCAGATCCGCCATGCGCCAGCTGGCTGGCGGTGTCTCGGTAATCACCGCCGCTCACGGCGACGAACGCACCGGGTTGACGGCAACTTCAGTGGTGTCCATTTCGATGGACCCCGCCGAATTGCTGATCTCGGTGAACCAAAACTCGTCATCGTGGCCAGTCATCGAAAAATCCGGGAAATTCGGCGTCAATGTGCTGAAGAAAGAACAGCAGATTGTGGCCGAACACTTCTCGGGCAAGGGCGGGCTTAAAGGTGCTGAACGCTTTGCAGACGACGATTGGTTCCAGACCGAAGATGGTGTCTGGCTGTCGAGTCGCGCATTGGTCGCTTATGCCTGCAACGTCGAAAAGGTCTGGACACACCATCAGCACTCGCTGATTGTCGGCCAGGTCACCCGCATTGAAATCAATGCAGGTCCCGATCCCCTGACCTACTGGCAAGGTGGTTACGGGTCATTCATCAAGAACTGACTCGGTCAGCAGTCCTGACCTAAGGAAAAACCCCAGAGGCACAAAAAACAGTTTAGGTATAAACTGTCACCTTTGTGTCTTTGGGGCGTTTTTCGTCTAACTGGTGCCATTTTCCGGCAACAGGCTCAGATCCGGGCGCCAAAGGAAAATGTACATGCAGGCGGCATCACCAGCGCTGTTGCGCGGCCATTTGTTTAGTCGTTTCCCGAAATTTACTTCACATGATGCCGAAGAAGTCAGGCAACAGGTTAGTCGTATTTTTTGTGACCACGATCTGAAGGTCGTCGGCAAGTCTCAGGCGCTTAATACCCAAATTCATTTCCGTCGCGGCAATCGTGTCAGCTACGGGCGCATGCTGTATGGCGCAACCGTTGACATCGAACCCGGCAATCTCGACGATTTTTACCTGATTCAAATTCCGGTTGCGGGTCACGAAACCATTCAGTGCGACCGGCATTCAATTCTGTCGAGCACCAACGTAGGCACCATCATCAGCCCCGAACTGGCGTTTCGCATGCGCCATGAAAAAAACGCCGAAAAACTGTTCATTCGCGTCGAACGCAAGGCCTTTGAACAGCAGTGCGCCCAGTACTACGGCCATTTGTTGCGCGGCGCCCTTCACTTCGACCCGGCCATCAACTTTGAAAGCCCTCTGGTGCAGTCACTCAAGCGCTTGCTTGAATGGCAACTGTTCGAAGCTTCTGAAGGTGACCTGTTCAACCAGCCCCTGGTCGCCGCACGCTTTGAAGAAACCCTGATGGTATCGCTGCTGTGCAGCCTGCAGCATAACCAGCAGGCCAGCAACGAAGCCACCCCGTAGCGCCCGGTTTTGTAAAGCGGGCCGAAGCCTATATCGAACACCACGCCCATCTGCCCATCACGGCCGCCGATATCGCCGAACATGTCGACGTCAGCATTCGCAGCCTGTTCGCCGGCTTTCGTAAATACCGCAATACCTCTCCCATGCGCCAGCTCAAAGAGCGGCGCCTGGAAAAAGTTCATCACGATTTGCTCAACCCCGGGCCAGACACCAGCGTCACCCAGGTAGCGCTGCGCTGGGGCTTTTCGCACCTGGGGCAATTCTCGGCGGCGTACCAGCAGCGTTATGGCGAACTGCCGTCCGCTACATTAAAGCGCCGGGCCTGAGATAACGTTAAAACGCCGGGCCCGAAACGACCCCGGTCCTGCACTGATCTGACATCAGCCGCTGCTTCGACACCCGGCACAACCCTCCACTCCAGAAACAAAAAAGCCGCCTGATGCTATGCAAGGCGGCTTTACTGGGCCAAACGATGCCGGCACTCTCGCCGGCACGAATTACCCGTTTACAGCTTGAACAGTTTCTTGGCGTTCGTGCGCCCCATCTTCTGGCGATCCAGTTCTGAAATCGTGGCCGTGTCAAACCAGTCGGCGGCATGGTCGACGTTTTCAAACGGCCAATCGGTCGAGAACAGGATGCGGTCGGCACTGATTTCCAGCATGGCATCGATCAATGTCTGGGTGCGGAAGTTGCCCGATGTCGTGATGTAGAAATTTTCGTTGAAGTAGTCAGCAATGCGACGCTTGGCTGGATAATTCGGCGCCACCTTGACCCAGGCATTACGATTATCAATACGCCACATCATGTAGGGCAGGCCTTCACCCATGTGACCCAAAATGATGTTCAGATTGGGGTGCTTGTCGAACAGGCCAGAGCCCATCAAACGCAAGGCATGCACAGCGGTTTCTTGCGCGAACGCCCAGGTCGGGCCCATCAGCCAGGGGTGGCCGGCATAAATACGGGCATCTTGCGGCAACGGGTTGCGCGGGTGCAGGTAAAACGGCACATCCAGCTTCGACACCACGCTCCAGAAGTCCAGATATTCGGGCAGGTCGTAATACAGGGGGTATCGGCATCACGCTGGCTGAAACCATTCACCAAAGCACCGACAAAACCCAGTTCGTTCACGCAGCGCTCGAGTTCGCGTGCCGCGGCTTCGGGGTCTTGCAAGGGCAAGGCCGCAAACGCACGAAAGCGATCCGGACGCTTGGCACACTCTTCGGCCAGAAAATCATTGGCCTTCTTCGCAATTTCAATCGCGCGTGGCACATCGGGAATCGCCTGAACAGCAGGGGCATTCAACGACAGAATCATGGTCTCAATGCCGTGCTTGTCCATCAGGTCAAGACGCTGACCGTGAATATCCAGCAGGCGGGCCTGCAGTTGAGTCCAGTAGTCACCGGGTACGAAACCGGCAGAGTCCATCAGGGTATCGGGGATAGCGAAGTGTTCTTCGAGGGCGATTTTGCCTTGCATAAGTGCTCCTTGATTGTTGTGATTATGAAAATTCAATACTGGCCTTTCGGCTCCAGACCCAGCATGTGCTGTCCGACCATGGTGCCGACAGCGTCCCAATTCATGCTGATATGACGGCCAACCGCGTTGGCGTCACGCCATGCACGCTGAACCGGGTTGTCCATGTTAAGGCCCAGACCACCGGTTGAGGCGTTCAGGGCCTCGACGGCACGCAAGGCCAGGCTGACTGCAAACGATTGGCCGCGCCGGCTTAACAAGCGATCTTCGACCGGGAACGGCTCGGCCTGGGCGGCCAGTGCCTGCGCCCGGGTGACATCACGCAACAAGATTTCACGGGCCGCATCAACGCTGGCAGCGGCTTCGGCCACACGCAACTGAATGGTGGCAAATTCGGCCATGCGGTTGTTGCCACCGGCTACGGCGCCACGAGTGACCCGATGGCTGACCGACTCGATGTAACCTTCCAGCGCCCCTTGGCCGCGCCGACACCCGCGCCAGCCAGACATGAGGGGATGCCGGTGAGCAGAGGCATATTGAACAACGCCTGGTCTTTATACAGTTGGGCGCCGGGTGTTTTTCCGGTAACCGCTTGCGGGAATGTCAGGACACGATGGGCCGGAACCACAACGTTATCGAGAATCAGTGTCTTTGACCCGGTACCGGCCAACCCGACAACATCCCAGGTGTCTTCAATCGTGTATTGTGTCGCGGGCACCAGCAAAAAGGCCGGCACCGGCTTTTGGCCATCGCTACCGGGCAGAACGGCCGCACACAACGACCAGTCGGCGTTTTCACAGCCACTGGCGAAACTCCAGCTTCCGCTCAGGGCATAACCGCCGTCGACCCGGGTGGCCATATTGACCGGTGCATACGACCCGCAGAGCAGCGCGTCAGGGTTTTCACCCCAGACATCCATTTGAGCTTGCTCGGGGAACATGGCCAGCAACCATTGGTGGGCCGACAACAAACCGGCAACCCAGCCCGTGGCGGCACAAGCGGCGGCCACATCGATATTCGCATCGACCAGATCCACAAAATTTCCGGGCTTGCCACCAAACCGTGCGGGCTTGACGATGTCGAAGTAGCCCACTTCACGCAAGGCCTGAATATGTGCTGCCGGCACCCGGCGTGCGCGCTCGGTGCTCAGTGCATTGTTCCTGAACTGCACGGCCAGACCGGCAACGCGCTGTTTCAGGGTGGTCTGTTCGTCTGATTTGCGTTCCAGTGCTTCGACGTTCGTGTCAATCATCATGATGGTCTCCTGTTGGTTTTATTGGCTAGACGTTCAGACTGCGGGGGCTGTGCTGCAGTACTGCGCGTTCTCGTACAGCAAAGGACGCGTCGTTTCTGCCGTAAAGGCATCAAGAACGCGCCCGATAAACAAGGTATGCGTGCCGTAAGGAACCGCAGCAATGCGTTGACAAATTGCACGAGCATGGGCGGTTTGAAGGGTCATCAGTCCAGACGACTCATGGCGTGTCCACTCCCCATGGGAAAAACGCTCTTCGGGGGTGGCTTTGCCGCTGAATGCATCCGAAATGCCGCCTTGGGTACTGGCCAGCACGTTGACGGCAAACTCGGGCTGACGCGACAGCATGTCGTGCAGATACGTACGGTTGTTCAGACAAACCAGCAGTGCTGGCGGGTCCATGCAAACCGAGGTCACGGCCGTTGCCGTCATGCCGTGATCCACACCATCGTGGCGGCCGGTAATCACGGTAACGGTTGCCGGGAACTGGCGCATCAGGGAACGAAAGTTCGCGCTGACAACCTCTGGTGACGCAAAGGGTGCGTTCATGCTGTCTCCTTTTACAGGCATGGATTTATTGTTTTGCCAATATTAAATTGCAAATGCAAATGTTGTCAACGCAATATTTACATCAGCAAATCAACACCAAATTGAGAAATCGCCGGAACGTACGTCACCAGAATCAGTGCAAAAAGGTATAGATACAGGAAAGGCATAAGCCCCCGGTAAATAACCGGCAACGGGATTCTGAACAGGGACTGCATCACAAAGATGTTGATGCCGAAGGGCAGGGTGAACAAACCAATCGCCAGGTTGAACGTCAGGATCATGCCGAAGTGAATCGGATCGACACCGGCAGCGGTAATCACGGGCACCAGCAACGGGGTCAGCAGCAAGATGGCCGACAACGGGTCCAGCACGCAGCCGATCAGGAGCAGCAGGATATTGATGCCAAAAAGCAATTGCCAGCTGCTGAACTCGGCCGCCGTGATCCAGCTCACCAACTGAGCCGGGATCTGGTTGACCGTGATCATCCACGAAAATACGCCAGCGCACGCCACAATGACCAGAATTTGTGCACTAAAACGGACGGTACTGATGGCCGCGTCAAGCAAACCACGAAGAGGCAGCACCCGCATGCATACGACTGTTGCCAAGGCGGCGTACAAACACGCCACTGCGGCAGCTTCCGTCGGCGAAAACACACCACCGTAAATACCACCGATAATGACAACCGGTACGCCCATTGCCCAGACTCCGCGCTTCAACGCACTCCATAACACGCTCAGGCGCAGCGGGCTGGAATCATCACCAGGATGTTTACGCCCTACCCAAATGCAATACAGCGCCAGAATGGCGACAATTAACAGACCTGGTCCAATACCCGCGGCGTACAGGCGAGGAATCGACTGGTCAGCGGCAGCCGCGTAAATAATCATCGGTACCGACGGCGGCAAAATCACACCGACAGCACCTACAGAAACCAGCAAACCCGACGAAAACCCGTCGCTATAGCCGGCGTTTTTCAAGGAAGGGTGCATGACCTTGCCGACGGTGGCCACCGACGCCGCACCCACCCCGCTGATCGCGCCAAAAACCGCCCCCGCACCCACCGCAGTCAGTGGAATCTTCCCGGGCACCCGGCCAATCGAGGCCCGCACCAGATTGACCAGACGATCGGCAATGCTGCCCCGATCCATGATCTCGCCCGCGAAAATGAAAAGCGGCAGCGCAAGCAACGCATACGCATTTACTGAAGCAAACATGGTCTGCTGTAACGCGACCATCGGTACGCTCATGTAAAGAACCAGGGTCACCGTCGCTGCCGTCAGCAACACAATGAAAATCGGAAACCCCATCAACAACAGCAATACGGGCAAAGCGCCTAACGTCCAGCTCATGAAAGCTCTCCTTCAGTCTTGAGCAATTGTGGAATACGCAATAGCGCAATCAAGGTAATGGCACCAAAGCAAACCATCACCGTGCCATGCGGCAACCACATCGGCAGGTCAGCCATGCTGCTGCGCTGATCCATCGCATAAACACGCTGAACAAAACCCGCAGACGCCCACGTCATGAAGCCAGCGGCCCCGACGGTAACCAGCGATTCGAGAATACCCAGCAACCGCTTGACAGCAGGAGGGGCGGAATGCACCAGCACATCCATCCGCAGATGCTGACGCTCTGCGCTGATGCTGATTGCGCCCAAAAATGCAATGGCCACCATACCGAAAACCAGCAACTCATCAGCGGCCAGGTAACTAATATCAAAAAATAACGAAGAACAATATTGGCGCAACACAGCAGAACCATCGCCATCAAAACAAAGGCGAGCGCCGCCTGGATGGCACCGCTGACACGGGCAATCATTGACAACATAAGAAACTCTCTGGGCAAAAAGGGTGCGCCGCAGCGCACCCGGAATCGCGGGATCGATTAGCGTAAGGTGTCAGCCGACCACTACTTGCCGACGCGCCACTGTGCCGCCTTGAACGCTTCCAGCTCAGGACGCAGGGCCGGGTTGGCTTTCGTCACCTCGGGCATGACCGCGTTGACGGCATCGAGATAGGCGGTCTGCTCTGGCGCGGGCAGTTCGATCACCTCACCGCCATTCTGCTTCCAGATATCAAACGCTTTATTAACAGCCGTACGGTTCCATTCGTTGGTGACAGGCAGTGCCTTCACAGCCGCCTCGCGCACCACTTTGGCCAGATCAGGGCCGATCTTGTCCAGGAACGCATTGCTGGCCACCGCCGTAACGATCAGGTAGCTTTGCGGCAGGATGGTCATGGGTTTGGCGACGTCATAGAACTTGCCCGTGGTGTACACCGGCACGCCGGCCAGCAAACCGTCAACCGTACGGGTTTGCATGGCGGGCAAAACCTCGCCCAGTGCCATTGAAACCGGGGCGGCTTCCATCTTCTTGTAAGGGGCAACGTACAGCGGCGAAGGTCCGGCAACACGAATTTTCTTGCCCTTCAGGTCTGACACCTGACGTACGCCGTCAAGCGTCAGCAACGCCAGAGGGCCATGCGGGAAGGCCGCAATGGTTGTGACACCCTTGTCGTTGCCATATTTGCTGATGCGTTCGAGAATCTGCGGGTCCGACAATACCTGCTGGGCATTTTCGAAACTCTTGAACAGGCCCGGAACGTCAAAGACCTCAAAGCGCGGATCAAGTTTGACAAAGAACCCTGACGCGGGAGCTGTAACCTCGATCGTGCCAAACACCACACCCTCAACCGTGGCCGGAATCTGGCCCAGCTGATTGGCGGGATACAGCTCGACATTGATCTTGCCCTGCGAACCGCTTTCAACGCCTTCCTTGAAGGTTTCCATCCACTTCAAAATGGAATCGTTGTTGGTGGGTGACGATACTTTCAGGGTAAACGCCTGGGCAGCAAAGCCAGACAAACCCAAGCCTACGGCCAGTGCGGCCGATACGATTTTCTTTTTCCAGTCCAACATAGTCTCCTCGGTTGCAGGCCCACACGTCAATCGCGTCGTACCTGCCGGTGCAGCACTTGCGGCGTTTCCACGCCCAACTGCGGCGCACGCGTCTTTAATTAATGAAATGTCGCGCAGTCGGCCGATTGACCCGGTTTTTTACGCGTACGGCGCTACTTTCTTATGATTCACAAAATTTGTCAATACAAATGTTGTTTAGTAAATAGTTGCCATAGAAAGTGTCTATGGTGTATTTTTCGGGCTGCACCAGATACGGCAGAATGTTCTAACATTCGCAGGGGTAACATCATGAACAGGCTATGTCATGTCATGTGTCCGATATACCCAAGATGCGCCCAGCTAACGAAAACCGCCGTATCCGCTCACCAGAAACGCGGTACCAGCCTCACCCATGAACTAACCCCGACCTGCCCATGACCTATAAATTCACCAGCTCTTTTCCGTATCTGCTCAACCGCGTCGGGGTAAAAATGGGCGAACTGTTTTCGGTCCGTCTGGCCGAACTTGACCTGACCTTGCCGATGTACCGCGTTATGGCGGTCCTGCGTCAGGAAGGGCTCAAAGCCTGGGCGACCTTGGCGCCATGGTCACTGTCGAGGTATCAACGCTGTCGCGTCTGATCACGACAATGCAGCGCAAAGGGCTGGTCGTGCGCGTGCGACCTGAGCATAACGCCAGGATGGTCAGCATCACCCTGGCGCCGGCCGGCGAGGAACTGGTTGAAAAGCTGATGCCGTTGGCGGCGCACTTTGAATCGGTGGCCACCCAAAGCTTCACCGACGAACAAATCACCTGGCTGAAGCAGGCACTAATACAGATTCACAACGACCTGGAGAAGGTCTAGGCACGAATCCGGAACCACCAGCCGTACAACGCCGGCACGAACAGCAGCGTAATGGCCGTGCCCACCGCAACACCCCCGATCAGAACAAACGCCAGCGGCCCCAGAATGTGTCGAAGGTCAGGGGGATAAAGGCAAATACGGCCGCCAACGCCGTGAGAATTACCGGTCGGGCACGCTGCACGGCGGCCTCTACGACGCCCTCGAAGGCCGCCATACCTGCCTCGAAGTTATCGGCAACCTGCTGCGTCAGGATCAGGGTATTGCGCATCAGAATACCCGCCAGACCAGTCAGCCCCAGCAACGCCACAAAACCAAACGGCTGATTAAACAGCAGCAAGGCCAAAACCGCCCCGATCAGGCCCAGCGGCGCTGTGGCCATCACCATGAACGTGCCTGAAAACGAGCGCATTTGCAGCATGATGAACACCAGCATGGCCGCAACCATAAGAGGTTGCAGTTTCGCGATGGAGGCCTCGCCCTTGCCTGATTCCTCAATGGTGCCTGCCATTTGCAGGGCATAACCCGGCGGAAGGCTATCGCGCACTGAAGCCAGCGCTGCCCACAAGGCGTTGCTGACATCGTTGGGCTGGGCGCCCTGGATGTCTGCCTGCACCATCAGGACACGTTGGCGGTTATACCGTTTGATCAACGGCTCCTCGAATCGCGTGTCCACCGAACCCAGCTGCGCAAACGGAATCTTCCGACCTTGCGATGTCACAATTTCAAGACGGTTCAAGACCTCGGGATCATCACTGCCCACCCAGGGCCGGTCGATGCGAGCCACCACACTGACCGTGCGAATATCCTGACGCAACTGCGTCACCGTCACCCCTCAAGCAGGAACTGCAGCTGGCGCGACACCTCCAGCGGGGTCAGGCCCAGCAAGCGCAAGCGTGCCGGGTCCATGTTCAGATGCAATGCCGGTGCGCGATCATCCCATTCAAGATGGGCATCGCGCACATGCGGACTCTTCTGCATTTCCTGGCGTACGGCATGCCCCAGCTCGCGCAGAACGGCAGCGTCCGGGCCGATCAGACGAAACGCCACCGGCCAGATGACGGGTGGGCCATACAACAACCCCTTGACCCGGACCCGGGCTTCGGGGAAAGCCCCATCATCAATCGCCTGCTGCAACCGTGCAATCACACGGTCACGCGCTTTGGCATCATGCGTCACGGCAATCAGCTTGGCGAACGCCGGATCAGGCATTTCAGGACTGGCCGAAATAAAGAACCGGGGCGCTCCGCCCCCGATATACGCCGAGAGACTGCGCACATCGTCATCTGACGAAAGCAGGGCCTCGACCTTGCGCACGGTGTCATCGGTAACACGGATACTGCTGCCTTGAGGCAGATAGACACTGACCAGAACCTCGGGCCGATCGGACGCCGGAAAAACTGCTTCTGCACGACCGTCGCCATGCCGGCAATGGCAACGACCAGCAGGGCCACCGTACCGAGCACCACCGTTTTTCGACGCACCACGCACCAGGTAATCAGCGCCCGCAACCGGACATAACCCGGAGTTTGATAGGCATCATGCGCATGCCCACCGCCCTGTCCGACCTCAGGCAACAACTTCACCCCAGGTAAGGCACAAAAACGACGGCCACCAGCCAGGAAACGACCAAGGCGATACCCAGCACCCAGAAAATGTTACCGGTATATTCGCCCACCGCAGACATGGCGAACCCGACCGGAATAAACCCTGCCACCGTCACCAGCGTACCGTACAGCATGGGTGCGGCCGTCACGTTCCAGGCATGGGCTGCAGCCCGGACCCGATCCCAGCCCGCCTCCATCTTGACCAACATCATTTCCACTGCAATGATGGCGTCGTCCACCAGCAAGCCCAACGCCAGAATCAAGGCCCCCAGGGTCACACGATCCAGGTTGATATTCATCAGCAGCATCACCATGAACGTAATGCCCAGTGTCAATGGAACGGCAATACCGACAATCAGACCGGCTTTGACACCAATGGCCAGCATACTGACCGCCACCACCACGGCAATCGCCGCAAAAAACTTGACCTGGAACAGATTGACCGCCCCGGAAATGGCTTCAGCCTGATTGGTAAGGATATCCAGCGACATCCCCAAAGGCAGGCGCTCACGCTCAGCCGCAATAAACCCCTGCAGTCGGTCACCCAGATCAAGACCGTTGACTCCCTCTTCCATGACGATGCCAATCAACAAGGCATCTTCGCCACGCGACCGCACCAGATACCCGGGAGGGTCTTCATAGCCCTGCCTTACGGTGGCCACATCGGCCAGCTGAATCAACCGATCACCGATACGCAACGGCACAGATGCCAGTTGGTCAAGATCTGACAAGTCGCTGTCCAGACGCAGGTAGACCCCGGGGCCCTGCGTTTCCAGACGTCCAGCCGGCATCAGACTGTTATGAGACTCTATCGCCTGAAAAATGTCGGACGCCGATACACCCAGGTTGTTCAACCGGGCCAGATCGAAATCAATGAAAACCCGCTCGGGACGTTCACCCAGAATCAGGGCCTTGCGCACACGGAACGTGCCGGATACGGTCACGGATGGCCTCGGCATCGCGAGTCAGTTCGCGCATGGGCAAGCCCGGTGCCGTCAACGCCATCAAACTGAAATACACATCGGCAAAATCATCATTGACCATCGGGCCGATTACGCCAGGCGGCAAACTGCCCGCTTCTTCCTGCATGCGCTTCCTGACCTCATAAAACAGATCAGGCACCTGCTCTTTCGGGGTGTAATCAAGAAACTCGACCTGCAAGTTGGCCTGGCCCGGGCGAATCGAGGACTCGATCTTGTACAGATTGGGTACCTCTTGCAGGCGCTTTTCGAGCCGATCAACCACTTGTGTCTGCAATTCGTTCGGAGTGGCGCCCGGCCAGGCCGCAGAAACAACCAAGGCCCGAACCGTAAACGGCGGATCTTCCGCACGACCCAACGCCATGAACGCGTAGATCCCGGCAATGACAGCCAGAATCAGAAAAAACAGCGTTAGCGCCCGCTCTTTGACCGCCAGCGCCGACAGGTTCGGGAAGCTCATTTCTGGTGTTCCCGAACAGCCATGCCATCGTGCAGCAGGTGGGTTCCAAGGGCGACCACCACATCACCCGCCTGCAATGGCCCGGCAATACGTGCCGTTTCAGCATCCATCCCCAGCAAAGTCACAGTAACCGGCTCAACCTTGTCGTCACGCAAGCGCCATACGTGTGGACCTTGGCCACGTTCGCTGATGGCGCCGACCGGCACAACGAAACTGTTCTGAGGCTCGGAGCCGCTGTCGGGAAAACTGACACGCACCACACTGCCCAACTGCAGCTCGGGCGCGTCGGCCGGTATGCTGTAACGTGCCCGCAAGGTACGACTTTGTGTGTCAACAGCCCCGGCCGCTTCACGCAACGGTAAACGCACCGTCTGGCCAGACGGGTCCAAAACCGCCTGTGGCGGCGGCACACGCCCTTCGGGCAGGTAAACCTGCACTTCACGCGCACCTTCATGGGCCAGCACTGCCACCGGTTGGCCGGCAGCAACCACTTGCCCCACCTCGGCCGTCATGTCGATCAGCACGCCCGCAGCCGGGGCCGCCAGCGTGGCATACGACAACGCATTGCGCGCTTGCTTCAACCGGGCCTGAGCGGCACCGACGCGGGCCTGCGCCTCGCGTACCATCAGTTCGGCCTGCTCGGCGGCCTGCCGGCTGACGGCGTTGTGCACCAGCAATTGTTGATGGCGTTTCAAATCATCCTGGGCAATGCGCCGCGCTGCCTGAGCAGCTTCAAACGCCGCCTGGGCTTCTTGCACCCCTTGCTCAAGGTCGCGAGTATCCAGGCGAAACAGCGTGTCATCTGTCTTGACGGTCTGACCCGCATTAACGGCACGCTGAACAATGCGCCCTGGCACCTGAAAGGCCAACGGCGACTCGACCTGCGCCCGAACGGTGCCCGACAGGCTTAACGAGCCGGGGCTACCCGATTCGAGTACCCATGTCTTGACGAACGGGGCATGGGTACTGGCCGCTGTATCAGCGACGTCACCGCACCCGGAGAGAACGGCAACCGCCGCCAGAAAAAAGGCTGAAAGAAAGCGCATCAAAATTCCATTGTAAAACCCGGATGGAATCGTAACTGATTTGCCTATCCTTTTTACACGGCCTTGGGCCGGGGACGCTTGTGAATTTCACCCAGTGAGGCGTAAAACGGCCCACCCAGACGAGCCACCGGGTCAAGTGCCACGCTGTCAATGTGACGCCCATCGTATACGGTATTGGCAACGTGGAACGCCACGATTTCCGCAATGTACAGCGTATTGATACCCGTACCCAAGGGAACAATCTGGGTCAGGCGGCACTCCATTTGCGCCGGTGACACCGCGACCCGGGGCGGCCTGACCTGCGTGCTGGGCATCAGGGGAATATCGAGCACCCGGGCCTCACTGACATCGGCCGGATATTCGGCACTGCTCTGGTTCATGGCATCCAGCGCGGAAGTGGGCGTGATGTTGACCACAAACTCGCCGGTTTCACGAATATTGCGGGCAGTATCCTTGAGCGTACCGTCATCTTGCAACGCAATATTGACCGCCAGCATGGCCGGGCTATGCGCCACATAATTAAACGAACTGAACGGCGCCACATTGACCAGCCCGGCTTCATTCTGGGAGCTGATCCAGGCCACCGGACGCGGTACCACCAGGCCGGAAACCAGCTTGTAGGCCATGCTGCCGTCGATATCGACAGCAGCAAACGAGGTCATGTCTTGGGGTTGAAACGATTTCATTTAGATAAACAATTGGATTGCAGGAAGAAAAGCGTCTGAATTTAACAGTTCCACCCGCTTCTCGACAATCTGGAACCCCGCCTCAACCGGCCGCAACGTGTACACGACACGCGCACCCACAACCACCTGATGACCGGCCTGATGCTCAAGATAGACCAATTGCGTACGTACCTTGGCGTAACCCGTTCCCTCTTCCTGCGTTACCAGCACTTCAGGGCGCTGCACGACATGCATGCCACGCACGCGGGGCTGCAACGAGTGCGCCCGCGGGTGAGCCAGACGCTCGATGCGCAGCGCCAGCAGCATTTTGGTTTCCAGGGCGATCGCAACCTGGGCCTCGGGATCGGTGTGTTCGGGCTTGATGGGCACCCAATAAACACCGTCGTCGGCAAACAAGTCATACCAGGCCTGATACTGACCGTCATCGAGCAAACGATTTTCGTCGTAAACGAAATCAACCAGTTGGGTGTGCAAATCTGTCGCCTGCATGGTTTTATTCTCCTGTTGCCGGCGACATCATCATGTCGTGCCAGGCCTTGTACTGATTACGCATGACCAGTTCGTTATTGCCGTCTTCAAACTGCTGATCGGGTTGCACGGTTTCATCGGCCCGATACTGACGCTGCAAGTTGACCCAGGGGTTACCCGCCGACGCCAGTGCCTTCTGCTGGCTTTCAAACAGGTGAACATCATCGTGAGCCACCACACTCATGGGCGAAAACACCAGACGGCTGTAGGTTTCACCACGCTTGAGCATGGTGTCGGGCGCCCCCACCGGCTGGAAGGCCCAGACCTCAAGCTGAGTAAGGTTGGCCGCCAGCGGACGCAACACACGGATCACTTGCGGCGACCCCTTGGTGGCCAGGCCCGGATAGAACACCACGTTCTGCGGCGCGTAGGCCAGCACCTCATCGGCGCGCGCCTCGCCATGCGCGGCGACAAGCTGGTCTCGGTAGCCCGGCACATCAGCGTATTCACTGTGAATGCTGAACTTGGTGCCCAGAATGCTGTGGCCGTTGGGCAGCGTGCGTGCACCCATCTTGGTGTAGAAGTCATAACCTGAACCAAACGGCAGCAATTGTTCCAGCGCCGTCGGGTCGGTTTCGACAAAATGCTCACCCACCTTGCGGGCCGTGACAGCCGCCGATTCATGGGTGGAAATCGGGTGAACCGAATCGTTGATGTTTTCCAGATACATTTTCCAGTTGCATCGAATGACGGAACGAATGCAGCTTTTACCGATCTGCAACTGGCCGGTAGGCGAACGGTCGGCCATATTGTCCAGCGCCGACAACACCTCGCCAAAATAATCCGTGAACGAAGGGCCTTCCTTGGCCAGACGGGCAAACACAAAGCCACGATACGACGCCGTAGCGCCGGGCAATGGCAAGCCGCCGGCGGCCTCGCTTTCCCAGAAACCGGTATTTTCGTAACCGGCCTTCAAAGACACCGCCAGCAGGGAACCATCAAACTTGTAGCTCCAGGCATGGTACGGGCAGCGCAACATGCGACCGGCGTTACCCTGATCTTCAAACACCAGTTGCGCCCCTTTGTGCGCACAACGGTTGATGACAACACGCACCGATTTATCTGCATCACGCACTAAGATGACGGGTGTCCCCGCCAACGTCGTGGTGATGTAGTCACCGGCATTGGGCACCTGGCTTTCATGGCCGACATACTGCCAGCCACGAGCGAAGACGCGTTCCATTTCAAGCTCGAACAGCGTCGGGTCAAGATACACATCACGATGAACACGGCCATCGCGGACCAGACCGGCAATGGCCCGGGAATCATTTCTGTAATCAACTTTAGTCATTTAAACCACCTCGACTTCACGGGGCCAGACCGCATTGGCGTCATCGGGTGGAACCGATGCCAGCAAGGTGCGGGTATAAGGATGCTGGGGATTGCTGAACACGGCTTCGGTATCGCCCTGCTCAACCACATAGCCTTCACGCATGACGAGCACGCGATGGCACAGGTAACGAATCACTGAAAGATCGTGAGAGATAAGAACCACCGCAATGCCCAGTTCGCGATTGAGCGTCAGCAGCAGGTTCATGATCAGCGCCTGAACCGAGACATCCAGACCCGACACGATTTCATCCGCCACCAGCAGCTGCGGGGTCATGCATAGGGCGCGGGCAATGTTCACGCGCTGCTTCTGCCCCCGGACAACTGCGACGAGAACCGGTGCAAGGCATCTTTGGCAATACCCACCTGGTTCATCAGGCGCTCGGCCGCTTCACGACGGGCCTGCGGTGTGATGCCTGGCTGTAGGTCAAGGACCTGGGTGACCAGCTTCTCAACGGTGCGGCGGGGGTTCAGAGCCGAGTCAGGGTCCTGGAACACCATCTGGATGACTTTGCGCATTTCGGCCTGCTGTGTTGCCGTTGCCGAAGTGCGCGACATGCCATTGATCAATACCTCGCCGTCAGACGGCTCGATCAGACCGACCATCAGGCGGGCCACCGTACTTTTACCGCTACCGCTTTCCCCACCACGCCGACCAGTTCACCCGGGCGAACGGTCAGTGACAAGGGCCGCAGGGCATGGAACAACGTCCCCTTGCTGCGCCCTTGATAAACGCGTGATACCTCACGAAACTCGAGCAATGGCTGTGCGGCAGGGATAGACGGTTCAGGCAGAACATGCAATTCAGGCTGACGCTGTCCGGCCTGTGCCCGGCAATTACCGGCACACGCCACAAAATGGCCATCAACAATCTGCTCAAGCACCGGCACCGTCCGGGCACACACCTCATCACGCGTCGGGCAACGCCGCGAGAAACGACAGCCTTTCAGTTCAGCCATGTCTTTCAGGCCCGGCATCAGATCGGCCAATGTCGGCAAGACATATTGGGGCCCTTCCAGACTGGGGGTGGCATTTTTAAGTGACCAGGCATAAGGGTGCAACGGAGACTCAAGCACCGTCGCAGCCGGCCCCCGCTCGACCACATCACCGGCATACATGACGGCCACTTCGTCGCAAACATGCGCCGCCATGCGCAGGTCATGCGTCACCAGAATGACCGCCGTATTGTGACGGCGCTGAACCTCGCGCAGCACCCGGATGATTTGCGCCTGTGTCACCACATCCAGCGCGGTGGTGGGCTCATCGGCCACGATCAGTTCGGGATCACCCGAAAAAGCCATGGCAATCAGAATGCGCTGACATTGTCCGCCCGACAACTGATGCGGATAACGCAACAGCATGGCCTCGGGCTCGGGCAACCCCACCTCGGTCAGGCGGGCGACACTGTACGACTGCCATTGATCACGGGGACCTTCAAGTGCTTCAGATGTTCGAACATCTGCTGACGAATCGTCAGCACCGGATTCAGGGCGGACAGCGGCTCTTGTGGAATGAACGCAATACGCCGCCCCAAAAAGGCCCGCGCATCACGACCGGTCAGAACATTGCCCTGGAACCGCACTTCACCGCTGGCAAAACGCAGGTTCGAGGGCAACAGCCCCGACAACACCCGGCCCACCATGCTTTTGCCGGCCCCCGACTCGCCCACCAGGCCCAGAATACGCCCTTGACCGACACTGAACGATACGTTGCGCAGCAGGGCCACTTCAGTACCGGCAACCTTCACGTTGACCGAAACATTATTAAATTCAAGCACTGTGGTCATGCGTCGCTCCCACGCTTTTTCAGACGAGGATCAAGAACAATCCGTAAACCATCGCTGAGCAAATTGAAACCCAGCACTGCAAAAATGATGCCGCATACCGGCGCCAGCAAATTCCAGCCCGCCTGATAAATCTGGTCACGGCCATCGGCCAGCATCACACCCCAAGCCACCACATCGGAAGGCACCGACAGGCCCACAAAACTGAGCAGGGCCTCAACAATAATGGCCACACCCATCTGCAGACTGAACAAGGTGATGATCAATGGCGCCACACTGGGCAAGACCTCAGCCAGCATGATGCGTACGTGCGAGAACCCCAGCAATTGCGCCGCGTAGACATACTCCCGATGACGAGCCACCAGCACTTCGGCTCGTACCACACGGAAAAAGCGGGTCCAGTCGACCAGCACCACCGCCAGAATGACGTTGACCACACCGGTACCCAGACCCACCATCAGCATCATCGAGAACACGACAGGCGGGAAAGCCATCCACAGCACCACGATGGCACTGGTGACCCGGTCAAACGTGCCCCCCATATAGCCGGCAATAATCGCCAGCACCGTACCCAGAACCATGGCCCCGGTCGCGGCCACAACAGCCACCAGCAAGGCCAGGCGACTGCCGTAAATGAGCCGGGACAACACGCAACGCCCCAATGAATCGGTGCCCAGCGGATACTGCGCCAGCCCGCCTTCATCCCACATCGGCGGTAACAACGTTGCCAGCAAATCCTGGGCATTCGGGTCGTTGGGCGCCAGCCATGGCGCAAATACAGCCACACAGACAAAAATCAGAACCAGCAGCCCGCCCACCAACACCTTGGGATGGGCCAGCCACGCGCCCAATGGGCTGCGCGAAGAAGTTGCAGCTAAAGTACTCATGCGTTTCTGAGCCTCGGATTAAGAACGGCATACAGCCCGTCAATGCAGAAGTTGACCGTCAGCACCATCAGACAAAACACCAGGGCCACGCCCTGAATCAGGGGCAAGTCGTGATTCTTGATAGCCTGAACCATCAGGTTGCCCATGCCCGGGAAGGAAAAAATCACCTCGATGAGCAGGGTGCCGCCGAACAGGAAACCGAACTGCACACCGATCAGGGTCAGGGTCGGCAACGCGGCATTCTTCAACATGTGATGCATCAGCACACGCCACTCGGACTGGCCGCGCAAGCGTGCCACCATGACATACTGCTCGGTGGCCGTATCGAGCAGACTGGATCGCAGGACGCGAATAATGATGGGACTGAACGAGAGCGCCAGCGCCAGCGCCGGCAACAGCAGGTGCGACAGCGCGTCCCACCAGGCCGACCATTGCCCGGAGAACAGCAACGTGATCAGCAAGAACTGCCCCGGCCCACCCGCATCAAAGTCAGACCCCAGCCGCCCCATGAACGGCAGTACCGGGTACAACACGCCGAAGACGATGATGAGGATGATGCCCCACAAGAAAGAAGGGATGGACAGCAGCAGCACAAGCCCGAAATCGGCCAGCACTTCGCCTTTCTTGCCATTCAGTTTGTACAAAATGATGCCGCCGGGAATCGAAATCGCCAGCGCCATGAACAAACTGACAAACGCCAGTTCAAGCGTTGCCGGCAAGGTATCAGCCAGCAGCTGTACAACCGGCGCCCGGAAGAAAATGGACTCCCCAGATTGCCCTGCAAGGCCTGACCCAGCCAGACCAGATATTGCTGCGCAATCGATTTGTCCAGCCCCAGCGCCGTGCGCAACGCGTCGGCATCGGCGGCCGTTGCAGAAGGGGTAGCATCATGCCCAGCGGGTCGGCCGGGATCATGCGTAATACGATAAATACGACGATAGACAGGACAACGGAGGTCAACACCACCGAACCCAGCTTTCGTCCAAGAAGAAACACTATGCCTGAAGACATGCCTTACCTGCTGCAATCAACTGCGTTGTCAAAAAAGGCGGCGCCGAGGCGCCGCCCTTGAAACACCCAATGGCGTTTTTATTTCCAGCTGTATTCCTGAGGAAGGATGTACCCGGTCTGGTAGATGGGCACATTCAGATTCTTGTTATGCACCACGGTAGAAACGGACTGCAACACCGGCAGGCTCCAGGCATTTTCAGCCGCCTTGCGATTGAAGGCCTGATAGCCGGCAAGACGTTTGGCTTCGTCGGTCTGGGCATTGATCACGTCAAGCTCTTCGGCCAGGGCCATGTCTTTCCAGGTTGAAAAACGCATGCGCGGGTCAAGAATACGACCGGCAAAAGTTTCGGGATCGCCCGTAGCGTTGGCCCAGCTGTACAGCATGGCACCGGTCAATTTTGATGAATGGCTCAGTTCAAGGTACTTGGCGACCGTGATTTCTTCGACGGTTGTTTTCACACCGATCTGGGACCACATTTGCGCCACGGCACGGGCCACGTCGTAATCGGACGGGAACGTGTTGTTGGTTGAGAACAGAGTGATTTCAAGCGGCTTGTCGACGCTGTAACCGGCCTTGGCCAACTCTTCGGCGGCTTTTTCTTGTCGAACGGAATTGAAAAGTCAGGCACATCGGCGGGCGAACCCTTGGTCGCCAGCACAGAAATCGGCTGCGCCACGTTGTTATAGAAGGCGCGCGACAACCCCTGCTTATCGATAGCCATGTGCATGGCGCGGCGCACATGATCGTTCTTGAAGGCTTCTACATAGCTGGGCATTTGCAAAATGTAGATTTCGCTGTACGGGTACACCTTGGCTTCAAGCTTGGGGTTGTTCTTCAGGCGGTTGACTTCGCGTACCGGAACCTGGACGGCCATATCGACCCGACCTGATTCAACCGCAGCCACACGAGCCGACGAATCGGGCACGATATCAACGATGACACGATCAATCTTCGGCTTGCCGCCCCAATATTTGTCGAACGCTTCCAGCGTGATGCGCGAACCACGCTTGTAATCAACGATCTTGTAAGGACCTGCGCCCACGGGCTTGTCCTGGAACTCGGCCTCACCGACTTTCTCTAAATACGCCTTGGGCAAAATGTAGGCCGCCAAGGTGCCCAGATACTTGGTGGCGGTTGGCGAGGCTTTTGAAAAGCTCATGATGGCCTTGTTAGGCGCAACAACTTCCACACCACTGACGGTAGGCATCATGCCATTAAGTGCCAGGGTCTTGGTATTCATGGCGCGCTCAAACGTGAATTTCACGTCATCGGCGCTCATCTTGCTGCCGTCGTGAAAGTACACATCGTCGCGCAGCGTCAGTTCAAGACGGGTGCGAGAATCGTCAAGCCAGCGATATGACTCGACAAGACGCGGACCCACTTGCAGGTCATCACCGACAAACAGCGGCGAGTCGAACACCGCCTTGAAGATGGACTGCCCGGCCGGGAAGGTCACTGCGGTCGGATCCCAGGTGGGAACGTCTACCGGAAACGCGATTTTGAGCTCCTGCCCCTGCTGGGCCTGCGCACCTGCGCCCAGCAAACCCAAACAGGCCCCCAAGACCAGGCCCGCTGTTTTTTTACGCCATAGTTTCACGTGAATGTCCTTTTGATTTTGTGGATGTGAACCCCTTACCCCTGCCGCAGCCGCTATCGGACAGAAATAAAGCGCATTTGTCTGTTATTGCGTAAACAGTATATTGTTTGCACTCAAAAATCGTCGATAATGGTTTACCCTAGTCATTAAAACTTTAAAAATCATCAAGTTATTAAAAACTAAATCAGTATAATTTATACATTAAAAGGATTCAGGAATCGTCAATGAGCCAATCACTTCGCAACCGCATGACCTGGGATACCGACAACGGCCAGATCCTCGACGACACGCGCCGCTACGTCATCATCCGCAACGACGTCCTGATGGGCATCTTCAGCCGGCTTGACGCCAGCAGCGCGGCACAAGCTCTCGCCGCCTTCGAAAACTCGGTCATGCAGTCCGGCGGACAATCGGCGCGGGCTTATTTCAACGCACTGGGCAACGACGTCAACAAATTGCTCGACACCATGGTGGCGTTCTCGGCTGAACTGGGATGGGGAGTGTGGTCATTTTCACGAACTGCCGCCGCGCTCGAACTGACGGTTCGCAACAGCCCATTTGCCGCAGGCCATCCCAAACCATCGGCAGGGCCGGTCTGTCACCCTATCGTTGGCATGTTGCGCACCGTGGGCGAACTGGTTTTTGACAATCGTGTTGAAGTCCGGGAAACACAATGCTGTTGTCACGAAGTGCACGCCGATGTGTGCCGCTTTTCCATTGCCGCCGTGCACCCCGAAAACCCATGACCAAACCCGACCGCAAGCCCCGGGCCCAAAGCAAAAACCCAATATGCGCGAGCAGGTATACACACACCTGCGTACCCGCATGCAGAAGGGGAAATCGGGCTGGATGATCGCCTGGTCGATCACGAAATCGCCACCGAGCTTTCGGTGTCGCGCATGCCGGTGCGTGAAGCACTGATGCAACTTAAAAATGAAGGCTTGCTTGAAGGGACATCACGGGGGTTTGTGCTGCGACGGTTTACGCCTACCGACATTACCCAGATCTTCGAAATCCGGTTGCTGCTCGAACCCGCCGCTGCGGCCGAAGCCTGCAAGAACGCCTCGCTTGAGGCCATTGCGCGCATGAAGGTGGCTGCCGATGCCTCTGAAGCTGCGCATAACGACGACGATATCGTGGCGTACATGGCCGCCAACAGCGCATTTCGCTCAACCTGGATCAGCCAGGTGCCCAACCAGCACCTGGCCGACATGATCAACCGACTGGCCGCACATTTCGAGGCCGTGCGTCTGGCCACATTGCGAAACCCCACCTACAGGGCGTCATCGCTCGAGTCAACGCAACGCATCACTGCAGCGTTTCTGGAACACGGCCCCCAGAAAGCCATTGAAGGGGTTCAATACAACCTGCGCAGTTCGGCTGCGTCGTATTACGCCGTGCGCGGTGCATATATTGAACAGACCCAGGCCGGGCGCCAGCCATAGCCGGTACGCCCTGGTAGACAGCGGTTACAGCAACGACACAATCAGCCAGTAAATACCGGCCGCCATCAAGGCCGATGCGGGTACAGTAATAACCCAGGCTGCGACGATCTTGGTAACTGCCGTGCGCTTGACCAGCTCGCCCCGATACACCCGGCGCATCTGCTTGTACTCTTTTTCGTCAGGGAAACATCGGCCTCGTGGGCTTTAAGCTCACTCAGCATGTTTTGCTTGGTTTCCATATCGGCCGCAGAAAAACGGTCCAGATACGCCTCAACGCCGGCCTTGTCCGCACCGCTGTGACGGTGCTTGATCCACTCGAGCATTTGCGAATAGTTCGACTTCAGGTGCTCGCGCAAAAAGCCCACGCCAAAAATACCGCCAATGGCAATATGAGTGGAACTGACCGGCAAGCCCAGTTGCGACGCAATAATGACGGTAACGGCGGCCGCCATGGCAATTGAAAACGCCCGCATCTGGTCAAGATCGGTAATTTCCCCCAACGGTACGGATCAGCTTAGGACCATACAAGGCCAGACCCAACGCAATACCTACCGCACCGATCAGCAGCACCCACAGCGGGATGGGGGCACTGCTGGACACTTCGCCGCTAAGCACGACATCGGCAATCGCAGCCAACGGGCCAATCGCATTGGCCACATCATTGGCACCATGCGCGAAACTGAGCAATGCAGCCGCACAAATAAGAGGAAGGGTGAAAAGCGTATTGATCGATTTTTTGGTGTTGCTCAGCGTTGAGACCCGCCGTGCAATAACCGATCCGGTCACAAGCCAGACCAGCAAACCAATGACAGCACCAATCACCGTAGCCAACCAGAAATCGACCGACCAGATCTTGTTCAGACCTTTGAGAATGAGGTAGGTGGAAAATGCAAACGCCATCACCCCGATCAATATCGGCACGGTTTTGCGTGCCGCCTGAACCATGTCGCTTTTATACGTAATGGCCCGCTTGATCCAGAACAGAAAGCCTGCGGCAACCAAACCACCCAGCACCGGTGAAATAACCCAGCTTGCAACGATTGTGATCATGACCTCCCAATTGGCAGCAGCAAACCCGCCGGCCATTACCCCGGCACCCAGCACAGCACCCACAATCGAATGTGTCGTGGAAACCGGTGCCCCTACGGCTGTCGCAAGGTTAAGCCATAGCGCACCGGCCAGCAGCGCTGCCGTCATCAGCGCCAGAAAATGATCGCTGTCGGGCACGGCACTCATGTCAATGATGTCGCCACGAATCGTTGACACCACGTCGCCCCCGGCAATGATGGCACCCATCACTTCAAAGATAGCCGCAATAACAATGGCCCCCGCCATGGAAATCGATTTGGAGCCCACTGCCGGGCCCACATTATTGGCGACATCGTTGGCCCCGATATTCATGGCCATGTAGCCACCGATCATGGCCGCCACCACCAGCATGATGCCCTGCTGCCCGGAAATACCCAGCCCCCAGGAGGCATAAATCATGATGGTGACAACGAAAAGCAGACCCATGCCAAAACGAAAAAATTCGCGCTGGCTACGCTTGGTTGCGTGCTGGATATCGGAGAGTTCCTGAAATTGCATATGAGATGAGGGGCGATTGCCACAATATGAAAGTTGCGTAATTATGACATTTCATGACAGCCCGCTAAAAGTGGCATTGCGGCAAATCAAGGAATTTTCCAAATCTTTCAGGGTTGTGTTCGCTGAACAACGGCCGGACTACCCCTCAGGCATCACCTCCACCCAACGCCACCTTGCGCAACAAGGCCAACAATTGCGTGCGCTCATCCAGCGTCAATGCTTCGGCAATTTCACGCTCGCACTGCTCAAGCGCCTCGGAATAACGCCGCAATTTCTCATCACCTGCCGGCGTCAGGTACAACGCCGAACTGCGACGATCAAGCCCTGCAGTTCTTTCCACCAGTCCCAACTGGGCAAGATCATCGACAACCTTGACGACGCTGGGGTTTGCAATGCCCAGCAACACCCCCAGGGCCGACTGATTGATACCCGGGTTGGCTGCCACCGCAGACAAAGCGCAAAAACGCGCAGGCGAAATCTCCCCCTGCTGATGCCGGATAAATGTGGCATCGCATCGCACACCGGTACGGCGCACCACGTACGCCAGAGAGTTATTGAGCTGATCAGGCTCAACGACAGCAACCCGGTCCCCGGTTTTATTGGCGGGGCTTTTGTCATGCAATGCCATCGGGGCGCGAACTTCTGTTTTCTTGATCATAAAAACACTGTGGGGGTAGAGCCTGGAGGTTAAGCGAACGATTCTAACTCACTCCATATCACGCGATCAGGGATTATCCGGTGTCCAAAAGACAGCCGGACCCTTGTACTTCAGAGCAACTATCGATACTATTTACACGCAAATAGTTCACCACACGAACTATTCACCATGCAATACAAATAACCGGAGACAAACCATGTACAAAAATGCTGCGGCCCTGGGCGTCGCCCTTGCACTTTCCTCGGCATCTGCCCTGGCTGACGTTAAAGTCGGCATCATCATCAGCGGCAGTGGCCCGCTGGCCTCGCTGGGCATACCGTTCAAAAATACCTTTAGCCTGCTGCCTGACACCCTGGGGGCGAACCCGTCAAATACATTTTGCTCGATGACAGCAGCGACCCGACCAACTCGGTAAAAAATGCCCGCAAACTGATCTCTGAGGACAACGTCGACCTGATTTTCGGTACCAACGGGTTATCCAGCACAACCGCTATCGCCCCCATTGCTGCAGAAAACAACACCCCTGTCATTGCCCTCGCGCCGGCCAGCCCCGAAGTTGCCAAAAACCCTTGGGTATTTGCTGTGCCCCAACCGCTACCCATCATGATGAGTGCTGTCGTTGACCACATGAAACGCAACGGCGTAAAAACCGTTGGCTACATCGGTTTTGCAGACTCATGGGGCGATGTGGTACTGGCGGGCATCAAGCCTGGCCTGGAAAAAATGACATCAAACTCGTTGCCGACGAACGCTACGCCCGCAATGACACCAGCGCGGTTGGCCAAGCCCTGAAGGTCATCTCGGCCCGCCCTGATGCCGTATTGGTTGGCGGATCGGGAACCGGCGGCGCACTGGGGCATGTTGCCTTGGCCGAGCGCGGTTACAAGGGCCAGATCTACCACAACCACGCCGTCATCAATCGCGACTTCCTGCGGGTTGGCGGACAACATCTTGAAGGGGCGATCGTACCCACGGGCCCAGTGATGGTGGCTGAACAGCTGCCCGACAACAACCCCATCAAACCCGTAGCACTGAAATTCGTACAGTCATATGAAGCAGCCTTCGGAGCGAATAGCCGTAACGCCTTTGCCGGCTACGGCCAGGACGCCTACATCCTGGCGGATAATGCGGTTCGTCAGGCTGCCACAAACGCCAAACCCGGAACCATTGATTTTCGCAAAGCTGTGCGAGACGCCCTTGAAACCAACAAAGAAATCGTCGGCACCCATGCGATTTACAACATGACCCCCACCGACCACGCCGGAGTCGATGAGCGAGCACGCGTTCTGGTCAAAATTGAAAAAGGTGACTGGAAACTGATACCTTAGGCTCGTACTGGCCGGGGCAACTGTGTGGCCCCGGCGCCATGACCATTGCACTGACATCCGCAAGCCTGACCACCGCACCAACGTCAACAGGTACGGTTTCGCCCACTGTGCTTGGCCTGATACAAGCGCTCATCAGCCATATTCACGACCTGCCGTGGCAAGACCGTGCCTTCACACCGTACCGTTGCCACCCCCAGACTGGCTGTTACATGACCCGCGACCGCCGAATGCTCATGCGGCAGGTTCAAGGCCTCAATCGCCTTCCGGATATTTTCTGCCACAACCCCTGCCGCCACTTGATCGGTATCGGGCAAAATGCAACAGAACTCTTCCCCGCCATAACGGGCCGCCAGATCTTGCGGTCGCCTGACGGCCCCTGGATCGCATGCCCCACCGCAGCCAGACAACGATCACCCTCAACATGACCATAGTTATCGTTGTACAGTTTGAAAAAATCGATGTCGACCATAACGATGGACAAAAAGGCCTTGTCTCGCCTGAGACGCAAATACTCGGCCGCCAACACATCTTCAAACCGGCGACGATTGGCCAGCCCGGTCAATGAATCAGTAATACTCAGATGCTCAAGTTCATCGCGGGCAATTTTCAATTGCTCGAAATTATTCAGCTGCGCCCAATATGAACGCAGGGCAAATGCAGCCAGCAGCCATACGATAACCAGCCCCGTCGCGGTTAACCAAAGCCGTTGTATCCAACCGGCCTGCCACTCTTTATCGGCCAGACCTACAACCACGGCAAACGGCAGATTTTCAATCTTTCGAATACTGTACAAGCGCGGCACGCCGTCAACCGGTGACGCCAGGCGCTGAGAGCGAATGGTCTCATCCGACTCCAGGAACGCTTTGACGACAGGATCAACCACCACCTTGCCCAACGCCGATGGTACTGCCGGTTTGCGTGCCAGCAACGTCATATTGCGGTCGACAATCGCAACAATGCCGGACGCGCTGGTCGAAATACCCGAAATCCAGTTCGAAAAGAAGTCCAGGCTGACACCAATGGCGGCCAGTCCGGTGAACGCCTCACCGGGAAACCGACGAGACTGGATCACCATGGGCTGCCCGTCGTGGCTGATGAACATATTGGACACATACGTCTGCATGCCAGGCGTCGTCATGGGCACACGACACCACTCGCGATGGCTGGCGTCGTACCCGACACGCGTCAGGGTATGCGTCACAATGCAATGCCCGTCGTTCAGGCCGACCCCAATCGCATTGGGAAACGTCTTGCGCTTTGCGTCTATATAACGGGTAATTTCGGCATGATCGACCGGATCTGTGGCCGGAAACTCAAGTGCAGACACGGGTACGGTAGAAACGATGTCGCGCAGAATATAGTCGGCAGCAACAAACGCGCCTTTCATCCATTCGCCAATCAGGAAGTTGGTGTTTTCAATTTGCAGCCGGGCTTCTTTTTCTTGCTGAACGAAGGCTTGTTTAAGGTCGTAAGCTGCAACACCCGCCAGTACTAGGCAAAGGAAATGCAAAGCACCAGGCTTTTACTTCGCTCGCTCACGACCTTCCCCTTGCATCACTCATGCCTTTAGCGCTGTGGTAATAACATTGATGTTACATCATGCTACGCTAGTGCAGACATAAGACCGCACCGCAATACCTCACACTGCGTAAAGCACGCAATTTGCAATCAATTGTGACCTGGCTCCAGTAACTTCAACTCATCAAAAAGGGATACTCATGCAACTGGCCATAAAAAGCGTTATTGCCAGTATCGTTTTGGTACTTGCCGGATGCGCCGTTTCGCCCGAGATGCACGTACACAACATGCTTCAGCAAACCAACGCAAGCATGGTCGCGGGTGACCTCGACAACGCGCATGGGTACATCGCATCGGCACTCAGTACCCCGGGGCAAGAGGCGCAGGTAACCCGTTTTTTGCTGAAAAGCCCGAGAGAAGAGATCTTTACGTCAAGATCATGGCACGTCATATCGATGCCCAGATGAGTTCACCAACCCAGGCCGCCATGGCACGCGAGCACATCGATCTGTCCCAGCGCATGGCCTATATCACATCCGAAGACGCAAAGGCCTTGAGTGAAAAGCTCATCGCTCGCGCGCAGCAGGGCAATACCAGTGGCAACATCGGCTTCATGCTCAGAGACAACCTCGCCGGGCTCGGGCTGAACTCTGTCAAGCATAAAGAAATCATTCTCAAACGCTCGCTGGCAGCCGCCAATGGCGCCATGGATGCACCTGACCGACAGACCGCCGCGCTCATGGCCTACGCCGCTGATCCGGCAACTCCAGCTGCCCACAAGGCACTCATACAAAAATCGCTCAATACTATACCTATCACCCGAAACGAAATGGAGCAGTACGTTCGACCGGTATTCCCGCAGTACGCCGACAAGCAACTGGCCAGCATGACGCTGAAAGCAGCGTTCAATTACCAAGGTGGCGACCGGATCGCCCGGGAAGACCTGCTTGACAGCATCAGGGAAAAGGTCAGGGGCGTTGAGTGGCTGCCTTACGGCTCAAGCGGCAACACCATTGTCAAGGTTGAGCGTCTACGACACCATGAACGCACAGAGCGGCCACGCAGTGAAGTGATCCGATACACACGCCGCGAAGTGAGCTCAATCTTTGTGACTCGCGACATGCCCGAGGGCTCGTTTTACTCGTACAGACTCACAAGAAGCGCTGCATTTATCGACTATGGCTATGAAGTGACTGTGCTCGTGAACGGCCAGGTTGTCCACAACACGATCGTACGCGGCACCGAACGATCGGAAAGTGCCCGCTGTTCGGATGCTGTCATTCGACGGCCGGGTGGGGGAGTCAGGCCTGCCGAATACGATGCCAACAATGACATGAAAAAACGCTGTCATTCCTCAGGCTTAGGCTCGCTGGAAGACCTGCGTCGCAGAATCGATGACAAAATTGCCGATGCCGTTCTTGCCGCGCCGCCTATTGCCAGAATTCATCATCTGAACTCATAGTCGGCAAACGCAATCATTTAATTCAGAATCTGGCGGACAGAGGGGATGCGCGTCGTAGAGCTTGAACTCGTGCCACACCCTGATCAGCCCAGGCCAGAAATTACCCACATGGATTACAGCATGCTCAACGGTTACTTGCAGCTTCAGCTTAGGGCAGCCACAGCGGGATACACCCTGCGCAAATGGAGTGTGGACTGCTCACCTGACCGTAGCCTGCAGGCTCACCGAACTGTAGGGATACCGAGTCGATGATGCGTACTGCCGAAGATTTATTGCAAGAACTCTCCTCTCTGGACGAGTCACACCGTATTGAAGCCAAGCGGGCCTCGCAGATCGACCGGTGCGCCCACGTGTCTCAGTAGAGGCGATCAATGGAAAAACCGTCGTCGTGGTTTACGTGGCCGAAGCCACAGCGACCGATAAACCAGTCTATCTGACTCGTCTGGGCCTGCCCAGAGGCGCTTATCGCCGTGTTGGCCCTACCGATCAGGAGGGCTCCGAAGATGATCTTATAGCCCTTTATGCAGGTCACCAAACGGATACCTTTGATGGCGCTGTTTTGGCGGATACCGACTTGCACGATATTGACCTGCAAGCCATCGACGACTATCGGCAGTTGCGCCGCCAAATAAACCCCGATGCGGAAGAGCTGACCTGGACGGATCATGATTTGCTGCGTGCGCTCGGCTGCGCCAAGCCCGACAAAGGCCAGTTGCGCCCTACTGTAGCCGGAATCCTGCTGTTCGGTACCGTCTTGGCTTTGCGTCGCTGCTTCCCAATGATGCGCATTGACTACATCCGCGTGCCGGGGCGGCAATGGGTCGAAGATCCTGATCACCGTTTTGACACCCTAGAAATTCGTGCGCCGCTGTTTACCGCTATCCGCCGCGCTACCAACACCGTGCGTGACGAGTTGCTGCAATCCTTTTCTCTGCCTGAAGGCTCGTTGGCACGAGAGGACGAGCCAACATTGCCGCTGCGTGTAATTCGTGAGGCCATCGTCAACGCTGTTATGCACCGCAGTTATCGGATTCACGGTGCCACCCAAATCATTCGTTACGCCAATCGGTTGGAGATTCGTAATCCCGGCCATTCCATCAAGGCTGAAGAGCAACTGGGCGAACCGGGTTCAGAAACCCGTAATCCACGTATCGCTGCAGTGCTGCATGAAGTGAACATTGCAGAAACCAAAGGCAGTGGGATACGCGCCATGCGCGAACTGATGCTGGCCAACGGCCTCTTGCCACCGACGTTTGAATCATCGCGCCGTCCGGATCAGTTTGTCGCCACCTTTCTATTTCATCATTTTCTGGGGCCTGATGATCTTGCCTGGCTCCGCAGGTTGACCCGTGAAACCCTCAGCGACGAAGAGGCGCGCGCCTTGGTATTTGTGCGCGAACTCGGAGCCATAGACAACGCCGCCTACAGAGCCATCAATCGTACCGATACTCTGGAAGCTTCCGGGCATTTGCGGCGACTTCGGGATCTTGGGTTGTTGGCAATGAAAGGAGCGGGCAGCCGCACGTACTACATACCGAGCGATGCTTTCGAACACTTGGCATATGCCGAGGCTGAAAGGGATAGTCACCAGCTCACCGGTGATAGTCACCACCCCCAACAGGATAGTCACCAGCAGCTGGCGACTATCCCGTCTGACCTACTTAGCCGCATTCCCGTGCCAGGCACAAAACCGCGCCGCGCCGTTATGCGTGCGCTGTTGATCGACCTGTGCGGCTGGAAGGCACTGAGTTCACGAGAATTGGCGGCAATCCTGGGCCGCCAAGATCATAAGCCACTGGTGCGCGATTACCTCAGTCCCATGGTAGCGGAAGGCCTGTTGGCCTACACCATTCCCGAAATGGAAAACCATCCTGAGCAGCGTTATACCGTCCCGCGCTCAGAAGTCGAAATCAAAAAGATTAGTTAGCGCCAGATCGTTCAATAGGCAAGAAATGAGCATGACCCGAGTCAAGCAAAAGCAATTAAGAAGGCGATTTAATTAGCATGGCACTACACCCATCCTTTCCCGACTCGCCGTCTGAGGTTCTTGGCCCTGCGGTTCGGTGGTTTCGAGGAGCCTTGGACGGGCTGCCACATCTTCGAGAGTAGTCGCATCAATGCGACCTCCAAATTTCTTTTACTTCCCGACGAGTACTGAACCGAAACGTATAACCAGCCGTATAAAGCAGCAACAATAAAGAAAAAGCCCTTGAAAATCAAGGGCTTAGATCAGAATCTGGCGGACAGAGGGGATTCGAACCCCCGATACGCTATTCACGTATACACGCTTTCCAGGCGTGCGCCTTCAACCACTCGGCCACCTGTCCTTTTCGCATTAAAGCGAAGTCCGCCATTCTAACAGAAAAGCGCACCGATGTGAAAATGCGCCCCAAGGCAACGCATTTAATACCCTTAACCCTTCAGGCTTACCATGCGCTCGACATAACGCGCAATCATGTCGATTTCCAGATTGACCGATACACCGGCCTTCAGATTCTTCAGGGTCGTGACCTGCACCGTATGCGGAATCAGGTTGATACGAATCTCGCAACTGCCATCGGCCAGGTCATCGACCTGATTCACGGTCAGGCTGACCCCATTGACTGTGATCGACCCCTTGTACGCCAGATACCGGGCCAGATTCTCCGGCACATTGATGCGCAAATCCCAGGACTCACCCACCGGCTCGAAACGCGTTACCGAACCCAAGCCGTCTACGTGGCCGGACACAATATGACCGTCCAGCGAATCACCCATGCGCAGGGCATGCTCAAGATTGACTTCAGCCAGGGCATCCAGCCCTGTAGTGCGATTCAGGCTTTCACGCGAGACATCCACTTTGAACGTATCCGCCGTGAACTCGATCACCGTCATGCAAGCGCCCTGGATGGCAATCGAATCACCCAGCCGCGTTTCTGTCAATGGCAAACCACCCGCACTGATGGCCAGACGGACACCTGCTGCGTCGCCCCCGGCAATGGCGTGATTTCGGTAATTTTTCCAACAGCAGCAACGATACCTGTAAACATGATGATTCCCTGATCAGTCTGTGTGCTTGCGTTCAGCAAGCGATAAATCGGTTGAAACGGCCGACAGCAACTGCGCCCAACGATCAGACCTGCGTACACGCAGGCGCAGGTCGGGCCCAAATAACGCCGGCTCAAGAAAGTCGTAATGCAAGACGTCGTCAAGCCTGTTCAGGGCCGGCAAATCATACATACCCTGCCCCGGCCCCAGCACCACTGGCGCCAGATACACCAGCAGCTCATCGACACACCCCGCCTGCAGCAATGCGCCATGCAAGCGGGCACCCGCTTCGACATGAACCTCATTGACTGCATTGGCACCCAGCCACTGCATCACTGCGTTCAGATCAACATGTCCATTATGCGCCGGCAACTCAACCACCTGAACGCCTCGAGCCACCAGACGTGCTGTTTTTTCAGGATCAGCGTGACAGGTGAACACCATTGAACCGGGCGTCTCAAAAAACGGGCTGTTTCGGGAACGATGAGCTTTGAATCAATCACGGCCCGGCGCGGTTGACGAGGTGTCGATACGTCGCGCACCGTCAGCAACGGATCATCGGCCAGCACCGTGCCCGAACCGGTCAGCACCACGCAACTGCGGGCCCGCCAATGGTGACCATCGGCCCGTGCCTGTGCCCCGGTAATCCATTGCGACACCCCGTTCTGCAAGGCTGTCTGGCCATCGAGCGACGCGGCAGACTTCAACCACACCCAGGGCTCTTGCACAACATGCGAGACACAAAGCCCGGGTTCAGCGCCAGCGCCTCTTCGGCGCACACTGGCAGTGTGACCTGAATGCCGGCCGCCCTCAATCGCGCCACGCCCTGCCCACCCACCAATGGATTGGGGTCAGACATCGCGATAACCACACGCGCAGGCCGCGCCTCGATCAACGCGTCGGCACACGGCGGCGTACGACCGAAATGACTGCACGGCTCAAGGGTTACGTAGACGGTTGCACCGGCGATATCGATACCGCGTTCCCGGGCCTGTCGTAGCGCCATGGCCTCGGCATGCGGCCCGCCAACGGCTTGCGTCGCGCCTGACGCCAGCACCTGGCCATCACGCACAATGAAGCAGCCGACACGCGGATTGGGATTTGTAAGATAGAGCACCTGGGCGCTAAGGGCGATGGCCTCGCGCATCCAGCGCACGTCCTCGAGGGACGCCTCGGCGATCGTGCCGCCAGGCCGTGTGCCTGACGCCCCTGACCTGACGCCGGCGTCAACGGAAAAACCATCTATCGGCCACCCTTGCCCGAACCACTGGCGGGTTCGACCTTGATCTCGTCGATGGCTTTTACGAACTCGCCGATGTCCTCAAAACTTTTATAGACAGACGCAAAACGTACATACGCCACCTGATCGAGCTTGATCAGTTCGTTCATGACCAGTTCGCCCAGGTAGTCGGTAGGCACCTCACGCTTGCCACTGGTCAGCAAGGTTTCTTCAATGCGCGCCACAGCGGCATCGACCTGTTCGGTACTGACCGGCCGCTTGCGCAGCGCCAGCTTCAGGCTGCCGCGCAACTTATCAAGGTCAAACTCGGTACGGGTACCATTGCGCTTGACCACGGCCGGCATGGTCAGTTCCACCCGTTCATACGTCGTGAAACGACGATCACAGGCGGCACACCGACGCCGACGCCGGATCGTGTCGCCTTCTTCAGATACGCGCGAGTCAATGACTTGCGTATCAGAACCATTACAGAACGGGCATTTCATGCTGTTGAACGGCCCGGGCGGCCAGCCGCCACGGGTCTGATCCAAAGCCGATTAACGGTAAACCGGCAAACGCGCCGTCAATTCATTGACACGTGCACGGACATCGGCAATAACCGCTTCGTTTTCAGGATTGTCGAGCACGTCGGCAATGAGGTGACCCGTGAGTTCGGCTTCGGCTTCCTTGAACCCCCGGGTTGTCATGGCCGGTGTACCCAGACGGATACCGCTGGTGACGAATGGTTTTTCGGGGTCGTTGGGGATCGCGTTCTTGTTGACGGTAATGTGCGCTTCGCCCAGTGCGGCTTCGGCCAGCTTGCCGGTAATGCCCTTGGGGCGCAGGTCGACCAGCATGACGTGGCTTTCGGTACGGCCGGAAACGATGCGCAGGCCACGTTGAACCAGGGTACGCGCCAGCACGTCAGCATTCTTGACGACCTGCGCAGCGTACTCTTTGAACTCGGGCTGCAACGCTTCCTTAAACGCCACCGCTTTGCCGGCAATAACGTGCATCAGCGGACCACCCTGGATACCCGGGAAAATTGCCGAGTTGATGATTTTTTCGTGTTCGGCTTTCATCATGATGACGCCGCCGCGCGGCCACGCAGTGACTTGTGCGTGGTCGAGGTAACAAAGTCAGCATGCGGAACGGGGTTGGGGTAGACACCCCCGGCAACCAGGCCGGCATAGTGGGCGATATCGACCATGAACAACGCGCCGTTATCGCGCGCAATACGGGCCATGCGTTCGAAATCGATACGCAGTGAATAGGCCGAGGCACCACCCACAATAAGCTTGGGCTTGTGCGTTTTGGCCAGTTCTTCAAGCTGGTCGTAATCGATGGCTTCGCTGGCATCCAGACCATACGACACGAAGTTGTACAGTTTGCCCGAAGCATTGACCGGCGAACCGTGTGTCAGGTGACCACCTTCGGCCAGGCTCATGCCCAGCACCGTATCGCCCGGCTTGAGAACGGCCATGTACACGCCCTGGTTGGCCTGCGAACCCGAGTTAGGCTGCACGTTGGCCGCTTCAGCGCCAAACAGTTCTTTCAGGCGGTCAATAGCCAGCTGTTCAACCACGTCAACGTACTCGCAGCCGCCGTAGTAACGCTTGCCGGGGTACCCTTCGGCATACTTGTTGGTAAGCTGGGTACCTTGCGCCTGCATGACGGCAGGGCTGGTGTAGTTCTCGGAAGCAATCAATTCGATGTGCTGTTCCTGACGAACGTTTTCCTTTTGAATGGCGGCCCACAAATCGGGGTCGACGTGATCAAGCGTACGCGAGCGATCAAACATGGAGAAATCCTGGAGAGAAGTGCAAAAAGTTCAGGCGGCATTTTAACCCGGCCGCCTTTGAATACGCCAAGCCTGTGCCATCCCGGCCGGTTGTGCCGCCAACCGGGCAGGCCACGACATGTTTTACGCCGTTTTCAGGGCAGGATTCAGGGTGTATTTACCTGTAATGGCAGCCTGTCCCAAAATGTGGCCTTCAATGGCTTTCAGCACATCGGGGCCCGTGAAACGGCCTTCAAGCGGGACACGGTCAATATCAAGCGCATAAACCGTGAAAATATAATGGTGCACGATAGCGTCATTCCAGGGCGGGCATGGGCCGTCATAGCCAAAATAATCGCCACTCATGTCACGGTCGGCCGAAAACCAGCCGGTGTAGTCATTGACACCCTGCCGCGTATCGTTCTGAGCCAACGGGCCACCTTTGCCGCGCGGCGTGATGCCGTCAGAGTAAGCGCCTTCCGCAATTTCCAGGGTTGACGCCGGTAAATCAACCAGCACCCAATGGAAAAAATCAACCCGCGGCAGGCTGGCAGGGACTTCTCGACCCTCTTGGTTCACATCATCCCCTGGCTGGGCACATCGAGGTCATGGCAAATGACAACAAATGAACGCGTCCCTTCAGGAACAGACGACCAGGCCAACTGGGGGTTCTTGTTACCCGCCAGGGCAACATGAGTGTCAGGATCAATTTTGCCGAACGCATTACGCTCGGGAATGAACTGTTGATCGGCAAACGATGTACTGGTCAGTTTCATGAACTCTCCTTTGGAAGAACCGAAGGCCGGCGGGCAGGCCGCACCGACCGGGCCAAAACAACCCCGGGTTGATTGCAGACAACCCGGGTTATTTGAGGGTAACCCGGGCAAACTTGCGCTTGCCGACCTGCACGACATAGGTACCGGCTGACAACTGCAACCCCTTGTCTTCGATGCGGTCACCGTTAACGCGCACACCGCCTTGCTCGACATTGCGCTGCGCTTCGGCACCGGACGCCACCAGACCGGCCTCGCGCAGCACCTTGAGAATGCCGAGCGGCGCCCCGGCCACCTGGACTTCCGGCATGTCATCGGGAATGGCGCCATCGCGGAAACGGGCTTCAAAACGCGCAAGCGCCTCTTGCGCATCTTGCGGTGAATGAAAACGGGCAACGATTTCCTGAGCCAGCGCCACTTTGGTGTCACGCGGGTTGGCACCGTCTTGAATGGCCTTCTGCAAGGCGGCTATATCATCTTCAGAGCGGAACGACAACAACTCAAAGTACCGCCACATCAGGGTGTCGGAAATTGACATGAGCTTTCCGAACATGGAGTCAGGGGTTTCAGTAATGCCGATGTAATTGCCCTTGGACTTGGACATTTTGTCGACACCATCGGTACCCTCGAGCAATGGCATGGTCAGAATGCATTGCGGTTCCTGACCATACTCTTTTGAAGCTCACGCCCGACCAGCAGATTGAACTTCTGGTCAGTACCGCCCAATTCCAGGTCAGACTTCAGCGCCACCGAGTCGTACCCCTGCATCAGCGGATACAAAAATTCGTGCACCGAAATGGGAATGCCCTGCTTGAAGCGACGGGTGAAATCTTCACGTTCCATCATGCGCGCAACGGTGTAACGCGAAGCCAGCTGGATCATGCCGCGGGCGCCCAGCGGGTCACACCATTCAGAGTTGTAGCGAATTTCGGTTTTCGACGAGTCAAGCACCAGGCTGGCCTGGGCATAGTAAGTACGGGCGTTTTCCTGAATTTGCTCGGCGGTAAGTGGCGGGCGGGTCGCATTGCGACCGCTGGGGTCACCGATCATGGACGTAAAGTCGCCGATCAGGAAAATGACGTTATGCCCCAGATCTTGCAGCTGACGCATTTTGTAAAGCACTACCGTATGCCCAAGATGAATGTCAGGCGCCGTCGGGTCAAGCCCGAGCTTGATCCGCAGTGGCACACCTGTAGCACGGCTACGGGCCAGCTTCTTTACAAACTCGGCTTCTACCAGCAATTCGTCGCACCCTCGTTTAACGACACGCAAATCCGCTTCAACTTCTGGGGTAACCGCAACTTCAGAGGAAGACATATAACGACCGTTTAGATGTAAAAAGTGAAAAAAACTCGAAAATTGTCAACCGATGCGCTAGCATAACGGGTTGATTTAAGTGGCGTGCGTTGCAAACTAACCACGGGCTTGATTTTGCAATTGCTTACCAGGTTGACGCGTAATGTTCAGCAAACAAAACCCTGCCGGCCCTGAACAGGCCGTTCAAATGACCACTATGTCGAAACACCAGCTAACTGACAAACCCAAACATCACTATATTACAGGTGGCCTTGCCCTTTTGGCACTTAGCCTGTTTGTCACTGCCGGCGCTCTGGCCGTCGTCAAACCCATCACTGAAGCCTCGCCACCCCCAGTATATCAAGCCCGCCAGGTGCTTGACCTGCCCAGCCCGCTGCCAGCCTTTGGCGAGTCAGCCAGTCTCGACGCCCCCTTCATGGATGAAACCCGAATTCGTTCGGGCGATACGTTGGCCGCTGTTTTGCAGCGCCTGAACATCCAGGAATCCAACCTTCAACAATTCCTGGTCCAGGAAGAGTCAGCGCGGTCTATTTACAAGCTGTTCCCCGGCCGCACAGTTCAGGCCGCCCTGAATGCCCAAGGCGGCCTCGAGTGGCTGCGCTACTACCATACGCCCGGCACACGCCAGGGTGGCGAATTCGTATCAAAATGGCTCGAGATCCGTCCCGATGGCAACGGCGGCTTTGTTGCCCAGGAACAAGCCGAAGCCACCGAAACCCAAATGCGTATTGCCGAAGGTGAAATCCGGCACTCGTTGTTCGGGGCTACCGATGCCGCGAACATCCCCGATGCCATTACCTTCCAGATGGCCGAGATTCTGGGCAGCAAAATCGACTTCATGCGCGACCTTCGCAAAGGTGACCGCTTCCGCATCATTTACGAAACACACTCGCACCAGGGTCGCGAGGTTGGCTCTGGCCGCGTGCTGGCCATTGAATTCAACAATGGCGATAAAGTCCATGACGCTATCTGGTTTCAGCCCGAAGGTGAATCAGGGGGCTACTACGACTTTGATGGCAAAAGCATGAAAGGCGCGTTCCTGCGCTCCGCCCTGAAAGTATCGCGCATCAGCTCAACCTTTGGCATGCGCCGCCACCCCATTCATGGCAACTGGCGCGGGCATAAAGGGGTTGATTACGCCGCTCCCACCGGCACCCCCATCCACGCAACGGCCGACGGCGTGATCGACTTCATCGGCGTTCAGGGCGGCTATGGCAACACAATCGTTCTGAAGCACGGCAACAATATCTCGACCTATTACGCTCATCAAAGCCGGTTTGCCGCCGGGCTTAAAAAAGGTGATCGCGTCGAGCAAGGACAACTGATTGGTTACGTGGGCTCTACCGGCTGGTCAACCGGCCCCCACCTGCACTACGAATTCCGCGTCAGCGGAACACCCATCGACCCGCTGTCTGTTGACCTGCCGGTCGCCAAGGTACTCACGCCGCCACAAATGGCGACATTCCAGTCAAAGCTCGGCGCATTTCGCAGCCACCTGAATTTTCTCGCCGTGCTGCAAGATCAGGACGAAACGGGCAACGACACCGAAATCAATCTGGCCAGCGCCCAATAACCACCGCGCCGCAACCCCGCCTTCTGGCGGGGTTTTTGCATTTATGTCCACTCCCATGAAGTCCTCCGTGTCCATCTATATCGGGCTCATGTCCGGCACCAGCATCGATGGCATTGACGGTGTGCTGGCTCAGTTTTCAGCCACCGGACAGCCCACGATCATTACCAGCACCTCAATAGCACTGCCCGAAAGTTTGCGACACGAACTGCTGGCTTTGAACCAAAGCGGGCCCGATGAGCTGGTTCGGGCGGCGAGAGCCGCCAACAGCCTGGCCGCTCACTATGCGGCGGCATGCCGGCATCTGCTGGAAAACACCCACCTTGAGACAAACGATATCAATGCCATTGGGGCCCACGGCCAGACAGTACGGCACAACCCCGGCGCAGGTTACACCCTGCAATTGAATGCCCCGGCCTTGCTGGCAGAACTGAGCGGCCTCAATGTCATTGCCGACTTTCGTACGCGCGACGTTGCTGCTGGCGGTCAGGGTGCGCCACTGGTCCCCGCTTTCCATGCCGCGGTGTTTAGCCACCACAAGCCGCGCATTGTGCTGAACCTGGGCGGCATGGCCAACATCAGCGTGCTGGACCCAGGGGAACCGGTTCGTGGTTTCGATACCGGGCCGGCCAATGTCCTTCTTGATCTCTGGTGCGAGCGTCACACTGGTCAAGCTTACGATAAAAACGGTGAATGGGCGGCCAGCGGCACCTCCTGCACAGGGCTGCTTCATCACCTGATTCACAGTGAACCCTGGTTTGCAGCGCCACCGCCAAAATCAACCGGTCGCGACCTGTTCAACGCGGCGTGGCTGGACGAACGATTACGCGCCTGGCAATCATCACACCCGGCAGCGAAACTTGACCCTGCCGATATTCAGGCCACCCTGGTGGAACTGACGGCACAAAGCGTTGCAGATGCGATACGACAAGAAGCACCAGACAGCGAAGATATTCTGGTATGCGGAGGGGAGCATTCAATGCCGGCCTGATGCAGGCCTTGGCCAAAGCCACAGGGTTACCCGTGGTAACGACTGACGCGGCTGGGGTGCCTGTGCAGATGGTTGAGGCCCTGGCCTTTGCCTGGCTGGCCTGGGCCTATGACAATAACCACCCGGCCGGACTGCCATCGGTGACGGGTGCCCGCAAGCCGACGATACTGGGGTGTTTGTACAAAGCCTAGAGGGTCGGCCGGCCCAGGCCGGCCATCAAATCAGGCCGAGAACGACGAACCGCAACCGCACGTGGATGTGGCGTTCGGATTTCGAATCACGAACTGGGAACCCTCAAGGTCGTCTTTGTAGTCGATTTCAGCGCCCACCAGATACTGGAAGCTCATCGGGTCGATCAGCAACTGAACGCCTTCCTTGTCGATGGCGGTGTCATCGTCATTGATGACCTCATCAAAGGTGAACCCATACTGAAACCCCGAACAGCCGCCACCCTGAACGAACACGCGCAGCTTCAAATCGGGATTGCCCTCTTCAGCCAGCAAATCTTTTACTTTTGCGGCGGCAGCGTCGGTAAAACCAACGGTGGCGGCGGGATCTGGAGATCAACGGTTTCTGTCACAGTGCTCATTTTTTCAACTCCGTGCGGCCACAGGCCGCCATTAACTGCATTAGTACGTAGAACCGACCGGTTCGGAAGTGGCTACAGACGCGGAGCGCGTGGCACGCACGTTGGCACCTTCCATGATATTGAGCGTGACCGATTTCACGACAAAGCCAGGCGGTACGCCTAGCAGGCCCTCGGCCCGCTGGAACTGGTCGAAACTGAGCTGTAGCGGATTCTTGCCGGACCCGCCCGACACTTCAGACTGGGGGTCGGCTGCCGCAGCAGCGCTGAGTGTCATTTTAACGTTTTTGCCATTTTGCACCCCATTAGCCACAAACTCCATAAGGCCATTAAAGGCTGTACCTTGCGCACCGTCGCGCATCAGCAAAACACGATAGGCCAGCAAACCGGCACGCGGCTCAAGATCGAATGCCCGGACGGTCACGGCACCCGCAGGCCCCGGCGGCAACAATTGCTCATAAAACGCCAGACGCTCGCGGGTTGTTGCAAGCTCGGTTTGCGCCTTCTGCAAAGAGGCTTCCAGGGCCGTGCGCGTGGTCTGTTCGATAAGCAACTGACTTTGAAGTGCATCTCGGGCAGACGCCAAACCGGAAAGCTCGTGCCGGTACTGGGCTGACATGACATCAAGCCGTGTCTGCAGGGCCGAGGCCGCCACCGCATCGCCATCGGGCCGCCCCGACTGACCCGCGCGGAACCCCGCCGCCAAGGCCATGACAACCACCAGCAACCACACCAGATGCGAAACCCAACGCGAAACACCAGACAGCTTATTGCTCATGGAGTAATGACCCTGCACCGGATTAAAAGTTCCGCGTCAGCGAGACGACATGAGGCCTGCGCGAACCGGGCCGTTGTTATGGCAGAACCGCGACGTGCTCAAGGCCGGTCGTTTCGGGCAAACCAAACATGATGTTCATGTTCTGCACCGCCTGACCTGAAGCCCCCTTGACCAGATTGTCCTGAATAACCAAGACCACCAACTGATCAGGGCTTGGGCGATGCACCGCGATGCGCAACTGATTGGATGCGCGCACGGAACGCGTCTCAGGGAGACTTCCGGCCGGCATCACATCAACAAAGGCTTCATCCGCGTAACGTGCTTCGTACAGCGCCTGGAAATCGGTGTCGATGGCCTCGGGCAAGACGCGCGCATAAATGGTCGAGAACATGCCACGGATCATGGGAACCAGGTGAGGTACAAATGTAAGCCCTACCGGTTGGCCGGCAATGCCGGCCAACTGTTCGGAAATTTCAGGATGATGACGGTGGCCCGAAACCCCGTACGCTTTGAAGCTGTCGCTGGCTTCCGAGAACAGGGTAGCCACCTCAGCCTTGCGCCCTGCCCCCGAAACGCCCGATTTGCAATCGGCAATGATGTGACCGGCATCAACCAGCGCTTTACCGCCCTCGAGCAAGGGCAGCAAACCCAAAATGACCGTAGTGGGGTAGCAGCCAGGATTACCCACCACACTGGCACCGGCAATACGGGTACGGTTCAGTTCGACAAGCCCATACACCGAGTCGGCAAGAATGTCGGGGCAGCCATGCGGCATTTTGTACCACTGCTCGAATACAGCGGTATCTTGCAAACGGAAGTCGGCGGCCAGATCAATAATACGCACACCTTTTTCAAGCAAGGCATAGGCCTGACTCATGGCGACACCATGAGGCGTTGCAAAGAACACCACATCGCACTCATCAAGTGCAGCTTTCTCGGGGTGGAAAAACACAAATCAACGCGGCCACGAAGATTCGGATACATCTGGGCAACCGGCATGCCATCTTCTTTACGCGATGTAATGGCCGTAAGTTCAACCCCGGGATGCTGGGACAACAAACGCAACAGCTCGACGCCGGTATATCCGGTACCACCCACAATACCGACCTTGATTTTTTTGCCCACCGTACCTGCAGCCATGTAATACCCCAAAAATTAGTGTGTTCAATTTCGTAATTATGCAACGCCTGCGTACAGCGTGCAGGAACGATGATTCTGCAGCGTGTTTATTACAGCACTGCCTAAGACGTGATGACGTCGTACAACAACCCGCAGGCATGCCTCAATACGCTGGGTTTAACCACCGCCCAGCGGGGCGTACAGCCACACAGGTATGTACCCATGCCGGGAGCACACAAAGCAAAAGCCCCGGCCAGAGCCAGGGCTTTTGCAAGACCCGGATGCCATGCACCCGGACTTTTTCGACAAGACAGCTTAACGCTTGCTGAACTGCTTGCGACGACGTGCCTTGTGGAAACCGACTTTTTTACGTTCGACTTCGCGGGCATCGCGAGTAACAAGACCTGCTTGCTTGAGCGCGGGCTTGAGCGTTTCGTCGTAGTCGATCAGGGCACGTGTGATGCCATGACGCACTGCGCCGGCCTGACCGCTTTCGCCGCCACCATGAACGTTGATATGGAAATCAAACGATTCGAGGTGACCGGTGAGTTCGAGCGGCTGACGCACGATCATGCGGCCGGTTTCACGGGCGAAGTATTCATCGACAGGCTTGCCGTTGACGACAATGTTGCCTGAACCTTTTTCAAGAACACGCGAGCTACCGATGTTTTGCGGCGGCCGGTGCCATAGTTCCAATTACCGATCATGACCTGTCCTTAGATTTCCAGCGGTTTAGGCTGCTGAGCGGAGTGCGGGTGCTCGGCGCCGGCGTAAATCTTGAGCTTCTTGGCCATGGCGTAACCCAGCGGGCCTTTGGGCAACATGCCTTTGACCGCTTTCTGGAGGGCACGACCAGGAAAACGCTGCTGCATTTTCTGGAAGTTGGTTTCGGTGATACCGCCGGGATAGCCCGAGTGACGGTAGTAGCGCTTGTCGAGCGCTTTGTTACCGGTTACGACGATGTCGGCCGCGTTGATGATAACGATGTAATCACCGGTGTCAACGTGTGGTGTGAATTCTGGTTTGTGCTTGCCGCGCAGACGACGTGCGACTTCGCTGGCCACACGCCCGAGGACTTTACCCTTGGCGTCAATCACGTACCAGTCACGTTTGACTTCATGCGGCTTGGCCACAAAGGTCTTCATGATGGTTCCTGTTTCAGAGGGTGCGCAACACACTGACACTGCAAGAAAAAGGCAGGCAGCCCATTGCGCAAATTAAAAGAGTCTTTTACCCGGGGGCATCAAAGCGTTGTTATAAGGCTGGCTTTGCCAAACCCATGGTTCGCCCGTACACACCCAGAAAAGCCCACTATAGTAGCATAAATTATTGTTTTTCTGAAGCTTATTGGCGCGCCCGGGCCAGCGCTGTTGCCAGATAGTTATCATAACTACCTTCCGCCAGACGGAACCACGGTGCCACCTCATCGCGAAAGGCCATGTAGTTGTCGTAGACTTTCTTGAACCCGGGGTCTTTATCGCAGAATTCTTTGTACACCGCGTTGGCCGCTTCGAACGAAGCGTTCATGACATCAAGCGGGAACGCACGCAACACCGCGCCGCTGGCAACCAGGCGACGCAAAGCCGCCGCATTATGGGCATCGTAATCGGTGAGCAATTGCTGGCCGGCATACCGCGAAGCCATGGCAATAATCGACTGATAGGGCTTGGGCAACTGGTTATAGGCCCCTTCGTTCACATACAGCGACAACTGGGCTGAACCTTCCCACCAACCCGGGTAGTAATAGTATTTGGCCACTTTTTGCAGCCCCAGCTTTTCATCATCGAGCGGACCCACAAATTCGACGGCATCCAGCGTCCCCTTTTCAAGCGACGGGTAAATGTCGCCGGGCGGAATCTGCTGGGGCACCACCCCCATACGCGACAACACCTCGCCCGCGAACCCGGCCGTGCGCATTTTCAGGCCCTTGAGGTCTGCGGGCGTCTTGATTTCCTTGCGATACCACCCCCATCTGGGTGCCGGTATTGCCCATGGGAAAGTTCACGATCTTGCGAGTAGCAAACAGCTCGCGCATCAGTTTGAGCCCATCGCCCTGATCCATCCAGGCATTCATCTGGCGAGCATTCAGGCCAAATGGAACCGCCGTATCAAAACAGAACGTGGGGTCTTTGCCGTAGAAATAGTAGGACGCGGTATGACCGCACTCTACCGTATTGTTGCTGACGGCGTCCATGACCCCGAAGCCAGGCACAATTTCGCCGCCCGGATACAAGCGAATGGAAAAATTGCCGCCGGAGGCTTCCTCAACCATCTTGCAGAACGTTTGCGCCGAGCGGTACAGCGGCGGCAGCGACGGTGTGTAGGTTGAGGTCATTTTCCAGCTGACCTTGGGGTTGGCCTGGGCCATGACGGGTGCGGCCAGAACAGCGCTACCTGCCACCGCCCCGAAACCCGCTTTTTTCAGAAATGAACGACGCTGCATAATGGTTGAGCCCCTGTAGATTGGAAATACATACTGCCTGCACCGAAAAAACCGACGTAACGCCTGCACCGAACAGTTCCGCATCTCGCCTCGGCCAGACAGCCTATTGCCCGGCGACCACGGCGTTTTATTGCCCGGCAACCGCCATTCTTTCGATCAAAATGGAACCACTGGACTTGGCACCCCGCACCAGCGTGTCGGCACCTACCGCAACAATTTGGCGAAGCATGTCAGCCAGATTGCCGGCAATGGTGATTTCCTGGACAGCATGCTGGATTTCACCGTTTTCAACCCAATAGCCAAACGCACCCCGGGAATAATCGCCGGTCACGTAATTGACCCCCTGCCCGATCAGCTCGGTGACCAGCAGGCCCGTGCCCATTTTCCTGAGCATGGCCTTGAAATCGTCATCGGGGCTGGTGAGACGCGAGGTCAGGACGAGATTATGAGAACCCCCGGCGTTACCGGTGGTTTGCATGCCCAGCTTGCGTGCAGTGTATGTTGACAGGAAGTACCCCTGCAGCACCCCGGCCAGAACGACATCGCGTGGCACGGTACGTACACCCTCATCGTCAAAGGCCGAGCTTCCCATGCCACCGACAATGTAAGGATCCTCACGCACATCGAGATGGTCAGCCAATACCGGTTTGCCCAACGAGTCGAGCAGGAAACTGGCCTTGCGATACAGCGCCCCGCCGCTGGTGGCCTGCACCAGCGCGCCCAGCAAACCCACTGCCAGCGGTGCTTCGAACAAGACGGGGTAATGACCGGTTTTGATACGCCGGGCCGACAGCCGCGCCAGGGTGCGCTGGGCCGCATACTTGCCCACCGCCCCCGGTTTGGCCAGCAACTGCGCATCACGCGCACTGGTGTACCAGTAGTCACGCTGCATGTTGTTGCCTTTGCCGGCAATCGGTGCCACCGAAATGCTGTGACGCGAATAGGGATAGCCTCCCATGAAGCCACGCGAGTTACCCAACACGAAGTGCCCCTCGAATGTCGCCACGGATGCGCCGTCGGTGTTGGTAATAAGCGGACTGACTTTGCGCGCCGCTTTTTCTGCCTTCAAGGCAATGGCAGCGGCCTCATCGGAGCTCAAGGCCCAGGGGTGATGCAATTTCAGATCGGGAAAATCATGGGCCAGAAACTCGGCGTCGGGCAGACCGGCAGCCGGGTCGGCCGCGGTATAGCGGGCGATATGCCACGCCGCATCAACCGTTTCACGCAAGGCCTTGGACGAAAAATCGGAAGTGGAGGCTGAACCGCGCTGCTGACCGGCAAAAACCGTCACGTCCAGCGAACGATCACGGGTTTGCTCGACCGTTTCAATATCGTCATTACGTACCGATACCGACAACCCCGAGCTTTCGGAGACTTCAGCCGCAGCATCTGAGGCACCCAGCGAACGTGCGTAGTTCAGCGCCTCTTGGACAAGCTCGCGGAAACGGGCCTGGTTTTCAGAAATGGGAAGGTAGGACTTGGTTTTTTTGCTCATTGCCGCTCTTATCAGGTTAGGCAGTTATCATATCGCCAATTACGCTTTGATTTTATCGGCCACTATGCAAAACGACCCCGAATACGATTCCGAACACGACGATGAATTCGACGATGACCGCCCCCCAGCAAATCGCAAGTCAAACGCGAAATGCTGGCACTGCTTGACCTGGGCAAGCAACTGGTTGACCTGTCGCCCGAAAAACTCAAGCAATTGCCATTAAGCGAAAAGCTGTTTGAAGCCATTCGATTGGCACAAAAGATCAGCAATGCCCGCGAAGGACGTCGCCGCCAGGTGCACTACGTCGGGAAACTGATGCGCGATGCCGATGCCGACGCCATCCGGCGCCAGCTGGACATCTGGGAAAACGGCTCACGCGAACAGACGGCGGCCATGCACCGCCTGGAAACCCTGCGCGATCTGCTGCTGACCGATGACAACGCCCTGACCCAACTGCTGAACGAATACCCCGGCGCCGATGTTCAGCACCTGCGGGCACTGATCCGTGCCGGGCGCAAGGAAAAAGACGCCAACGCCAACCTGTTGCCCGGCCAAAGCCCGCAACGCAAACATTACCGCGCCCTGTTCCAGGCTCTTAAAACGTTGGATGACGCCACCCCATGAACACCCTGCTGGAAACCCTTGAAACTGAAACCGCCCCCAATCCGACCCATGCTGTCATCTGGATGCATGGCCTGGGGGCTGACGGCAACGACTTTGCCCCAATCGTACCCGAGCTGGGGTTGGGTACATCGCCGGCCATCCGGTTTGTCTTCCCCCACGCTCCGGTACAACCCGTGACCATCAACAATGGCATGCACATGCGGTCGTGGTACGACATTTTGCACATGGATATCGGCGCGCGCCGCGAAGACGAAGCCGGCATTCGCCAATCACAGCACCACATCGAAGCCCTGATCAAGCGCGAAAACGAACGCGGCATCCCCACCAAAAACATTGTTCTTGCCGGGTTTTCGCAAGGCTGCGCCATGACACTGCACACGGGTTTGCGCCACCCTGAAACGCTGGCCGGGCTGGTTTGTCTGTCCGGGTACTTGCCCTTGGCCGACAAACTGTCCGACGAGCGCCACGATGCAAATGCGCAAACCGCCATTTTCATGGCCCACGGTACACAAGACCCTGTTGTCGCCATCGAACGCGCCCAGGCTTCCGCTCAGCAACTTCACGCGCTTGGCCAGCCATTGCAGTGGAAAACCTACCCCATGCCTCATTCGGTATGCCTGGAAGAGATTCGTGACATCGCGAACTTCCTGAAACAGGTTTTCGCCTGACCCTCCCGATAGGTCTGACCTGTTCAACAAAAAGCCGGTCGCTTGGGGTAACCCGCGCCACCGGCTTTTTGTTCGGCTAACCACCCGATTCAGACCGCGTCAAGGGACTCGTCCAGAGCAAGCCAGACCCGCCTTACCGACGGATCTTCCTCATCCGGGTCATTCTGAAACCCGAGACTGGTCATCAGCCCCAGCATGGCACGGTTGTTCGCCAGTACGAACCCTTCGATATAGCCCAACCGCTGGGCACGAGCCGCCTCGACAAGGCCAAGCAACAGTTTCTTGCCCAAACCGTGCCGCTGCCACTTGTCGGAAATGACAAGCGCGTATTCAGCCCCCTGCCCGTCCGCATTACGCAAGTAGTGCGCAAAACCGACAATTTCTTCCTGGGGATGCCCGCGATGCGCCGGGTTGGGTACTTGCACTGTCGCCACCAGCGCCAGTTCGCGGTCGTAGTCGATGCGGGTGTAACGTGCCAGCATGCTGGGCGTCAGTTCACGCAGCATGGACACAAAGCGCATATAGCGCGACTCATCGGAAAGGTCACGGACAAACACTTGCAGCGGTTCGGCGTCTTCAGGGCGAATCGGCCGCATCATACCGGTTTGACCATCACGCAGTTCCAGCGGCTTGACCAGCTGGCGCGGATAGGGATGAATCGCCATATGGCCGTACGCCGACTGCTCGGGAAGGCCGACCAAATCGGACGATTTCAGCTCGACCAGGACAGACTGGGCAAACAGACGGACATCGCCGGCCCAGATGGGGTCAACCAGCAGGTGCTCCAGCTCGGGCAGTTCACACACCAGGTCTGAAATACGCTCAAGCACCTCTTGCAGGGTTTCGTAGGCCGCCGGGCTCAGCTGCTGCTTGAGCACCCGTCGCCACAACACACTTCGCTCTACCAGCTGACGCGCCAGATAGCCATTCAGAGGGGCAGCTCAATTGCGCGGTCACGCGCCGAAATCGCTCCGCGCATACCCGAGCCGAAATTGATATAGGGCCCGTAATTGTGATCAACACCCACACGGATGGCCATGGGCACATCGTCCACATGCTGCAAACCCGGATAGTCAGCCCCTTCAGCCAGCACTTCGAGCGGAATGTCAAAACAGGCGAACAATTCGGCACACTCTGAACGTGTCAGTTTCTGGCGCCCCTCGGACAAGGCACGGCGAACCAGCGCCCGCGCCTCGTCAACACGAGGTAACCGGCTGAGCGGCTCGGGTGGCAAGGTTTGCAACGACAGCATCTGGTTATAGTGGTACGCCGCCAGCACGCCAAACGCGCTGGTGGCCGATTCGGGCGTGCGAAAACACGGAATACCGGCCTCATCAAACATGCGCCGCAGCGGACGCATGCTGGCCTCACCCATCAGACAAGCCATCACAGGCTTGGGTGCCTTGGTCGCCATGGTAATGATCTGGCGCACGACTTCGGCCATATCCGCACGCGAGTCCGGGGCCAACAGCACCAGCAGACCGTCGACATTCGGATCATCCATCAGTACGCGCAACACCAGACGCAGGGTTTCGGGGCCAGGCCTGCACGCGTAACAACGGGATTCCTGACCTGTGCACGCGGCTCAAGGCTTCGTGCCAGCTCATTCGCACTGGCCTGCGTCAACTCGGCCGGTGCCACCGCCGACGCTTCGCCCATAGTATCGAGCGCCAGCTGGGGCGGCCCGCTGCCATTGGAAAACAAGGCAATCCGCCGCCCCTTGGGTCGTACCGGGCTGCGTAACACCCTGATGGCTGAAAACAGCTGCACGAAATACGGAACGCGAACGGCACCGGCCCGGCGCAACAGCGCATTGAAAACGGCGTCACTAAGGGAGTTGGGATTGCGCGCCCCTGACCTGCCCGCAACACCACCACGGGCTTCACCGACGCTGCCGCACGCAACGCGCTGGTCAATGCCCGCGATGAACTGACATTTTCAAGATACACGGCAATACTGTCAGTACGCGAGTCAGTGGCCAGATAATCGAGCACCTGGGCAATGGTCACGACGGACTCGTCCCCCATCGACACCACGGTTGAAAACCCGAGCGTTGCATCACGGGCCCAATCAAGTACGGCACTGAAAATAGCCTCGGATTGCGATACCCAGGCAACCTTGCCGGGCAAGGCCAGATGCGTTGAAAGGCTGGCATTAAGGCCGATATGGGTACGCTGTACCCCTAGCGAACGCGGGCCCAGCAGCATGCAATCGTGTTCGCGGGCATACAGCCGGCACAACTGCATGTCGTGGGCCGGGTCGACCGAAGGGTGGTCCGGTGCCAGGACAATCAGGGCCCGGGGCCGGTGCTTTTGCAAGGCCCACAGCGCCTGGTTAAGCATGCGCCCGGTCAGGGACACAACCGCCAGATCAAGGCGCCCCCTTGGGCACCCCTGCCAGCGTGGCGGGTAGCCTGATGGACTCACCCGGCTGGGTAACAACCACGGTGGCCCGGTCTTGCAGACGCAGCGGCAGGTTCTGCGCAGCGGCCAGACCTTTGGGCCCGATGACCAGCATCGAGACCGGGTCAAACAAAGCGGCTAAACGATGACGAAGCATGACGTTTGATCTGTACCTTAAAATACCAAAATTGCACTCTAACGTTCGGGCGCGATCAACCACAGACCACACCCGAACAGTCACGAACATATTACCTATCTTATGACCTCGTCTACCCCAGCGGTTGTCCGCACCCGCTTTGCCCCTTCCCCACTGGCTACCTGCACCTTGGCGGCGCACGTACCGCCCTGTTTTCGTGGGCTTTTGCCCGTCATCATAAAGGTGTTTTCGTCTTGCGTATCGAAGACACTGACCTCGAACGGTCAACACCCGAGGCGGTACAGGCCATTCTTGACGGCATGAACTGGCTGGGTATGCAACCCGACGAAGGCCCGTTCTACCAGATGCAGCGCATCGATCGCTACCGCGAAGTGATTGCAAAAATGCTGGGCGAAGGCTCGGCTTACTACTGCTACAGCAGCCCTGAAGAAGTTGAAGCCATGCGTGAAAAAGCCCGTGCGGCCGGTAAAAAACCTCGTTACGACGGCACCTGGCGCCCGGAACCGGGCAAAACCCTGCCGCCGGTGCCTGAAGGCCGCACACCGGTCGTGCGTTTCAAGACCCCGCTCGATGGCGTTACCCACTGGAACGATATCGTCAAAGGGTCGATCAGTTTTGACAACACCGAACTCGACGACCTGATCATCGCCCGCCCTGACGGCACCCCGACCTACAACTTCTGTGTGGTCGTTGACGACTGGGACATGAAAATCACCCATGTGTTGCGCGGCGATGACCACATCAACAATACCCCTCGCCAGATCAATATTCTGCGCGCCCTGGGTGGCGAGCTGCCCCAATACGGCCACTTGCCCATGATTCTTGGCCCTGACGGCGAAAAACTGTCCAAGCGCCACGGTGCCGTTAGTGTCATGCAATACGATGACGAAGGCTACCTGCCCGAGGCCATGATCAACTACCTGGCTCGCCTGGGCTGGAGCCACGGCAACGACGAACTCTTTTCACGTGAGCAGCTGGTGGAATGGTTCGACACCCGCAGTCTCAGCAAGTCGGCCTCGCAATGGGACCCGAAAAAACTGAACTGGGTCAACGCTCACTATATCCGGGCCATGGCCGATGCCGAACTGGCCCAGCGGGTAGCGCCACGCATTCGCGCCTTGGGCGGCAAACCCGAAACCGTTGACCTGGATGCGGTCATGGGGTTGCTGAAAGACCGTGCCGAAACCCTGAACCAGCTGGCCGAAGGCGCCATGCTGTTCTGCCGCGACTTTACCGGCATTGACAGCGCCTTGCGTTCTGAACACCTGACCCCGGAAGCGCTGGCTGTCCTGGCCGATTTCGCCAGCCAGGCCGCCACACTGCCGGCCTGGACAACCGAAGCGCTGGCCGACCTGATCAAAGCCACCCTTGAAAAGCACGGCATCAAAATGCCAAAGCTCGGTGTCCCTCTGCGGGTTGCCGTTGCCGGACAAAAGCAAACTCCAGCTATCGATGCCGTACTGAAAATCATGGGGCGGGACACCGTTCTGGCCCGCCTGGAAGCGGCACTCAAGGGTTAGGCAAGCAAGGCAACAACGACACGTGCGGGCCCTGCAGGCTGGACGACAGACAAGCTAAAACGGCAAGCGGTAGTTGTCTGGCATACGCCCGACGGTGAACGCCCCTTCGGGGCCGCGCAAGCGCAACTGGCGTCCGGTTTGCGACACGACCTGATAATGGTTTGTGTAAATCGGGTCGTCGGCCTCGACCGGGCTTCCGTTCGAGTTCAGCGTTTGCAATACCAGGACATCGCCCTCGACGCGCCAGCAGCCGTCTTCCGAGAGCAACTGGGGGGCTTGCCACGACGCTGCAATTGCTCTGAGTAAGCCATTTTCCCGTTCGGATGCAACTGCAACCACACCTTGAGCTCACCCGCCAGGCCGGGTGACTTGCGACTGCCCAGCCAGTTGCCAATCAAACCACTTTCGGAGCGGGCCGCCTGACACTGCGGTACCGGGTCGGGCAATGCCGCTTTTTCTCTGGAACCGGTGCACAGGCCGAAAGCCCGGCCACTGACACCACGACACCCCACCACTTCATCTGAACACTGAGCATGGACACCTGCATTATTGAATCAAATTGATGCGGCAAGATACCAAGGCCTCGCGAACTTGCCAATGGGGTGCAACATTTGTTCACCAAGACAGCTTTTCACAGACTATCAACGGCTTAGCCAATGCGGTTAAAAGCAAGACATGGACAAATGAGAATTTCAGACAAAGACGGCTTGATTCACCTTTCGCGAAACACTACAATTAGTGTTCTGAATTTATAAAACCACAATATATAGTGGTTACAAACAACAGCAATCAGGCCATATAAACCGCTGTTTCAAAGCCGGTTGCACCACCTTCCACCACAAAACACACGCTGCGGCGCGCCATGTCGTGCGCCACCAACAGGAGCTCTCATGCAGACCGCCCAAACCGAATCACGCACCGAACCCCAGCCCTCAGCGCCGGCCAAGTCAACCGGCACCGCAGGCAAATCGGGCCAACCCCGGCACAACTTCAGCACCATCCGTCGTAACGGGTCGGTTGTCGCCTTTGAACCCGGCAAAATCGCCATCGCCATGACCAAGGCCTTCCTGGCCGTCAATGGCGGACAGGGCGCAGCTTCGGCGCGTGTTCGCGAACTGGTCGAACAGCTCACCTCGCAAGTGGTCAACGCCCTGGTACGCAACCGTCCGGGCGGCGGCACCTTCCACATCGAAGACATCCAGGACCAGGTTGAACTGGCCCTGATGCGCTCCGGCGAACACGATGTCGCCCGTGCCTATGTGCTGTACCGTGAAAAACGTGCCCAGGAACGCGCTCGCGCCGAACCGGCCAACACCAAACCGGCGCAACCCGCGCTGAACGTCAACGACAATGGCACGTTGCGTCCACTCGACCTTGAACAGCTCAAGGCCACCATCGAAGCAGCCGGCGCAGGCTTGCCCATCCAGATCGACACTGCGGCCATCCTTAAAGAAACCATCAAGAACCTGTACGACGGCATCCCCGTCGACGAGGTCTACAAATCGGCTATCTTGTCAGCACGTGCAATGGTCGAAAACGACCCGGCCTACAGCCAGGTTACCGCACGCCTGCTGCTGCACACGATCCGCGAAGAGGTACTGGGCGAAGAGGTTTCGCAGGCCGACATGGAAACCCGCTATGCCGAATACCTGCCCCGTTTCATCAAAACCGGTATTGAAAACGGTCTGCTCGACAGCAAGCTGGGCCAGTTCGACCTGCCCAAGCTGGCTGCAGCCCTGAACGCCGGCCGCGACAACCAGTTCAGCTACCTGGGCCTGCAAACCCTGTATGACCGCTACTTCCTGCACGTACGCGGTCGCCGCATCGAACTGCCCCAAATCTTCTTCATGCGCGTCGCCATGGGCCTGGCCCTGAACGAAATCGACCGCGAAGCCCGCGCCATCGAGTTCTACGACATTCTGTCGTCGTTCGACTTCATGAGCTCGACCCCCACCCTGTTCAACTCGGGCACGCTGCACTCACAGCTGTCGTCGTGCTACCTCACCACCGTTTCTGATGATCTGGTCGGCATCTACGACGCCATCAAAGAAAACGCCTTGCTGGCCAAGTATGCCGGCGGTCTGGGTAACGACTGGACACCGGTTCGCGCCCTGCGCAGCCACATTAAAGGTACCAACGGCGAAAGCCAGGGTGTGGTTCCGTTCCTGAAAGTCGTCAATGACACGGCCGTTGCGGTCAACCAGGGCGGCAAGCGCAAAGGGGCCGTTTGTGCCTACCTGGAAACCTGGCACCTCGACATCGAAGAGTTCCTCGAGCTGCGCAAAAACACCGGCGACGAGCGCCGCCGTACCCACGACATGAACACGGCCAACTGGATCCCCGACCTGTTCATGAAACGCGTCATGGAAAACGGTGACTGGACGCTGTTCTCGCCGTCCGACGTACCCGACCTGCACGACAAATACGGCAAGGCCTTCGAAGAAGCCTACACCGGTTACGAAGCCAAAGCAGCGCGCGGTGAACTTCCCCTGCACAAAACCATTCCGGCCAACAACTTGTGGCGCAAAATGCTGTCCATGCTGTTTGAAACCGGCCACCCTGGCTCACCTTCAAAGATCCGTGCAACATTCGCTCACCGCAACAGCACGTGGGTGTGGTCCACAGCTCCAACCTGTGCACCGAAATCACACTGAACACCAACGAGTCTGAAATCGCCGTGTGCAACCTGGGGTCAGTCAACCTGGCGGCCCACATCAAGCAAAACGCCAATGGCTCTTGCGAGCTTGACCACGAGAAACTGCAGCGTACCATCCAGGTCGCCATGCGCATGCTCGACAACGTCATTGACATCAACTACTACGCTGTACCCAAGGCACGTAATTCAAACGTGCGCCACCGCCCCGTGGGCATGGGCATCATGGGCTTCCAGGACGCCTTGCACATCATGCGTGTGCCGTTCGCCTCGAACGATGCGGTTGAATTCTCCGACCGCTCAATGGAAGCCGTGTGCTACTACGCCTACCTGGCCTCCAGCAAGCTGGCTGCCGAACGCGGCCCTTACGCCAGCTTCCGTGGCTCGCTCTGGGATCGCGGCATCTTGCCGCAAGACACCCTGAAAATGCTGCGCGATGAACGCGGCGGCTATGTTGAAATCGACGAAAGCAGTACCCTCGACTGGGACGCCCTGCGCGCGCACATCAAACAGTACGGCATGCGCAACTCGAACTGCGTTGCAGTTGCCCCGACGGCCACCATTTCAAACATCATCGGCGTTTCACCGTGCATTGAACCGACCTACCGCAACCTGTATGTCAAGTCGAACCTGTCCGGCGAATTCACCGTCGTCAACGACTACCTGGTCCGCGACCTGAAAGAGCGCGGCCTGTGGGACGAAGTCATGGTGGCCGACCTGAAATACTTTGATGGCAGCCTGGCCCGCATCGACCGCATTCCTGAAGACCTGCGCGAACTGTATGCCACCGCCTTTGAAGTTGACACCAGCTGGGTGGTTGAATGTGCGGCACGTCGCCAGAAATGGATCGACCAGGCGCAATCACTGAACATTTTCATGGCGGGCGTCTCCGGCAAGAAACTCGACTCCACCTATAAACTGGCCTGGATTCGCGGCCTGAAAACCACGTACTACCTGCGCTCCAGCGGGGCCACCAACGCCGAAAAATCAACCGGTCGCGGCGGCGAGCTGAATGCGGTGCACAGCAGCGGTGCCAATAATGCAGGCAGCAGCTTTGGTACAGCCCCCGAGCTTCCCGAAGCCGAAGTCATGGGTGCGGTCTGCACCATGCGCCCCGGCGATGAAGGCTTCGAAGAATGCGAAGCCTGCCAGTAACACTGAACAGAACACATCAATAAGGTTTATTTATCATGCTCTCCTGGGACGACGATCTTCCTGCAACCGCTCCCGCCCCGGCCGGGGCTGCGACGCGCCCGACGGCACCTGCCGCCACAAACACCGCCCTGAACATGTCCGCAGCCCCTGCAGCGGGCTCGGCCAACCCGGAAGGCCGCGTCAGCGCGGCCGACAAGCGCATCATCAATGGCCAGACCGACGTCAACCAGTTGGTGCCGTTCAAGTACAAATGGGCCTGGGAAAAATACCTGGCCACGTGTGCCAACCACTGGATGCCGCAAGAAATCAACATGTCGCGCGATATTGCCCTCTGGAAAAACCCCACGGGCCTTACTGAAGACGAGCGTCGTATCGTCAAACGCAACCTGGGGTTCTTTGTGACTGCAGACTCGCTGGCGGCCAACAATATTGTGCTGGGCACGTACCGCCACATCACGGCCCCGAGTGCCGCCAGTTCCTGTTGCGCCAGGCTTTCGAAGAAGCCATTCATACCCACGCGTACCAGTACATTGTTGAAAGCCTCGACCTCGACGAATCGGAAATCTTCAACGCGTATCACGAAGTACCATCGATCCGCGCCAAAGACGAATTCCTGATCCCGTTCATCGACGCCATCGCCGACCCCAATTTCAAAACAGGCACACCGGAAGCCGACCAGACCCTGCTCAAGTCGCTGATCGTGTTTGCCTGCCTGATGGAAGGCCTGTTCTTCTACGTCGGGTTCACACAGATTCTGGCGCTGGGTCGCCAGAACAAAATGACCGGTGCGGCCGAACAATACATGTACATCCTGCGCGATGAGTCCATGCACTGCAACTTCGGTATCGACCTGATCAACACCATCAAACTCGAAAACCCCCACCTCTGGACGCCCGGGTTCCGCGAGGAAATCCGCGATCTCTTCCGCAAGGCGGTTGACCTTGAATACGCGTACGCTGAAGACACCATGCCACGCGGTGTTCTGGGCCTCAACGCCGGCATGTTCAAATCCTATTTGCGCTTCATCGCCAACCGGCGCTGTCAGCAAATCGGCATCGAGCCGCTGTTCCCTCAAGAAGAGAACCCCTTCCCTGGATGGCCGAAATGATCGACCTCAAAAAAGAGCGCAACTTTTTTGAGACACGCGTCATCGAATATCAAACCGGCGGCGCATTAAGCTGGGAATAGTGCTAGGAAACTGTTACAGCTTCAGTTAGACTCTTAGCGTGCCAGGTGTTGCGCACTTCGCACGCTTGTGCCATTTGCAATGGCTCGCGCCAATGGGGCTGGGGCCATATCAAATGGATGGACGTTATGTACGATTCATTCTCAAGGAGCATCCGTATGGCCACACCAAAAAAGGCCGCTGCCACCGAAAAAGCGGCCGCAACAAAAGCAGTACCGGCCAAAAAAGCCGCAGTAAAAAAACAGCCACGACAGCCCAGGCAACCCCGGCCACTAAGGAAGCACCCGCCAAAAAAACAGTAGCCAAAAAAGCAGCGCCTGCTACCAAGGCCACCACAACCAAAGCAGCTGCCCCTGCCAAGAAAGTCACGACCAAAACGGCTGCACCTGCCAAGCAAGCTGCTGCCGTAAAAAAGCCGCTCCCGCAAAAAAGGCAACGACAACCCAGGTAGCGGCAACAAAACCTGCCTCAACGACTCCCGCCAAAGCGGCCAGCAAGGCAGCAACCAAAGCCACTACGACCGCTGCCGCGAAAAAACAGCCGCCACCAAAGCAGCACCCGTCAAGTCGGCGGCCGTGAAAGCAGCCCCGGTTGCCGAAACACCTAAAGCAGACAAGGCCGAAAAGAAGGCAGACAAAAAAACTGCCGATAAAAAGGCCGACAAAAAAGAAAAAAGGAAAAAAAAACAAAGGCCGAAAAAAGTGAAGCCAAAGCCAGCAAAGCGGCCCAGGCCACTGAAGCCAAAAAACATTAAACCCCGCAGGTTCATGGCCTTTCCCTACCGGCGACCGTCCGTAACGCGGGTACCGTTGGCCTGATCCTGCCGTTGCCGGCCATACGCTCCAGCATATTCGTCCCGATGCCCTTGCTGCCCGGCCCTTGCCGGGCAGTTTCATTGCTGCTGCCAGCACAACGCAGTCATGCGACAATGTTTCGTCGTTAACTTACAGGCCGTTCATGACCATGTTTGGCAATATCCTGCACTTCCTCATCAATATCGTATTTTCACTGTTTGGCATCGCGCTTATTGTTCGCGCGTGGATGTATGCCATTCGTCTTCACCCATTCAACCCCTACGCACAGGCGGTCTTCCGGGTCACCAACTGGCTGGTGCAACCCATCCGCAAGGTAATTCCCGGCAGCAAGTTCCTCGACTGGCCCTGCCTGGTTGCCGCCTGGCTGACCGCGCTGGTCTTGTGGCTATTGCTGTTGTTCATTCTGACACCCGGCCTGCCAGTCGCCGGCGGGTTTGCAGGGGCCGCGCTGGCCAGCATCCCGACGGTGTTGAAATGGGCCGTCAATCTGGTGTTGTGGCTGACACTGATTCAGGTCATTTTGTCGTGGGTCAACCCGATGGCCCCCATCATGCCCGTACTTCAAACCCTGACCGCGCCACTGCTCGACCCGATCCGTCGCATCTTGCCCACGCCTGGCGGCCTTGATTTCGCGCCGCTGGTACTCCTTATCATCGCCCAGGTGCTCATCATGCTGCTGGAAGGGTTTTCGTACCAGTTTGCTTACCAGATGCCGTTGCACATGTCGGCGGGTTAAACAAAGCCGGCGCAAAACAGGCATCAGCCTCGGCAGGCGCACGTTGGCGTGCGCCTGCAAAACAAAAGGCCCACAAGGGGCCTTTTGTTTTGACAGGAAGGGCAACTACCGCCCCCTGAGGCGATCACGATCAGGTCGGGAACATACGGATCAGCCCGAGACTGAGCAATGGTATGCCAACCAACAGCGCCAGGCGCACCACATCGGACACCAGGAACGGAATCACCCCGCGGAAGATCGTGGCCAGCGGCACATCGCGTGCAATACCATTGATGATGTAGACATTCATACCCACCGGCGGCGTTATCAAGCCCATTTCCATCACCACCAACGCAATCACACCGAACCAGATTGCCTTTTCGTCAGGGGCCAAACCGAAATAGTCAAAACCCATGATGACGGGCAGGAAAATCGGCACCGTGATCAAGATCATGGACAAGCTGTCCATGACGCAACCCAGAACAATGTAAATAATCAGGATAGCCACCAACACACCGAACGGCCCCAGGCCCAGCGACTGTACCCAGTCGGTGGTAAAGGTCGAAATCTGGCTGACTGCCAACAGGCTGTTCAGCATGTCGGCACCCACCAGAATCACGAACATCATGCCCGTACCCTTGGCCGTGCCTACAATACACTCACGCAGCCCGCCATTGTTCAGACCGCCATTTTGCCAGGCGACAAGACCCGTCAGAAGAACACCAACAGCAGCCGCTTCAGTGGGCGTAAAAATACCGCCATAAATACCACCGATAACAGCCGCAAAAATCAGCATGACCGGCCAGGTTGCAACCAGGGTATTGAAACGTTCAACCCAGGTATGGCGTGGCGAACCGGGGCCAGCAGAGTCAGGGTTACGGCGAACAATGATGCCAACGGTAATGATGTAGCCCAGGGCAGCCAGAACACCGGGCAACAATGCCGCCATGAACATTTTGGCAATGTTCTGCTCGGCGATGATGGCGTAAATAACCAAAGGCACCGAAGGTGGAATCAGGATACCCAGCGTACCACCTGCGGCAATCGACCCTGCCGCCAGCGCGGGAGAGTACTGATGACGACGCAACTCGGGCAACACGACCTGGGTCATGGTCGCGGCAGTGGCCAACGACGAACCGCAAATGGCACCGAACGATGCGCAAGAAGCCACACCCGCCATGGCCATACCACCACGCCAGTGACCCACAAAGGAATTGGCCGCCTTGAACAAGGCGCGCGACAACCCGCCATGAGTAGCAAACTGCCCCATGAGCAAGAACAGCGGCACGACGGACAAGTCGTACATGGAGAAACGGGCGTAGGTCGAGTGCTTCATGACCGCCAGAAGCGGATCTGCACCTGTAATGAAAAAATAGCCGACGGCGCCGGCCAGAAACATGGAAATACCGATGTGCACCCGCAGAGCCAGCAGGAGCATCATGAAGGCCAACATCAGAAGGCCGATTTGTACGCTAGTCATGAATCACGCTTTGTACATTCGAGATGAAAATTGAAGAGCGCTGCAATACCGAGCAACGTGAAAGAGAATGGCAAAGCGAGGTATGTCCACCAGATGGGGATCGAGAGCACCATGGTGCTCTCGGCATACTCGCGCATTTCGCCCATACCGACCGTGGTACGCCAGGCCAGCACAAACGCTACTGCTGCCAGCAACAGGCAGGCAATCGCGTCAAGAACACGTGTTAGCGAGCGCGGAGCCCACAAGGTGAAAAAGTCTACAAACACATTACCGCGCTTGAGCTCGCAATAGGGCAGGCACAGCGCAACGGCAATGGCAGTCAGCATTTGCACCAGCTCGTAGTCGCCGGGCAAGCCCTTTTGCAAAAACGTTCGCCCGAAAATACTGGTTACGGACAACAGGGCTTCCACCACAAAAGGAGGAAGCCCAGCCCCGCCAGACCGGCACAAAAACGTTCAACGTAGTGACGAACTTGCGAGATGGAGGAGGTCATTTTGCGTCTGTGTATTTCTTGACCAAAGCAACGGCCTCGTCATAGAGTGCCTGGCCATCTTTGCCTTTCTTGGAAACGTCAGCGATCCACTCTTTGGCGATGTTATCTGAGGCCACCTTGAGCTTGGCCACTTCGGATTGCGGCAACTGGGAAATCTTGTTGCTGCGACCTTCTGTTGCCTTGAGACCGGCCGCATCACCCTCGGCGAAGACACCGGCTACCCATGCCGAATGCTCACGACCACTGTTGTCATCGATGACTTTCTTGAGCTCGGGCGACAGGCTGTCGTACTTTTTCTTGTTCATGGCGAAGATCATGGTCGATGTCGCCATACCACGGCCTTGCTCATCGAGGACCTCGATGTGATTGGTGGCCAACTCATTGAGCTTGACCGAAGGAACAACTTCCCACGGCACAATCATGCCATCAACGACGCCTTTGGACATGCCTTCAACGGCTTGCGGCAACGGCATGCCCATGGCAGATGTACCAATGTCGGTAAGGAACTTGTTGCTCAGGCGCGAGGCCGCACGAACCTTGAGCCCTTTCAGATCTTCAGCCGTGGCAACGTCTTTATTACGCAAATGGAAATGATTGGGACCGTTTGTCCAGACGGCAATCGTCTTGAGGCCGGCAAACTCTTCCTGTGCATTTTTTCTGTGAAGTCCCACAACGCGCGTGCCGTGCTGGCATGATCGGTTGCGAAGAACGGGGCCTCGAAAATCTCGGAGACCGGGAAACGACCAGGGTATAACCCGGCAACGTCCAGACAACGTCAGCGATACCGTCGCGGGCGTGGGTCAGGAGCTGTGCCGGCGAACCACCCAGCTGCATGGCGGGATAGATCTGGCATTCGATCTGACCATTGGATTCTTTATTGATTTTCTCGCACCAGGGTTCCATCATTTTGGTTTGAGCAATGGCAACCGCAGGTAAAAAGTGTGCGACTTTCAGCACGACTTTTTCAGCACTGGCCTGCGCGGTGAAGCCGGCCGCCAAAAGAACGCCAGCAAGGGTTCGATGAATGAGTTTCATAGTGTCTCCGTGAAATCAAGTTGTGAAACGCATGTCGGAGCCAGCCATTCGAGAACGACCAACCTTGGTGCGACAAAACGCCTTTTATCTGCCGATAAAAAATCGGCACGTACGACACCGGAAAAACACCGGCATCGACGCATCCGGAAAATAGTCAGCCAGACTGACTTTTACCGTCATATAAGATAACATGATTAGCAAAAAATTCAGAGGCTTATCTGAATGAAATCCGCCATGCCGCTTCAAAAGCGGCGCTCATTATAAACCCTAATTTACAAGGCTTTTATCTGATGGCAAGCGGCAGTTACACAATAGACAGTACACTGAACGCGACCCAGCCCGGTGCGCCCGACCAGTCATCTGAAACCAACGCGCAATAAAAAAACCGCCGGCAACGGGCGGTTTTTTTATTGCGAATGACGACAGCTTGAAACAGGGCCAGCCCGTCGTTCTTGGGCAACCGTTTACATCGGCACAACACGCGCCGGGCCCTGCCCGCTGACGATACGAACGCGCTGACCCGGAGAAATCGCCACATCGGCGGCCTGGGCAATGACACGGGTTTCACCGTTATCGAGTTGAACCGTAATTTCAAGCCCTTGGGTTTTACCGACCTGATTTTCAATCGTGTTACCCAGCAACCCGCCCAGAATCGCGCCACCTACCGTCGCAATCGCACGCCCGGACCCGCCGCCGACTGCGTTGCCAGCCACGCCACCCAACGCCCCGCCCGCGATCATGCCCGCACCGGAAGAACGATCATTCTGGATGGTTACCGGACGCACGGCCACCACAGTGCCCAGACGAACAATCTGTTCTTGCTGGGCCTGACCATAGGTATAAACAGAACTGGATGCAGACGGATTGGCACAGCCTGCGATAACCGCCAGACTGCCTGCAACCACAACCAACGCCGCCCAACGTCCACGGCGTGGTTCAGCATTGGCGGCAACACGTGTTGAATCCATGAAAAGCTCCTGTTTGCCGCCCGGGAAACGAGCGGCACGAATTAATGGGAGGCGGGCAAATCAAGCCCGTAATGCTGCTTGAGCATGACTGAAATGTCATGACGGGACGGTTGGTGGTTTTGCGGACCACGCGAACCGATTTTAATAGCCCCCATGACGTTCGCCAAACTGCACGCGTCACGCAAGGCCCAGCCTTCGGACAATCCGAACAACAACCCGGCACGATGTGCATCGCCGCAGCCGGTCGGATCAACGACGTCATCGACTTTGACCGGATCAATGTGGGTCGGGTTCCCGTTCTCGAATAACGTCGCGCCTTCGGCACCACGGGTGACCACAATGGCCTGCAAACCACGCGACAGCTCTTCCATGCTGGAACCGGTGCGCTGCTCAATGATGCTGGCCTCGTAATCGTTGGCCGTCAGTACAGTGGCCATACCAATCATTTGTTTCAGATCATCACCCGAAAAAAGCGGCATGGCCTGGCCCAGATCAAAGACAAACGGGATCCCGCCGTCTTTCATGCGCTGGGCATGCGCGAACATGCCCTCTTTGGAATCGGGCGACACAATGCCCCACACCGCCTCAACATCGGAAAAATCGTTCTCGGCAGAGCGCACCATGGCACCCGGGTGAAACGAGGCGATCTGATTGTTGTCGAGATCAGTGGTAATGAAACACTGAGGAGTAAACATATCGGGAATGACACGTACCTTGCTGACATCAATGCCCAGCGCACCCAGGTACTGCAGATAATCTGTTGCGTCTACCCCTACCGTACCCACGGGCACCGGATTACCGCCGAGCAAGCGCAGGTTGTATGCGATATTACCCGCACAGCCGCCATACTCTTTACGCATCGATGGCACAAAAAACGAAACACTCAGCGACTGAATGCTTTCGGCCAGAATATGCTCTTTGAAGTGGCCTTCAAAGACTGCAATCGTGTCGAACGCAACCGAACCGCACACCACTATTTTTTTTGCCATCTCAATCCTTTGGAGGAAAAAATTTTTTGATCTGAAAACCATTCACCTGCAAGCCCTCGGTAGACACACGTTGCAACACGCGTATTTCCTGCGCGGCACCGAAAGGTCCTTGCAACTGCGAAGCGTCAAGATAATCAGCGGGCTGAAATACCCGTCGGGCCACAACCGCACCAGACAAATCAGAAAGCTCAAGCACCAGCGCGGGCCACTGCTGCGGTTTGTCCCAGGTATTTCGCATCACGACGTTAAGCTCCATAAGAGCAGCACCGCCCTGCACAACCTGCAACGAAGAACTCATGATTGAAATGCGATCGATACGCTGCGGGTACTCCACCGTGCAATCCAGCGAATCACAGGCCTTTTCCAGCAAAGGCCGCAGTTGGGGCGCCTCTGTGGCAATCTGTGCCCGAAACGCATACATCAGCAAACTGGCCACAACCACCAGAATCAGCAGGACAGCCAGCCAGCGCACACTACCCGGACCACCCTCCGTTGCGCGTTGGCGAGACGAGAGCGCGCTGACACCGGCACGGGGGCCTGCCCGATAGCGACGGGGTTCTACAAAAACCGCCGGGGCGTCAGCCGGTTGCGTTGCCGTACCGGAGGGCGAAGATTGCGGATCCGCTTCTGGCGGCACGAAATGAGGACCCTGCCCGGCGTACGGCTCTGGTAATTCCGGAATACGCACAGAGGGCTCGTGCAGAGAGGCCGCAGCGGAAGGTGCCGCGTCAGCCCTGACAACGGTCGGCGATGACATCAAGCCGCTGTCATTGTCATCAACAACAGCATCAAAACCATCAAAAATAGTGGCGCACTGCACGCAGCGGATGTAGCCCTTGCGGCGCTTCATCTGCTCGACACTTGCAGAAAATACCGTGCCACACTCGGGGCAACGCGTCATCAACTCCATGAGTGAACCACCTTACCAACATCAGGCACTACGCTGCCCATGCAAACACACCCAGCCATCACGCGCTTTCCAGACAGACATCGCCAGCCAGGGCGCGTAGGCCTGGGCCACCTCGTCGGCCTGTCGCTCAAGAACACCCGACAACACCAGATGACCACCCGGCGCCACACGATTGGCCAGCATCGGTGCCAGTACTTTCAGGGGATTGGAAAGGATGTTGGCCACCACAACCTCAAAACGCCCCTCGGGCAAGGCGTCCGGCAAGCCCGCCTGCAGATCAACCCCGTTGACCTGGGCGTTATAACGCGTGGCGCTGACCGCCTGAGGGTCGATATCGACCGCCCACGCGGCGCCACATCCCAGTTTGCGCGCAGCAATTGCCAGAATTCCGGAACCGCAACCGTAGTCAAGCAGCGAGGGCTGCCCCTGCATCCCGGAGGCCAGCCATTCAAGACATAAATGGGTGGTTGGATGACTGCCCGTACCAAAGGCCAACCCGGGGTCAAGCTCCAGCGTGATAATGTCGTCGCGGTCGGGAACGACGGGATCATCACGATGCCAGCTGGGTACAATCCAGACACGCTCACCGACCTCGATGGGCCCAAACTGCGACTGGGTCAACCGCACCCAGTCGGCATCCGGCACCTCGCGAGTGGACCAGTCATCCAGACCGGCCGAAATTCCCAGCCGGGCCTTGACCTTTTCGAGAACCTGCTGCGGATCAACGCCATCGGGCAATAACGCCACCACCCGATTGTGCTGCCAGGCATGCACTTCAGGCTCGAGGCCTGGTTCACCGAACAACGGCTGCTCGACATCAGTATCGCGATCGGCATCCTCAACAGACACGGACAGCATGCCGACCTCAAGCAAGGCATCCGATAACGCCTCGGCAATGGCCTCGGGACAATTCAACACCAGTTCACGCATGAGTTTTCCGGAAATAAGACAAGGGCCGGATCAAGGCCGCTGCGAGAGCTTGTGCTCGAGATAGTGAATACTGGTACCGCCTTCGACAAAACGGGCATCTTGCATCAGTTCACGATGCAGCGGGATATTGGTTTGAATCCCCTCGACCACCATTTCGGACAGGGCGATATGCATGCGGGCGATGGCCTGCTCGCGCGTGTCACCGTACGTGATCAACTTGCCGATCATGGAGTCATAATTCGGCGGAATGCTGTAGCCACTGAAAACGTGGGAATCAAGACGCACCCCCATACCGCCCGGCGCATGCCAGGCTGTAATCTTGCCTGGGCTGGGCGTGAACTTGAAGGGGTCTTCAGCATTGATCCGGCATTCAATGGCATGGCCACGAAACTGGATATCGCGTTGACGCAACGTGAATTTTTCGCCCGCTGCAATGCGGATTTGCTGAGCCACCAGATCGATACCGGTAATCATTTCGGTAACGGTATGCTCAACCTGGATACGGGTATTCATCTCGATGAAAAAGAACTCACCGTCTTCATACAGGAACTCGAACGTACCCGCGCCGCGGTAACCCATTTTGCGGCAGGCGTCGGCACAGCGCTCGCCAATGCGTTCGATGAGCTTGCGCGGAATGTGCGGCGCCGGCGCTTCTTCGATGACTTTCTGGTGGCGACGCTGCATGGAACAATCGCGCTCGCCCAGCCAGACCGCATTGCGACCGCCATCGGCAAGCACCTGGATTTCCACGTGCCGCGGATTTTCCAGGAATTTTTCCATATAGACTTCAGGATTGTTGAACGCTGCGCCCGCTTCGGTACGGGTCATGGCCACCGCATTCAACAGCGCGGCTTCGGTATAGACCACACGCATGCCACGACCGCCCCCACCCCGGCCGCCTTGATGATGACCGGATAACCGACATCACGCGCCATACGCAGGATTTCCTGGGGATCATCGGGCAAAGCACCTTCGGAACCCGGCACGACCGGAACACCGGCTTCAATCATGGCCTTCTTGGCCGACACCTTGTCGCCCATGGTGCGAATGGTTTCCGGGCGCGGACCGATAAAGACAAAACCACTCTTTTCGACGCGTTCGGCAAAGTCGGCGTTTTCAGACATGAAGCCATAGCCAGGGTGAATGGCTTCAGCATCGGTGACTTCAGCGGCCGCGATAATCGCCGGCATGTTCAAGTAACTGTCTTTGGCCGCAGCAGGACCAATACACACCGACTCGTCAGCCAGTTTCACGTACTTGGCATTGCGGTCGACCTCGGAGTGAACGACGACGGTCTTTACACCAAGCTCGCGGCAGGCCCGCTGAATGCGCAAGGCGATTTCACCACGATTGGCAATGAGGATTTTTTCAAACATGGGTTAGCCAATTACAAAAAGCGGTTGACCATATTCGACCGGCTCGCCGTTTTCCACGAGAATTTCTTTAATGACACCGGACTTGTCGGCCTCGATTTCGTTGAGCAGCTTCATGGCCTCGATGATGCACAGAGGCTCACCCTCTTTGACCGACTGTCCCACCTCGACAAAAGGCGATGCACCTGGATTAGGTGCGCGGTAGAACGTACCCACCATGGGAGCCTTGACGATATGACCCTGTGGCACTTTGGGTGCAGCGTCAGCGGGAGCCTGGGCAGGCGCCGGTGCGACCGCCTGTACCGGTGCGGCCTCGGGCACATACGCCACGGGCTGTACGGCCTGAGAGAACTTAACGATTCTGACTTTGCCCTCACCTTCGGTGATTTCAAGCTCGGCGATACCCGAATCGGCAACCAGGTCGATCAGGGTTTTCAATTTTCTGAGGTCCATACAAACTTCCCGTAACGCGGCACCGGCCGCAAAGGGCCGTGCTCGAGTGATGATTGATAAAAACTAACAGCGAGTGTAGTGCGTCTAGTGGGCCAGGGCGTAACGAACCGCCGCCTCGTACCCGTAAGCCCCCAACCCGACGATGACACCGACGGCCTGATCCGACAAATAAGAATGATGGCGAAACGGCTCGCGCTTGTGCACGTTGGAGAGGTGTACTTCTATGAATGGCAGGGCCACACCGGCCAGTGCATCACGAATGGCAACACTGGTGTGGGTGTAAGCCCCTGCATTGATAATGATAAATTCGGTTTCGTCGTGTCGCGTGGCCTGAATGCGATCGACAAGCTCACCTTCGTGGTTGCTTTGGAAAACGGCCAGCCCGGCACCTGCGGTTTCACAGACGTGTGAAAGATGCGCGTTGATATCCGCCAGGGTTTGATGCCCGTAAATACCGGGCTCACGTGTTCCCAGCAGGTTCAGGTTTGGGCCATGGAGCACCAGAATATGTTGTGCCATTTACGCTTTTCTGTGACAGACAGACCGTTTTTTTACGCTAAAAACAGCTATTTGTCTATTAAATACCGACAATTGCAAATACTTCCGGGGTTGCCGCAACACCCGTCAGGCCACTGGAAAACGTTGCAGGACTGCCTCGAGTTCAGCGGGTTTGATCTGGCCCAGGATGCGTTCAACAACCTGCCCGGCTGCATCGTACACCAGAGTGAACGGCAAGCCGCCCGCCGCGTTGCCCAGCGATTTCATCAGGTCTATTCCAGCGTAACCGGTAACCAGCAACGGATATGAAACATTGACTTTGGGCATGAACTTGCGCACGTTGGCTGCCGTGTCGACACCCAGCCCGACAAACTGCACGCCGGGGAACTGTTGGCTGAGCGCCTGGAGATCGGGCATTTCTTTGATGCATGGTGGACACCAGGTTGCCCAGAAGTTGAACACAACCGGACGCCCCAGCCATTGGCCGAGAGACGTTTCAACACCTTCGTGATCGGGAAACTGCCGGGTGAACAAGGCGTCTGGACTTGCCGCCCAAACGGCATGCCCCACCCCCGAGGTTAATGCGGCCCCGACGCACGCCTGCAAAAAAGTACGACGCTTCATCATAAAATGAATTTTAGCACTGCCATTACATCAGGCCGGATGGCTGGCCCAATACCACCGGCACCGAAAGGAATCGAATGCACTTACACATACTGGGGATCTGCGGAACGTTCATGGGCGGCCTTGCCCTGATTGCCCGGGCAGCGGGCCACACGGTTACGGGCTGCGACACCGGCGTATACCCCCATGAGCACACAACTGGAAGAACAAGGCATCCACCTGACCGAAGGTTTCGGCGCCGAACAAGTCAACATCAAGCCCGACCTGTTCATTGTGGGCAATGTCGTCAGCCGCGGCAACCCGCTGATGGAGGCCATTCTTGACCAGGGCCTGCCCTACACCTCGGGGCCCCAATGGCTGGGTGAGCATATATTGCAAGGACAGTATGTCCTGGCCGTTGCAGGCACCCATGGCAAGACCACAACCAGCTCGATGCTGGCCTGGATCCTGGAACAAACCGGCCACACCCCCAATTTCCTTATCGGGGGATTGCTCCCGGCCTTAAGGTATCGGCCCGCTTCAACCCTGCACAGCCCCTGTTTGTCATCGAAGCCGATGAATACGACACGGCGTTTTTTGATAAACGCTCGAAATTTGTACATTACCGGCCCCGTACTGCGGTATTGAACAACCTGGAGTACGACCACGCCGATATTTTTCCGAACCTGGACGCCATTGAAACCCAGTTTCACCATTTGGTGCGCACCGTGCCAGGTTCCGGGCGCATCATACGCCCCGCCCGTTGCGAGGCACTTGACCGCGTCATCGCGCGTGGCTGCTGGAGCCCGATTGATTGCTTCGGCGATGACGGGCGCTGGCAATACACCGAAAACGGCCATGCGTCGCACTTCACGGTTATTGAGAATGGCGCTGTTCTGGGCGATATCACATGGCAACTTACCGGCCGACATAACCGTCTGAACGCACTGGCCGCGCTGGCCGCGGCAAACCATGCGGGCGTCGACCCCGCAGCCGCCCTTGACGCACTCAGCTGCTTTGCAGGCGTCAAGCGCCGGATGGAAGTGCGCGGCATCGTCAACAACATTACCGTATACGACGATTTTGCCCATCACCCGACGGCCATCGCAACCACGCTTGACGGCTTGCGATGCCAGGTGGGTAACGCTCGCATACTGGCCGTGATTGAACCGCGCTCAAACACCATGAAGCTGGGCACCATGGCGGCGCAGCTTCCCGACGCCCTCAAGACGGCCGACCGCGTCTTCTGCTTTGGCGAAACCGAAGGGAAACACGCCTTGGGGTGGGATCCCGCAGTCGTTCTGGCCCCGATGGGCAATCGTGCCAGCGGCTGGCACGATCTTGGCGCGATGGTGCAGGCCATCACCGCACAAGCACAGCCTGGCGATCATATCCTGATCATGAGCAACGGCAGTTTTGGCGGCGTACACGACAAAGTGCTCACCGCACTGGCGCAGGTGTCCGCATGATCCTCTACTTGCACGGCTTCCGGTCCTCACCCCAGTCAGCCAAGGCACAACTGCTGGCAGACGCCGTTGCCCGGCAATTGCCGCACGCCGAATGGGTATGCCCGCAGTTGCCCGCCAGCCCGGCTCACGCCATCGAGTTATGCAACAATCTTGTGCAGAAACTGTCCAACCCCTCTGAGGAGCTTGTTGTGGTCGGCTCGTCGCTGGGCGGTTATTACGCCGGTCACCTGGCGCATGCCTGGCAATGCCGCTCGGTGGTGTTGAACCCGGTAATCTATGCCGCACGCGACCTGGCAACCCGGTGGGCACCCACCCGCACTATCACAGCGATGCACCCTTTGTTTTTTTACCTGAACATATCAATGAACTTGACCGCCTCGCGTTTCCACCACCTGCATACAGCAACCGCCACTTTCTGGTGGCCTGCACCGGCGACGAAGTGCTGAACTGGGTTGAAATGGCCCGATGGTATGGCGGGTGCCGCAGTCGTATCATCAATGGCAGTGACCACGGCATTTCCGACTTTGCACGCTGGCTCCCGGAAGTCATGCAATTCATTCCGGGCGAGCCCGGCACAAAACACTAAAACGATAATTTATGTACGTTCTCTACGAAGACAGTGGCAACTTCAAGGCGGAAAAGATCTTTTCGCAAAGCGACTCCACGTTGCAGGTGGAATCTGAAAGCGGCAAACGCAGCAAGATAAAAAATACACACGTGCTGTTCCAGTTCGACCAGCCCGGGCCGCAGGAGCTTTTGCAAAACGCCAACGCCCTGGCCGAAAGCCTTGAAATTGATTTTCTGTGGGAATGTGCGCCACAAGACGAGTTTGAGGCCACCGTCTTCGCGCAGGAATACTTTGGCCACCCTCCGTCTGCGGTTGAAAAAGCGGCCCTTATCTTCGCCCTGAACAGTGCCCCGGCCTATTTTCACCGGCGTGGCAAAGGCCGTTATCGACCCGCCCCCCGAGATCCTGCAGGCCGCACTGGCCGCCATCGAGAAAAAGCGGCTGGCCGCCGAACAGCAACAACGCTGGACCGATGAACTGGTTGCAGGCCAGCTGCCCGAAACCCTGGCCAGTGTCGCCCAAACCTTCCTGGTCAAACCCGACAAAAACTCGCTTGAATGGAAGGCCTTTGACGCCGCTGTCACACAGCTGGCCACCACGCCCGAAAAACTGCTGCTGCACGTCGGTGCGTGGCCGCATGCACTGAAGCTGCATCGCGACCGTTTTTTCGCCACTCACTTCCCGCGGGGGCTGTCGTTCAAACATGCCGACATCCCTCCACTGGATCTTGACCTGCCCCTGGCCGATGTCGAAGCGTACTCAATCGACGACATCACCACCACCGAAGTCGATGATGCGCTGTCTGTCACCCCGCTGACCGGTGCAGAGGTGCGAATTGGCGTGCACATTGCGGCTCCCGGCTTACTGGTCAAACGGGGCAACGAGCTTGACGAACTGGCCCGCAGCCGCATGTCTACGGTGTATATGCCCGGGCAAAAAATTCCCATGCTGCCTGATGCCCTGATCAACGCATTTTCGCTGGACGCCGGTCAGGCCAAACCTGCACTGTCACTGTACGTGACGGCCAACCTTGAAACCGGCGAGGTCAGCCAGTGGGAAACCCGCCTGGAACGCGTCACCGTCAAGGAAAACCTTCGACATAACTGGCTTGACGCCGAAGTCACCGAAGCCGCACTGGACGACCCGCAAGCACCGTTGCCTTATGGACACTGGCTCCGACCCCTCTGGCAATTTTCCCGCCACTTGATCCGCGAACGCGAGCAGGCTCGCGGCAAGCCGGAAAACAATTCCCGTACCGAATATTCTTTCTACCTCGAGGGCGACCCGGAAGACCCTCACAGCATCGTCAAGCTGGTGCCGCGCCAGCGTAATGCCCCCTTGATCGTCTGGTGGCCGAGTACATGATCCTGACCAACAAGCTCTGGGGTGCCTTCATGGCACAGCACGGCGTACCGGGCATTTATCGTTCCCAGCAGGCGGGTCGGGTACGCATGTCAACCCAGGCTCTGCCGCACGAAGCCATCGGTGTACCGCAGTATGCGTGGTCAACATCGCCGCTGCGTCGCTATGTTGACCTGATCAACCAAGGGCAAATCATTGCGGCGGCCCAGCACGGGGTATCGGCACGACTGGTCGCCCCGTTCAAGCCCAAAGAGGCTGACCTGTTCGCCATCATCGGGGCCTTTGACGCCCAGTATTCCGCATGGGGTGAATTCCAGTCGGCCATGGAGCGTTACTGGTGCATGCGTTGGCTGCAGCAACAACAGCTGACCGAAGTCACGGCCACGGTTTTACGTGAAGACCTGGTACGGTTCGATTGCGCGCCGCTGGTCACCCGGGTCGGCGGGTTACCGGAACTTGAACGCGGTACTGCAGTACGGCTGGCCATTACGGGCTACGACGAACTGGCCATCGATGTGCACTGCCGCCTGATTGACGTATTGCAACCGGACGCCTGAGCACCGTGTGGGCGACCGAGCGAAAAAGCTGGCTTTACATCGGGATCACAGTTTCACTGTGCATCCATGCGGTCGTTGTAACGCTGCGCTTTACGGCGCCGGACGCCCGCAGGCCGCCCGCTCAATCGCTGGAAGTCACGTTGGTCAATACACGCACGGAAACTGCCCCGGCAACGCCGCGCGTCCTGGCTCAACACAATCTGAATGCCGGGGGACAGAAACACCTGATGCCCTGGCCAGCTCACCACTTCCCTGACCACCCCCGAAAGCCCCGACGAAGTCATCCTTGAGGCGTTGCGCAAACGGCAGGCCGAACTTGAAGCACAGCAAGAACGCTTGCTGACCCGGCTCGAGGCGCAACTGCTGGCACCTCAGACACACCGCCCCGACCTGTTACAGCAATCCGAAATGCCAGGCACAGATAATCAGTCGCGTGACAGCGCCGTGCTTGGCGCCCGCATTGCCGCGATCAAAGCACAAATCGAACGCTACAGTGCGCAGCCGCGCCAGCAATTTGTCGGCCCTTCTGCGCGCGAGGCCGGCCATGCACTGTACGTCGAAGCGTGGCGCCAGAAAATCGAACACATCGGGACAACGCACTACCCGCCTGAGGCTCGTGGCAAAATTTACGGGTCATTGCAGCTGACCGCCTATATCCGCAAAGACGGCTCGCTGGAGCGGGTCGAGATCAATACCCCATCCAATGAACCCGTGCTGAACCTGGCGGCTCGTCGCATTGTTCAACTGGCGGCTCCTTTTGCCCCCTTGCCGCCCGAGCTTGCACAACACACCGATATTCTGGCCATTACCCGAACCTGGCATTTCACCAACGATCAACTGACCACCCAATGACCACGCCCATCGCCTCGCCTGCCCCGAAGAAATTTGCTGTTGTCGGCAACCCCGTTGCCCACAGCAAATCGCCGTTCATTCATGCCGCCTTCAGTGCACAGACCGGCATTGCCTTGACCTATGAGCGCATTTGCGCACCGCTCGACGCGTTCGAAGCGACTGTCGAGGCCTTCTTCGCAGAGGGTGGTTCGGGGCTCAACATTACAGTACCGTTCAAAGAACGGGCATGGGCGATGGCAGGAAACGGGCTTTCAGAACGCGCCCGGCTGGCCGGCGCGGTCAACACGCTGTGGCAAGAGAACGGCCAGCTGAAAGCCTGCAATACCGACGGCGTCGGGCTGCTGACCGACCTGCGTCGTCTGGGTGCCGACCCTGAAGACCGGCGTGTCCTGCTGATCGGCGCTGGTGGTGCCGCCAAAGGTGTCACCTTGCCATTGCTGCAAGCCGGCTGCTCCCATCTGCACATCATCAACCGCACGGCAGAACGCGCACAGCAATTGCGGGAAGCCCTCACCATTCATCAGCCTGATGCGGCCAGGCGCCTGAGCGCGGGGCCACTGGATGAACTGAACGGCCACTGGGATGTCGTCATCAATGCAACGTCCAGCAGCATCGACGACCAGGCCCCGGCCATTCCCGGCCTGTCTTTCGCTCCCGACGCCCTGGCCTATGACATGTTCTATGCGCCGCAGGCCACCGCATTCATGCGTTTTGCACGTGCCGCAGGTGCCGCCCGCGTTGCCGACGGCCTGGGCATGCTGACAGGGCAGGCCGCCGTCAGCTTCCAGATCTGGAATGGCGTGATGCCCGACATTGACCCCGTTCTGACCGCACTGCGGCAACAGATCGCCAATGGTTGACCGGCAAGACGCCCGCATGTCAAAGCCCCGGCTGCTGGCTGTTGTCGGGCTGGTCGGGCTGTTCGGCCTGTTGCTTTACCAGTTCGGGCTGTTCATCATGGTGATCTGGCTGAACTTCAATAACCCGGGCACCAGCGCATTCATGCGCAGCACACTGGCCGAACTGCGAACCGATAATCCTGACGCTACCCTGGTCTACGAGTGGGTACCGTATGCTCAAATCAGCCGTGATCTCAAACGCGCCGTCATTGCGGCAGAGGACGCCAACTTCATGGCACATAACGGTGTCGAATGGGACGCCATCCGGCGCGCCTTCGAGTACAATCTGGAAATGGCCGACGAGGGTCGCAGCCGCATGCGGGGCGGCTCGACCATCACACAGCAACTGGCAAAAAACCTGTTTCTGTCGTCTGACCGGTCTTATTTGCGAAAAGGCCAGGAGCTGATTCTCACCTACATGATCGAAGCGGTCATGAGCAAAGAGCGTATTCTTGAACTTTACCTGAATGTGGCGCAATGGGGCGTTAATGTTTTTGGTGCCCAAGCCGCAGCAAACCATTATTTCAAGCGTCCTGCGGCACAACTGAATGCCCCCAGGCTGCCCGACTGGCCGCCATGCTGCCCAACCCCGCCTATTATGACCGGCGAGGCAACACCAGCTACCTGCAATCGCGAACGGCCACCCTGATGCGTCGCATGCAGATGGTGCAAATCCCCTGATGCAAACCGCGCAAACCTGCTGATTCAGTTTCTCGCTTGCCCATCCGGGGCCTTGCGTCAAAACACGGAACGGCTGTGTTTGTTAAGCTTACGCCTTGTCTTTAAAAACCGACTTTCCATGCGCACCGCCCGTCGCTACCTCGCCCGTGAAATTTACCGATCCTGCGCCGTTGTCCTGGTGGCACTGCTGGGGCTTTTCACGTTTTTTGCACTGATCGAAGCGCTGGAAGACGTTGGCAACAACTTTACGGTATTCGACCTGTTTTACCTGCAGGCACTGCAAATGCCGACCCGGCTTTACGAGCTGCTGCCCATCGGTCTTCTGATCGGCGCTATCCTGGCGTTGGCCAGCCTTGCCCAGCGCAACGAGCTGGTTATCCTGAGGGTGTCCGGGGTCAGCGGCATGAAACTGATGCGCATGCTCTGGGTTATCACCCTGCCCTGGGTCATCGGGGCATTCATCCTGTCTGAACTCATCACACCAGCGGCAGAAATCAAAACCAGTGAAACATCGCTTCAGTTGTTGGGTCGGGCGGGGGTGGACGCCTGAACAGCGGCTATTGGTTCAAGGAAGAAGCCCCCGAAAACGGTACCCGCGTCATCAACATTGCCGAACTCAAGCCTAACGGGGGTGTTGCGGGCATCACCTTGTACGAGTTTCGTGAAGGCCAGGAACTGGCCTCATTTTCACAAGCGGTTGACGGCTACTTCAATGACGGATCGCTGGTCATGAACCAGGTGACCGAAACACGGATCAATGCGGCTGCCGTTGATGCCCTTGCCGATGCCCGCGTCACCGACGCACCCGTCACCCAGGTCAACACGGCAGGGCAGCGCCGCCTGCCCACCACCCTGACACCGGAACGCCTGATTGCACGAATCCTGACACCGGAACGCATGTCGATCTCGGTACTGAGCGACTATATTTCGTATCTGGAAGCCAATAACCTGCAAACCAATCGGGAAGTCGTGGCCTTATGGCGCAAGCTGGCTTACCCTTCACGCTGCTCGTCATGATCACCATCGCCGCACCCATCGGGTTCATGCAAACCCGACGAGGCGGTGTCGGTGGCAAGGTGTTTGCCGGCATTCTTCTGGGCGTCGGCTTTTTCATGATCAACCAGCTGGCCCTGAACGTCGGAATGCTGGGCAAATGGGCCCCATGGGTCACTGCGCTGGTCCCCAACATCGGCGCGCTGCTGCTCGCGCTCGGGGCGCTGATCCTCATGGAAAATCAACATAACGTCCGGCGCTTTCTTGTCACACACAGCCCCTGGAGCCGCACGGCATGAACACTCCCCACGACATCTGGTTCATTGGTGACGTCCAGGGTGCTGCCAGTCACTCCACGACCTGCTCAAGCATCCCGACATTGCCGCCGACACAGAGCGTGAACTCTGGTTTGCCGGCGATATCGTCAATCGTGGCCCGCAATCGCTTGAAACCGTCCGCCACATCATGGGTATGCGCAAAAAAGCCATCACTGTGCTGGGCAATCATGACCTGAACCTGCTGGCCGTCGCCGCCGGTGTCAGAAAGCCGGGCAAATCAGATACCATCGCCGACATTCTCAAAGCGCCCGACGCCGACGAAATCATCACCTGGCTGCGGCACCGCCCGTTGGCCCACTATGCGCACGGCCACTTGCTGGTACATGCCGGCGTGATGGCCAAATGGGACGTTGAAAAAACACTGTCGCTGGCCGCCGAAGTTGAGTCGGCCCTGCGCTCTCCCAACTGGAAACGCACCCTTGAGAAAATGTATGGTGATGAACCGGTTGCCTGGAGCGAAGATCTGGGCAACAACAAGCGTTTGCGCGTCATCATCAACGCCCTGACGCGCATCCGCATGTGCAACCGCAAAGGCCACATGGAGTTCAGCTACAAGAATTCGCCCATCGCAGCCGCAAACACCGGCCTGATCCCCTGGTTCGATGTCCCGAACCGGGCGACAGCCGACAAAACGGTCGTGTTCGGACACTGGTCAACGTTGGGGCTGATGATCCGGCCCGACGCCATTTGCCTGGATACCGGATGCGTTTGGGGCGGAAAACTAACGGCCGTGCGCCTGCACGACCACAAACTGATACAGGTTGATTGCAGGCAATCACAAAAACCCTGACGCCCCGCAAACCTGCATCACTTTTCCTTGCTCTGCGCTCCTGTGAAACAGCTATTGTTTCTCGGGCAGAGCCTGATTGACATTAGTTTCTGTATCAGCCCCCACCGCCACTGCCTCACGAATCTGCTCTCGTATAAATGCTGCCAACTGTGCACGGGTCCACCCTTCATAGTGTTGTGCCGTCAACGCAGGCAGGAACTCAACCTCGACACAGGTCGAGGTACTGGCCAGCAAGATCGCCAGGTTAGCGACCAGTGACTGCTCGCCCACAAACGCGATGCGAGCACTGCGCTGGCCACGATGGAAGAAACGTAATGCCACAGGCTGAATCAATACCCCTGTCCGCAACGGCGGCTCGAAAAGACTGGCATGAAACGGCAACACATCAAAACCCGTACTGGTTGTTCCCTCGGCAAACAAGCCGACCACCTGCCCTTGCCTGAACATGCCCTGCATCTGCTCGCCCACATGACGCACCGAATGACGCTGGGTACGGTCAATGAAAACGGTACCCGCCTTCTCAACCAGCCAGCCAATCACCGGCCAATCACGAATATCGCGCTTGGCAATGAACGCGACACAACGCACACTGCTGAGAATGAAAATATCGATCCAGGACACATGATTGGCCACCCACAGGGCCTCACCCCGCATCGACGGCTGCCCCACAATACGCAACCTGACACCGCAAATGGCCATAAGCATGCGCGACCAGGCGTGATTCAGCGATGAGCGTATCGACAATCCGACCACCGGATACACCAGAGCAACACACAGCAAACTGGAAACCAGCCAGATCAGAACCAGGGGTAACCGCAAAACAAACAAGACCGCACCCAAAATAACCTCGTCAGATGATGGCGTCTTGACCCAGAGCGTCAAGATAGCGCTGCAGAATAATAGCAGCCGCCACAGCATCGTCGGGCGCGTTGGTTCCCAGACGCGCTTGGGCCTCGAGACTTGACCCGCGCTCATCGACCAGCGCCACCGGCACGACAAACCGCCCATGAATCTGGTTGGCAAACCGCCGTGCCTGTGTTGTCGCCAGCTGATCCTGCCCATCGGCAGCCAGAGGCAAACCGACAATGACACGATCAGGTCGCCATTCGACCATCAGCTTTCCGATCTCGTCGAAACGCAGATCACGGCGTTCAGCGGTAATAATCGTTAACGGACGGGCATGGCGAGTAAGCGTGTTGCCTAGCGCCACGCCGATTTTCTTGACACCGTAATCGAATGCCAGCAGGGTTTCGTCAGGCATGCCCTGCCGTGCCCGTGAGCATGGAAGAGTGGATGCCCAGCACACCAATGGCTGATTCGTAACGCGCTTCAGGAGGCACGTCGAAAATGACCGCATTGTTTGCTGCGACATTAAGCCAGGCATTCTGGGCCAGCTCGCTTTCAAGCTGACCGGCGCCCCATCCGGCATACCCCAGCGCCACCAGGTAATGTGCAGGCCCGTTGCCTTGGGCAATATCTTCCAGAATATCGCGGGAAGTTGTCAGCAACAGGTCGCCCATGGGCAAGCTGGCGGAATAGTCGCGCCCGGGCGTATGTAATACAAACCCGCGATCGGTATGTACGGGGCCACCGAAAAATACCGGCTGCTGTGCCGCCGGCGCGTCTGGCGACACCGTAATTGACAGCCGCTGCAGCAAATCGGGCAGCATCAGATCGGTGGGACGGTTAACCACCAACCCCAGCGCCCCTTGCGCATTGTGCTCGCACATGAAAATGACAGTGTTGGCCCACTCGCCCCCGACCATGCCTGGCATGGCCAGCAAAAACTGTTTGGACAAGTCGACGCTGTTCTCTGATTGCATTTCGGCTGTAGCCATGACTCGCCCCTTAAGGTGATTACACTTCCATCATTTCGAAATCTTCTTTGCGCGCGCCGCATTCAGGGCAGACCCAGTTGGGCGGCACGTCTTCCCATCGCGTACCCGGTGCAATGCCCTCGTCGGGCAAACCGGCTTCTTCATCATAAATCCAACCACAGATAAGACACATCCATGTACGCATTGCTTGTTACTCGCTGAAAATTTTGAAAGCCTGACCGGTAGGGCAGGCAGGTATCCTATAGAATGGGGTCAATTCCATGAATCCCAATAGTAACCGGGTTTGAGTCAGTGCACGTAGCGTCACCCCCATCGTCCTTGTTATCGGGCCCTTTGATCCCAGCGGTTCCGGCGGCTTGCCAGCCGACGCGGTCACCTGTGCGACGCTCGGCGCACACACCATCAGCAGCGTCACCTCTCTGCACGTTCAGGATACCGCCGCCATTGAAGATGTCCACGATATCGCCCCTGAACTAATCGACGATCAGGCCCGATGCCTGCTCGAAGACATGCCGGTGGGTGCCATCAAGGCCGGCCCGTTCTACAGCGCTGACGCCGTGCGCACCGTGGCGCAAATCGCCGCCGATTACAGCGATGTCCCGCTGTTGCTGCATCTGGCGGCGCCGTCACGGGCCTTCAGCGACGACGACCATAACCTCGAAGAGGTTGTCTCATCGTTGTTTGAGCTGCTGCTGCCCCAAACCGATGTGGTGGTCATCGACGATGGCCTGCTGGCCCATTGGCAAACCGAAGGGCTTGTTCCGGGCGGGGCACCGACACACCCGGCGACCGCCCTGCTGAACTTCGGGGCACAATGGGTCATGACAACCAATGCACAAATTCGCCCCGGGCAATGGGCTCACGTACTGCGCGGCCCCGACAAGCAAATGTTCCATTGGCCCCGGCAGCCCCTGCCATCCGGGTATTCAACCATGACGGCCCCCTGATTTGCGCGCTTGCCGTTGAACTGGCCAAAGGTACGGAAGCCGCCGTGGCGGCAGAGCGTGCGGTCGAACAGGCCAGCCAGCTTGGTACACGTATTTTTCGTCCGGGCATGGGCGCCTCGATCTTCAACCGCACACCATCATGACGCACTCCTCGCAACTGCCCAGTGGCTTGTATGGCATCACGCCGCAAACCACGGATTTTTCCGCGCTGGCCAACACGATAGAACAGGCCGCTCTTGGCGGCATGCGTGTATTGCAATGGCGTCAAAAAAACTGGCACCGGCCGACTCTTTGCAGCAGGCACGCCATATCGCACGGCTGTGCCGCACACTGGGGGTCGCCTTCATTGTCAACGACGATGTCGCGCTGGCCCAGGCCGTACAGGCCGATGGTGTCCACCTGGGCAAAGATGATGGTGACATCGGTGCTGCACGGGCCGTTCTGGGTGCCGGGAAAATCATCGGTCGTTCCTGCTACAACGAACTTGAGCGCGCCGAAAAAGCCATACGCGACGGCGCCGACTATGTGGCCTTCGGTGCCGTCTTTGCCTCAACGGTCAAACCAGAGGCCGTGCGCGCGCCTCTGGATCTTTTTGTCCAGGCAAAACCATTAAGCAAGAAACACGCCGCAAAGCCGGTCGCCCTGGTCGCCATCGGCGGCATTACCACAGACAATGCTGCACAAGTGGTACACGCCGGGGCTGACAGCCTGGCCGTCATTGGCGGTCTGTTTGACACGCCGGACATCCGCAGCACAGCGGCCCGGTTCACAGCCCTGTTCTGATCCGTTTCCATTTCGTTTTCTGAAGAAAGATCATCATGCCTCGTAACACTGAACTTTTTGAACGTGCCTGCCGCACCATACCCGGCGGGGTTAATTCACCCGTTCGTGCTTTTCGCTCGGTTGGCGGCGTACCGCGATTCATCCAGCGCGCCCAAGGTCCTTATGTCTGGGATGCCCAAGGCACACAGTACACCGACTATGTCGGCTCATGGGGCCCGGCCATTCTAGGTCACGCCCACCCCGAAGTGATCAGGGCCGTTCAGGAAGCTGCCGTCAACGGCTTGTCATTCGGGGCGCCGACAGAAGCAGAAATCGAAATCGCCGAAGCGATTGCCGCGCGGCTGCCGTCCATGGAAAAAGTCCGTCTGGTCAGCTCGGGTACCGAAGCCACCATGAGCGCCATCCGGCTGGCACGGGGCTACACCAAACGGCCCAAGATCATCAAATTTGAAGGTTGCTATCACGGCCATGCCGACAGCCTGCTGGTCAAGGCCGGTTCAGGCATGCTCACGTTCGGCCACCCCACATCAGCGGGCGTACCGGCCGAATTCATCCAGCACACCCTGGTACTTGATTTCAACAACATTGAAGCCGTTGAAGCCGCCTTCGCAACCCATGGCGACGAAATTGCCTGCATCATCGTTGAGCCGATTGCCGGCAACATGAACCTGATCCGCCCACAACCGGGCTTCCTCGAAACCTTGCGCCATTTGTGTACAAAACACGGGGCCTTGCTGGTTTTTGACGAAGTCATGACCGGCTTCCGGGTGGGCCCACAAGGCGTGCAAGGCCTGACCGGTGTAACGCCCGACATCACCACCCTGGCCAAAGTCATCGGCGGCGGCATGCCGGTCGGTGCATTTGGTGGTCGCGCCGATATTATGGAACATGTCGCCCCCTGGGCCCCGTCTATCAGGCCGGCACACTGTCGGGCAACCCGGTTGCCGTCGCCGCCGGTCTGGTCACCCTGAAGCTGCTGGCCGAGCCTGGTTTTTATGACCGCCTCGAAACACAAACAGGCAAGCTGGCCGACGGCCTGGCCGAACGCGCCGAAAACGCCGGCATCCCGTTCAGTACCGACTATATCGGCGGCATGTTCGGGCTGTACTTCCGCGAACGCATCCCCACCACATTCGCGGAAGTTTCTGAATGCGATATTGAGCTGTTCAAGAAGTTTTTCCACGCCATGCTGATCAAGGGCATTTACTTTGCACCATCGGCGTTCGAGGCGGGTTTTGTTTCCGCCACCCACGATGACGCCGTCATTCAACGCACGCTGGACATTGCCGAAGAGGTCTTCTCCAGGCTCTGACCGACGAAAGCAGAAACGCCCCGCAGTTGCGGGGCGTTTTTCTGGATTTACCGTTCAGCAAAAAATCAGGCTGCAGGCGGTACTACAGCAGTGACTTCGATTTCGACGCGGGCGCGGTCTTCGATCAGCGCAGCGACTTCAACCGCCGTCATGGCCGGAAAATTGCGGCCAATAATGGCGCGATACTGCTGGCCGATTTCACGCAACTGGGCGTTGTACTCTTGCTTGTCGACAACATACCAGGTCATGCGCGTAATGTGCTCGGGACCGGCGCCACCTTCTTTCAGAACATCGACAATGTTCTGCAGTGCCTGGCCAACCTGTTCAGCCAGGTTGTCGGTTTCAAACTGCTGCTGGGCATTCCAGCCGATCTGGCCCCCAACAAAAATCAATCGGCTGCCGACTTGCATTTCGGCCATGGTACCGTTGGCGTAGCCTCGGGGTTCGGTCCAGGTGGGGGTTGCAGAATTTTCATGATTGCCTCGTGTAAATCAAATAAAAATCAAAAAACAGCTCAGACGTTTTTCTGTGCTTTCTGGCGCAGCACAAAGCGCTGCAGCTTGCCAGTCTCGGTGCGGGGCAACGAACTGACGAACTCAATGGAGCGTGGGTATTTGTAAGGTGCAATGGTCGCCTTGACGTGCTCTTGCAAGGTCTTGACCATGGCGGCGTCTGCGGAAAAACCGGGTTTGAGCACGACATAGGCTTTGACGATATTGCCCCGCTCGGCGTCAGGCTGGCCCACAACCCCGCATTCCGCAACCGCCGGATGCGTCATCAGCGACTCTTCAACCTCGGGGCCGGCAATGTTGTAGCCGGCCGAGATGATCATGTCATCGTTACGAGCCTGGTAATACAGGTAGCCATCCTCATCAAACTTGAATGTGTCGCCGGGCAGGTTCCAGCCATTCTGGACATAAACCTGTTGGCGGTCATCAGCCAGATAACGGCAACCGGTCGGTCCTTTGACCGCAAGACGGCCGACAACGCCTGGAGCGACCGGGTTGAAATCCTCGTCAACTACTTGAGCGATGTAGCCTGGCACCACCTTGCCGATGGCGCCACGACGCACCGATTCGGGGGCTGGACACAAACACGTGGATCATTTCGGTACCACCGATACCGTCAATCATTTCGATGCCGGTGGCCTCTTTCCAGAGCTGGCGGGTCGTGTCGGGCAAGGCTTCGCCGGCCGACACGGTTTTAACCAGTGACTTGAGACTGTAATTTTTGGCCAAAGCAGCCATTTGCCGATAAAACGTGGGGGCCGTGAACGTCATCGTGACACCAAAGCGGTCGACCATCGACAAAAGCTCGTCCGGCGTCAGGCGTTCGATCAGCACGGTAGACGCCCCCACACGCAGCGGGAAGCAGAGCATGCCCCCAAGCCAAAGGTGAATGCCAGCGGAGGTGTACCGGTGATGATGTCGTCTGGCGAGGTTTTAAGCGTGTGGCGCGAAAAGGTATCACACATGGCCAGCACATCGCGATGAAAGTGCATGCAGCCCTTGGGCTTGCCGGTAGTGCCACTGGTAAAGGCGATCAGGCAGACATCATCGACAGCAGTGTCGCAAACAGTAAAGTCGCCCGATTTGGCTGCCGCAACCGTCTCAAGCCCATCAGGGCCGTTATCGCAAAAATAGCGCACATGTTTAAGCGCCGGACAATACGCCGGGTGCGAGGCATCGAGACAATGTTCGATTTCATCCGCCAGACGCTTGTCGCACAAAACCGCATCAAGTTCAGCCTTTTCAACAATCGGCTTGATTTCAGACGCGCGCAGCAATGGCATGGTTGGCACGGCAATAAGGCCGGCCTTGACCACGGCCAGCCAGCTGGCCGCCATCATGGCATTGTTTGGGCCGCGCAACAGCACACGATTACCTGGCACCAGACCCATGTCTTCCGTCAGGACCTGAGCAATCTGGTTGGTCAGACGCTTGAGCTCGGCGTAGGTCAGCGCCTTGTCCTGATCCCCTCGGGCCAGCGCAAGGCCACGCGGTCTCCATGCCCCTCATCAACATGGCGGTCAACCAGCTCTGCCGCACAATTCAACCGCGCCGGATAGGCGACATCGGGGTTGCCCTCGAGCAGCAACTCGGGCCACTGATCAAGTGGCGGCAGGTTGTCGCGGGCAAAGGTATCGGTGTGAGCAGAACGTTCCAAGGTTGTCTCCTTAACTATTTTTCAGCAATTCGCGTGCGATGATGAGCTTTTGTACTTCTGTTGCCCCCTCATAAATTCGCAACGCGCGTATTTCACGGTACAGCTTTTCGACGGGTTCACCGGACACAACGCCCAACCCGCCGAACATTTGCAGCGCACGGTCAATGACACGCTGCGCCGACTCAGTGGCCGTCATTTTGGCCATGGCGGCTTCACGCGTTGTACGCTGCTTGCGGACATCCCGCATCCATGCCGCGCGGTAGGTCAGCAAGGCCGACGCATCAATGTCGGTGGCCATGTCACCCAAGGCGGCCTGGGTCAGTTGAAGATCGGCCAGCGCCCCGCCAAACATCTGACGCGACTTGGCGCGGGAAACCCCTTCCTGAATGGCGCGGCGGGCAAAGCCCAAAGCGGCAGCCGCTACCGAGGCCCGGAAGATATCCAGTGTCATCATGGCGATCTTGAAGCCCTGGCCCGCATCGCCCAGACGCTGCGACACCGGGATGCGGCAGTTTTCAAATTTCAGGCGCGCCAAGGGTGCGGGGCAATGACGTCAATACGTTCGGGCACCGTCAAACCCGGCGTGTCGGCATCAACCACAAAAGCCGATATGCCGCGTGCGCCCGGTGCTTCGCCCGTACGGACGAACACACAGTAAAAATCAGCGATGCCGCCGTTGGAAATCCAGGTTTTCTCGCCATTGATGACGTAGTGATCACCGTCAAGGGTAGCCTCGCACGACATGGCTGCGACATCCGAACCCGCATTGGGTTCGGACAAGGCGAAGGCCGCAATGGCATCACCCTGGCAACGCGCGGCAAATACTTCAGGCGCAATGCATCGCTGCCGGCGATCGAAATGGCACCGCTACCCAACCCCTGCATGGCAAAGGCAAAGTCGGCAAGGCCTTCGTGACGCGCCAGCGTTTCACGCGCGATACAGACCGCACGCGAATCAATTTCAGGCCAGCGACCGCCCCACTGCCCGTTGGGGCCGGACGGGACAACCACCTGCAGAAAGCCGGCATCGCCCAGGGCGCGCACCAGATCACGACAGGCCTGATCGGTATCGCTATGGTCGATATGAGACAAATTCGCTTCACACCACGCATCAAGTGCACGGGCAAAGTCGGGGTGGCGTTCGTCGAAAAACGGCCAATCAAGCCATGTCGTGTCGGTCATTCAATCACCTTCGAAAACTGGCTTTTGCTTGGCAACAAAAGCGTGGTAAGCACGGTGGAAGTCTTTGGTCTGCATGCAAATGGCCTGGGCTTGCGCCTCGGCCTCGATGGCCTCATCAACACCCATGGACCACTCTTGATGCAGCGCCTTTTTGGTCATGGCATGCGCAAAAGTCGGACCGTTCGCCAGTTGTTGAGCCAGCTTCTGTGCCGCTTCGATCAAAGACTCGGACGGATGCAGGGCGTTGAAAAAGCCCCAGTTCAGACCTTCCTGGGCGGACATGGAACGGCCGGTGTACAGCAATTCGGATGCACGACCCTGCCCAATGATACGCGGCAAAATTGCGCACGAACCCATATCGGCTCCGGCCAGACCCACCCGGGTGAACAGGAAAGCGGTTTTGGTTTGTTCGGACGCCAGACGCATGTCTGACGCCATCGCAACAACCGCGCCGGCCCCGGCGCAGACACCGTCAACCGCAGCAATGATCGGCTGCGGGCAGTTGCGCATGGCCTTGACCAGGTCACCGGTCATACAAGTGAACTCGAGCAACTGGGGCATGGTCATTTTGGTGAGCGGACCGATGATTTCATGGACATCACCGCCCGAGCAGAAATTACCACCCGCACCGGTAACGACAACAGTTTTGATATCGCTGGCGTAGGACAGCTTGCGGAACAGGTCACGCAACTCGGCATACGACTCGAAAGTCAGGGATTCTTGCGCTCGGCGCGGTTCAGCGTAATGGTCGCAACCTTGCCATCAGCAGAAACTTCCCACAGGAAATTGCGTGCTTCGTATCCAGCCATAGGCCCGGTGTGATGGGCCATCGTGTGTTCAGTAGTCATGTGTACTCCTTGAGGTGGGCCTGATCAGCCCACCATAACTTCGCCCCCGTCGACGGGGATCGATTGTCCGTTGACGGCCCCGGCACCTGGCGTGCACAGCCAGGCCACGGCATCGGCGACTTCTTCGGGTTGGACCAGACGCCCTTGCGGATTGCCTTCAGCCAGCTTGGCCTTGGCCTCCTCAAGGGACATCCCGGTTTTTTGCATGATGTTGTCGAGCGCTTCCCGCACCAGATCGGTTTCGGTATAGCCTGGGCACACCGCATTAACGGTAATGCCCTTCCTGGCGACTTCAAGGGCCAGGAACGGGTCAGCCCCACGACACCGTGCTTGGCGGCGCAGTAGGCACTGACATAGGCATAGCCCTGCAAACCTGCGGTACTGGCCACATTCACGACACGGCCCCATTTGGCAGCCAGCATGTCGGGCAATGCCGCCTGAATGCAATGAAACGTACCCGTAAGGTTGACGGCCAGCATGCGATCCCAGCCTGCCTCATCGAGACGGTCGAAGCGCTCGCTGACCGCCTGACCGGCATTATTCACCAGAATATGAACCGGACCAAACGTTTCGCGGGCCCGGACGAATGCGGCCTTGACCTCTGCCGCATCGGTGATGTCGGCAGAGACCCAAGCGACCTCGCCCAGCGCAGCCAGTTGCTGCTGCGCACGGGCAAGCGAGGCTTCGCCCCGCCCCATCAGGGTAACGTTACAGCCTTGGCGCAGCAGGCGTTCAGCCACCATCAAACCAATGCCCCGGGAGGCGCCGGTAACCAGTGCATGACGCGGCGCTTGCGCCGCAGCCATGGTCATTTACCAACCGGCTGAGCGTAGGCAGCCGCACGTTCGATATTGGTTTCGAGCTGACGCTTGGCCGGGAAATACTGCTTGGGCCAGGCGATATCGGTAAAGCCAATGTTCGCGGCTTCACGCAGCGTCCAGGCTGCATCAGCCAGGTGCGGACGACCTACCGCGCACAGGTCGGCACGACCCGAGGCAATAATGCTGTTGACGTGGTCGGCTTCGAAAATGGCACCAACAGCGGTCGTGGCGATACCGGCTTCGTTGCGGACGCGGTCGGCAAACGGAGTCTGGTACATACGACCGTAGACCGGTTTTTCGTGGCGTACAACCTGACCCGACGAGCAATCAACCAGATCGACACCAGCCGCCTTGAACATCTTCGCGATTTCAACTGCATCGTCATCAGTGATGCCGCCTTCAGCCCAGTCGTGCGCCGAAATACGAACCGTCATCGGCAGGTTGGCAGGCCATTCCGCGCGCATTGCCTTGAATACTTCCAGCGGATAACGCATACGGTTCTCGAGCGAACCACCGTATTCGTCGGCACGGACGTTGGTGAGCGGCGAAATGAAGCTGGACAACAGGTAGCCGTGTGCGCAGTGCAGTTCAAGCCAGTCAAAGCCTGCTGCGGCGGCGCGACGTGTCGATGCAACAAATTGATCGCGGACCTCATCCATTTGCGCACGAGTCATTTCCTGAGGTGTCTGTGACACCCCTTCAATGTAGGGAATCGGCGATGCCGAGATGATGGGCCAGTTACCTTCGTCGAGCGGCATATCCGTGCCTTCCCAGCTGACTTTGGTGGATGCCTTGCGACCGGCGTGACCAAGCTGGATACCAATCTTGGCATCGGTGTTCTGATGAACAAAATCAGTGATGCGCTTGAAGCCCTGGGCTTGTTCGTCGTTCCACAAACCAGGGCACGCCGGCGTAATACGACCTTCGGGCGACGGCGAAGTCATTTCAACCATGATCAGACCGGCACCACCCATGGCACGCGAGCCCAGGTGAACCATGTGGAAATCGCCAGGCATCCCGTCTTTGCACGAATACATGGCCATCGGCGACATGACAACACGATTTTTCAACTGGATATCGCGCAGTTTGAAGGGCGTGAACATGGGAGGAACGGGACGATCGCCTTCAGTAACTGCACCTGTTTTCTTCGCCATCCAGCGCTCGAAGTTTTCAATCCACTTCCTATCGCGCACGCGCAGGTTTTCGTGGGAAATACGCTGTGAACGGGTCAGCAAGGAATAAGCAAACTGCTCGGGCTCGAAGTTTTCGTAACGCGCAACGTTTTCGAACCATTCGGTCGAGTTACGTGCGGCATTTTGAATTTTGAGCACTTCAACACTGCGAACGGCCTCATAGTGATCGAGCCCTTCAACCAGGTTGAGGTTTTTGGCGATAAGGCAGCGGTGCAGTTCGATCGCGTCTTCGAGCGCCAGTTTGGTACCCGAACCAATCGAGTAGTGGGCCGTGTGTACAGCGTCACCCATGAGAACAATGGGCACGGTACGGCCATCGGACAATTGCTGATTGTGCACCCACTTCTTGCAGATGACGCGGGGAAGCGAATCCAGATGGCAGAACCACGCAAGTGCGATGCATTGCTGATCAGCGCATTGCCATCGAGGTATTCAGCAAAGATTTTTTCACAGAAGGCAATCCCTTCTTCCTGACTCATCTTGTCGATACCATGGGCTTGCCAGGTTTCATCGGGGGTTTCAACGATGAAGGTGGATGTGCCAGGCTCGAACTGGTAAGCGTGCGCCTGGAACCAGCCATGCTCGGTCTTGACGAACGCGAAAGTGAACGCGTCAAATGTTTTCTTGGTGCCCAGCCATACGAAACGGCACTTGCGGGTATCAATGTCAGGCTGGAAGGTGTCGGCGTAACGGGTACGTACGCGGCTGTTCAAACCGTCGGAGGCAATCACGAGGTCAGCCTTGTACTTGACGGCGACTTCCTGGTCATCGGTTACTTCTTCTTCGAAGACCAGATTGACGTTGAGCTCTTTACAACGGTCTTGCAGGATGTTCAGCAGCTTCTTGCGGCCAATACCGATAAAGCCGTGGCCTGAGCTACGAATGCTGGCGCCTTTGTACAAGACATCAATATCGTCCCAGTGGTTGAAGGCATGTGCGATGCGCTCGGCCGAGACGGGATCAGCTTCTTTCAGGTTTTCAAGGGTTGCGTCTGAAAACACAACGCCCCAGCCAAACGTGTCATACGGTCGATTGCGCTCGATGACAGTTACTTCGTGGCTTGGGTCGCTGAGCTTCATGAGCAAACCAAAGTACAGGCCGGCGGGACCTCCACCAATACATACGATATTCATGAGCGTTCTCCGAGAGTTTTTGAAATTTGAGCGCGATTGGCAAGAGGTACGCGCCTACCTATTTAGTTTAGGTTTAAACTATATACACAAAAAAACACGACGCAATGCTTTTTTATGCGGCAATGCACAATACCCGGGACACTGGAATAACCCTAATAGAAAACTTCAAGATTAAACTATATAACCGGTAAATCTCTTGACGTTGATTTATTTCAGACTTGCAGTAATTCGGCTGCATCGGCTTTTCCTTACTGCGAGCGCATAATCCAAATGAACTCTCCTCACCCGGTTACCGACGAACTTCCCCACCCGATCTCGAGTCGCGTGCGGGCCCCGATGATCATGACGGCCTGCGTCTTTGGCTGCGCCTTCTGACCTGCTGCACCCTGATCGAAGGTGACATCCGCAGCCGCCTGCGCACTGAATTCGAAACCACCCTGCCCCGCTTTGACTTGATGGCCCAGCTGCAACGTGTGCCTGAAGGGATGAAAATGAGCGAACTCTCGCGCCACATGATGGTGACCAACGGCAATATCACAGGCATCACCGACCAGCTTGAAAAGGAAGGCTATGTCGAGCGCCTCAAAGTGGCCTCTGACCGTCGCAGCTCGATCATCCGCCTGACCCCAAAAGGTCGACGCGCCTTCCAGAAAATGGCCGATGCCCACGAACACTGGATTCAGGTTCTGTTTAACGGTTTGTCTGACAAGAGCCGTAAATCCATGTTTGAGGCCCTCGGCGAACTGAAACTCCTGGCCCAGACCCGGCTGGGCTCACGCGGCTGACGAAGCGCGCAGCGCCTGCTATAAAATGGCTGTTTACTCGCGTATGCGGGCCCATTTTTCTGTAAGAGTTGCGCCATGGCCGTCAATCTGCACATCCCTGATCAGTCCAGCATTTACCCGGTAGCGGGCATCGATATCGGCATTGCCGAAGCCGGCATCCGCAAAGCCAATCGCAAAGACCTGACCGTCTTCACACTGTCGGCCGGCACCGCCGTTGCCGGCGTGTTTACACAAAACCGCTTCCGTGCCGCACCGGTTCAGGTTTGCGAGGCCCACCTGGCCAGCGGGGCAGAAATCCGCGCCCTCGTCATCAACACCGGCAATGCCAATGCCGGTACGGGTGCGCTTGGCTTAAAAGCCACGCAAGACACCTGTGACGCCCTGGCCAAACTGTTGAACCTGGCCCCGGAACAGATCCTGCCTTTTTCCACCGGCGTGATTCTCGAGCCACTGCCCGTAGATCGTTTGGTCTCCGCCCTGCCCGCCGCCATCGGCAACCTGGGCCCGAACAATTGGTTTGACGCGGCACACGGCATCATGACCACCGACACCCTGCCCAAGATCAGCTCGAAGCAACTCAGCATCGGCGGGCACACAATCACCATCACTGGCATCAGCAAAGGCGCCGGCATGATCAAACCCAACATGGCCACCATGCTGGGCTACCTGGCCACCGATGCCGGCATCGCCCCGGAACTGCTCAAGTCCGTCGCCACCGACCTGGCGAACCAGTCATTCAATCGCATCACCGTCGACGGCGACACATCGACCAACGATTCGTTCATCGTCATGGCCAGCGGGCAAAGCGGTCTGCGCATCGACTCGCGCGAACACCCTCATTTTGCCGAGCTCTATCACGCTCTGGCCGATGCCGCCCTTGAACTGGCGACCAAAATCGTGCGCGACGCCGAGGGTGCAACCAAATTCATGACCATCCACGTTGAACAAGCGAACACAACCGAAGAGGCCCTCAAGGTGGCCTACGCTGTTGCACATTCACCACTGGTCAAAACCGCGTTTTACGCCAGCGACCCAAACCTTGGCCGCATCCTGGCCGCCATTGGCTACGCCGGCATCACCGACCTGGATGTCGGTAACGTGAACCTGTGGCTGGGCGACGTACTGGTTGCCAGCCATGGCCAGCGCAACCCCGACTACCGCGAAGAAGACGGCCAGCGCATCATGAAAGAAGCCGAAATTGTCGTGCGTATTGCACTGGGCCGCGGCAACGCCGCAGAAACAGTCTATACCTGCGACTTCTCGCACGACTACGTCAGCATCAACGCCGACTATCGCTCATAATCGGCAACAGCACACCCCACTGCCGGGTGGCCGCGAACGGCGTGGCAAGCCACCTGTGCGCAGACAGCCTTACCGTCTTAGCTGTTGACTTAAAACACTTTTTCAGGTGATAATTGCAGGCTTGGCGTTTTGCCAAAAACTTATTTACTGAGGTATCCCACATGTACGCGGTCATAAAAACCGGTGGCAAACAGTATCGTGTTGCCCCTGGCCAAAAACTCAAGATAGAACAGATACCGGCTGACATTGGACAAGAAATCTCGCTGGACCAGGTATTGTCGGTTGGCGAAGGTGAACAATTGAAAATTGGTACACCTTTGGTTGCTGGCGCTGTGGTCAAGGCAACAGTTCTTGCACAAGGTCGTCATGACAAGGTCAAAATCTTCAAAATGCGCCGTCGCAAGCACTACCAGAAGCGTCAAGGCCATCGTCAAAACTACACTGAAGTTCGCATCGACGCGGTAAACGCGTAATTTCGAACTCGGCTATCAGGAGCTAAACATGGCACAAAAGAAAGGCGGCGGCTCTACGCGGAACGGTCGCGACTCACAAGCGAAACGACTGGGTGTTAAGGTGTTTGGTGGCCAGGCCATCAATGCCGGTTCCATTATTGTTCGTCAGCGTGGTACAGAATTCCACCCTGGCGTCAACGTCGGCATGGGCAAAGACCACACACTGTTCTCGCTGGTCGACGGCCACGTCAAGTTCGCCATCAAGGGCGCACTGAACAAGCGCACCGTCTCGGTTGTATCGGCTGAATAAGTCCTGCAATCTTGCGCGCAAAGCCCTACCAGCCGGTAGGGCTTTTTGTTTTAGAATAAACACTTAACCTTTAATAACAGCAGGCCCCATGAAATTCGTCGACGAAGCCACCATTGAAGTTATTGCCGGCAAAGGCGGTAACGGCGCCGCGAGCTTTCGCCGCGAAAAGTTCATCCCCAAAGGCGGGCCTGACGGTGGCGATGGCGGGCGTGGCGGCAGCATTTATGCTGTAGCCGACCGCAACATCAACACCCTCATCGATTTTCGCTACGCACGCCTGCATCGCGCCAAGAATGGCGAAAACGGCCGTGGCTCCGACCAGTACGGTGCCGGCGCACCCGACATTGTTCTGCGTGTTCCAGTCGGCACGACAATTTTCGACGCTGACACCGGCGAACAACTGTTCGACCTTGACCGAAACGGTGAACAGGTCACGCTGGCTGCAGGCGGCGAAGGCGGTCGTGGCAACATCCACTTCAAGTCCAGCACGAACCGGGCGCCCAAGCAGTTTACCTACGGCCAGGAAGGCGAACAGCGTCGTTTGCGCTTCGAACTGAAAGTACTGGCCGATGTAGGGCTGCTGGGGCTGCCCAACGCCGGTAAATCCACGTTCATCAGCCGGGTATCGAACGCCAAGCCGAAAATTGCCGACTACCCGTTCACCACGCTTCACCCCAACCTGGGGTGGTACGCACGTCCGAATCGCGCAGCTTCGTGATTGCTGACATTCCCGGCCTTATCGAAGGTGCCTCGGAAGGCGCCGGCACTGGGCCATCTGTTCCTGCGCCACCTGTCACGTACCCGCGTGCTGCTGCATCTGGTCGATGTGGCTTCACCTGACCCTGACATTGATCCTGTCGAGCCGGCCGTCGAAGGCGCCAAAGCCATTGTCGAAGAACTGCGCAAATACGACCCGGCCCTGTTTGAAAAACCACGCTGGCTGGTGCTTAACAAACTTGACATGGTGCCCAACCCCGATGACGTCAAAAAACGTATCTGCAAGGCCCTGAACTGGCAAGGTCCGGTCTTCATCATTTCCGGCCTGACCGGTGAAGGCACCCAGGACCTGGTCTGGGCACTTCAAGACTGGCTCGATACCGAACGGCAACGCGAGAATACCGAATCTGACAAGGCCGACGGCTCCTATGTTGCCGAAGATCCGCGTTTCGACGAAACCCGCGGGCCTGCCGACCCAGCCTGAGACCAGCGGCCATGTCATGCCCATGGCCGCCGCCCGACTGCACGCTTACCACTAACCCGTTTTCTCTGTACAGGCTCGCTTCATCCATGTCTTCCGAGACTTCTGTTGTCGCCCGATCCAAACGCATTGTTGCCAAAGTCGGCTCCTCTCTGGTCACCAACGAAGGGCGAGGCATCGACCTCGTTGCGGTTGGCGAATGGGCCGCACAAATAGCCGCCTTGCATCATCAAGGTCGTGAACTGGTGCTGGTGTCCAGCGGCGCCATTGCCGAGGGAATGGCCCGGTTGGGCTGGACAAAGCGCCCTCAAGCCATGCATGAACTGCAAGCGGCAGCTGCTGTCGGGCAGATGGGGCTGGTGCAAGCCTACGAAGTTGCTTTTGCACGGCACGGTATTCGTACCGCGCAAATCCTGCTTACCCACGAAGACCTGGCTGACCGCGAGCGTTACCTGAACGCACGCACAACCCTGTATACCCTGCTGTCGCTGGGTGTCGTTCCCATCGTCAATGAAAACGACACTGTGGTTACCGATGAAATCCGGTTCGGCGACAACGACACATTGGGCGCCCTGGTCACCAACCTCATCGAAGCCGACGCCCTGATCATCCTGACTGATCAGCGTGGTTTGTACAGCGCAGACCCCCGCAAGAACCCCGATGCCGAACTCATCGAGGTTGCCCAGGCCGGCGACCCTGCACTCGAAACCATGGCCGGAGGCGCCGGCAGCACCATCGGCACCGGCGGCATGCTGACCAAAGTGCTGGCGGCCAAACGGGCGGCCAACAGCGGGGCGCATACCATCATCGCCTCCGGACGTGAACCCCACGTACTTCAGCGCCTTGGAAACGGGGAACGTGTCGGCAGCGAATTGCGTGCCCAGCTACCAGTGCGTTCAGCACGCCAGCGCTGGATTGCCAACCATCTGCGGCTGCGCGGCAAAATTACCCTTGACGACGGCGCAGTCAAAGCACTTACAGTGGGGCGCAAAAGCCTGTTACCCATTGGCGTCATTGATGTCGAAGGCGACTTTGAACGGGGTGACGTCGTGGCCTGCGTTGACCTGCAGGGTCGTGAATGCGGTCGCGGCCTGATCAATTACTCGGCCACGGATACCCGCCGCATCATGCGCCAACCCACCGCACGCATCCCTGAAATCCTGGGCAGCATGTCAGATGCCGAACTGATGCATCGCGACAATATGGTGTTCTTGCGCAGTACCGGCTAATGCGATGGTCGTTGCCGATCTGTGTCATCGGCAACGCATCAGTACGTCAAGGCCACGCAACAGCACTATATACGCCCGTCAAGGCATCGGGCCGTTAAACAGATACCCCTTGCCGTGCAACGACCTGACCGGCAGCTCGGCACCGAGGGCTTTCACTTTGCGCCGCAGCCGGCTCACCATCACACTGATACGCTCGCGACCGATTTCTGCCCCGGCGGCGACGTCGTGAAGACCCATCGTGCTCGTCAGCTGTTCATGCGTTGCGCTACGGCCTTCGCATGACGTCAGGGCCAGCATGAACGCTCGCTCCAGAGTCGTCAGGGTCACCTGTTCTCCGGAAGGCAATTGCAGTTTCCAGGCATGATCAACCAATTGCCAACCGCTTGAATCAGCACCCGGCAGCACCAACGGGTCGACACCACCCATACGGCGCAGCAACGAAAACATCGTCGCCACCACCAACTGTTCAGAAGCGTCAGGGGTGAACCAGGCGTCAATGCCCGACTGCAAGGCCAACAAACAGGTCGATTCACGTTGATCGGGCACGCACGCCACCAGCCCCATTGATGGCATCCCAGCACGCAACAAATGAGCGAGGGCGGCATTTTCTGCAAGACTGGCACACAACACGACCAGCATCCAGCCATACCCCCCGTTTGACGTCACATAACCCCGGCTGATCCGTTCAGCCTTTGATAACAACTGAGAAGCATTGCTGCAGGTGATGTGCTCAAACCCGGCAGTGCCGAGCGTCTGGCACGCGAGGGAAAGATCACGAAGAGACACCCTGGATGACGAGCTTTCAGGCTTGTACCAAAGAATTACGGGTGATGGCACGGCAGCCTCCAGGCATGGATATGACGATGATAACAGTTTGAAAAATTCTGGCGCATGAACAGACTCTTCAGAAATGACAGTAATGAATTTAACTTGTACATCACATTCGTGATTTTGTTTATTACCAACGTGATTGAATGACGCGTTTCAATCACGTTTGTGAATACTTTCGCCGAACGACTTCGTTACGCCCGCACTTTGCGACACATGAACCAGACAGAACTGGCCAAGGCGGCCGGCTTGTCGCAAGGCGCCATTTCGAACTACGAACAGCGCTTCAGGGAAAAATCACGCAACATACTCAAGCTGGCGAAGGCACTTCAGGTCAACCCGTTATGGCTGGAAGAAGGCATCGGCCCGATGGAACAAGCGCTTCATTCCCCGTCCTCCCTGAATGACCCCGGCGCACTGCCAAGCGATATCCACAGCATCGACTGGCCTTTTTCACGTGTCATGCCTGGCACCTTCCACAGCCTGTCGGCTGACCAGAAACAAATGATCGAAGACATGATCCTGGCGCTGGCCAAAAGCAATCAAGGGTTGCGCTAAGCCACGCCCCGGTTTGGCCTGACCGGATCAATGGTCTATACTGCGCGCTCATGCAGGGGTACTTGCCTTCGGGCAGGTTGAGAAAAACCCTTCGTACCAGTACGGATAATGCCGATGCTGGGAGCACATTCCGCAGCCTGTTCACGCTCTGCCGCTTCCCTCTTCGGCTCCATTTGTGTCACTTTGGAGCAACCATGCCTTCCCTACCTCATAACACCGCCCCGGCAATCGCCGATCCGGCGGCTACCTGCGCGTTTCCAAACGCAAAGAAAATCTATGTCACTGGATCACGTCCCGACCTGAACGTGCCGTTTCGGGAGATCTCGCAACACCCCACCCCAACCCCCGATGGCGTGAAAGAGAATCTGCCAATCACCGTCTACGACACCAGCGGCCCTTACACCGACCCCGACGCCCGCATTGATATTCGCAAAGGGCTGCCTGAACTGCGTGCAGGCTGGATTGAAGAGCGCAACGACACCGAGCGACTGACCGGCCCTTCCAGTGTCTTTGGCAAGCAACGCAAAAGCGACCCCGCCACCCAGGCGCTTCGTTTTGAACTGAACCGACTGCCCCGCTGCGCACGTCAGGGCCATAACGTCACCCAGATGCACTATGCCCGCCAAGGCATCATCACACCCGAGATGGAGTTCGTCGCCATACGGGAAAACCTGCGCCCGGGCTCAATTCATGACGCCAACGACGACGCCCAGTTTGCCGAACTGCGCACCTTGGGTGAACTGACCCAGGTGGCCTGGAAACACGATGTCCAGGTCATGGTCGAAGGCCCAGGTCACGTCCCCATGCACCTGATCAAGGAAAACATGGATGAGCAACTGAAACACTGCCACGAAGCCCCCTTCTACACCCTGGGGCCCCTGACCACCGACATTGCCCCCGGTTATGACCACATCACCTCGGGCATCGGTGCCGCCATGATTGGCTGGTACGGCACCGCCATGCTGTGCTACGTGACACCCAAAGAACACCTGGGACTGCCCAACAAAAAGGATGTGAAAGACGGCATCATCACCTACAAGATTGCCGCCCATGCGGCCGACCTGGCCAAGGGTCATCCCGGCGCCGCTATCCGGGACAATGCGTTGTCAAAAGCGCGGTTTGAATTCCGCTGGGAAGACCAGTTCAACCTGGGCCTTGACCCCGACACTGCACGCGAATTCCATGACCAGACCTTACCCAAGGCTTCCATGAAAACCGCGCATTTCTGCTCAATGTGCGGCCCCCACTTCTGCAGCATGAAAATCACCCAGGATGTGCGTGACTATGCGTCGTCCAGAGGCGTCGAAGCAGAAAAAGCACTGGCACTGGGCATGCGGGAAAAAGCGGTTGAGTTTGTAAAGAAAGGGCAGCAAATTTATACGACTTAAGCGTTTTGCGCACCGGTGCATTAAGTACTTATCCTTACTGCTTTTATCAATTCACCCCAATAGTTCACGCAGCGCCCAAAGTCCAGAATACAGACTGTCGATAAAGACTTTACTGGCTAGATTCTGGCAATGGAGCGCTGCATGAGCGAACACACCACCTTAAACACCGAAGCGCTGGACTATATCTCGGTTAACGAGTATTCCGGCGGAATCATCGGGCCCAGCCGGGCCATGCTCGGCCCCATCAAGAATGGCGGCACCATCAAGACGGGCACACCTCCGGGGTGCTGGGGTCCGATGATTACCCCCGCCTTTCAGGGAGGACACGAAGTTACTCTGCCCGTCGCTGTTGAAGGAGCAGAAGTCGGCGACGCCGTGGCCATCAAAATCAACAAAATGCGGGTTACCTCCATCGCAACGTCTTCTGGCGTAATGGAATTCGTTGAAGGCCGCTATCATGGCGACCCCTTTGTGGCCAAGTTTTGTGCCAACTGCGGAACAGAACATCCCGCCAGCCACGTGGAAGGCATTGGCGAGGAAGCCATCCATTGCGACGTCTGTGGTGCGGAGGTCAGCGCATTCCGGTTCCGCAACGGTTATGTCATTGTTCTGGACCCGCAAAACAAGGTCAGCATTACCGTTGACCAGACTATTGCCGACAAACTGGCCGGTCAGGCCGACGAAATGTCCAGTCTTCCCGTTCACTCGGCACAGCACTCGATCCTGTCGCTAGCACGTGCCGACATGCCTGGCGTTGCTGCCCACATGAAGCCATTTCTGGGCAACATCGGCACCACACCCTCACAAGACATGCCTGACTCACACAACTGTGCTGACTTCGGCCAGTATCTGATCGGGGCACCCCACAAGTACAACTTCACGAAGGAAGCGCTCGACGCTGCCAAAACCGACGGTCACATGGATACGAACTCGGTACGTGAAGGCGCCATCCTGATTTGCCCCGTCAAAATCAAAGGCGCCGGCATCTACATGGGCGATATGCATGCCCAGCAAGGCAACGGCGAAATCGCGGGTCACGCCACCGACGTGTCGGGAGAGACCGAAGTCAGCGTCGAAGTCATCAAGAACCTGACACTTGATGGCCCCATTCTTCTGCAAAATCTGGAAGATCTGCCAGAAATGGCACGCCCGTTCACGAAAGAACAAAAACTCAAGATACAGGCCCTGGCAGCTCATTGGGGGCAGACCTCTATTGAGGAAAACGCTCCGATCACCTTTGTGGCTTCCGGTGAAAACCTGAATGAAGCGACCGAAACAGGCCTGCGCCGCGCCGCAAAGATCACTGGCCTCGCCTATGAAGAGATCCTGAACCGTGCAACCATCACCGGCTCTATTGAAATAAGCCGACTGCCAGGTGTTGTGCGCGTCACATTCATGTGCCCGATGCACATTCTGGATCAGATCGGCATCGGCCACCTGGCCCGAGAAAAGTACAACCTGTAATCATCAAAGGAGACCACAAATGAGCGAAACCACTGCATTGCGCTGGGCAGAAAAATACCCCGAACTCGGCGGAGAGCCCATCCCCGTTGCACCTTATGTATCGCCACAAGCCTACGAGGCCGAAGTCGAAAAAGTGTTCAAAAAACCTGGCTGCGCGTCGGCCGGGTTGAGGAAATTCCAAACGCCGGTGACTACAAGGTCAAGAAGCTGCAGTTTGCCAAAACCTCGGTCATCCTGATTCGCGGCAAAGACAACGTCATTCGCGGCTTTCATAACACCTGTTCCCACCGTGGCAACAAGGTCGTCGTGGAAACAGGCGGTGATGAAACCTTTGGCCATAACAAGGCTGCCGTGGTGACCTGCCGCTTTCACGGCTGGGTGTACAACGCCACGGGTGCACTGGTTGATGTCCCCGAGAAAGAAAAATTTCACGCCGGTTTTATCGATGAAGAAAACGGTCTGACCAGCATCCGCACCGATGTATGGGAAGGTTTCATTTTCATCAACCTGGACAGTTCGGGCACACAATCACTCAAAGATTACCTGGGTGCCATGGGTGACCACCTGGCAGGCTTTCCCTACCATGCCATGGAAAGCGTCTTCGCCTATAACACCGAACTGAACTGCAACTGGAAAGTAGCACACGACGCGTTTGCCGAGGCATACCACGTCGCGACCATCCATGCAGGCTCATTTCCCGACGTTTTCGGCTCTGGACTGCAAGACTTGCAACTGCTCGGCGACCATCGTACCGCTGCGGTTTGTCTGACCAATAATGCCAAACCAAAACCAGCAGCAGCTCTTGCCACATCAATCACCGGCGCCTCTTTGATCAACTTCAAAGAAAAAACCATGCTGCCCGAATCGGTGAACCCGTCCAACCGGAAAGACTTTGCATTCGAATTGACCGTGTTGTTCCCGAACATTCTGCTGCATATCAGCGAAGGGCTGTGGTTCACCCACCAGTTCTGGCCCATGGGCCCCAATAAAACCCGCTGGGAAGGCAAATACTACTTGCCCAAGGTCAGCAGCTACGCCGAACGCTGGGCCCAGCAATTTGCCGTCACACTGCAACGTAATGCATGGCTGGAAGACACGGCCACCATGGAAGACACTCAGGACGCGCTGGAATCAGGAGCCAAAGATGTCATGCACCTGCAAGATGAAGAGATCCTGCTGCGTCATGGTTACCACGTTCTTGAAAAATACATGAAATAAGGAAGACACCATGACTTACACCTTACCCGACCAATTCAGCGCACTCACCCTTTCCTGGCGAAGTGGGCCAAGCCCACGGAAAGCCAGCGTCAGGCCGAGCGTCTGAACGCGCGCCCTGCACAACTGCAAGAGTTCTACGGCCAGATCATGCCCCTCATGGATTCGATCCTGAAATTTCTGGACCAGCATCCTTATGGTCAACTGCCTGAAGAGCATCGTCCGCTTTATTGGCTGGCCATGAGCCTGGCAGAAGTTGCTCCGCACGTAGAGCTTTACGGCGGCAGCACCGGCGTTCCGTATGCGTTTGAGGAATCCCGGTTCGTTGCCGAGCACGGCGACACAGTCAATATCTGATCACCGCCATGGCCTCAGGCCATGGCATGACTTCCGGCACCCCCATGAAAGAGCAACAAATCCAGCGTCTTTATTCATTTGAAGGCATCAGAAACATCATTGCACTGTACGGACTCGGTGCAGACCGTCTGAATGACCCCGACTTACTGGGGCCTCTGTTCACGAAAAACGCAGTATGGCGATGTGAGGGGTTTGGCGAATTCAAGGGGCGCAAAGCCATCAGGGAAGGCTTGCGATCCATCGCCGAAACCAGAATCCTCTGGAGCTTTCATGCCATGGCCACCCCTGGATCGATATTTGCGAAAAAACCTGACCGCCACCGCGAAGTGGGCACTATGGGAATTGTCAAAAGCGACTGACGACTCAGGTTGCCCGCAAGACTCGATCATGGCGGGCTTCTACGAAGCCCGTTTTGTACGCAAGGACAACCGCTGGTTCATCAAAAACATGAACCTGCAGATATGCCTGCACAGTCCGTATCCGGCAGATTTCATCACTCCTCACCAGGAACGTCCGACATGATCATCACCGAACTACAAGAAACGCTGGTCTATTTATGTGAAACCACGGAAGTGGTCGAAGGGCAAGGCCATCGTGTGGAACTGCAAGAACAACCCGCCGTCGCCGTATTCAAGTACGACAACGACTACTACGCCATCAACGACAAGTGTACGCACGGCAATGCCTCGCTGTGCGATGGCGATGTTGACGGCTGTGAAGTGGAATGTCCTTTTCACTCAGGGGCTTTCAACTTCATCACCGGCGAAGCCACGGCAGCACCCTGCACCATTCCGATCAAGACACACTCAATCAGAATCATCGAAAACAAGCTTTACCTGGTACCCTGACATGCCAATAATCACGACCGAAAACGGGCAGACCTTCAGCTGTCATGAAACTGACACGATCGCGCGGGCAGCACTGCGCGCCGGCCTGGGCTTTCCTTATGAGTGCAATTCAGGGTCTTGCGGAACATGCAAGTTCACCCTTGTCGAGGGTACGATTGACGACCTGATGCCTGGCGCCTCCGGGATTACAGAACGCGATGTACGCAAGCAGCGCAAACTGGGCTGCCAGTCGCGACCCTGTGGTGACCTTGCCATCAAAGTCAATTTCGATGAGGCGTACGTCCCCATACATCAGCCTTCAGCCACCCGTGCCACCCTGATCTCGATCGAACCCGTCACCCACGACATTTACAGCTGGCGCTTCAAACCCGAACAGCGCATTGACTTTCTGCCAGGCCAGTATGCGCTGATCAACATCCCTGGCGTCGGAGAGCGCGCCTACTCGATGTCGGGCACCGGCACAGAGGCGTATCTTGAGTTCATGATCAAGAAGGTGCCAGGCGGTAAGGTTTCAAACCTGCTGTTCAACCTGCCTGAAGCATCGGCCCTGCCAGAAATCATCATTGATGGCCCCTACGGTATTGCCCATTATCGAACGCGCAATTGCGTCAAGGTTTGCCTTGCCGGCGGGTCTGGACTGGCACCCATGCTGTCCATCGCTCGCGCCCACCTGGCCGCCGGAGCCCTCGAACCGCTGCATTTCTTTTTTGGTGGAAAAACCGACGCTGACCTGCTTTCCCCTGAGGCATTCCGGGCACTGGTCGCAGACCATGCAGGTCAAATCAACTATTACCCCGTTGCCTCTGAACAAACCCGCGTTGCGGGAACCCTGAACGGATTCCTTCACACAGCATTCTTCGACGTCTTCAATGCTGACCTGAACGGTCTGGATATCTACTGCGCAGGCCCGCCCGCTCTGACATCAGCACTGGAACTGGCTTTGTCAGAAAAAGGGTTTTCGCCTGAGCATTTATTCTTTGACCGCTATTGCTAGGCGAAAGCCCGTCAATAAAGCTCAATAAGGGTCGAACGCGGGCAGCGTAAAACTAACGACAGTGCCTCGCTCCCCGTCAGTTCGATCGGTAATATTCAATGTCCCTCGATGCGATTTGACGATTTTCCGACACAACGACAACCCCAAACCCAAGCCTCCCTCTTTGGTGGTGTAGAACATTTTGTAAAAATGATCTTCTTTCAGGTATTCGGGAACACCAGACCCCTGATCCACCACAGAGACCTCGACGGTGTCAGCCCGCACCCGCTGTACATTGATGCTGAGCCGCCTGCTGTTGCGGTCATTGCCCGCCATGGAATCCAGCGAGTTGGCGACCAGGTTTGAAATAACCTGCTGCATCAGAACAACGTCGCACAACACCCGGGCATCGCTCTGGATATTCAGATCACACTGGGCTAGCGCACTCTGGATCTGTACCTTGATGATTTCATAGGCGCTTTCCACCATCTCCCGGATACCAATGATTTTGGGACTCTGGCGCTTGTTGGTCGTGAAGTTGCGGATCACCGACACCACCTTGCCGGCACGCTCAAGCTCTTTCTGCGCCATTTCCATGCCCCACATCACTTCGGCCCTGGAATGGGTTTCGCGAGCAAGACGATTTCGGCATCCGGCAAAATAATTGACGGCAGCACACAAGGGCTGGTTCAGTTCGTGGGCAATGGCTGCTGACACCTCCCCTGCGAGAGACAGTCGTGCCAGATGATTCAGATCCTGATCACGCTGGCGATCTTCCTCATCTCGCCGGAGCCGGTCAGTGATATCACGTGCCATGGCCAATACCAGCCCGCTAAATTGTCCACCCAGACGCTTCAGGTTGCACTCCACGGGCCGATACGAACCATCCGGGCGAGTGATTTCCCATTCAAACGTCAACAATACATCTTCTTCGTAAGCCTTACGAATGACTTTCAGCGCTGTCTCGTGGTTGTAAGTTTCACTGCCCCTGGCCAGATCGCCAACACGCAGCCCTATCAGAGCCTCACGCTTGATACCGTACAACTGACACGCTTGACGGTTGACTTCAAGCACATCCCCGGTATGCGCACAATGGATGATCATGGCATCGTTGGCATAATCAAAAATTTCGCGATATCCGAAGACCTCGGCATTAAACGCTTGCAAGGCCATACCCGTATCTCCTAGCGTAAGTCGCAAAAAACCTTGGTCAGCTCTGCGATCGACTTAAGCCCCAGTTTTTTCTGATGTTAGCCCGGTGGACTTCCACCGTCTTGTGACTGATATCCAGCTTTCTGGCAATTTCCTTGCTGGACAAACCATCGGAAACACACTGAAGAATTTCTTTTTCACGCGACGACAGGCCTGCAATTTTTTCAGAGGCCTCACCCAGATGCTCGGACGACATTTTTTGGTCAAGACTTTTTCTGATCGCTCCGTTGATCTTGTCGATCAGCACCTGGTCATTGATCGGTTTTTGCAGAAAGTCATGTGCACCATCTTTGATGGCGGCAACGGCCAGGGGCACATCACCATGCCCTGACAAAAAAATAATGGGCAAACTGAAGTCAAGTGCGTTCAGCTCGCGTTGCAATTCAAACCCTCCCATAACAGGCATGCGAACATCAACCACGAGCACACCTACCGGGCTGACTCCGTTTCTCTTGTAGCTTTCAAGAAATGCCAGACCATTCTCGTAGGTATGAACCTCATAACCCAACGGCTCGATCAACCATTTCAGGGACCGTGCGACGGACTCATCGTCATCAACGACATACACTGCATAAGACATAACACGATGCTCCTTTTGTCCACCCCGGATTTATTTTTTAAAACAACAAACACCCGCCGCATACCAACCCTGCGACGGGTGTTTCTTTACATCATTATGACAACTTATTTGACCATATAGGCGGGAACAACCCTGCCGCCCAATACCCGTGAAAACAGAGGATAAACAACCAAAGTCGCGATGACAGATGTCACGAACTCGACAGGCATGATCCCCTGAAATACATGACGGGCACATACATAGGAAACAATAACAGTCAGAATGCCAGGCCAATGTACGTCGGTACGGACACCTTTTTCTCGCCGCCAGCCTGAAACAATGTAGTAGTCACAGATAATGATGGCGGCAATGCAGGTCGTCAGGACACCCAGCGTCGTGATGAAACCACTGAACCATTCGAGAATGGAAAAGTAAATCATGAGACACGCCAGCAAATTTGCCAAGACCACGAAAATGACACGCCCGGGGCGCCAGCCAAAAATCACATCTGCAATATTGGTTAGCGAAAGCGACGCGCTATACGTGTTCAATACCTGGGCCTTGCCCTGCGCCAGGAACAGCAGAATCGCACCCACCGTACCACCGAAGATGATGAACGCGGCCGCCACGCTGTGGGGAGAACTCAGGACACTGCTCTGGGCTTCGGCCTGACTCATCCCTTGGGCAACGTAATAGTCAACCAAATGACTGGTTCCGGCATACATCACTGCCGCACCGATCACCAGCATGATGACATTCATGAACAGGTTTCCCAGCCCTGCCGCAATACCGATATCCTTGCTGCTCCTGGAATAACGGCCCAAGTCTGCATCAATCAGGGCCAGTGCACCTGCAGCGCCAATCATGATATTGAAACAGAACACGTACTTGCCAACAACAGTCTCGGCACCGAGAGCAGCCAACGCTTCAGGCGGCAATTGTGCACCAAAGCTGAACACATCAACCCAGGATTGCCCAGAACCTTGAATGATCTCGACCATCAGGTAAACCAGCACGGCAATAAAGGCAACCAGCGTCACTGACGCAAACGCCGTAACCTGCCGGAAACCATAGGCCGTCAGGACAATCCAGGCAACGGTCAGAACCGCATAAAAACTGACACGCAGCCCCAGAGAGTCCGCTTGGTCAGACCAGAACAGGAAGCCCTTGTACAGCAACACATTTTCAAGTGCGATGAAGCCGATGATCATGAACCCGAAAACCAGCGCGACGATGATCGACCCTTTCTTGCCAAAACCATGAAAACGGGCCAGTACCGAGCTCGACAACCCTGTTCGGTAGGCCACATTACCAACAGCCCACCCAAGCAACCCACCAATAATCGCTACACCGATCCCGGAAATAACCCCGATCCAGAACCCTGCGACAAAGGTGGCCAAGGCCCCCACAAACAATTGCACCAGCGTTGTGACGATCCCGGTAGTTCCCCATGTCAACTTGATCCAGCCTTGCCGCTCTGAATCAGGTACTGAATCTAGCGCGTGATCATCTGTTTTTTGTGCTATCTCGCTCATGGCGCTCCTCACCTGTTGAAAAATAACTGCAATACAGGCAGCTATGTTCCGCGCAAAGAGCCACAAGCAGCAATTGGGGCGTTGACGTAACGAATAAGTACTATTACTTAACCTTTAATGAATCCGCCCTTGAAGAACGGTTTACTGTTAAATGCAATAAACAAAGGGGCCGAAGCCCCTTTATTGTGTTGCATTAACAGCTGCGGCCGGATTACTTGCGGCTCAACTGACTAATATCGCGCACAGCGCCGCGATCTGCCGAGGTCGCCAGTGCCGCATACGCCATCAGGGCTTGCGAAACCACGCGCTCGCGGTTCACCGGCTTCCAGGCCTTGTCGCCACGAGCTTCCATGGCCGTACGACGTTGCTGCAATTCGGCGTCGGAAATCGCCAGATTGATGATACGGTTGGGGATGTCAATTTCGATCGTATCACCGTCATTCACCAACCCGATGTTGCCGCCTTCGGCCGCTTCCGGCGATGCATGGCCAATGACCAGCCCCGACGAACCACCCGAAAAACGGCCATCGGTCAGCAAGGCAGACGACGCCCCCAGACCCTTCGACTTGAGGTATGACGTTGGATAGAGCATTTCCTGCATGCCCGGACCACCTTTAGGGCCTTCGTAGCGAATGATGACGACATCACCTGCCTTGACCTCGTCGCCCAGAATTCCGGCCACGGCATCTTCCTGGCTTTCGTAAACACGCGCCTTGCCGGTGAACTTCAGAATGCTGTCGTCAACACCTGCGGTTTTAACAATGCAACCATTGGGTGCCAGGTTGCCATACAGAACAGCCAGCCCCCGTCTTGCGAATAGGCGTGCGCCTTGTCGCGGATACAGCCACCTTCACGGTCAAGATCAAGGCTGTCGTAGTAACGATTCTGGCTGAATGCTACCTGCGTTGGCACACCGCCCGGTGACGCCCGGAAAAACTCGAGCACCTCGGGGTTGACGTCGGGCGATTTAACGTCCCAGTTCTTGATGGCATTGCCCAGCGTGCCGCTGTGAACGTTACCCACTTCGGTATTCAACAAGCCTGCACGTGCAAGCTCGGCCAGAATGCCCAGAATGCCGCCGGCACGGTGAACATCTTCAATGTGATATTTGTCAGTAGCGGGCGCCACTTTCGAGAGGCACGGCACACGACGCGAAACGTGATCAATGTCAGACATCGTGAAATTGACCCCGGCCTCTTGGGCGGCGGCCAGCAAATGCAGCACCGTATTGGTTGACCCACCCATGGCCACATCAAGCGTCATGGCGTTTTCAAAGGCTTCAAATGTAGCGATACTGCGCGGCAAGACCGACACATCGTCTTGCTCGTAGTAACGCTTGCACAATTCGACCACCAGTTTGCCGGCGTCTTCAAACAAACGCTGACGGCGCGCATGGGTGGCTACAATCGTGCCATTGCCGGGCAACGACAACCCCAGCGCCTCGGTAAGGCAGTTCATGGAATTGGCGGTAAACATGCCGGAGCAGGAACCACAGGTGGGGCAGGCACTGCGTTCGATCTCGGCCACGTCAGCGTCTGAAACGCTGTCATCGGCGGCCTTGACCATGGCGTCAACCAGGTCAAGCTTCATCATGATCTTTTTGCTGGACGGGTCAATGATTTTGCCCGCTTCCATCGGGCCACCCGAAACAAACACCACCGGAATGTTCAGACGCATCGCCGCCATGAGCATTCCCGGGGTGATTTTGTCGCAGTTGGAAATACACACCATGGCATCAGCGCAGTGGGCATTGACCATGTATTCGACCGAATCAGCAATCAGTTCGCGCGACGGCAACGAATACAGCATGCCGCCGTGACCCATGGCGATGCCATCATCAACGGCAATGGTGTTGAACTCTTTGGCAACACCGCCTGCCGCCTCGATCTGACGGGCGACCAGTTGCCCCATGTCTTTCAGGTGCACGTGGCCAGGCACAAACTGGGTGAACGAATTGACCACAGCGATAATGGGTTTTTCAAAATCGGCGTCTTTCATGCCGGTGGCGCGCCAAAGGGCACGGGCACCAGCCATGTTGCGGCCGTGAGTCGAGGTACGTGAGCGATATTGCGGCATGTCGGTTCTCTGAAAAGGGTGCGATTCAACCCGTCAATGATACCAAGTCTGAACCTCTATGGTTGACACGGATCAAACCTGCCGAGGCCTGTTCATGCCAAGATGACCGTTGAGCAGGTCACACTGCATCTTTCAGCAGGTCACACTGCAGCGCAGTGGGCCGTGTGTATCACCAACCCCACCGGAGGCCGCATGTCAATTCCCGCCACAATGAACGCCATGGTGTATCACGGCCCAGGCCAGAAAGCCTGGGAAACTGTCGAAACACCCAAGGTATTACACCCAACCGACGCCATCATCCGTGTCACCAAAACCACCATTTGCGGCACCGACCTGCACATCCTCAAAGGTGATGTTCCAGCCGTTACCGACGGCCGCATCCTGGGCCATGAAGGCGTGGGCATTGTCGAAGAGGTTGGCAGCGCCGTCAGCAATTTTAAAAAAGGCGACCGTGTCTTAATTTCATGCATCACCTCATGCGGCAAGTGTGAATACTGCAAAAAGCAAATGTATTCGCACTGCGAAGACGGCGGCTGGATTCTCGGCCACCTGATTAACGGCACCCAGGCCGAATATGTACGCATTCCCCATGCGGACAACAGCCTGTACCCGATTCCGGCCGGTTCTGATGAAGAGGCGCTGGTCATGCTCAGCGATATTTTGCCCACCGGCTTTGAAATCGGCGTACTTTATGGGGCGGTAAAACCGGGCGACACCGTCGCCATCGTCGGCGCCGGGCCGGTCGGCATGGCGTCATTGCTAACGGCCCAGTTTTACTCACCGGCTCGCCTGATCATGATCGACGTCGACGACGCCCGTCTTGAAATGGCCCTGAAATTCGGCGCCACTGAAGTCATCAACAGCACAAACACCAACGTTGAAGCCCGGATCAAGGAAACCACCAAAGACGGGGTCGATGTCGCCATTGAGGCCGTGGGCATACCGCAAACATTTGATGTTTGCCAGAACATTATCCGTCCGGGCGGGCATCTGGCCAACGTGGGTGTTCATGGCACAAGCGTTGATCTGCAAATCCAGAAACTCTGGATCCAGAACGTCACCATCACCACCGGGCTGGTCAACACAAACACCACCCCGATGCTGCTGAAGAACGTCACGTCCGGGAAGTTGCAACCCGAAGGGCTGATCACGCATCGCTTCACGTTCAACGACTTCCCGAAGGCTTATGATGTGTTTGGCAATGCGGCCAAAGAAAAGGCCATGAAGGTCATCATCAGCAACGACTAAACGAGACCCTGACGCAACCGGCCCGTGTAAACTGCTGGTTGCGGCTACCTGACGTGCTGTGCACCGGCCTGATCAGGGCCAGCACGCCAGGCGCAGGTTGCGACGCGGCAACCCGCCTGCTGACACCCGCCCACCAGTGCGCCGCCAAATTTTTCAGAAAACGATACTTATGTCAGATCCCATTATCTCTGTGCAGCTTGAACAGATCAAAGACTTCCAGTTTGAAATTTCTTTCGGTGAAGGCATCCCCACCGTGCTGGGTGACGAGCCCCACCCCATCGGCGAAGGTAAAGGGCCGTCGCCCGTTCAGTTCCTGGCCGCTGCGGTCGGCAATTGCCTGTGCGATTCGCTGTTTTTCGCCATTAAGAAATACAAGCAAGACCCGCAACCCATCCATTGCACCGTCACCGCAAAAATCGGCCGCAATGACCAGAACCGGTTACGTGTTACAGAAATGCACTGCGTCCTGACGCTGGGCGTACCGGCCGAGACACTTGAACATCTGGATCGCGTTCTGGCCTCATTCGAAGCCTTCTGCACGGTGACCCAAAGTGTTGGTCAGGGCATTCCCATCACCACCGAAGTGTTCGACAGTCACCGGAAAAAACTCAAGTAAAGAAGATTCAAAAAATGCAAAAGCGCCCGTTAGGGCGCTTTTGCATTTGACGCAACGTTCAGTACGGCAGGCAGCGAAAGCTGCCGGCACACCATCAACCGATCTGGACGCGGTCGAAATTCAAACGCTCGATGATCGGAGCATCCGAGAAGTGGAACAGGTCGAACTGGGTCTCGGCCTGCAACGACCACTGAACCCATGACGGCACGACGAACATGTCACCCACTTCAAGCTTGTGGGTTTCGCCGTTCATCACCACCGAACCACGGCCTTCAAACACCTGGAACACGCTGGAGCCGACCTCGCGACGCGGGGCGGTTTCCGTGCCGGCGCGCAGACGATGGAACTGGGCGCGGATGGTGGACATGACGTCACCACCGGTCGTGGGGTTGATGTAGCGGACCGCCGCATGGCCAGGCTCGACGACGCCCGGATAGCCCTCGTCTTCCAGGCGCAACTGTTCAGACAGCGCACGGTCGGTGTATTCCCAGCGGTAGGCACCGATGGGAGAACTGATGGTGTTCTGAAGGCCCGACAACGGACGCAGCCCGGGATGACACCAGAGGCGTTCACCGCGCGAAAACTCGGGCGTTGTTTCGTCTGACAGTTTTTCAGGACCGAACTCAAAGAAACCCACGTCGTTGCGGTAGGAAAACGGAATATCAAGGCCGTCAATCCAGGCCATGGGCTTGTCAGTCACGTTCTGGTGGCCGTGGAAATTCCAACCCGGGGTCAGCAGGAAGTCACCCCGACTCATGCGAACCGGGTCGCCACTGACCACGGTCCAGACGCCTTCGCCCTCTACCACAAAGCGGAAAGCATTCTGCGCATGACGGTGTTCAGGGGCCACTTCTTTGGGACCAAGATACTGAATGGCCGCCCACAACGTCGGACAGACAAACGGATGACCACCTAACCCAGGATTAGCCAGACCCAGTGCACGGCGCTCGCCGCCACGACCCACAGGAACCAGGTCACCGGAACGCTTGGCGGCCGGGTACAGTTTGGACCATTTCCAGACATGCGGTACTGCGGCCGGAGCCGGATGGCTGGGCATCAAGGAACCTGTCTGGGTCCAGAGCGGCATGATGTGCAGCGCTTCGAAATCAGCATACAACTGGCGCAGTTCAGGTGTATCTTCGGGCGCCATGGCATTGTGATGACCACCGGTTGCGTTTTGGGGATTCATACGTCTCTACCTCCTGGTTGGGTGTTGGTAAGCCGAAATGATTTTACCCCTGCACCGGTGACCATCACGATTTGATTTCCAAATAAGCATTATTTTATTAAACAATAATACTTTCGATAACCCGCAACGTTATAAGCCCTCGGAGATAACAGACAGAGGGGTCTGCTGCCCGTCTGGCTCGACCAGAACGATCTGTGGTCCGGTAATGCGGGGCACCCGGATTTTGAGCGACGGCGGCATCAATTTGGCCTCACCTTTCAGCACAACCTCACCATGCTGGTTGATGACGGCACAATCCATCTTGATCCGCTGTTTTTCATCATTTTTGGATGTTACGGTCGCCTGGATCGTCAAGCGATCACCGATACGAACCGGTTTTGTAAACTTGATTTCCTGCCCCAGGTAAATCGTACCGGGCCCGGGAAACGTGTCCCCAACAGGGCCGAAATCAGGGCGGCCCCGAACATGCCGTGCGCAATCACGCCTTCAAACAGGCTGGCGTTGGCGTATTCCTCATTCAGGTGAGCCGGATTGATGTCACCCGACAATGTCGCAAATGCCGCAATATCGTGGCGCGTGATTTCACGCATGAAACTGGCGGTTTGCCCGACGAACAGTTCGTCGTAGGTCGTATTTTCCATCCAGTCGGTTTGTACAGTGTCTGTCATGTTTCTTTCCTTGAACAGCAGCGGGCCCGGCATGGCAACCGGGCCCGATAATGATCTGCAAAATGGCACCCGGAAGGCGTATCAATCGACCGCGTTCACACCGGCGTCAACATAAATGGTCTGACCCGTCATGCCCGAGGCCGCGTCAGAGCACAGGAACGTTGAGAGTTGGGCAATTTCATCCAGGGTTACCAGACGCTGCAATGGCGCCTTGGCACGAGCCGTTTCCATGAAGGTATCAAAGTCGGCCAGACCCGATGCCGCACGCGTCAGGATAGGACCCGACGAAACGGCATGTACCCGGATGTTTTTCGGACCTAATTCTTGGGCCATATAACGCACGGTAGATTCAAGCGCGGCTTTAACCGGCCCCATCAAGCCATAATGCGGCACGGCAACCACCGACCCCAGATAACTCATGGTGATCATGCTGCCGCCATCGGTCATATACGGTGCACACAACTTGGCCACTTCGGCAAATGAATGGCAGGAAATGTTCATGGCGCGCGCAAACCCTTCGCGCGAGCTGTCGACAACGGCCCCATGCAAATCTTCCAGCGGGGCCCAGGCAATCGAATGAATGACGAAATCAAGCTTGCCGAATTTGTTGACGGCGTGCTGCACCAGGGCCTCGAGTTGGCCGTCGGCCTCAACGTTGCACGGGACCAGATCAACCCCGATGGCACTGGTCAGCGGCTCGACCCACTTACGCGCTTTTTCGCTGACGCAGGTGGCCACGATGTCGGCCCCTTGTGCACGTGCCAGACGGGTACATCCCCAGGCAATCGATTGATCATTGGCCACACCAAGAACCAGTCCCTTCTTGCCGGCGAGGCTGAAAGGGGCAACGGCATCCGTCATAAACACTCCGTAAAGTTAGTACGCATCAAAGAAAGCGGCTGTTATGAAGAGCATAACAGCCGCTTTCTGCAGATTTTATGACAACCCATCAGGTTTTTGTCAGATTTTTGTGCGACACAACAAAAACAACGAAAGCACGGCTTAACCGTGCTTTCAACCCCTTGATTGGCAAGGATACCTGAACAATATATTGGTCGGGGCGAGAGGATTCGAACCTCCGACTCCTACGTCCCGAACGTAGTACTCTACCAGGCTGAGCTACGCCCCGACTTGAACGTGCAGCTGCCGACTAGCGATCGCGGTCAACAGCGAAAGAACAAAATTTTAGCAAAGATTCGGTCGCTTCGGAGGGCGGAAACGCCAATAATTGCTCACGGGCTTTTTCAGCTTCGTCGCGGGCCGCCTGACGGGTGTATTCAAGCGCATCAGTATCGTGGATAGCGCGGGCCACGGCCTCGAAGTCACCATCGCCGGTACGAATGGCGTCTTGAATCAGTTGCTTTTGCTGCGCCGTACCGACTTCCATGGCACGGATCAGGGGCAATGTCGGCTTGCCTTCACGTAAGTCATCACCGACGTTTTTACCCAAAGCCTGGGCATCGCCTTCGTAGTCAAGCACGTCGTCGATCAGTTGAAACGCGGTGCCGATATGGCGGCCATAGCCCGCCGCCGCTGATTCCTGTGCACCGGTTGCATGGGCCACGATCGCGCCCACCTGCGCGGAGGCCTCGAACAGCTTGGCAGTTTTGTAGCGCACCACCTGCAAATAGCGTTCAAACGACACGTCGGGGTCATGCACGTTCAACAATTGAAGCACTTCACCTTCCGCAATGACAGTGGTGGCTTGCGAAAATACCTGCATGACCCGCATGGAGTCAGCCTCAACCATCATTTCAAACGAGCGCGAGTACAGATAATCGCCCACCAGCACACTGGCCGCGTTGCCAAACACGGCATTGGCGGTACTGCGGCCACGTCGCAAATCAGACTCATCAACAACATCGTCGTGCAACAAGGTTGAAGTGTGGATGAACTCGACCACCGCCGCCAGCAAGTGATGCAGCGTGCCGTTGTACCCCAGGGCACGGGCCACCATCAGCAACATGGCGGGGCGCATGCGCTTGCCACCGGCCTGGATGATGTAATCGCCAACGGTACGGATCAGCACCACGTCGGAGTTCAGCCGGTCGCGGATGACCGCATCAACGGCTTTCATGTCTTGGGCGATGGGGGTAAACAGTTCAGCGATATTCAAAGTGGACCTGCATTCAACAGAATCGGGGAAGCTTTTTGGCGTAGCCCCCGATTATACGTTCAGCCCGCCGGGCTCGCATGACACAACCGAAAATTGGCGATAATGCGCCCTGATTTGCGACTCATACCGGAGAACTGCCGTGAGCACCCCTGACCTGACGACATTGCTGGCCCGCGCCGAGCGGGTACTGGCCCAGCTTGAAGCCTGGCTGCCCCTGCCCCGCCACCCATCAACTGGGATGCGCGTGCGTTTCGCTGGCGCAAGGAAGGTGCGCAAGGCTGGCTGGATGCCATCAAACATGTGGCCAGCATCCAGCCTGAAGACCTGCAGCATATCGAACGCCAAAAGGAAACCATTGATCTGAACACCCGGCACTTTCTGGAAGGCAAACCCGCCAACAATGTGCTGATGACGGGTGCTCGCGGTACCGGCAAAAGCTCGCTGGTCAAGGCCATGCTGGCCACCTATGGCGACCGGGGCCTGCGCCTGATCGAAGTCGACAAGGCGCATCTGGGTGACCTGGGCACGATTGTCGACCTGGTCAGCGAACGTCCCGAAAAATTCATCATATTCTGTGACGACCTGTCGTTTGAAGAAGGCGAGGCCGGCTACAAGGCGCTCAAGTCGGTGCTGGACGGTTCGCTTAGCGCCTCGGGCGACAACGTTCTGATTTACGCCACCTCGAATCGCCGCCACCTGATGCCCGAATACATGAGCGAAAACCTGGCCGCACAACATCAACCCGATGGTGAAGTGCATCCGGGTGAAACCGTGGAAGAAAAAGTATCGCTGTCCGAACGCTTCGGCATCTGGTTGTCGTTCCGCCCCTTCCGCCAGGACGACTACCTGGACATCGTGTATTACTGGCTCAAAGAACTGGGATGCCCGCAGGAAGCCATTGAAACCTCGCGCCTGGAAGCGCTTCAATGGGCACTGGGGCGCGGTTCCCGCTCGGGTCGGGTGGCACGACAATTTGCGCAGGACTGGGCCGCACGCCATGTCTAAACCCGAGATTTTTGTTGCTGCGGGCCTGATCCTGAAGCCTGACGGGTCGCTGTTGCTGGGTCAACGGCCGGCCGACAAGCCCTGGCCCGGCTGGTGGGAACTGCCGGGCGGCAAGATCGAACCGGGCGAAACCGTACTGCAAGCCCTGGCGCGCGAACTGAAAGAAGAAATCGATATCGATGTCACCGAGGCCAGCCCGTGGGTGAACTATGTCCATGAGTACCCCAAGAATATTGTCCACCTGGCATTTTGCAAGGTCACAGGCTGGACCGGCACCCCGCGCGGGCTTGAAAACCAGCAACTGGCCTGGGTGAACGCCAAAGGCCCGATCAATGTCGGGCCTTTGCTCCCGGCCACAGAACCGCCCTTGCGCTGGCTGAAACTGCCCGAGCGCTACCTGCTGACCTCGATCAATACAACCGAAAATCTTCGCCCCTTCCTACAGCAACTTGAACATGCCGCTGGACAGGGCGTCGGCATGGTGCAGTTTCGTGAACCCGCTTGGGCCGCACAGCCCGGGCAAGCCGCCGCACTGGAAGCGGCATTTCAGGCGGTGCTGGCCGCCTGCCGCGAACGTGGCCTACTGTTCCTGGTGAACAGTGCCCACCCCACCCATTGGTGGACCCAGGCCGATGGCGTCCAGGCACGCGCGCAAGACCTGACCAATATCAACCGGTCTGCATTGAACGTCAAATGGCTGGGTGCCTCGGTGCATTCGGTAAACGACCTGGCATTGGCCCGCGCTGCGGGTGCCGACTTTGCCGTGTTGGGCCATGTATTGCCCACACCCTCGCATCCGGGGCAAGCTGCTTTGGGCTGGGATGAATTCGAAGCGCTGGCCCAGCACGCCGGAATGCCCGTGTACACCATTGGCGGACAATCGGAAAGCACATTGAAACAGGCGCAGCAGAAAGGGGCGCATGGCATTGCCGCCATACGCGGGTTATTGCCTTAGCGCCTTATATCACTTGGGGCAGCGCAAGGTTAATCAGCCTGGCCGTCAGGCTGCCAGCCACCGCCCAGCGCGGCAATCAGTTGCACACTGGCGATCAGGCGATCGGCACCCAGGCTGATCGCCTCGCGCTCGGCATTCAAGGCCGAGGTTTCGACCTGAACCACACTCAAATAATCAATCAGGCCCGCATCGTACTGGTTACGTGTCAAACGCAGCGACTCGCGGGCCGCCGCAAGGGCACGGCCTTGTGTCGCCTGCTCACGCTCCAGACTGGCCAGGGCGACCAGATAGTCTTCGACTTCCTGCAACCCCGTCAATACCGTCTGACGCCAGGCAGCCACTTCGGCATCGTATTGCGCACGCACCTGATCGACTCGTGCGCTGCGCGCGCCACCATCAAACAACGTCGCTGCCAACGACGGGCCCAGCGACCAGAAACTGAATGGGGCCGTCAGCCACTGTGCCCACTGACCGCTTCGAAACCCGCCCTGGGCCGACAAGACCAGATCGGGAAACCAGGCGGCCTGGGCCACCCCGATTTCGGCGTTCGCCGACGCCATGCGCTGCTCGGCCGCTACCACGTCGGGCCGGCGCTCAAGCAACTGCGAGGGCAAACCCGCCGGAATCACAGGTACATCAATGGCGACACGGACTTCGTCCAGACGAAATTGAGACGGCGCCTTGCCCAGCAACACCGCCAGCGCATTTTCCAGCTGTGCCCGCTGCCGCTGCAGGGCCAGCATCTGGGTAGCGGTGTTTTCAAGCTGCGCCTGAGCCGACGATACATCCAGCTGAGACACCACCCCTGCCGCGTAACGATTACGGGTGATCTCCAGCGAACGCTGGTAGGCCGCCAGCGTCTGCTCCAGAAGACGTTGCCCGGCATCGTTGGCCCGGATCTGGAAATAGGTCTGGGCCAAGGTCGATTGCACGCTTAACCGCGTGGCGGCCAGATCGGCGTGTGAAGCCGCCACTTGCGCCTGATCGGCCTCGGCACCGCGACGAATGCGCCCCCACAGGTCAACCTCCCAGCTGACATTACCGCTGATACTGTATTCACGCCGGGGTTCGGCCTGACCCGACCGCGACCGCGTTACATCAGCCCCAAGCCCCACAAACGGAAAAATTCGGCTCGACTGGCCGCCAGCAATGCCGCTGCCTGACGATACTGGGCCCAGGCGCGCGCAATGGTCTGATTCGACTCCAGCGCCTCACGCATCAGCGCATCAAGCACCGGATCATTGAACAAGGCCCACCAGTCGGCACGCACTGCAGGCATTGACGTGCCCGTCTGTACCCAGCCCTCAACCTGGCGGTACTGCGTACCCACCTCGATAGCCGGCCGCTGATAGTCAGGACCAACCGCGCACCCGGCCAGGGCCAGGGCCGCCAGACACGATGCCACTACACGAAAACCACGTTCCGGGGTCGCCATACACGGATTACCTTTCAGGACGATTGACGGGCGGCCCGCCGTCGGGCCGCCCAATGACGCAAACGGTCAAGATACAAATAAACCACCGGGGTGGTGTACAGCGTCAGGACCTGACTGACGACCAACCCGCCCACAATCGTAACGCCCAGCGGCTGGCGTAACTCAACCCCCGCCCCGGTCGCAAAAACAAGCGGCAATGCCCCGAACATGGCCGACAACGTCGTCATCATGATCGGACGAAAGCGCGTCAGGCACGCCTGATAAATCGCATCACGCGGGCTCAACCCCTGATTCCGCTCGGCCTGCAAGGCAAAATCCACCATCATGATGGCGTTTTTCTTGACAATGCCAATCAGCAGAAACACGCCGATCAGGGCAATCAGCGAAAACTCCATACCCACCAGCATCAACGCCAGCAAGGCCCCGACCCCCGCCGACGGCAAGGTCGACAAAATAGTCAGCGGATGCATATAGCTTTCATACAACATGCCGAGCACGATGTACATCGTTACCAGTGCCGCCAGAATCAGCCAGGGCTGTTGCGACATCGACTGTTGCAGGGCACTGGGCATTGCCCTGGAACATGGCCTGAATCTGCTGGGTGGGCAAACCGGTGCGCGCCACCGCATCGTCAATAGCCCGCGTCGCCTGGTCAAGCGAAACACCCGGTGCAACACTGAACGACACCGACTCTTCGGCAAACAGCCCCTGGTGACGCACACTGAGCGGGGCATTGCCAACCTCGAAGCGGGTGAACGCCGACAACGGGATACGCCGGCCATCTGCGGTGACCACCTGCACCAGTTTCAACGATTCCGCATCTTCGGCATAACGGGGTTCAACCGCCATGACGACACGATACTGATTCAGGGGCTCATAAATGACCGATACCTGACGCTGGCTGAACGAATTATTCAACGTACTGGCAATCAGGGCCATATCCACGCCCAGACGGGTCGCCGCATCGCGATCAATGATCAGCTCGACACGGCGGCCCTTGTCTTCAATATCACTGTCCACATCCACCAGCTCGGGCAGCCCTGCCAGCGCCCGCTGCACCTGCGGCAACCAGGTCTTCAATAACTCAAGGTCACTGCCCATGAGGGTGTATTCATACGACGCCAGCCCTTGACGCCCCCCACACGAATGTCCTGCTGCGGCACCAGCGTCAGACGCGCGCCAGGCTCTTTCGTGAAACGGCCACGCAACCGGTTGACGACGTCAGTAGCACTGACCCCGCGTTCTTCAAGGGGCTTGAGCTGAATCAGCATGAAACTGGAGTTACTGCCCCCGCGCCCACCGGCAAAGCCGGTGACACTTTCAATGGCCGGGTCTTTCAGCAGCTCATTGCGGAATTTTTCAAGCTTGGGTAACAACGACTGGAACGAGGTGCCCTGGTCAGTGCGAAAGAACCCCAGTAATTGACCGGTATCTTGCTGCGGGAAAAAGCCTTTGGGCACCACCGCATACAAATAGACATTCAGGCCAATGGTGGCCACCAGCACAAGCAGCATCAACCGCCCGTGGGCCAGGGCCCAATCCAGCGAACGGCGATAGCCATGAGCCGAAACATCGCCCAGCCATATCAAGCCCCGGACCAACAGCCCATGACGCGGCAGTATCTGCGAGTCACGCTCCAGAAGGCGTGAACACATCATCGGCGTCAACACCAAAGACAACAGCAGGGACACCAGAATCGCCGCCGACAAGGTCATTGCAAACTCGCGAAACAACCGACCCACGATGCCCGACATCAGCAGAATCGGGATGAACACGGCCACCAGCGACAGACTCATGGCCACCACAGTAAACCCGACTTCACGCACCCCTTGATGGCTGCGCGCAAGGGCTGTAGCCCCGCTCGACGTACCGCATGATATTTTCGAGCACGACAATGGCATCGTCCACCACAAACCCGGTGGCCACAATCAGCGCCATCAGCGACATGGTGTTCAGGCTGTAGTCCAGCGCCCACATCAGAATGAATGTCGTGATCAGCGATGCCGGCACCACAATACTGGGAATCAGGGCGGCCCGCCCGTTGCGCAAGAACAGCAGTACCACCAGGACAACCAACACCACTGCAATGACCAGCGTCAGACGCGCTTCATCCATGGACGCGCGAATGCTGGGCGTACGGTCTTGTGCAATTTTCAGGTCGACCTGCGCCGGCACCATGGCCTGGAACGTTGGCATCAGGTCACGAATCGCATCAACCGTCTTGATGATGTTGGCATCGGGCTGACGCCGGATGATCAGCAACACCGCCTTGCGATCGTTGTAGAAGCCGACGTTGAAGATTTCTTCGACCCCTTCCTCAACCGTCGCCACGTCTTGCAAACGAATGGCGGCACCGTCACGCCAGGCCACAATCAGTGGCCGATACTGCTGTGCCTGGTCCATCTGGCCGCCGGTACTGATCTGCCAATGGTACGTGTCATTTTCAACCACGCCCAACGGCCGTACCGTATTTGCATTGGCCAACGCAGAACGCACCTCGTCCAACGATACGCCGGCCGCAACCAGCGCCTGCGGATTCAAACTGATACGGATGGCCGGCAACGAACTGCCGCCGATGCTGACCTCACCCACCCCTCGACTTGCGCCAGTTTCTGGGCCAGCACCGTGGCCGCCAGATCGTACAACGCCCCTGGGTAAAGGTGTCCGAGGTGAGCGACAGCACCATGATGGGCGCTGACGCCGGGTTCACCTTGTTATACGTCGGGTTATCGCGCAAGGCTGACGGCAACGAGGCGCGTGCCGCATTGATGGCGGCCTGCACATCACGCGCCGCGCTGTTGATGTCCCGATCCAGATCAAACACCAGGGTGATTCGCGTCGACCCTTCCGTGCTGCGCGAGCTCATTTCAGTCAGCCCGGCAATCGTACCCAGTGATTGTTCTAGCGGCATCGCAACGCTGGACGCCATGGTTTCGGGGCTGGCACCCGCCATGCGGGCCGTGACCGAAATCATGGGAAAATCAACCTGCGGCAAAGGCGCAACCGGCAACAAGCGCAGGGCCAGCAAGCCTGCCAGCACCATCGCCAGGCAAATCAGCGTGGTGCCGACCGGCCGAACAATGAAGACGCCAAGCCACCTCACGCGGCAACCTCGCGACGAAGCGCGCGCCACCGTTGCGACAACCGGTCAAACATCAGGTAAATGACCGGCGTGGTGAACAGGGTCAGCAACTGGCTGCAAATCAGCCCACCGACCATGACCAGCCCCAGTGGCTGGCGCAACTCGGACCCGGCACCGGTAGCCAGCATCAAGGGTATGGCGCTGAACAGCGCCGCCAGCGTCGTCATGAGAATGGGGCGAAAACGCAGCAATGCCGCCTCGTGAATGGCCTGCAACGGCGTCAGCCCGCGTGAACGCTCGGCATCCAGGGCGAAATCAATCATCATGATGGCGTTTTTCTTGACGATACCGATCAGCAAAATTATGCCGATGACTCCGATCATGTCGAGATCCTTTCCGGTCAGCAGCAACGCCAGCAGCGCCCCCACCGTGGCCGACGGCAGGGTCGACAGGATGGTGACCGGGTGGATGTAGCTTTCGTACAGCACACCCAGCACAATGTACATGGCCACCACCGCCGCCAGCATCAACCAGAGCGTGCTGCTCAGCGACGCCTCAAATGCACGCGCTGCCCCCTGGAAACGCAACTCAACCGATGCCGGCAGGTCCAGCGTCGCATACACCTGCTGAATTGCATCCACAGCATCGGAAAGCGCCACCCCTTTGGGCAAATTGAACGATACGGTCGCCGCCGGAAACTGGTCTTGCCGCCCTACCGACAATAACGTGGACGTCTGGCTGACCGTCACCAGGCTGGTCAGCGGCACCGTCCCGCCATCGGCCGTTTGTACGTGAATAAAATCCAGAGCCGCCGGATCTTGCCGGTATTCGGGCGCCACTTCCAGCACCACCCGGTACTGGGCCGACTGCGTAAAAATTGTTGAAATCTGCCGTTGCCCTAAGGCATCGTATAAAGCTTCATTCACGGCAGACAAGGTCACCCCCACCCGCGACGCCGTATCGCGATTGATCGACAGCAGGGTCTGCAGGCCACGGTTTTGCAAGTCATCGGTCACATCCGCCAGACCGGACTGGGCCTGAAGCGCATCCACCAACCGCAGCACCCAGGTTTCCAGCACCGCCGGATCCGGATCCGACAGGGTGAACTGATACTGGGTACGGCTGACCTTGTCATCGATGGTCAAGTCTTGCACCGGCTGCATGAAAACCTCAAGGCCCGACACCGCCTGCAAACGCTGCTGCAACCGGGCAATAATGGCCTGCGCATTATCGGCCCGTTGAGCAAGCGGTTTAAGCGCAATCTGCAAACGCCCTGTGTTCAGGGTGGTGTTGGTACCATCCACGCCGGTAAACGAAGTCACGGTGTCAACATCCGGGTCTTCGGCAATGATGTGTGCGGCCTGCAACTGCAGACGCGACATGGCACTGAACGACACTGTCTGGTCGGCCTGACTGATCGCCTGGATCAAGCCGGTGTCTTGCTGGGGAAAAACCCCTTGGGCACCCAGACATAAAGCAGTGCCGTTACCAGCAGCGTACCCAAGGCCACCCAGAGCGTCGCCCGCTGGTGCGACAAGACCCGGACCAGGCCGTGATCGTACGCCTTGATCAACCCGTCGATGGCCCGACCAAGGCGCTGCTGGACCGGGCCATGACGGGCTTCAGATTCGGGGCGCAACAGGCGCGCGCACATCATGGGAGTCAGAGTCAGCGAGATGACCAATGACAACAGAATGGCCACCGCCAGCGTCAACGCAAACTCGCTGAACAGACGGCCAATGACATCGCTCATGAACAAGAGCGGGATCAGCACCGCCACCAGCGAGAGCGTCAACGAAATCAGCGTAAAACCGATCTGGGCCGGAGCTCCTTCAAGGCCGCCTCAAGCGGAGACAGCAATGGTCAGCGCCATCAGGGTCAGGTTATTGACGCTGAACCCCAGCAAATACATGATGGCAAAGGTGCCGACCAGCGAGAGCGGCACCACCACGCTGGGAATGAATGTAGCCGTCCAGGTGCGCAAAAACGAATGTAACCAGCACCACCAGGGTGATCGCCATGACCATTTCAGTTTGCACATGGCGCACCGATTCGCGAATGGTCTGAGTGCGGTCAGACGCCACAGCCAGATCCACGCCCGCCGGCAACCCTCGCTGCAGTTCAGGCAGCAAGGCTTTGACCCGATCCACTACCTGAATCACATTGGCACCGGGTTGGCGCTGGATATTCAGCAGAATGGCCGGCGTCGTACCCAGCCATGCCGCCTGGTGCAGGTTTTCGGCATCGCGCACCACGCGGGCCACATCGCCCAGACGAAAGGCGCCATCATTTTCGTAGGCCAGAATCAGGGCTTCGTATTCTTCGGGCGAACTGAGCTGCTCGTTGGCATTGATGGTTGTCGAACGCTCCGGGCCATCCAGATTGCCCTTGGGCTGGTTGACATTGGCCGCCAGAATGGCTGAACGTACCGATGACAGCGTCAGGCCTTGTCCTGACAACGCCTGCGGGTCAACCTGAACACGCACGGCCGGCCGCTGGCCACCGGCGATACTGACCAGGCCCACACCCGAAATCTGGGACAGTTTCTGTGCAACCCGCAGGTCGATCAGGTCGCGTACCTCATGCAACGGCAGGGTCGGTGACGTGACCGCCAGACTGATCACCGCGGTATCGGCCGGGTTAACCTTGTTGTAGATAGGGGGCCGGCAAATCGTTGGGCAGCAGATTGGAAGCGGCGTTGATGGCCGCCTGCACCTCTTGCTCGGCCACATCCAGCGGCACATCGAGCCCGAACTGAAGGGTAATTTGCGAAGCCCCTGCCGAGCTGGTGGACGACATCTGCGTCAAGCCCGACATCTGACCAAACTGGCGCTCAAGCGGCGACGTCACCAGCGACGTCATGACATCCGGGCTGGCGCCGGGGTAGGTGGTGGACACCTGAATCGTGGGGTAATCCACTTCCGGCAAGGCCGATACCGGCAGCAGCCGGTAGGCCAGAATCCCGGCAATCAACACCGCAATCATGGCCAGCGTGGTGGCTACCGGCCGCAAGATGAACTGACGGGAGATGTTCACGGATCTGGCCTCAGGGCTGGATGATCTGGACGCGCGTGCCTGCCCGCAAACGATCAACGCCTTCGGTCACCACGCGCTGACCGGCAGCCAGCCCGTCGGTAACCGCCACATGCCGACCTTCGATGGTGCCCGTCCTGACGGGCTGTATCGTGACAGTATCGTCTTCACCCACCACATACACAAACGCCCCCGCCGACCCCTGCTGAACAGCCGCCGTCGGAATGACCAACGCATTGTCCTGAGTGCTGACGCGCAGCCGGACATTCACGAACTGATTGGGAAACAGGGTGTCATCGTCATTTTCAAAACGAGCCTTCAGGCGCACCGTACCCGTTGCGACATCGATCTGATTGTCGATCGCCTCAAGCGTGCCTTGCGCCAGCCTGCGATTGAAACCACCATCAAAAGCGTCAACCTGCAATGCCTGGCCACTGCCGAAACGTTCAAGCACGGCCGGCAACTGGGCCTGGGGCAAAGAAAAAAGACAGATATAGGCTGAGTCTGGGTAATGACCACCAAGCCCTCGGTACTGCCCGACGAAATCAGATTGCCCTGGTCAACAACCCGCAACCCCAACCGGCCGCTGATCGGCGCGGTGATTTTGAGAACTCAAGCTGAAGACGTGCGCTGTCGACATTGGCCTGGTCAGACTTTTGCGCCCCCTGATACTGCTGAACCAGGGCACGCTGGGTTTCCAGCTGCTGGCGTGCCAATGAATTCTGGGCAAACAGCTGTTCGTAACGCTTAAGGTCGCTTCGGGCATTTTGAAGCTGGGCCTGGTTCTGGGCCTGCTGCCCCAGCGCCTGGTCAAGCGCCACCTGAAACGGACGCGGGTCAATCTGGGCCAACACATCGCCCGCCTTGACCTTTTGCCCGTCGTCAAAATAGATACGCTGCAACTCACCATCCACCCGGCTGCGCACCGTAACCGTATTGAATGCAGTGACGGTGCCGACCGCCGTAAACAGCGTACTGATGGGTTGCTGCTCAACCGTTGCCACACGAACGGGCACCGTCATGGCCGCCATCATGCCACCCGGCCCGCCCGGCCCCTGAGGGCGCCCGGAGGTACCTGACGCAGCCGCCCCGGAAACGCGCGATGGCCCACCTGTGGAACCAGCGGCAACAGGCGCACCTGCAGGTGACGGCGTAGACCCGCCCCAATACCACCAGGCAAGACCGGCCACCATGGCTAAAACAGCCAGGGCCCAAAGCCCCTTGCGTTTCAGCGACCCGCCGTCATCGCGCAATTTCGACATGAACTGCTCCTGTCGTATCCGTAGAGTAGGTAAATTGATTGAGTGCTATTCTCGCCCAGAACAGGCCCTGGACACGCGAACCACTGCGCATTCTGAAATTGAACGCAACAATTACGTGACAGAATAGGGGACACGCCGCTACCCATGGCCGCACGACACGCGTACAAAAACGCCGGCAACCACACGTTAAGGCGCGCAAACCGCTACAAATTGCAACGGGAAAGGCGAAACGGCACGCGTCGGGTAACCGCAATGGGCTTGAGCTCGTTGTCTTGCATAGAAAACCGAACCCAGATAACGTACTTGTTAGCGCTCATTTCGGGAAATACACCCAGCGCCGGATCAACCCATACCCGCAACAACTGAAAGGATTTTCCGGCCAGCATTTCCTGGTAGGCCCCTTGCTCTGCCGCAACATCCGCCGGATGGCCTGATTCGCGCAGCAGCCGCAAGATAAGTGCAAGACCGTTATACAACGGCCGGAACGGAGCAATCCAGTGCTGCAAATCGTTCAGGCGCACCTGAACCGGCTTGATTTGCCAGGCGTAATACGACGGAATATCGGCCGGCGACGACCCGCCCGGCACGGTGAGACGACCCCGCAAACTGGCCAGCCACTCGTTGTCCCGCAACACCTGGGCGATACGTCCCTGGTTCGCCAGATCGGCAGTGGCCTTTTCGATGTCTGACAGCGTTTTCTCAACGGTGCCGGCATCGACCCCGGGGTGCTCGCGCAAGGCGGACAAGGCCGCGCGCTGCCGGTCGAGGTCTTGCAGCACGGAACCCCGCAGATCGGTGCGATCACAGACATCGAGCAAGTCGAACAGCGTCGCCATAGCGATTTGATGGTGATTGACGTCTTCCTGCCCGGCGAAGAAAAAAGGCGCCCAAACAGATGCTCGACCCGAAGCAAGGCCCGAACCCGTTCGTTGCAGGGATATTCGTACAAAATCACTGAACCAGCTACCTTTATTGTTTTAACTGAGACCCTAGGGTGCACCATTGCTCGTGGAGCTGCCTGGCGCGCTGCTGAAGCTGCACGGGCGTCGTGGCGCCATCGTTGAGCACGATATCGTGCGCCACGGCCAACCGCGCTTCACGACTGGCCTGTGCCGACATGATACGCCTAACGGCATCGGTCGTCAGCCCGCTACGCTGCTGCACCCGCGCAACCTGGGTATCGGGATCACAATCGACCACACAGACCCGATCCACCTGGTGAAGCCAGCGTTTTGACTCTACCAGCAACGGCACCACAAAAACAAGATAACACCCCTGCGCCAGGGCGGCACGCGCCAGAGCTTCGTGTGCAATCAAAGGATGAATAATGGCCTCGAGACGCGACCGGGCCTGAGGATCACGAAAAACGATCTCACGCATGGCCGCACGATCAAGCGCGCCGTCAGGTGCCAGGGCCGCCTGACCAAACGCCCCGAGAATGCCCGGCATGGCCGCACCACCCGGCGCCGTCAGTTCATGGGCAATGGCATCGGTATCAATAACAAAGCCCCCACTCTTGGAACAAATCGGCAACACGGGTTTTGCCCGAACCGATGCCCCCGGTTAAACCAATCTTCAGCATGCTGGATATCCGTTGTATGAATTGACACTATTTTAGGTCGGGAGCGCCAGCAGAAACAGTACACCGGCCAGCGACAGGCACGGCCCAAACGGAAATCCACCCATATCCCCCTTGAACCGTTGCGCACCAGGGCCAGCACCACCCCGAAGACACACGCCAGCAACAATAATTCGGCCACCATCGGCCACCCTGTCCAGGCGCCGAGGGCCGCTGTCAGTTTGATGTCACCCCGACCCATACCTTCGTGCCGACGCACCCACCGATACCCACAGAACACCAGGGACAAGACGCCCCAGGCCACGATAATGCCGCCCACCGCGTCTTGGGGCGAAACCCCAAACCCCAGCCACGACCAGCACAGACCCGCCCACAACAAAGGCAACGTCAATTCGTCGGGCAGATAGCCCGTGTGCCAGTCGACAATTGCCAGCACCCCAAGCACTGTGCACACACCAAGACCCGCCATCATGGGGACCGACCCGCTGTCCTTCAGCAACAGGAACGCAAACACAATGACCCCCAGGCTACCCCAGACCGACGCAGCCAGGATGGACCGGCCGACCGGCCGGTCGCTGTCTGCCGGCAAACCAAACAACCTGACAACACGTGAGGTATAGCAACCGCCCAGACCATAAACCCCGACGCCAAATAACGCACCGAACACCACCCACACCACGATGTCCTGACCCGATGACGTCGCGAGGCCCGAAGCCAGGCTGTCCAGGGATTACGGCCTCCCGGATAGTTGCGTAGAATAGCCCCTGATCCGAATTCTTGATGGAACATCACCATGCCCGCCCCAAAAAGCACGCCTTTCGTCCTGGCCTGATGGCTGCCGTCATCGCCAGTGCCTTCATCGTCGCCGGTTGCGCCAAGCAGCAAACCCCGGGTTACTATGAAACCGGGCCCGAATCCACCCTTAGCGATGCACAACACCAGGCTCAGGGTCGCACCATCCAGCGCGCACCCTCGCAATTGCAACTGGGCTTTGGCAACACCCAGGAAAACCGGCGCCTGAAGCGACCGCCGCTTCCTCTGCGGCGGCTGCCGACACGACCGAGCCCCCTGTCGCCAGCACAGCGGCAACCATTCGCCCCCTGCGCGAGGCCAAAACGTTTCTGGGGACAACGCCCTGCCTGCTTGACGGCCGCCAGAGCTGCCCGGCCACTCGCATTACCCTGACCATGGCCCCCAACGGCCAATGGCGCGCCCGCACGATTCAGCTTGATGCGACCAACCCGACCACCACACTTGAACAAGGCTGCTGGTCTGTTGTCGACACGAACCCCTGGCGTGTCATCCTTGAAACCGATGGCAAGGCTACCAAGGCACGCCTGACGTTCATGACCGACAATGTTTTACGCATCGACACCATCAATGACATCCGGCCGACGCTCGACTACCGCCTGACACGACAGGCCGAGGTGGATGGCATCAATGAGCTGGGCAACCGCCCTGCACCAAACTGCCGGCCTTAGGCATCCAGACGCGGCTCGTGCAAGGTCAGTACTACGTGCCGCGCCAGTTCGACCGCATTGCGCACTTTCAGCTTCTGGAATATCCGCGCCCGGTGGGCTTCGATAGTACGCCTGGAAACACCCAGTTCCTCGGCAATCACTTTGTTGGCTGTACCCAGCGCGACGTAATGCATTACATCGCGTTCACGGGGCGTCAGGACAGATAACGGGCGATCAAGGTAATCGGTACGGGTCAAGGTCGTCTCCTGTGTTGTTGTCATGTGCGCCGATTGTTCCATGACACAACGATTCCGTCGCCTGCCAGATCTGACAGGGTAGAGACCACAATATGGAAATCCACCATAGACAAAACCTCACAACCCCTGCATGTGGAGTTGTGAGGTCAGGGCCGGGACGCCACGTTAGCCAGAGGCCCTAGAAGACTTCCAGATTGTCGATAAGACGGGTTGCGCCCAGCTTGGCCGCCGAAAGGATCACCAACGGCTCGGCACTCCTGATTTCTTCCGGCGAGGGTGCACACAGGTCGCGCTGGCGACGCAAGGTCAGATAATCAACGTCCCAGCCACGCGCCGTCAGGAAAGCCGCTGCCTCTTGCGTCAGCTCGTCAGGATTGCTGGCACCGGCCAGCAGTCGCGTACGAATTCCCTGCAAGCAAGCGTACAACTGGGGCGCCTCGGCACGCTCGTGCTCTGACAGATAACGGTTGCGTGACGACAAGGCAAGACCATCGGTGTCCCGCACGGTTTCGTGGGCAATGATCTTGACCGGCAGCTGAAACTGCCGGCACATATGGCGCACAACCATCAGCTGCTGATAATCTTTTTTACCGAATACAGCCACCTGGGGCTGCACGCAGGAAAACAGTTTCAGCACCACGGTACTCACACCGGTAAAGAACCCCGGCCGGAACTCACCCTCGAGAATGCCACCCAGATCTGCCGGAGGCAAAATCTGATAACTTTGCGGCTCGGGGTACATTTCTTTTTCGTGCGGAGCAAACAGCACATACACGTCGCGTTCGCGCTCGAGCTTTTCAATATCGACCTCAAGCGTACGCGGATACCGGTCAAAATCTTCATTGGGCCCGAACTGCAGGCGGTTCACAAAAATGCTGGCAACCACCGGATCGCCATGCTGGCGCGCCAGTTTCATGAGCGACAAATGCCCCTGATGCAGGTTACCCATGGTGGGCACAAATGAAACGCGCAACTGGCCTCGCAGCTGGTCTCGCAATTCTTCAATGGTGTGAACGACTTTCAAAAAGGTCTCCGTTGAGCGGGCGTTATTCGACAGCGCGAATATACGCCAGACGCACGTAAATGGGGGCATACGGTTCGGCCTGGGTGATTTCAAGCAACGACTCGCGAGCCAGCTCAAGCATGGCCAGAAAATGGACCACAATAACGGGCACACCCTGCCCCTGACGGATCGCGTCATTGAACAGTTCCGTAAACTCAAGAAACCGGACATCCGACAGCTGTCGCAGGATTTTGGTCATGTGCTCGCGAACCGACAGATGTTCGCGGGTAATTTTATGATGCGCATTGAGCTGCGCACGTTTCAGGATATCGGCCCACGCCTGGCGCAGATCATCGGGGCTGACATCGGGCAACATGCGTTCAATGCGAATATCCATCAGGGCATGAGCACGCTGGAAATCGCGTCCCAGCACCGGCAGCGCATTCAGCTTCTGCGCGGCCAGCTTCATTTGCTCGTACTCCAGCAACCGCCGGACCAGTTCGGCACGAGGGTCATCGGGCTCTTCGCCCGTATCGGCCTTTCTGACCGGCAACAGCATACGCGACTTGATTTCAATCAGCAGCGCCGCCATCAGCAGATATTCGCCGGCCAGTTCCAGATTGTGACTACGGATCTGGTCCACATAGGACAGGTACTGTTTCGTCACCTCGGCCATCGGGATATCGAGCACATTGAAATTCTGCTTTCGAATCAGGTAAAGCAGCAAATCAAGCGGACCCTCGAAGGTTTCCAGAAACACCTCAAGGGCATCGGGCGGGATATACAGATCTTGCGGCAAAGAAAACAACGGCTCGCCATACAGACGCGCCAATGCCACATGATCGATAACGTCGGGGGTACTGTCGACAACTGGTTCTACCAGCGCCGACAGGTCAGGACCAGCACCGCCCGGCAGCGTCATCCTGTCTTACCGGGTCTGGTAGACGTAAGACGATTGCTGCACACGCCCGGCCTTGAACTGCTCTTGCAGTTCAGGGTCAAGATTTTTGTCCCACAACCGTGCGCGACCTTCGCGCTGACGCTGTTCGACATCAGGATGCTGCTGCTTGTAATGCTTCAGAAACTGGGTGATTTCAGACTCGTAGTTCTTGGCCATGGCGCTGATTCGCTAAAATGGGTTTGGCAATATTGCCGTCAACCCTCAAGTTTACTTCAGCCGGGTAAAGTTAGAATCTACCCATGCGCAGCGACCCCACTCCTCACCTGTCTGACCGCGAACGTGCGGCCATCCGCATGATTCCGTTCATTGTCGGGTGCGCCCTGTTCATGCAAATGCTGGATGCCACCGTCGTGGCAACCGCCATTCCTGCCATGGCACTGGCCCTGAACACCACGCCGGTCAGCATGAACGTGGCCATTACCAGCTACCTGCTGGCCCTGGCCGTGTTCGTACCGGTCAGTGGCTGGGCGGGTGAGCGTTTCGGCGCACGCCGGGTCTTCATCATGGCCATTGTGCTGTTCTCGGTCGCATCAATGGCCTGCGCGCTATCGCAAACCTTGCAGCAACTGGTCATCGCCCGATTGGTCCAAGGGCTGGCCGGAGCCATGATGGTGCCGGTGGGGCGCGTTATCATGCTGCAACGCACGCCCAAACAAGACCTGCTGAAAGCCATGTCGTTTCTGGCCATGCCCGCGCTGCTGGGCCCCATCATGGGCCCACCGCTGGGCGGTTTTCTGGTCACGTATGCCTCGTGGCACTGGATCTTCCTGATCAACATCCCCGTTGGGGTATTAGGCATTTACCTGACCCTGAACTACATCCGGGCTGATCTTCCCTCGCACGCTCGCCCCCTTGACTGGATCGGTTTCATCCTGAGCGGTGTCGCGCTGGCGGCATTGGTGTGGGGGTTCGAATCAACCGGCAATGCAGACATGTCACTGGCCCAGACCCTGACCCTGATCGGCACGGGGCTGACCTGCGGACTGCTGTACCTGTGGCACGCCCGCCATCACCCGCACCCCATTCTTGACCTTGGCCTGCTACGCATACCGTCATTCGCCATTTCGGTTCTGGGCGGCAACCTGTGCCGCTTCATGGTGGGGGCACCCCGTTCTTGCTGGCTATCTTGCTGCAGGTTGCCTTTGACATGTCGGCCTTTACGGCAGGGCTGATCACTTTTACCAGCGCAGCTGGAGCACTGGTCATGAAGTTCATTGCCAGCCGCGTTATCGAGACCTTTGGCTACAAACGGGTACTGATGTTCAACGCCCTGGTTGCCGGCTCCCTGACCGCCCTGTGCGCCCTGTTTCAAACCACCACCCCTTCTGGCTGATGATTATCATTCTGGCGATTGGCGGCGTGTTCCGTTCGCTGCTGTTCACAGCGGTCAACACCCTGACCTACGCCGAACTGAACCCGGATCAAATGAGCAAAGCCAGCACGTTTGCCGCCATGGCCCAGCAACTGGGTGTCAGCCTTGGGGTAGGTTGTGCAGCGCTGGCCATGAACCTGAGCATGAACGCACGAGGTGCCAACACTCTGGTGCAGTCTGATGTCGCCTGGGGTTTCATCACCATCGGAGGTTTTTGCGCCTTGTCATTTTTCTCGTTTTTGCGTCTGCCGGCCAACGCCGCCGCGCAGCTTCAAAAACGGGCAAACAACGCATCAAAAGACTGACGCCAACAGGCGTATGGCTGATCACGACACACCGGAACCTCTCCCGGGCCACGGGAACATCACACGTTGCCGGACGCAGTTTCACGGGCTGGCATCGAGATGAATCAACCCGTATCTTCCATCAGCATCACCAGTTTGCAGTCGGGCCGAACCGCCAGACTGAACGTCATTTGCCGATAAAACACCCGACCGGTGTCGGGATGATGAAAGCCACGCCGCCCCCTTCACGCTCGACCACGGTTTGCCGCGTCCACCAATGTTCAAACGTAGGACTCGACGAACGCAGCAGGTCGATCAATTGACTGATCTGGGGATCATCGGTATGCGCCACGGTATCGGCACGGAACTCGGCCACGACACGCCGGGCACGGGTTTCCCAATCGACCACCAGATCAAGGGCAGCCGGATCAATAAACAGGTAACGCAACAGGTTCGGCTCGGGCTCATGGCCCGGCCAGCCCCGAAACAAGCGACGCAACGGCGCATTGCTGGCCAGCATCATCCAGGCCCGGTCAATGATGTAGGCCGGCACAATAATACTGTCGACACAGGCCTGCAAGCCTTCCGGCAATTCGCTGGGTGCTTCACGGGCATGATCAGGATCGGCGCATTCAGCCAGTTCAAACAGGTAATGCCGCTCGGCACGCGTCATGTGCAGAACATTGGCCAGACGCGCCAAGACCTGGGCCGATACGGCCACATCACGGCCCTGTTCGATCCAGGTGTACCAGGTAATGCTGATGCCGGCCAGTTGGGCCACTTCTTCGCGCCGCAACCCCGGCGTGCGACGACGTAACCCGGCCGGCAACCCTACACTGGCCGGCGTAACACGCGCCCTGACACTGCGTAAAAAATCACCCAGAGCACGGCGCCTGGACAGCCCCGCAGGCTGATCAGGCGCCAGTGACTCTGCGTCGGCCGTCATGCCTTACTGCTTGCCCAGAATGGGAGCCAGCGTACGACGTACGTCATCTTCAGTACGACCGCTGCGCTGAACATAGTCAGCCAGCTGGTCGGCACCGATGGTGCCGACGTTGAAGTACTGGGACTGCGGATGGCTGAAATAAAAACCGGAGACGCTGGAAGCCGGATACATTGCATAAGAATCTGTCAGCAGCATCTGGATCTCTTCAGCATCCAGCACATGGAACATGTCTTTCTTGACGATGTGTTCCGGGCACGCCGGATACCCCGGTGCCGGACGAATACCTTGATACTTCTCGTCAATCATGGCCTGGTTATCGAGCGACTCGTCGGGCACATACCCCCATAGGTCGGTGCGCACACGGGCATGCAGGCATTCGGCAAAAGCCTCGGCAAAACGGTCGGCCAGCGCCTTGAGCATGATCGATGAATAATCATCGTTCTGGCGCTCGAACTCGGCTTCGCGCTTTTCAATGCCCAGCCCGCCGGTGACGGCAAACATGCCGATGTAATCGGCCACACCCGACGATTTGGGCGCGATGAAATCGGCCAGACACTTGTTGTCGACACCTTCCCGCTTGACGCCCTGCTGACGAACATTACGCCAGGTCAGCAACACCTCGGTACGGCTTTCGTCGGAGTAGATCTCGATATCGTCGTCATTAACCGTATTGGCCGGGTAAAACGCCACCACCCCATTGGCCGTCAGCCAGCGACCATCAATGATTTTGCGCAGCATGGCCTGACCATCGGCAAACACTTTACGGGCTTGCTCGCCGACCACCTTGTCATCGAGAATCGCCGGGTACTGGCCAAACAGGCTCCAGGTCTGGAAGAAGGGTGTCCAGTCAATATAGTTGGCCAGTTCAGCCAGATCGTAGTTCTTGAACGTGCGCCGACCGATGAACTTGGGCCGGGGCGGCGTATACGATGACCAGTCAATGGCAGGCTTGTTGGCACGCGCCTGCTCGATGCTGATGATGGGCAACTCTTTGCGGTTGGCATGGCGCTTGCGCACCAGGTCATATTCTTTGGCGACATCGTCAAGGTAGACCTGCCGCTGATCGGATAGCAGGTTGGTGGCGACACCGACCGAACGACTGGCATCGGGCACGTAGATGACCGGGCCACTGTAGTTGGGGGCAATCTTGACGGCCGTATGCACGCGGCTGGTCGTTGCGCCGCCCACCAGCAAGGGAATCTTGCGACTGCGGAAATACTCGTCGCGCTCCATTTCCGAGGCCACGTACGCCATTTCCTCGAGACTGGGCGTAATCAAACCGGAAAGCCCGACGATGTCGGCATTTTCTTCTTTCGCTTTAGCCAGAATTTCGGCACACGGCACCATGACGCCCATATTCACGACTTCAAAGTTATTGCACTGAAGCACCACCGTCACGATGTTTTTGCCAATATCGTGGACATCGCCCTTGACGGTGGCCATGACGATCTTGCCTTTGGCGCGCACATCGCCCCCGCCGCGGCAATCTGGCGCTTTTCTTCTTCGATGAACGGCACCAGGTGGGCCACTGCCTGCTTCATCACCCGTGCCGACTTGACCACCTGGGAAGGAACATTTTGCCAGCCCCGAACAGGTCGCCGACCACATTCATGCCGTCCATCAGCGGGCCTTCAATCACCTGGATGGGACGACCACCCTGGTCGGCAATTTTCTGGCGGACCTCTTCGGTGTCTTCCACAATGAACGTGGTAATCCCATGTACCAGAGCGTGCGCCAGGCGTTTCTCGACAGGCTGTTCACGCCATGCCAGATCTTCTTCTTTCTTGGTGCCAGACCCTTTGACGGTTTCCGCAAACTCGACCAGACGCTCGGTGGGCGTACGCGTATCGGCCGCATCAACTTTGCCCAAAGGGTCCTGGCGATCAAGTACAACGTCTTCGATCAGGTCAAGCAACCGCTTGTCGATATCCTGATAAACCCCCAGCTGGCCCGCATTGACGATGCCCATCGTCATGCCTTCCTTGATGGCGTAGTACAGGAAAACCGTGTGGATGGCTTCACGCACGGCTTCGTTGCCACGGAACGAGAAGCTGACGTTCGATACGCCGCCCGAAACCCGGGCATGAGGCAAATTGTCGGTGATCCAGCGCGTCCCTTCGATGAAATCGACGGCGTAATGGTTATGCTCTTCGATACCCGTGGCAATCGCGAACACGTTCGGGTCAAAAATAATGTCTTCCGGCGGAAAACCGACTTCTTCGACCAGCAATTTGTAGGCCAGCCCGCAAATATCGATCCGGCGTTGCAGCGTGTCAGCCTGGCCTTTTTCATCAAAGGCCATGACCACCGCAGCGGCGCCGTACTTGCGACATAACCGGGCATGCTCGAGAAACGCCTCGACCCCTTCCTTCATGGAAATGGAATTGACCACCGCCTTACCCTGCACGCACTGCAACCCGGCTTCGATCACTTCCCATTTGGAACTGTCGATCATGATGGGAACGCGCGAAATATCGGGTTCGGAAGCTACCATATTCAGGAAACGGCGCATGCACGCCACCGAATCCAGCATGGCTTCGTCCATGTTGATATCGATGATCTGGGCCCCGTTTTCAACCTGCTGACGCGCCACGGCCAGCGCCTCGTCGTACTTTTCTTCACGAATCAGACGCAAAAACATTTTGCTGCCGGTGACGTTGGTACGCTCGCCGACGTTGATGAACAATGAATCTTTGTCAAAGTTCAGCGCCTCAAGGCCCGACAAGCGGGTTTTGACCGGGATCTCGGGCACCGTGCGCGTGGGCAGATCCTGAACGCGCTCAACGATGGCACGAATATGATCTGGCGTGGTACCACAACAACCGCCCACCATATTCACCAGCCCGGCGGTCGCAAATTCGCGCAACAACGACGAGGTGTCATCGGGGGTTTCATCAAAGCCGGTTTCTGCCATCGGATTGGGCAGACCGGCGTTGGGATACACACACACATAGGTGTCGCAAATTTTGGACAGCTCGGCAACGTACGGGCGCATCAGGGCGGCGCCCAGGGCGCAGTTCAGCCCGATGGTGACCGGACGGGCATGGCGCACCGAGTTCCAGAACGCTTCGACGGTTTGCCCCGACAAGATACGACCGGACGCGTCAGTGACCGTACCGGAAATCATGACCGGCAAGCGGACCCCGCGCGCTTCAAACACACTTTCAACCGCAAAAATGGCGGCCTTGGCATTGAGCGTATCGAAGATGGTTTCAATCAGGACGATATCAATGCCGCCATCGAGCAGGCCTTCAAGCTGCTCGGTGTACGCCACCCGCAACTCATCGAAAGTGACATTACGAGCACCCGGATCGTTGACATCGGGTGAAATGGACGCCGTTTTGGGTTGAGGCCCAAGCGCCCCGGCGACAAAACGCGGATGATCAGAGGTACTGAACTCTTGACACGCTTGCCGCGCCAGACGGGCGGATTCAAGATTGAGTTCATAAGCCAATCCGGGCAAATCGTAATCGCCCTGCGCAACCGAAGTGGCACCAAACGTATTGGTTTCAATGACATCAGCGCCAGCCGCCAGGTACTGACGATGGATATCCAGAATGATGTCAGGCCGGACCAGCGACAAGAGTTCGTTGTCGCCCTTCAGATCTTTGCCATGATCGGCAAACCGGGCCCCGCGGAAGTCGTGCTCTGACAGCTTGTACTGCTGGATCATGGTACCCATGGCCCCGTCCAGCACCAGGATGCGAGACGCCAGCCGCCGGACAAATTCGGCACCGTGGGTGTAAGACGACAAGGGATAGGGCAACTTTGGATATGACACGCGGCGAGACCTGTTGATTAAAAAGGAATTCTGGGCGGTATTGTAACTTGCGAGGGTGGGTCCCGCCCGGGTGCGCAAGAAGCGCGCTCTGACTCTACAATAGACCCCATTGCCGGGCCGTCAGGCCTGCCCGGCCCTCAACTTGCGCAATTTTCATCCCATGAACTCAAACGACATCTTCACGCTGGCTGGCAAAACCTACAACTCCCGTTTGCTGGTCGGTACCGGAAAATACAAAGACTTCCAGGAAACCCGCGAAGCCATTGATGCCAGTGGCGCCGAAATCGTTACCGTCGCCATTCGCCGCACCAACATCGGCCAGAACGCCAACGAGCCGAACCTGCTCGATTTCCTGCCTCCTCCCGCTTCACCATCCTGCCCAACACCGCCGGCTGCTTTACCGCCGAAGACGCCGTACGTACACTGCGACTGGCACGTGAACTGCTCGACGGCCACGCACTGGTCAAGCTCGAGGTTCTGGGCAGTGCTGACAATCTTTTCCCCAATATGCCTGAAACGCTCAAGGCCGCCAAGACTCTGGTCGATGATGGCTTTGATGTCATGGTTTATTGCACCGATGACCCGATCCAGTGCCGCATGCTCGAAGACATCGGCTGCATCGCGGTCATGCCGCTGGCGTCGCTGATCGGTTCGGGCATGGGTATTCTCAACCCCTGGAATCTGCGTCTGATCATTGACCAGGCCCATGTGCCGGTGCTGGTTGACGCCGGGGTTGGCACGGCTTCCGACGCCGCCATTGCCATGGAACTGGGCTGTGACGGCGTCTTGATGAACACCGCCATTGCGGGTGCACAAAACCCGGTACTGATGGCCAGCGCCATGAAAAAGCCGTAGAAGCCGGACGCGAAGCCTTTCTGGCAGGCCGCATGCCACGCAAGTACTACACCGCCAGCCCAAGTTCGCCCACCGAAGGGCTGATCCAGTCCCGGGGCAAATAATGATTCCAAATACGCTTTCCATCGCCGGGATCGACCCCTCTGGCGGTGCCGGCATCCTCGCTGACATCAAGGCCATGAGTGCACTGGGGCCTACGGCACCGCAGTAGTTGCGGCACTGACCGCCCAGAATACGCGCGGCGTTACCGGCATTGCACCCGTCCCTCCCGAATTTGTGGCGCAACAAATCGACACCCTGTTCGACGATGTGCGCATTGACGCCGTCAAAATCGGCATGCTGGGCCAACAGGCCGTGACGCGGGTCGTGGCTGAACGACTGGCGCACTGGAAACCGGCTCACATCGTGCTCGATCCGGTCATGATCGCCAAAAGCGGCGACGCCCTGCTCGAAAAACCCGCCATCAATGAATTGCGTGAAAGCCTGTTGCCCACGGCAACCGTACTCACGCCCAACCTGCCCGAGGCCGGTGTACTGCTGGGCATGAGCCCGGTTGACAGCGTCAAAGAAATGCGACGCGTGGCCGAACGTTTGCGCCGCCTGCTGAACGACGACGGCCAGCGCTGGGTATTTCTGAAGGGCGGCCACTTGCCCGGCAACGATACCATCGACCTGCTGCACGATGGCGACAAACTCATCGAGCTGCCAGGTCATCGCATTGCCACCCGCAACACTCACGGCACGGGCTGCACACTGTCAGCCGCACTGGCCGCACTGCTGCCGCAAACCCCCGATTTCGTCGAGGCAGCACGCCGTGCCAAAGCCTACCTGGTCGCCGCCATTGAACATGCAGACGAACTCCAGGTGGGCAACGGGCACGGTCCGGTCCACCACTTCCACCCTGGTGGCAGGGCGTCTGACTGCAGTCTGAACGGCAACGCCGCAGCCGTCACCGAATGGGTACAATAAGTTCAACTTTATTTTTTGCATCGAAAGGTTATGAACGCCACAGGTCTATCCAACGTCGAACAAGCCCGTTTCAATATGGTCGAACAGCAAATTCGTCCCTGGAATGTCTTTGACAAAACCGTGCTGCAGGCCCTGTTCGATGTCCCGCGCGAACGCTTCGTTCCGCAAGGCATGAAGGCCTTGGCGTTCTCTGATGTTGAACTGCCCCTGATCATCAATGCCATCGATACGCATGAAACCATGCTCACCCCGAAAATAGAGGCGCGGCTGGCCCAGGAACTGTTGCTCGACCCTACTGACTGCGTACTTGAAATCGGTACAGGCTCGGGCTACCAGGCGGCTTTGCTCGCCCGGCTGGCTCAACAGGTCACCACGGTGGAGATCGACAGCAAAATTGCAGCATTCGCCACTGAAAACCTGCAACGCGAGCACATCAGCAAAGTCACCGTTGAGGTTGGCGATGGCCATGCGGGCTGGGGTACCGCCGAATACGATGCCATCCTGCTCACCGGTTCTGTACCCGCCATCCCCGATCCACTCAAGTACCAACTGTGTATCGGCGGGCGCATGGTCGTTGTCGTTGGCAACCTGCCAGTCATGACCGCGTGGCGTATCACCCGCACCAGTGCGGCCAGCTTTGAAACCGAATCACTGTTCGATACGGTCATCAAGCCGCTGCGCGGCACAGCCCAACCGCAATTCAAGTTCTGAGTGCGTAGCGTGCGACGGTTTCTGGCAATTGGCACCATGCTGGCGCTATGGGGTGGGCAGGCCATGGCGCAACCCTACAATTTGCTGCAGGTCTGGCAAATGGCGCTCGAGCGCGATCCGGTGTATGCATCGGCACAAGCCAGTCGCAACGCTGCTCAAGAAAAAATACCCCAGGCGCGCGCCCTTCTGCTACCTTTTCTTACGGCCAGCACCGGTGCAGAAATCGACAACACGCGCAACACCAGCCTGGATGACAGCCGCAGCTCACGGCGCGGGGTGTGGGCGGTTACCCTGACCCAACCCATCATCGACATCGCCCAATGGGAAAAACTGAAACAATCACAGTTTCAAGTCCAGTCGGCCGATCTGTCCGTTCAACAGGCCTGGCAAGACCTGATGCTGCGCGTTGCCCAGGCCTATTTTGACGTTCTGGCCGCGCAAGACACCCTGAAAACCCTTGATGCTCAAAAGAAAGCGATCAGTAACCAGCTTGAAGCGGCGCGCAAGGGTTTTGAACTGGGCAGCGCCACCATTGCCGACACCTACGAAGCCCAAGCCCGTCTTGACCTGATCACGGCGAATGAAATCCAGGCACGCAATGTCTTGGAAGTCAGCCTTGACCAACTACAGCGCATCATCAACGAACGGCCTGAAACCCTGGCCGGCCTGTCCACAGACATCACCCTGCCACCACCCGAACCAGCCCGCATCACCGACTGGACCGACCAGGCTCGCACCGCCAGCCTGGAAGTGGCACGCGCCATGCTCGATACCCAGGTGGCCGAAAAAGAAATCAGCATTGCCAAAAGCGGGCATTACCCGACGCTTGATTTTTACGCCCAGTCGGGTTCGTCCAGCGACCGGGGCGTTTATGGCCCAAGGGCGGGCCCCAGATCAGTTGACAGTACCGTCGGTGTCCAACTGACCATCCCCCTGTTCTCAGGCGGGGGATCTCATCAAAGGTCCGCGAACAGACCTCGCTGCTGCAACGCTCACGCTACGACCTGGAATCCGCCCGCCGGGTCTCTGTGCAGCAAACACAGCAATATTTTTCAGGGGTTGTCTCTGGTCTGGCTCAGGTCAATGCATTGCTGGCGGCTGAAAAATCCAGCCTGGCATCGCTGCAGGCCAACCAGACCGGTTACGAAGTGGGTGTGCGCGTCAATATCGACGTCTTGAACGCCCAGCAGCAGCTTTACGAAACCCAGCGTGCCCTGGCCAATGCGCGCTATGCGACCCTGCTGTCTGGCTTACGCCTGAAGGCCGCCGCCGGCACATTAACCGACGCCGACCTGAAAGCGGTCAACGGGCTGCTTCAGCCTACCCCTGACCTTCTTCAGCAGGGCTGTGGTGGAGCGATCGAAACGAAACGGAATCGCCACGGCCTCGCCCCCCAGCTACGTACACTGGCTGTTTCGGGCAGGGTTTCCATGTTGTAGTCACCCCTTTTACAATCACATCGGGGCGCAGGGCTTCTATCAGGGCTTGCGGGGTGTCTTCATCGAAGACCGTGACACAGCTGACGCTTTCCAGTGCGGCCAGCAAGGCCTGACGATCATCCTGGTGATTAACCGGCCGGTCATCCCCTTCCCCAGCCGCTTCACCGACGCATCAGTATTAACGGCCACCACCAGCGTTGCACCCAACTGGGCCGCCTCGTCGAGATAGCTGACGTGGCCTCGATGCAGAATGTCAAACACACCATTCGTGAACACCAGCGGCCGCGCCAGCTTGCCGGAACGCACCGCCGCCTCACACTCGGCGCGCGACAGTATCTTGGCTTCGAAACGCACGCCCATGATGTTAAACCGGGGTCTGGATAACCGGCGCCACCGAACGCGTCAATTCTTTACGGTAGCGATTCAGATCTTGCACGGTCTTGAAACTGCTGTCCATAAGCAACGACAAGTTATGCAAAATGCGTGAACTGACCTTGCCTTCCCAGTCTTTATCAAAATGAATTTGATGATCAAGCCAGTTTTCAAGCCAACCCGGCGACGGCACCTTGGACTGCACCGTATCTTGGGGAAACAGCTCTTTGTTGACGTGAAGGTTGGTGGGATGCAGGGCTTGCGGCGTGCGATGCGCCGAGGCCATCAAGACCCCGATTTTTGAAAACGCCAGGCGTGCCTGTTGACCAATGGCTTCGCCACGGCTCAGCAAGGCGCGCTTCATGTAACGCAGATACGCACCGGCATGACGCGCTTCGTCGTGGGCAATAGTTTGATAAATGGCTTTGATCACAGGTTCGGTGTGCCACTCGCCGGCACGCCGGTACCAGTGATTCAGACGAATTTCGCCGCAAAAATGCAGCATCAGAGTTTCCAGCGGCGGCGCCGGGTCAAACTCGAAACGGACCTTGTGCAGCTCTTCTTCGGTCGGCACAAGTTCGGGGCGAAAACGACGCAGGTACTCCATGAGCACCAGCGAATGCTTTTGCTCTTCAAAGAACCATACCGACATGAAAGCAGAAAAATCGCTGTCATCACGGTTGTCACGCAAAAACATTTCCGTGGCCGGCAACGCCGCCCACTCGGTGATGGCGTTCATCTTGATCGTGTAGGCCTGATCATCGGAGAGTTTGCTGCCATCGAAATCATCCCATGGAATATCAGTGGCCATATTCCAGCGCACCGCTTCCATTGACTTGAACAATTCTGGGTAAAGCATAGTCATCTCTCTTTTAACAACACACTACGAACAAAAAAACCGGCACAACTGCATGATGCTACGACACAAACATCGCAAAATTGTGTCAGGATAAAAAAACCGGGTGATAAACAACACTTGGGCTAACGACCCATCATGGCCCAGATCGCTACGCCAATGGCAACCGCAACCACTGCGGCAAAGACCATCACCAAACGGTTATTGAACTCTTGCGCCTTGCGTAAACGCTGCAATTCATGCTGCACGCCCGGCATGGCATCAGGGCGCGACAGGCTGGCGTGCACCAGGCGCGGCAACTGGGGCAGCATTTGCGCCCATTGCCCGGCCTCTTGGTCAAGGCGTCGCTTCAGGCCCTTCAGGCCGATACGCTCGTGCATCCAGTTTTCAAGATAGGGCTTGGCCGTTTTCCAAAGGTCAAGATCAGGGTCAAGGTCTCGACCCATGCCTTCGACATTAAGAAGCGTTTTTTGCAGCAACACCAGTTGCGGCTGGATTTCAACATTGAAACGACGCGACGTCTGGAACAGCCGCAGCAACACTTGCCCTAACGAAATCTGGGACAAAGGGCGATCAAAATAGGGTTCACAGACGGCGCGCACCGCCCCTTCGAGCGCCTCTTCGCGCGTATTGGGGGAACCCAGCCCGACTCGATATGCAACTGCGCCACGCGCCGGTAATCACGCTGGAAAAACGCCAGAAAGTTTTGCGCCAGATAGTTCTTGTCGTGCTCGGAGAGCGAGCCCACGATGCCAAAATCAAGGGCAATATAACGGCCGAGGGTTTCCGGTGCATCGGACACATAAATATTGCCCGGATGCATGTCGGCATGGAAAAAACCGTCCGTAAAGACCTGAGAGAAAAAGATCTCGACACCGGTTCGTGCCAGCGCCTTGATATCGACCCCGGCATCGCGCAAGCGTTCGACCTGGCTGACCGGAATGCCCCGCATGCGCTCCATGGTGAACACCGTCGTCGTGGTGAACTCCCAGATGACCTCAGGCACCATCAGAAGATTCTGCCGCCCGGTTTCAGGGCCAAAATTTCGGCGCAACTGGCTGCAATTCGAGGCTTCGCGCACCAGGTCAAGTTCATCGTGCAGGTAAACATCAAATTCGGCAACGGCCTCACGGGGTTTCAGGCGGCGGCTGTCAGGCACCAGGCGCTCAACCACACTGGCCAGCACACGCAGCAGCGCAAGATCATTTTCAATGACCCGCAACATGCCCGGACGCAATACTTTGACCGCTACCTCGCGGCCATCATGCAACACCGCGAAATGCACCTGGGCGATGGATGCTGACGCGACCGGGTCTTTTTCGAAATGGCGGAAAAGCACTGCCGGTGGTGCCCCCAGCGCTGCCTGTACACAGGCAGCAGCCTGATCCGAGGGAAATGGCGGCACTCGGTCTTGCAACCGGGCCAATTCGATCGCGAGGTCTGGCGGGATCAGGTCACGACGTGTCGACAACACCTGCCCGAATTTTACAAAAATCGGCCCCAGCGACTCGAGCGCAAGTCGCAAGCGCACCCCGCGATCGGCACGCGGCGGACGCCCCAGGCGCACCACACGCAACAGGCTAAAGGCAACCGGATGCTTGATGCTGGACAGCACCAGCTCATCAAGGCGGTAGCGCAGCGCAACAAACAAAATACGCACCAGGCGAAAGAACGTCAGCATCAGGATCTCCGGGTACGCAACGATGTCTCGAGGCGCGTCATGCGCTGGTCAAGCTGATCGAGCCGCCGCAGTAACGCGGCGTAATCGGCCTGCAAGACGGCAAAGCCGTAGCGTCCGGCAACCAGCGGCTCTTCTTCAGTAAGGTATTCGCTGAGATTGCCGGCAAAATGCTCGCCGGCTTGTTTCAGCCCTTGGGCAATGGCGCGCCCCCGGAGACCAGCCGCGCTGCGGGGATATCTCCGACCACACGGGCCAGATCAGATTCAGCATCCCAGCGCAGGTTGCGCGCCAGATCAGCCACCACATTGGCCAGGCCCGCATCGCCCTGTATGTGCATGGCCTCGACCAATTGTTCCGGGTCTTTATGACGAAGCACATCAAAGATCTGACCAAGCCGGCCTGCCGGTAAGGTGAGGGTGACGTCTGGGACGATGGAGGTATCAGCCACCTGCATCTGCCCGTTATTGGCAATGGTCAGTGAAACGAAGGTCTGGCCCAGCGCCAACCTGACGGTTTTGCCCGAATGACGGCTTAGACGCTGTGCCGCCCAAGCCTCGCGGCCCAGCAAGCGGTTCAGCGCAGTAACACCCACCGAAGCGGCAAGTGTCGTAAGTGGGGGAAAGGCAGCATGAATGGGCACGCGCGGCCTGCGCGCGAGACAGGAAAATATACAGGCCTAAGTTTAACGTTTTTGACTGCACTGCGGTCTGCACAAAAAACAGGCCGGGCGCAACGCTGTGCGGTACCGGCCCCTATGGCGGCCTATGAAGACCGCCCCGACATGCGCAGAAGCTTATTGGCCCTCGACCGGAATTTGCTGGATACCGGCCAACAACCAGCCCTGACCGTCGGCCTTGTACAGATTCCAGACTTCCTCGAAGCGGAAGGCCTCGGCACCGGGCGCTTCGCGCAGCATGCCCGAATAGCGAACGCTGGCCAGGTGACCACCACTGACCGTTTCAATACCCAGCAACTCGGCATTGAGCAGAACGATTTCCGTGTGTTCCGCCTTGCCGCCACGAGCCTCAATTTGAGGCTTCATTTCGGCGATGAGGTCGTCGGTCAGGTATTCGGACAAACCGGCAACATTACCGCTGTCCCAGATGGCCTGGATTTCAGCGAACTGCTTCTTGGCATTGGCCAGAAAAGTCGGCGTGTCGAAATCACCCGGAATAAACCAGGACGGATCCGCAGGGTCGGCTGAAGCGGCCGCTGAGGCCACAGGGGTGACCGGCGCAACGGACGCAGGCTGCTGTGCCTGGGGTGGCTGCCATGCGTCAGGCTGGGCCATGCGCTGCATGCCGCCAGCACCCTGGACAGCCGGCGTGGCTGCACCACCGCGCAACCGGCGCACGATAAAGAGCACGGCAAACACCAACAGGCCGATAAGTAGCAAGCTGGAGATCATTTCAAGGAAGGCACCCGACAAGCCCATACTGGACAACAGCGCCGCAATACCCAGTGCCTGCGGCTATGCCGGCGATAGGCCCGAGAAAGCGGGACATGCCACTTTTTGCGGCGGTACCTGCGGCAGCCGCACCTGCTGCGGGAGCAGCGGACGAGGCACTACGCTGCGTGGTCGTTGCTGCAGGTGGCGTCGTGGCCTGGCGCTGCTGGGTAACATTGCTGGACTGCCGGCCGAAGCTGGAACCACCGCCCATGCGACGGGCCTCGGCATCGAAGGAGACAGCTACCATACCGACCGTGGAAACGGCCAGCAAGGCGACAGCCAGAAAACGGGAAAAGCGTCGAGACATAATGTTTAAGCTCCGAACCAAAGATTGCAAGGCAATAACTGCCTGGTAGCGCACAATCTTACTAGAAGCTGAAAGATATCTCAAGCCAAAGGGCTCAACCCAGGTTCACACCCTCGTGCAAGGCGACCAGACCTGCCGTCAAATTGAAATAGCGCACGCGCTCGAAGCCGACGTCTTTCATCATGGCTGCCAGCGTTTCCTGGTCAGGATGCATGCGAATGGATTCCGCCAGGTAGCGGTAGCTGTCTTCGTCACCCGCCACCTTTTTGCCCAACCACGGCAACACCTTGAAAGAATACCAATCGTAAGCGGGTGCCAATGGCTTGGCCACTTGCGAAAACTCAAGCACCAGCAACTTGCCACCCGGCTTGAGCACACGACGCATTTCAGACAGCGCAACGTCTTTGTGCGTCATGTTACGCAGACCAAAGGCCACGCTGACGCGATCAAAATGGCCATCGGGGAATGGCAGTTTTTCGGCGTCGCATACGGCTGTTGGCAACACAAGGCCTTTGTCAATCAGACGGTCGCGCCCTACCCGCAGCATGGAGTCATTGATATCGGTCAACCAAACTTCTCCGGTCGCCCCGGCCTTGCGGGCAAACGCCTTGGCCAGGTCTCCGGTGCCGCCGGCAATGTCCAGCACCTTCATGCCTGGGCGAACATCGGCGCGGGCAATGGTGAATGCCTTCCAGGCGCGGTGCAGCCCCGCTGACATCAGATCGTTCATAATGTCGTAGCGTTGGGCTACCGAGTGAAACACTTCGGCAACTTTGGCGGCTTTTTCGGCTTCGGCCACGGTTTTATAGCCGAAATGCGTGGTGGGGCCGCTACCAGAACTGCCCTGCGGGTTAGATGATGTGTTTTGCATAGCGCGTATGGTATCCGATGTCTGGCAGGCTGGCCGGCAAGCGGCACAACAACGTCCAGATGGCAATTTTCACAAACTTGAAACATTGAAGCCATAATATTGAAGCTTCTTTGGTTATTTTATCCCTTGAGCCATGAGCACAACCATCTTGGTCGTCGAAGACGAACCCGCCATCCAGGAGCTGATCTCTGTCAATCTGTCATTTGCGGGTCACAAGGTGCTGCGCGCCTTCGACGCCGAACAAGCCCAGACACTGATTCGCGCCGAACTGCCTGACCTGATCTTGCTGGACTGGATGCTGCCCGGCGCCTCGGGCATCACTCTGGCCAAAAACTGCGCGCTGATGAACGAACACGCCAGGTGCCGGTCATCATGCTGACCGCCAAAGGCGCCGAAAATGACAAAATCGAAGGCCTCGAAGCCGGCGCCGATGACTACATCACCAAGCCTTTTTCACCTAAAGAGCTGATGGCCCGCATCAAGGCCGTACTACGCCGACGTGCCCCCCAGCTAACCGACGATGTCATCCAGATCGGCACCCTGAAGCTGGATCCGGCCACGCACCGCGTCACGGGCAATGGCCTGTCTCTGACGGTCGGGCCGACCGAATTCCGCCTGCTGCACTTTTTCATGACGCACACCGAGCGCGTTTTTTCACGCGCCCAGCTGCTGGACCAGGTGTGGGGTGACCACGTTTTTGTTGAAGAGCGTACCGTCGACGTTCATATCCGTCGCCTGCGCAAAGCCCTGGAACCCAGCGGCCACGAAAACCATATTGAAACCGTGCGCGGTGCGGGCTACCGTTTTGCCGTCCAGCTGCCCCAGACCACGAAGGCTCAAAGCGCCTGACCATGCCCAAAACCATTTTCTCCCTGATTGCCCTGGGCCTGCTGGGCTGTGCTGTCGGTTACTTTACAACGGCAACAGCAGGCTGGGTCGTGACCACACTGGGCATGACCGCCATGATTCTGGTCAGTGGCACGCAACTGGCTCAAATCAGAAAATGGGTCGCAGACCTCTCAGCGCCACCCCTCCATCGGTAGGCCCATGGGACGAAGTCCTGGCGCCAATTTATCGCCAGCTACGGCGCGATAGCGCCATCATTGCCGAACTTGAACAAGATGTCGACAGCATCCTGCAAGCCGCCGAGGCCCTGCCCGATGGCGCTGTCACGCTGGACCAGGAAAAGCGGGTGACCTGGTGCAACCGTACCGCCAGCACTCACACCGGCTTGAACCTGGCCACAGACCGCGGTCACAGCATATTCAACATTCTGCGTGCCCCCGAATTTGGCAAGTATGCCCAGCAACAACGATGGCCCGAACCGCTGGTGCTTCACCACAGCGCCGGTAATGTCGAACGCACCCTGCTGGTGCAGCTGACCCGCTATGGCATCGGTCACTACCTGCTGGTCACACGCGACATCACGCAGGTCGAGAAGCTGGAAACCACACGGAAAGATTTCGTGGCCAACGTATCGCACGAGCTGCGCACCCCGCTAACCGTCCTGCTGGGCTTCCTGGAAACCTTGTACGACATCCCGCGCGAAGACATCAGCGACGAACAGCGCCAGCATTACCTTGATCTGATGATCACCCAGGCCAAACGCATGCAGGCGATAGTGGCCGACTTGCTGACCTTATCCACCCTGGAATCGTCGCCGACACAGGCGGGGCTTCCGGTGCAAATGAGCGAAGTGATCCACAAGGCGCTTCAGCAGGCCCACTTGCTGTCCGCTGAGCAGCATGTCTTTGTTGAAAACATTGACGAAAACCTGTGCATCATGGGTATTGAAACCGAACTGGTTTCAGCCGTCAGCAACCTGCTGACCAATGCCGTGCGCTATACCCCTAAAGACGGCACCATTACCGTCAGCTGGTACAAAACCGAACAAGGGCTGGCCTGCTACTCGGTTCAGGATACCGGCATCGGCGTTTCGCCCCAAGACCTGCCACGCCTGACCGAACGCTTCTACCGGGTTGACCGCGGCCGCTCGCGCTCTACCGGCGGCACTGGCCTTGGGTTGGCCATTACCAAGCACGTGGCCATGCGTCACAACGCCGAACTGACGATTCAAAGCCGACTGGGCGCCGGCAGTATTTTTGCGCTTGAGTTTGCCGCCAGCCGGGTTTGTCACCCCCCGAGGCAAACGCATCCCAAACGCCCTGAATACTGAACCGGGTTCTTGCAGCATTGAAAAAGTGGGGTTGCAGCGCTGCATCGCGGCACAGCAACCCACTTTTTCAGGGCTTACACCAGAACCCGCTCAATACCGCCGGCGTTCGCAACCTTCACGTAGTCTTCCAGCCACGACTCACCCAACACATGGCGCGCCATCTCGACCACAATGTAGTCGGCCTGCATGCCCGTGTCGCCCTCGTAACGTGACAGACCCTGCAAACAAGATGGACACGACGTCAGGATCTTGACCTGGCCCTGATAGCCGTCATCGCGAATCTGGACGGTATTTTTCAACAACTCTTCTTGCTTGCGGAAGCGTACCTGAGTGGAGACATCGGGGCGGGTAACCGCCAGCGTGCCGGATTCACCACAGCAGCGATCCGTCTTGATGGCTTCTTCACCCACCAAAGCCTTGACCGTTTTCATCGGGTCTTGCAGCTTCATGGGGGTATGGCACGGGTCGTGGTACATGTACCGGCTACCGGTCACGCCGTCAAGCTTCATGCCTTTTTCAAGCAGGTATTCGTGGATATCGATCAGACGACAACCCGGGAAGATTTTTTCAAATTCGTACCCGGCCAGCTGATCGTAGCAAGTACCGCAACTGACCACGACGGTTTTGATATCGAGGTAGTTGAGCGTATTGGCGACCCGGTGAAACAAGACCCGGTTATCCGTGATGATCTTTTCAGCCTTGTCGGTCATGCCATTGCCACGCTGCGGATAACCACAGCACAAATAACCCGGCGGCAGAACCGTTTGCACCCCGGCATGCCAGAGCATGGCCTGCGTGGCCAGCCCGACCTGCGAGAACAGGCGTTCAGAGCCACACCCCGGGAAATAGAACACTGCTTCGGTATCAGCGCTGGTTACTGCCGGATTACGAATGATGGGCACGTAGTTGGCGTCTTCAATATCAAGCAACTTGCGTGCGGTTTGCTTGGGCAAGCCACCCGGCATTTTCTTGTTGACGAAATGAATGACCTGCTCGCGAAGGGGCGGCTTGCCGATGGTGGCCGGCGGCTGCTCAACTTGCTTGCGCGCGGGCGCCGACAGCAGATCGTGCGCAAACCGCTGCGCTTTGTAGCCCAGGTCAACCATGGCCGTACGCGTGGCCTTGATGACGCGCGGATCTTTGGCATTCAGGAAGAACATGGCAGCCGCCGTTCCCGGATTGAACGACTTTTTGCCCATGCGACGCAGCAACGCGCGCATTTCCATGGACACATCGCCAAAGTCGATGTCGACCGGACAGGGGTTGTAGCACTTGTGGCACACCGTGCAATGATCAGCCACGTCTTCAAACTCTGACCAATGGTGCAGGCTGATGCCACGACGGGTCTGTTCTTCGTACAAAAACGCTTCGATCAGCAACGATGTGGCCAGAATCTTGTTGCGCGGCGAATACAGCAAATTGGCACGCGGCACATGGGTTGAGCACACCGGCTTGCACTTGCCGCAGCGCAGGCAATCTTTGATGGCTGTCGAGATGGCGCCGATTTCGCTTTGCTGCATGATGAGCGACTCGTGGCCCATCAGGTTGAAACTGGGCGTCCAGGCATGCCGCAAGTCGGCACCGGGCATCAGTTTGCCCGCATTGAAGTGGCCCTTGGGGTCAATACGACGCTTGTAGTCCTGGAACGGCTGAAGCTCGTCTTGTGTGAGGAATTCAAACTTGGTCAGGCCAATGCCGTGCTCGCCCGAGATCACGCCGTCAAGGTCGCGGGCAATTTGCATGATCCGCACCACGGCCTCATTGGCTTCGCGCAGCATGTCGTAATTGTCGGAGTTGACGGGGATGTTGGTATGAACATTGCCATCACCCGCATGCATGTGCAGCGCCACGAATACCCGCCCTTTAAGGACACGGTCGTGAATGGCCTGAATTTCGGCCAGCACCGCAGCACAGGCCGCCCCCGCAAAGTAGCGCTCGAACAGCGCCCGGACTTCGGTTTTCCAGGAAATGCGAATGGTGTGGTCTTGCACGACATCGAATACGCGGGCATCGGGCTGCTGCACCAGACGCTCTGCCAGGGTATCCGCCACCCCTGCAAACCGATAGACGACAAGACGGTCAAGGCCTGTGACAGCGGAAGATCGAGGTTTTCCAGCAACCAGGTCCAGCGTTTGCGCGCATCGCGCAGCGTATCGATGGCGTCGCGCGTACGCTCGGCCAGAATTTCGGCCCGGGTTTGCCGGGCGTCGTCAGCGTCTTCGGCTTTGCCCACCGGCAAGTCGCCACTGCCCAAAAATACCTCGAGGGCATCCAGCAAGCGCAACTTGTTGCGCGTGGACAGTTCGATATTGATACGCTCGATAGCATCGGTGTATTCACCCATGCGATTGAGGGGAATCACCACGTCTTCGTTGATCTTGAAGGCGTTGGTATGACGGGCAATGGCTGCCGTGCGGGAGCGATCGAGCCAGAACTTTTTACGCGCCTCGGCGCTGACCGCAACAAAACCCTCACCGTGCCGCGTATTGGACAAGCGCACGACTTCGCTGGCTGCCGTAGCAACGGCATCGGCATCATCACCCACAATATCGCCGATAAGCACCATTTTCGGCAAACTGCCACGCTTGCTTTTGGTGGCGTAGCCGACCGCACGCAGATAGCGCTCGTCAAGGTGCTCGAGCCCGGCCAGAATGGCGCCCTTGTTGCGGCTTTGCTCATCGAGATAATCTTTGATTTCGACAATCGACGGAATCGCGTCGCGCGCCTGACCAAAAAACTCAAGACACACGGTACGGGTATGACTGGGCATGCGATGCACCACCCAGCGCGCCGAGGTAATCAGGCCATCACAGCCCTCTTTCTGGATGCCAGGCAGCCCCGCCAGGAACTTGTCGGTAACGTCTTTACCCAACCCTTCTTTGCGGAAACGACGGCCTTCGATAACCAGGGTTTCTGTGCGCAACAACCGCACACCGGGCGCAGCACTGCCGTCAAACCACTTGACCTCAAAACGGGCCTCGACCACATCGTGAATCTTGCCCATATTGTGACCAATGCGGGTGACTTCGAGCCAGTTGCCGTCAGGGTCAACCATGCGCCACCAGGCCAGGTTATCCAGGGCAGTCCCCCACAACACGGCTTTTTTGCCACCGGCATTCATGGCCACATTACCACCGACACACGATGCTTCAGCCGAGGTCGGGTCAACCGCGAAAACATAACCGGCCGCTTCTGCCGCTTCGGTAACCCGTTTGGTGACCACACCTGCTCCTGACAGGACCGTGGCAACCGGACCATCAACCCCCGGCAGTTCAGTCAGCTCGACCGGGCCCAGCTGGTCGAGCTTTTCGGTATTGATGACCACCGACCGCCAGGTCAGGGGAATGGCCCCCCGGTATAGCCTGTGCCCTCCCTCGCGGAATAATGGTCAGCTCGAGCTCGATACAAGCGCGCACCAGCGCAGCCATTTCGGCTTCAGAGTCAGGAGTCAGGACGACAAACGGATACTCGACACGCCAGTCGGTCGCGTCGGTCACATGCGACACCCGCGACAAACCGTCAAACTTGATGTTGTCTTTGGCCGTTACCTTGGAAAGGCGACGCTGCACCTGCTTGCGCAGGTCTCGTGTCTGACCGAACTCGAGCTCAAAGGCACTGACAGCACCGCGCGCGGCCTGCAACAACAACACGACCTTGTTGTCGCGCTCGGGGTCTGATGAATCGCGACGACGGTCAATTTCAGAAAGGCGATGCTGCAAGGCCTCGATAAGCATGGCCAGACGCTTGGGGTTTTCAAGCAGATCGTCTTGCAGATACGGATTGCGACGAACAACCCAGATGTCACCCAGCACCTCAAACAGCATGCGTGCCGACCGGCCGGTACGGCGCTCGGTGCGCAAATCAGACAACCAGTTCCAGGCCTCGGGACCCAACAAGCGCGCCACGATCTCGCGATCAGAGAATGACGTGTAGTTGTACGGAATTTCGCGCAAGCGCGGTACTTCGGTCGAAGGCGGCTGGGAGGCAAGCAAATGGCTGGCAAGAGGGGCGTTCATGAAGTCGCATTCAAAGAGATATGGTTAACCCTCAGTTTACTGCATCGGTCAAGGGGCTGCCCTGCTCAATTTGCCGGAAAAAACCATAGGGCGGGCAGGGCTATCGCCAGATAGCGCAAGGCCTTGCCGATGGCGATGTAGATTACCGAGCGCCAGAACGGCAACCGCAACCAGCCCGCCACGGCACACAATGGATCACCAATAACGGGCAACCACGACAGCAATAAAACCGGGGCACCCCAGCGGCCTACCCATTGGCGGGCGTTCCTGGTCCAGCGATCAGACCCGCCGGATGTGGCGTAACGTTCGTACAAGGCTTCTGCGCCACGCCCCATCCAGAACGTAATGACGCCCCCCAGTGTGTTACCCAGCGTTGCTACCGCCAGCGCCACCCAGACCATGGCGGGCACATGGCCAATATAGGCCAGCAGCACCGCCTCGGAACCCATGGGCAATAACGTCGACGAAATCAGGCTGGCCAGAAATACGGCGGCAAGCCCGGCCTGAGGCAGGGCAAACACCTGAAACAGGCTATCCAGCAACGGGGTAATTGAAGTTTCCATAGGGTGGCAGTGTAGCTTTAGCGGACAAATCCGCTGTGGTAATCTTGTTGTTTACGTGCATCACGTCTTCCGCCTTTTCGCTCACCATGTCCACTGACTACCTTAAACGCATTCTCACGTCCAAAGTCTACGACGTTGCCATCGAATCCCCTCTCGAATTCGCCCCCAGATTTCCGCACGTACCAACAACAACATTTTTCTCAAGCGCGAAGACACGCAGGCGGTATTCAGTTTCAAGCTGCGCGGGGCCTACAACAAAATGGCCAATCTCAGCCCTGCCGAGCTGAAACGCGGCGTCATTGCGGCATCGGCCGGCAATCACGCCCAAGGGGTTGCGCTGTCGGCCCGAAAGCTGGGGTGCCGGGCCGTCATCGTCATGCCCACCACCACACCACTGGTCAAGGTCAATGCCGTACAACGCCTGGGCGGCGAAACCGTACTGGTGGGCAACAGCTACTCTGACGCCTACCTGCACGCCAAAGAGCTTGAAAAGAAAGAAAAACTCACGTTTGTACACCCATTCGATGATCCGGACGTCATTGCCGGCCAGGGCACCATCGGCATGGAAATCCTGCGCCAGCACCCCGGCCCCATCGACGCAGTTTTTGCCGCGATCGGCGGTGGCGGCCTGATTGCCGGTGTCGCCAGTTACATCAAGCAACTGCGCCCCGACATCAAAATCATTGGTGTGCAAACCGAAGACTCAAACGCCATGATCCGCAGCGTCAAGGCCGGCCGACGCATCGAACTGAGCGACGTCGGTCTGTTTTCCGACGGCACAGCCGTCAAGCAGGTCGGCCTGGAAACCTTCCGCCTCACACGCGACTACGTCGATGACTTCATCACCGTCGATACCGATGCCATCTGCGGCGCCATTAAAGATGTCTTCCAGGACACCCGCAGCGTACTGGAACCATCCGGGGCCCTGGCCATTGCCGGTGCCAAGCGATATGCCGCCCTGCACAAACTGAAGAACAAAAACCTGATCGCCATTGCCAGCGGCGCCAACATGAACTTCGACCGCCTGCGTTTCGTGGCCGACCGCGCCGATGTCGGCGAAGCTCGCGAAGCCCTGCTGGCGCTCACCATCCCCGAACAACGCGGCAGCTTCCTGAAACTTTGCGAAACCATCGGGTCGCGCAGCGTCACCGAATTCAACTATCGCATTTCAGACGCGTCCAGCGCCCATGTATTTGTCGGTGTGCAAATCAGTTCGGCAGCCGAACCTGAAAAAATCGCCACCGCCTTGCGCAAAAAGGGTTTGAAACCCTTGACCTGACGCACAATGAAATGGCCAAAACCCACCTGCGGTTCATGGTGGGCGGGCGCTCGGCTCTGGCCGAGCACGAAATGCTGTTTCGCTTCGAATTCCCCGAACGCCCCGGCGCCCTGATGAAATTTCTAAGCGCCATGAGCCCCGAATGGAACATCAGCCTGTTCCATTATCGTAACCAGGGCGACGATTACGGGCGCATTCTGGTCGGCCTTCAGGTGCCCCCGCCGACAAAAAGAAATTCAAGGAATTTCTTGATTCGCTGGGTTACCCTTACTGGAACGAAACTGAAAACCCGGCCTACAAGCTGTTCCTTTGACACCCTGCCTGGGGCGCCCGGGCTTGGTAAACACACAGATCACAGGCAAAAAAACAAACGGGGAGGCTTTTTTGCCCCCCGTTTGTTTTTTTGCTGTGCCCCTGACAACCGCCCCTCGGCGGACGAAACAGATACCGTTTAAAAACTGCAGACCGTATAAATGGGCAAACCAGTTTCCTTAAGGGTTGTCGACCCGCCCAGCTCAGGCAGGTCGATAATGGCGGCAGCCTCGACCACATTCGCGCCAAGACGCTGCAACAGCTTGGCCGCCGCGACCATGGTGCCACCCGTCGCGATAAGGTCGTCAATCAACAAAACACGCTGACCCGGCTTGACCGCATCTGTGTGCATTTCGACCGTAGCGTTGCCATACTCAAGGGTGTACTCTTCGGCCAGCGTCTGATAGGGCAATTTGCCTTTTTTACGCACTGGCACAAAACCCAGATTCAGTTCGTAGGCCAGCACCGAGCCCAGAATGAACCCGCGGGCATCAATACCCGCCACCAGATCAAGCCGATGACGCATATAGCGGTAGACGAACAGGTCAACCAGCACACGGAAGGATCGGGGATCTTGTAATATGGGCGTTATGTCTCGAAACGTTACGCCCGGGCTAGGCCAGTCGGGCACGCTGCGGATGGCGTTGCGGATGTAATCTGCTGGGTCAGTGTGCATTTAAGTTGCCATAAGACATGAAGTTAGACTTAGGGTTAACTATAACCTTAATTTAAAATGACAAGATGAGTTCTCGCCCGCTTTCACCCGATGAAACCCTGGCGTCGGCACGGCGCACCCTGCGCACTGAAACCAGTGCGCTGCAGGCGCTTGAGCAGCGCCTCGACCACGCTTTTCATGATGCCGTGCGTCATATGCTGGCCTGCCGGGGCAAGGTCGTGGTCACCGGTATCGGCAAGTCAGGTCATATCGGAAGAAAAATCGCGGCAACACTGGCATCTACCGGCACGCCGGCATTTTTCATGCATGGGGTCGAGGCCATTCATGGCGACCTGGGCATGCTGACACCACACGATGTCGTGCTGGCCATTTCTTACTCCGGGGCTGCCCAGGAACTGGTCACGGTGCTGTCGGTCTGCAAACGCATGGCCATACCCATCATCGCCATCACCGGCCACCCCCGCTCCGAGCTGGCGGCCAACGCAGATATCCACCTGGACGTCCACGTTGAACACGAAGCCTGCCCGCTAAACCTGGCCCCCACGGCCAGCACCACCGTCACCATGGCGCTGGGCGACGCTTTGGCGGTCGCCTGCCTTGAGGCTCGCGGGTTCGGCGCAGAAGACTTCGCGCTGTCGCATCCTGGCGGCGCGCTGGGCCGACGCCTGCTCACCCATGTTCGCGACGTCATGCGCTCGGGCGATGCCCTGCCGGTCGTACACGAGCACACGCTTATTCCCCTGGCGCTCGAAGAAATGTCACGCAAGGGCATGGGCATGACCATCGTCACCAATCCGGACAATCACCCCATCGGCATTTTTACCGACGGTGACTTGCGCCGCCTGATCATCCGCAAGGGTGACATCCGCTCGCTCACTGTGGCCGACGGCATGTCGCACCACCCGAAAAACGTCGTCGCCAGTCAGCTGGCCGTCGAGGCAGCCACACTGATGGACACCAACCATTTATCCCAGGTGGTGGTTGTCAATGAGCATGGCCAGCTTATCGGCGCCCTGCACATGCACGACCTTATGGCAGCAAAGGTAATCTGATTCATGAAATCTGTTTCCATCCCTCACCCGGCCGAGGCCCTTGTTCTGGCCCGCGTCAATCCTCAGGTTATCGAACGAGCCCGCGAAGTACGGCTCATGGCCTTTGACATCGATGGCATCCTGACCGATGGCGGGCTTTGGTACGGCGAAAACGGTGAACTGGTCAAGCGTTTCAATTCGCTCGACGGCTACGGCCTGCGCATGCTGCGCGAAAGTGGCATCGCCGTCGCCTTCATCACCGGGCGTAAAGGCCCCATCGTGGCTCGCCGCGCCGCCGAACTGGGCATCGAACTGGTTCAGCAGGGGTACGCGACAAAGTGCAGGCTCTGGGCGCCATGGCATCAGGACTCGGCTGCAGCCTTGACCAGGTGGGCTTCATGGGTGACGACATCATGGATCTGGCCGCTTTGCAACGCGTCGGCTTTTCAGCCAGCGTGCCCAACGCACCGGCCTATATCGCTCAGGCCGTGCACTGGGTCGCATCCACCAACGGCGGGCACGGAGCCGCCCGCGAATGCTGCGACCTCATTCTGGCCGCACAAGGCCGATTAGGTCCCTTTTTGTTGGCAAACTCCGTCATTCTGGGCGACGTCACCCAATAATGAAAGAACGCGTACCTACCCTGGTAGCCCTTCTGCTGCTGGTTTCGCTGGTGGCTCTAAGCTGGTGGGCGGCCGATTACACGCTGCGCTCGGTGGTGCTCGACGACCCGCGCCGTCTCACCCACGAACCCGATGCCTGGTCCGAGCGTTTCGTCATGATCCGCACCAACACAGACGGTGAAGCCATCAATCGTCTTGAAGGCGACTACATGGTTCACTATCCGGACGACGACTCTTATGAAATCGACAACGCCAGGGCGGTCGGACAGCGGGCAGGCTCGCCCGTCACCGTCGCAACCGGCGACAAAGCCATCATGAATGAAGGCGGCGGTCGCATCACCCTGAACGGCAACGCACAGCTGCATCGGGTTCCATACGACGATCGCCCCGCCCTCGATGTCACCAGCGAGCAACTTGTTTTGCTACCCGACGAAGACATCGCCTACACCGACCTGCCTGCGCTGGTTGTCAACGGCAAATCGCGCATCAACGGAAAAGGCATGCGCTACGACAACGTCTCTCGTACACTTGAGGTTTTATCCGCCAGTGATGTCAAGATTTCTGGCGACGATACCCGTAAACGCTCCGACACCCCTGCCGGCAGCGGGCCTGCTACAAAACTACCATGATCTCAAAACGTCTTCCTCTCCCTTCGCTTCTGGCCTGCACCCTGCTGTGCCTGAACCTGACTGCCCTGGCACAAACGGGTGGCAGCAAACCGCCCGCCGACGAACCCGACACCTTGATTCTGTCTGATACGCTTAACTACGACGACGGTAAAAAGAAAGCACCTTTACCGGTAACGTCGTCATGACGCGCGGCCCCATGACCCTCAACTCCGATGTGCTGGTCACGCGCGAAGACGCCGATGGCTTCCAGTACGGTACGGCCACCGCCGACAAAGGCAAACTGGTCTTCATCCGCCAGGAAAACCCCGAAAAGTTTGAAGTCATCGAAGCTCGCGGCCTGCGCGCCGAATACGATGGCAAAGCCGAAACCATCGAAATGATCGGCCAGGCCACCATCACCAAATTCGTCTGTGGCAAACCGTTCGACACCATCAGCGGTGAACGCGTCAAGTATTACCAGGCCACCAGCGTTTACAAGGCATCTGGCGGGCCGAACTCGGCGGCGCGTGGCGGTCGTGTGCGTTCGCTGGCCACCCCGGCGGCCAAAGCCGAAGCCGCTGCGGCTGCCTGCAAACAGCAAAGCAGGCAATAAGGCGGTCGTCATGGTTTCTTCCTCCTCCGATCGCAACCCGCTGCGCGCGACCAGCGACAGCAAAGGCAGCCTCATCGCGACCGGCCTGAAAAAACCTACGGTAAACGTACGGTTGTGCACGACGTGTCCATCTCGGTCGGCAGCGGTGAGGTCGTCGGTCTGCTGGGCCCCAATGGCGCGGGTAAAACCACCAGCTTCTACATGATTGTCGGCATCGTCCCCACCGACTCCGGACGTATCGAAATCGACGGCGTGCCCATCACGGCCATGCCCATGCACAAACGCGCCCGGCTAGGGCTGTCCTACCTGCCTCAAGACGCCTCGGTGTTCCGCCGCCTGACCGTCGAGCAGAATATCCAGGCGGTCCTTGAACTGCAGCTCGACAATTCAGGCAAGCCCCTGGGCAAACAGGCACTGGCCCAACAGCTCGAGCTGCTGCTCGACGAACTGCAAATCCAGCATATCCGAAAAAACACAGCCATTTCACTCTCGGGCGGCGAACGTCGCCGTGTTGAAATCGCCCGCGCCCTGGCCACCAACCCTCGTTTCATCCTGCTTGACGAACCGTTCGCCGGCGTTGACCCGATTGCCGTCATCGAAATCCAGCGCATTGTGCACTTCCTGAAGGCACGCAATATCGGGGTCCTGATCACCGACCACAACGTTCGTGAAACTCTGGGTATTTGTGACCGGGCCTACATCATCAGCGAGGGCAAGGTACTGACCGACGGCCATCCCGACGAAATCATCGACAACGAGGCGGTACGCCAGGTCTACCTGGGCAAGAATTTCCGCATGTAAGCAGCAACGAAAAACCATCGGGCATTTTTGATTTTTCACAAATCCTGGTTATACCCCCTTGATTTCGGCCTTGCAAACGATACACTGGAGTCATCAGCAACCACCACGGAGGTCTGGCAGTAACTTTCAACGGTGCCCCTGCACCCATTGTTGTTTTTTTAGGAGCTCAACATGAACCTGAGTATTACCGGTCGCCACCTCGAAGTAACTCCCGCCATCGATGAATATGTCAAAACAAAACTGGCTCGGGTCGCCCGGCATTTTGACCACGTCATTGACACCCAGGTCATGCTCTCTGTAGAGCGTCTCAAACATACAGCCGAAGTCACCATGCGCTTGCGCGGCAAAGATCTGCACTGCGAAGCCTCCGACGAAAACCTGTATGCGGCCATCGATCTGCTGGCCGACAAAATCGATCGCCAGGTCCTCAAATACAAAGAAAAATCCAGGATCACGCCAACGATGCGCTCAAACGGCAAGAGATCCCTGCCGAAGAAGAGTAATGCCGATCAGGCCGTTCGTCGCACAAGCGCCTTTCAGCGCTAACCCAGGCGACTGAAACCGGCCCATCAAGTCAGCCCCATTCACCCCGGTGTTGGGGCTTTCGCATGTTTTCAGACTGCTTTTGTGTAACGCCACGACCCCACCTATAATGTCCGCCATGAACTTAATGTCGCGCATCCTGCCTCTGCAAAACATCGTGCTGGATCTCGAGGCCACCAGCAAAAAGCGGGCCTTCGAACAAGCTGCCCTGCTCTTTGAAAACCATCACGGCATCGCCCGTACAGCGGTTTTCCAGAGCCTCATGGGGCGCGAGCGTCTGGGCTCCACCGCACTCGGTCACCTTATTGCTGTGCCACACGGCCGCATCAAGGGCCTCAAAGAACCCGCCATTGCGTTTTTCCGTCTGGCTGAACCTGTGCGGTTTGACCCCAACGATGGACGTCAGGCCAGCCTGCTGTTTGTACTTCTGGTCCCCGAAGCCGCAACGCAAATGCACCTTGACCTTCTGTCGGAAATCGCCCGCATGGCATCGAACGAAAGTCTGCGCGAACAGCTGTTGTCCGAAAAAGACCCTGCCGTCATCCACGCATTGCTCACCTCAGGCTCCGCGTCATAAGGCACCACATGCTCACTGTCCAGGAACTCGTCAGCGATAACGCCGAAAGAATCCCGTTCACCTGGGTTGCCGGTCTGGGGGCCGCCCACCGCGTCGTTCCCGACATCGGTATGGCAGGGGCCGATCTGGTGGGTCACCTCAACCTCATCCACCCGTCACGCATTCAGGTATTCGGCAAGGCCGAACTGCTGTACTACATGCGTTTCGAACCCAAACGACGGTTGCATCACCTCGAAGACCTGGTCACCGGCGGTGTACCGGCCATTTTGCTGGCTGAAAACCTCGAGGCTCCCGAAGATCTGCGCGATTTTTGCAACGCACAGCAAGTGCCCCTGCTCTCGACCCCCATTGAAGCGGCAAAGCTCATCGACTTGCTACGCATCTACCTGGGCAAGCGGCTTGCGCCCACCACCACAGTACACGGTGTTTTTATGGATGTACTTGGGCTGGGCGTACTGATCACCGGCGAATCCGGTTTGGGTAAAAGCGAACTGGCGCTCGAACTGATTTCGCGTGGACACGGGCTGGTTGCCGATGACGCGGTCGAACTGTCCCGCACAGCGCCGGGCATCATTGAAGGTCACTGCCCGCCCCTGCTGCAAAACCTGCTTGAAGTACGCGGGCTGGGCCTGCTTGATATCCGCACCATATTTGGTGAAACCTCGGTACGTCGCAAAATGCGCCTCAAACTGATCGTTCAGCTCATGCGCTCCAACGCTGACGCGTTCGAACGCCTTCCGGTACAAGACCTGACCCAGGATATCCTCGAAACGCCAATCCGCCGTGTCATGCTGCAGGTTGCAGCAGGGCGCAATCTCGCCGTACTTGTCGAGGCCGCCGTGCGCAATACCATTTTGTCCCTCAGGGGCATTGACACCATGGGAGAATTTATCGAACGACAGGCGCTGGCCATCATGGAAAGCAGCCGTCCCGAGCAGCCATGAAAATTGTCATCATCACCGGCATATCCGGCTCCGGAAAATCTGTCGCATTAAGGTTGCTCGAAGATTCCGGATACACCTGCGTCGACAACCTTCCGGTCAAATTCCTCCACGAATTCATTGCCACCGTACGGGACGAACACCTTGAACGGGTCGCGATCGCCATCGACGTACGCTCTCCCGGCGAGCTGGCCACTTTGCCAGACATCGTTACCGGGCTGCGGGCGCAAGGGGTTGAGCTCAAGGTCGTCTTCCTCGATGCCAGCGATCACACCCTGATGCAGCGCTACTCCGAGTCGCGTCGACGCCACCCGCTCACTGACCGCCTGCAACAAAAAGGCCATTCGCCCTCGCTGCTCGAATGCATTCATACCGAACGTGACATGCTCGCGTCCCTGCGCGAACAAGAGCACGTCATCGACACCTCCGACCTGACACCCGGACAACTGCGGGCCTGGATGCGTGAACTGACCCAGGCCGGAAGGGCCGATGTGGTCCTGACATTCGAATCATTCGCCTACAAACGTGGCGTGCCCGGAGATGCCGACCTTATCTTCGACGTTCGCTGCCTGCCCAATCCGCACTACGATCGCGATTTGCGAGCCCTGACCGGCCGCGATGAGCCGGTTGCCCAATGGCTGGGGCAATTTGGCAGCGTTGAAAACATGGTGGAAGACATCAGCAGCTTCGTACGCCGCTGGCTGCCCCTGTATTTACAAGACACCCGTAATTACCTGACAATAGCCATTGGCTGTACCGGCGGCCAGCATCGCTCGGTTTACGTGGTCGAGCAACTGGCCCGTCGTTTTTCCGACCACTCCCCCTTCTCGTCCGACACAGAAACCTGCCTGTCCCAGACTGAAGCCTTATGCATGCACGAAGCGCCCTTTACTTTTGCCTGATACTTCTGCTGGCCGTACTGGCGGGCTGCTCGTCATCGGGCAAACGGTCAGGGGCTATTACCAGAATGATGGCCCGGGCAGCGGGGCGCCCGACATCAATGCCATCCCCAATGCCATCCCCCGCATAGAAGCCTATGCCCCGGCCAACTTTCGGCCCTACAGCGTTTTTGGCCGACGTTACGTTCCCATCAGCGGCAACGTTCCGTTCCGGGAAGAGGGCATTGCATCATGGTACGGCCGCCAGTTTCATGGCAACAAAACGGCCAACGGCGAAATTTACGACATGTACGCCATGACAGCCGCTCACCCCACCCTGCCGATTCCAAGCTATGCCAAAGTGACACGGCCAGCAACCGGCCGCACCATTGTGGTTCGCATCAACGACCGGGGGCCGTTTCACCCCGGGCGCATCATCGACCTGTCCTATGTGGCTGCGGCCAAACTGGGCCTGATTGGCCCTGGCAGCGGCAAGGTCATTGTCGAGGCTATCACGCACACCGATATTTCCAGGGGCTCCTGGAACTCACCGGGAACATCAGCAACCGTTGCTCAAGCACCGGTTATACCGGTCGCCAGCACGGTTGATGTCGCACGCGCCTCATTGATCAATGACACTGAACCCGTCATGACACCCATCGTGCCCGATGCACTGGCCGCCATCGAACTGACGACCATGGCAAACGCAAACGACGAAGCGGCAGACACTCTGTCTGCGGTACCGGCATCGGGTGATTCATCAAGGGTAACAGACATGCCGGCTGTGCCCGCTGCGGGGGCTGGCTTCTATCTGCAGTTTGGTGCTTTTGGCAGCGAAGATAACGCGCTGGCACTGGCCCAGAAACTCAACACGCTTATTGCCGGCCATGAAAATAATACGGTACACGTCAGCCTGGCGGCCAACCTGTACCGGGTACAACTGGGGCCTTACATCGACCGCACACACGCTGTAAATGCTGCGGTGCGGCTGTACGACCTTATCGGCATGAACCCCGCCATCGCGTCACGCTAAGGCGAGGCTCAAGAAACCGCCCGAAATTAACCGAAGACGCGGAAGCGTTGGGCGTCGTCAATGAAAGACGCTTCTTTGACCGGACCTTCATTGGAGCCAAACGGCATCTGCGCACGCAGCTTCCACTGGGACGGGAGACCCCACTCAGCGGTTACAGCGGCGTCGGCTACCGGGTTGTAATGCTGCAGACTGGCGCCGATGCCGGCATCGGCAAGCGCCGTCCAGACAGCATACTGAGCCATGCCGCTCGACTGTTCAGACCAGATCGGGAAATTTTCCGCATAGATAGCGAATTTTTCCTGCAACTCTTTGACGACATCCTGGTCTTCATAGAACAAGACCGTACCGACCCCTGCCGCAAAACTGGACAAACGCTTGTCGGTTGACTCGAACTTGTCGGCTGGCACGATTTTGCGCAATTCTTCCTTGACGATATCCCAGAATTTTTCGCTTTGGGCACCGTACAGGATCACGACGCGGGAACTCTGCGAATTGAACGCCGACGGGCTGTGCCGAACGGCGTGCTGAATCAGTTGGGTCACCTCGTCCTGCGACAGTGGTGACGCTTTACCCAATGCGTACTGACTGCGACGCTTGGCGGCCGACTCAAGAAATGCAAGCTTGGTCACGTGAAACTACTCCTATCAAAATCAAGTGAACTACAGTTGAAAAGGGCTTATGCCCTATGAAAAACAGCAAAACACAACCGGCACAAGCCAAATGCACAACAATCAGCTGGCGGCAGGTTGGCGTTCAAGGGCCAGTTTGTAAACAGTGTCGCGCGGCAAGCCACTGACACGCGTGACCACCTTGACGGCATCGCGCACACTGACTGTTTCCAGCAGAATATCCAGCAGGGCCAACGTATCCGCATCGATGACCCCAACTTCACGCTGCGGTGCAGCATGCACTATCAACACAAATTCGCCCTGCTCATGATGGCTGTCAGTCGCAAACCACGCCTCAACGCCTGACAGCGACATCGTGACCACCTGCTCAAAACGCTTGGTCAACTCGCGCGCAATGGTTACCTGCCGGTTCGGGCCGCACACCTCAAGCACATCGGCCAGAGCAACACGCACCCGATGCGGTGACTCGAACATCACCACCGGAGCCGGCATGGCACACCACTGTTGCAACCACTTCCGGCGCGCCATCGCCTTGGATGGCATGAACCCCGCAAATACAAACG